>CADBZW010000051.1 GCA_902799345.1 uncultured Bacteroidia bacterium | reverse complement strand
GTATGGTACTTACTTCAGCCCGAAGGTGTACACGTATGACGAATGGGCGATGCGGAAAGGCTCACCCTTTTTTGAAAACATCAACAGGGAAGGAGTTGTACTATGCTGACAAACGAGGAAACAAAAGCACTGGTTTTGAATAGAATCAGACGCTCACGCGAAACATGGGACGAGACGAAAGGTATCATTGAAGGTGGCTATTGGTATGCTGCTGCCAACAGGATGTATTATGCTTGTTATTATATGGTATCAGCATTGCTGCTTAAAAACGGTCTGAATGCTCACACTCACGGTGGGGCGATAGGCCTTTTCGGACTACATTTCATCAAGACAGGCCTTATTGATTCAGATTTGGGGAAGTTTTACAGCCAATTGTTCGAGTTGAGACAAACGGGTGATTATGATGACTGGAAAGTGGTCACAGAAGCGGATATTACGCCGTTAGTGCCTACTGCGATATCTTTTCTTGACGCAGTAGAAAACCAGATCCGAAACGATGGATATTTGGATTAACCATCAATAGGTTTACAACAAACAATTGAGAATGGGGGCTTCACAGCGTCATCACTTCAATTTATTGATGAACTCGTAAACGATATAGAAAATGGATAAACAGACCTTCCTCGATTTAATCAACAAGAGCATTCAGGACTCTGCAAGGCAGGCTCGGCTCTTATTGGGGCGTCCGTCGTCGCGAGCTACGCTGCAGGAAGCCTTGCAGCAGGTGGCCATGCTGGAAGCGGCCAGAATGTCCCAAGCAGCTGGGAAATAGACTCATGAAATTTTGCGGGAGTTGCTGCACATTGAATAAGAGTTGTATTTTTGCCGCGTAATAAGTATCGCATAAAATATCAAGACTATGATTAAGAAACTTTCGCCTCTTTTGTTGACTGGTATCATTTCCCTCTGTACATTTTCAAATGCTTACCCGCAACGCCAGTACTATGTCGGAGTTCCTAACCATGTGGATTATGTCACGGACTCCGTACGGATTGTGCTTGACCTGCTGCCTTGGAATATGAATGGACGTTTGTTGGAATGGGAAATGCCGCGTTATTTGGAGCCGCTCAAGAAGTTTCTGGAAGAACACCCTGGCCATAAATGCAACTTTTTGCTATATTCCAGTGAAAGCAATGAAGAGAAGAACCTGGCTTACACTACTTATCAGGGGAAACGGCTTTCCGAATATTTCACTTACGTTGACACTCTTTTCGGTCAAAAGTATCTCAACGACATCATTTCCCACAGACTTCCGAATCCCATATTTCAGACCCTCAATACAGACAGTAGTGAAAGAATCCATAAGGCGGATCTCTTTTATCTCAAAGGATGCGTTATTGTGGAACTGATCCAGCAGAAACCTATCTCCAAAGGGGTGCAAAAATCTCTTTTCTATTCCATACCCATAGACATGCGTGAGTTTAATGAGGCACCCGTGTTTCCTGGCGGAACGGAAGGTCTATATGATTTTCTCGTCCAGCGCATGGACTATTCCGTTGTGGGACAATCTGATGTGGTAGGTGTCGTGCTGGTGGAATTCGACATCGAAGCTGACGGGAGTGTTGCCAATGCTGAACTCAAAAACTCGCTTTTCCCTGAACTTGACAAGCAGGCACTCCGCATAGTCAAGGAGATGCCGCATTGGCAACCAGCGCTCAAAAACGGCAGTCCTGTGCGATGTCGGTATTTGATTCCATTTTATTATGGAATGATGTAGGGTGTCCTCAAATGTTGGCCACGCAGTTCGTCCAGCTTGGACTGGTCGAGTGTGCCGTCCTCCCACATCTGGTCGATTTCTCGTTGCGCCTTCTCGGCAAAGAAGAGCGATATGGTTAGCTTCAACGCATCCAAATCCTCCTGAGAGTTGACGTTGGCGGCCGCGTTCATCAGCTCCAGCTGCGCCATTTGCGAAAATGTCATATTGTTATTCATACTATATCAACTTAAAATCGCCGCAAAGATACTTATTTTTTATAATGAACACCCCAAAATATCGGTCCTATAGCCAATAAGTCTGCGGTTCGAAAACAATGTTTTTATAATATATTGGAGTCCAATGGTTTATGTTTTATAGAACGTTGTACAAAAACCTCATTTTGTCCCGTTTCTGTCCCGATTTTAAACAAGAAGTCAGCAACCCACCGTTGTAAGTTGCTGACACTGATTGTTTTGGAGACGTTTGAGCGGTAAACGGGGTTCGAACCCGCGACCTGCGGCTTGGGAAGCCGCCGCTCTGCCAACTGAGCTACTACCGCGTTTTGGTTTAAGGTTGATGGTTTATGGTTTAAGGATTCTGTCGGTTTACAAGGTTTTCCTTAAACCTTAAACCCTAAAC
>CADBZW010000050.1 GCA_902799345.1 uncultured Bacteroidia bacterium | reverse complement strand
TCTCGGGTTGCGCTCCACGGCGTAGGCCAAATCTACGATGGCTCCGGCGATGCGGTCGGCCAACTTGTCAGGATGCTGGGGGTTGACTTTTTCAAACATTCTCTTTACTTTTTAATTTTGGTTAACCATTGTTTGTATATTTGATAACTGATTTGGGCTGTCATCACGGGTGGAACTGACATGCCAACATACCACTGCGGCCCTTTATCGCCGAAGTCGTAGTCAATAGGGAATGTGCCAACCTTGCAAAATTCATCTTGATTGAACCATCGGGGATATTCTTTGCAGATAAATTTTCCATTTGATGTTAATGTGTTGCAAATCCGATGAGACGATACCAATATATCGTTAAAACCATTCGGATAACCTCTCACATCTGCAAATGTATAGTCGTTTGGCTTTTGCCTTTTCCATACATCAAGTTGGACTTCATTCAAATCACGCTTTGTTTCTGAACGGTCGATTATCTCACCAAAAAGAATTGGTCGCTCATTGAAATTAAGCACCAACTTTGGCAAATGGAATTCTTTGCGTAGTCCGATGAAAAAACACCGCTCACGTATTTGTGGCACTCCCATTGTTGCACCATTCAGTAAAAAGACCTGCACGTTGTAGCCGATTTCATTCAACCGCTTTACAATCTCTTTTGCATAGGCTTTGGCATTGCCTTTGACCAAACCGCTAACATTCTCCAGCCAACAAACCTTTGGTTTTAATCTTTCGATGGTGTCGCAATAGACAAACACCAAATCATCAAGCCGCTGCAACTTCTGCCCTTCATCAAATTGTTTTTCCTTGCCCCAGGCTTTATCTCTACTGCCAGCCGTGGAAAATGTGCTGCAAGGTGGCGAGCCGTCCAGAATGTCGAGGTCGTAAAGCACTTCGGGCAGGTCGGTGCGCTTGTTGAAGTCTCGGATGTCTTCGATGTAGAGCATTTCGGGGTGGTGGTTTCGCTTGTAGGTGTCTGCCACTCTTGGGTCGAGTTCCACCCCTCCGAGGTGGTGATAACCTGCCAACTTGTAACCCATTGAAGAGCCACCGCCACAAATGAACGTGCCAAACACCTTGCATCCGTGGTTCTCAATCCCTTTGGCTGGGTAGCCATCGGAGAGCCGCCAAAGATAGGGGAATCTGTGCGGCTGATAGTTCTTATTCTGCATATCCTAAAAGTTGTAGTAAAACTTGCTCCTTTGTCATTCCGTCACGCTGCAAGGCTTGTTGGATAAAGGCGTGTTCCTCGATGGAAAATTCAAGGGTCATCTTGATTTTGTCGCCAAACCCATCCACATCCAGTTCGCTGTTGGTCGGGTCTTTCTGCTGAGAGCCTTCGCCCATCTCCGGCGGTTCCCATCCCCATTGCCCTGGGTCGAAACCTTCCACGTCCATGGCTTCGAGTTCTGCCTCGTCCCATGCGAGGTTGACTTGCGTGGCGAGGTTATCGACGAGGGCGAGTTCCCGACCTTTTGCGCTGTCGATGTCGATGTCGGTGCGCTTCACGGCCACGAGTTCGGTGCCGTCGGTCTCGATGACGCGCACCCGTCGGATGCCTGCCTTGATGGCTGCTTCCTGCGTCTTGTTTCCGGCTATCACGTTGCCGTTGCGGTCAACGAGTATGCTGCGCCCGGCACCCAGTTCGGAGAGCGACCGCTGCATGAGTTGCCTTCCCTCGTCGGTGCCCTGGTTGAAGTTGTGGGCATCGGGGGTAAGGTCTTCGATGTCGATGATTTTGTCTTGGTTCATTCTGATGATGGTTTTGGGTTATATTCGCATGTTCTTTCGGGTGATGGAGCGTCGCAGGGCTTCCTCGCGGAGTTTGGCGAGTTGCTGCTGGAAGAGGTCGCGCTGCTTGTCGCGCAGAGCGATGACGGGCGAGACGGTTTGGTGGCCGGTCTTGATGTCGGTGGCCACCATCTGGAAGTCGGGCTCCGCCATGAGGTCGTTGAGTTTCTCCACGAGCACGGCGGTCTCAGCCACCAGACGTATCTCGGTGTCCTGTCCGTCGTATGCCCGCTCGGCTTTGAGTTGTGCGATGATGTCGCCGGTGATTTCGGCGAGCCGTGCCTGGTGCCGCTCCTGAGCCTGCCGTTCCCTTTCGGGGTCGCTGGCTGCGGTGAGAGTGCGCACGAAGGCGATGGCGGCGAGGTCGCCTTTCATGGCGTTGTTGAGCACCGACTTCACCATGGCCTCCATGGGCTCTATGGTGGCTCCGTTTGCGTTCTTTAATACCACGGGCTTTTGAAGTTCCGTGCGCAGAATGTCGTCGAAGGTTTTCATTTTTTCTGGTTTTTATTGAAAATCTTTCCATTTCTTTCCAAAACGTTGGGGATTGGAAAGTTTTAACACGAATTACCGTGAATTGTTCATGAATTTACTTTTGTAGTCCATACGTTGTCGCTTTCAAAGTAGAAGCGGATGCCCTTATATTTGTGGTCGGTGTTGATGGGGTTTGCGCCCTTTGGCTGTCCCGGTCGCCAGTTGTGCTTGCAGACCTTCTTTGCTTGGTTCATCCGGCAGCATCGGCCAACGTTCTCACGATTGCCGCCTATCCATTCGGCAGCGGCACCAAGGTATGGGAACCATAGCCAACTGCCATCATCCAAGACGGCAATGACCTGCTTTCTGCATCTCCCTGCGTTGTCGGGGCGTGTCGTTGGTCGGTATTTGTCGAGGTTTGCCCATCCTTTGGCGGCTCGCTTCTGGGCACGTTTGCCCATCCACTCGCTCCACTTCTTGCCCTTGTTGGCTGGCGTGTGCCCTTTCAAAAATTGCCCGTTCCGCTTGTTATACGACAAGCGGATGGGCGGCAGTGTCAATTCTCCGTATGCCATAGTCTAAATGAATTTGTCGTGTGATGCTTTCACCTCGTCGAGGGTCGAGTTGGCGTAAATGGTCGTAGTCTTCAGGTCTTCGTGGCCGAGCATCTTGCTCACCTGCTCGATGGGCATTCCACGACGCAGGGCGAATGTCGCAGCCGTGCGACGGATGCGGTGTGGGTGTGCATTGTCGATGCCTGCCCGCTTGCCCGTCGTCCGTATCATAAACTCCACACCACTGGCCAGTAGCCGTTGTGAATCTCTATGCGGAAATCTATTGGATGGCATACTTACAAAAAGCGCAGGGTCTTTGTCAAGCCGCTTGCTCTGATAGGTTTGCAGGGCGGCAATGCAGCGGTATGACAAAAACACCTTGCGCTGCTTGTTGCCCTTGCCCAATACGGTTACTTCTCGGCTCTCATAGTCGATGTCGTCACGGTTCAATGCCACCATCTCACTGACACGGCATCCGGTGGAGTAGAGAAATTCGATGATGGCTTTGTCGCGGTCAGTCTTAGCGAAAGTCCTCAACCTTTCCATCTCCTCCTCGGTGAATGGTTTCTTGACTTTCTTCTCGACCTTGATTTTATCCACTCGCTTCATGATGTTGCGTGGCAAAAACTCTTCATCGTGGCACCAGGTAAAGAATGAGGAAAGCACACGCCGCTCATTGTTCAGTGTCACGTTGGATGAGCCTTTCAGCCTTGTCATCGTCAGGTAGGCTCTTATGTCGTCGGCGGTAATGTCTTTCAAATGCTTGCCAATAGTTTCGAGCGACTTTTTGAGTATCTGCTTGTAGTATGTGAGCGAGCGTGCCGACAGTCCGCATGTGGTCTTTGCCACGAAAAAACGCTGTATGATGTTGGCATCGGTGCTGTCATATACGACAAGCGAAGTTTCCTTTTCCTTGATTTCGTACTTGCTCAGCGTGACGAGAAGCACATCCCGCAAGGTCTCAATCTGCTTTTTGTCCTTGATGCCATTCTGCATGAGCATGGCAATGGCTTCTTCTGTGATTCTCTTAATCATAAGTCAAACAGTGTGAGTTGTACTGGTTTTTTCCTTTCCTTTGCCTTTGGTGTCTCTGCTGGCGTTTCGGCTGGCTTGCTCTCGCTCTGCCGCTTCACCTCGTTTTGCCTTCGGATGATGAACATGGCGGAGGTGCAGGCGAAGTGGGCGGGGTTGGTGCTGCGCCGGATGCTTGGCAGGGTGCTGGGGATGGGGTATCGGGTTTCGTTGATGATGTAGCCGAGCCGCACCTTGTCTGGTTCTGCAAGGGTGTTGTGGCACACCACTTCGCCGAAGCATCCGTGCATCATCATGTTGATGGCCGACATCTTGCAGCAGAGCGAGTCGATGTCTTCGCCGGAGAGGTAGGGCTCGCGCTCATAGAGATACAAATATTTGGCGTGACCTGCAAGCAGATTGCGCGATGAGCCGCACGACGGGTCGTTGATGATATGCCGACGGCCAAAGCCGAGCACGTCGTGGGTGGGCTCGCCGAGGTTGTCCATCGCCACTTCGGTCATCATGTTGACGAGCGACGGTGGCGTGAAGAACTGGTTCTTGTCTGCTCCGTTGGCGTAGAGTGCCATGAAGAGGTCGCCCCAGGCATCAAACCATTGCTTGTGGGCGAGTTGCTCATCCATGATCTGAATGTACTGATACATCATCTCGTGCATCCGCTTGTTTTGCTCCTGCTTGAACGGCCAGCCGTCGATGGGTGCGCCCGTGGGGTCGAAGTAGCCGATGATGTAGTCGAGCAGTCCGTTGAAGGCGGTGGTGATGTCCACGCTGTAATCCATGACGAAGCGGTTCATCATGGT
>CADBZW010000049.1 GCA_902799345.1 uncultured Bacteroidia bacterium | reverse complement strand
CGGAGAGCCGCAAGGGCGGAGGATTTGAGGGTGTAGGGGGTCGGGGTCATAAGTCGATGGTTTTGCTTATGCCACACAAGCGAAAAGCATGTTGAAGTTGGTGGACAAGGATTTCGTGGGTGATGGGAACTGGCTCTAATAGTTCAACACCCGAAGATATATAACCATTTCCGCACTTATAATGCACGTTCTTCTCGTTAATCTGTTCTATCTGTACAGGCTCGTCTGACAATTCCTTGTCAATCACCCAGTCGCCTATCATAAGTTCTTCTGCTCTAATCATAGTTCCAAAGATTAACGGTGTTTTATAGCCACGTCTTTTCGTTGATGATGCGCTTCCATAGGCTTCGGGCCATCAGCCGCTCCGATGCACTTTGATACATGGCTATTTGCCTGTTGGCACTATCCAATTTGTCCTTCAGTTCCTTGATGGATGCCGATTGGTCATCCACCTTGTCGCTGAGCATGGAGGTGTGAGCGACTTCTGCTTCTACCTGCTTCTGATGCTTTTCAAGATATTCTTGACGCTCCCACCACCTTCCCTTGTCGAGTGCCCAGGCTTTTGATTCCTTGGCGTGATCTCGAAGCCGTCTGCGGCTTTCGTCTGGGATTTCGTCGTCGTATTGCACCATTTGGATGATGTCGCTGGCAAAGTTGAGCAGTTTTTTTTCTATGCCCTCGGCCAGCGTACAGAGAAATCCGGTCATGTTCTTCTCGTCGGCCAACTGTTGGCGCAGGTATTTCACTTCTGAGCCTTCGTCTTTCCGCTCGGCATTGGTTTCCTCGTTGATGTAGGTCACGGTCTCCACCCTGTCGATGGCTTTGATGTGTTCAAATGTAAAGCGTCCGTCACCTTTCATTTGGACATAGACACAATGGTTTTCTTTGTCATGGCGCAGTTTCACAAATTCGCGGTCATTGATGAATACGTCGCCATTGGAAGTTTTTACAATAATCATAGTTCCTAAATTATTTTATTGATTAAAATTTAAACGGGGGCGTGTTCGTTATACTCCCTCGAATTTATTTCCCGTCACGGTGATGTTGTATTGTGCGCGGAGTTGGCAGAGGGGGGTGTGGTGTCCTGTCTCGTCTTCCACGGCGAAGCAGGTTTGCATCCACACCACCTCGCCGTCGAAGTGGGTGTCGGGGTGGTCGATGGAAGTCGCCCTCACGGTGTCGTGCTCCCAGATGGGCATTCCGTCGGCATCCTCCATGTCGGTCTGCTGGCAGAGCGTCTGGGGGTAGATGTCGGTCCAGTGGCCGCAGACGTTGTGGCCTGGCGTTAATAGGTCGTCGTGTAAGATGGCGGGGAACTTATCGAAGCCGATGAGTTCGTTCTCGCCGCCGTAGCGTGGGGCGTGGATGGTGGCGTAGTAGCCCTCCACCCATTCCTTTGTCTTTTTGGCTCTCGCCTTGAATCTGATTTGTCGCATGGGTCATAGTTCCTTTTGTTTTGCAGAAAAGAAATGAGCCGCCGCGCTGCAACACGACGGCTCTCTATAAACGCAGGGCGAGGGCGGCGTGACCCGCCTCTTGCCGTTCTGTGCAATGTACCTTTTATTGATTCGTATAGAAGGCTTTTGCGATGTATAAATATGCAGAACGTTTTTTGCTTCTCAGGACATACCTGTCGCCCCGAAAAACGCTATGGCGTGAGGTCGCCGCCGCCGCCAGTGTTGCCGCCGCCGGTGTTGCCGCCCGTGCCCGTGTTGGTGTTGTCGTCGTCGTCGTCGATGCCTTCGATGGGCTTGAAGTTGACGCGCTCGGCCTGCTTGTTGAGTGCGAACTGCTTGGAGAACTTCTTGCCGACGGATGCGCCGAGCGTCCATTGGAGTTTGTCGGCGGTGAGCATGTCGGCGGTCGCCACCTGCGCGTTGCCGTAGGCTTCGGGGTCGGCCTGCACGTCCTTGTCGCTGATTGAGCCGGTGACACGTGGGTAGATGCTGACGAGCGACACGCCGTCGCCAGTCTCCAGTTGCACGCGGTTGTTTTCGGCGGTCTCTTCGAGGATGATTTCAGCGGCGGCGGCGAGCACGGTCATGGCCTCGTAGGCGCGTGTGCCGGTTCGGGCTTGAATCTTCTGCGCGAGTTCGCGGTTGGTGATCACGTTGTCGGGCTGTGCCTGAGCGTAGAAACTGTGGCCTCCCGACTGGTTGGCTGTGGGGATGAACTCCCGGATGGCATACTTAACTTTTGCCATAGTTTTGTCAGTTTTTTTGTTATAAAATATTGTTCATTATCTCTGCCCCTTGACCTTTTCGGCGGTTGGGGTTAACTTTTTCTTGGGTAAAAGTTAACTTTTAGGTTGGTAAAAGTTAACTTTTCCGTCGGTAAAAGTTAACCCTTTCCACGGGGTTTCTATATCAGTGAGTTACGGCGGTGCAGGTTTCCACAAACAAAAGAGGGCATCCCGTGGTGGGATGTCCTCTTTTTTCGTTTCCTAAAACACATCGTATTCGCTGATGGGGAATTTAATCCGTGGGAGGTCGGGGAATTTCGGCAGGAGCCTTGTGTCTTTGCTCATCATGAAAATGACTTTCTTGTCTATCACGCAAACATGGTCGATGCGCTTCATGTTGTCACCATCCAAGACATACAGCACCTTTTGATACCAGTTGGGCAGTTCCTTCACGTCAGAATCAAGAAACTTTTGGAGACTTCCGGCATTTATACCGATTCGGCTGGGGTCTTCTATGTTTGTCTCTGCGATAGTTCTGCGCCATTCCATCAGTTTTTTGTAGGCTTCGGTGTATTCCTTTTGAAACTCTTTCAAACGCTCAAATTCTTCCTTCAGTTCATCCAAGCGGATTTTTGCATTTTCCACCATCGCCATTTTTTCGTCAGGACTCAGGATGAAGTGGTAATCGCAAAAATCCTTGAACTCGGTTTTGTCACCTGTCTCAACGTATTGCATGAGTGCAGGGATGATGTCAACGTCTTCGATGTTGACGTTTTCCAACTTGTCGATGAAAGCCTTTGCCAATTCCTGGCGGTTCTTCATCTTTGCATAATCGTCTTTATTCATTGCTTTTGGGGTTTTGGTTTATGAATTTTCCCTTATGGCATCCATCATCATCTTGTCGAATTTCTCCTTTAATGGCAACAAGTCTTTGATGGATGGGTAGGTCTTGCTTTTTGAAACGGGGATAATTTGTCCGTCGGGCATTTTGCGGGCGATAATCCATCCGAGCAGTTCATCATTGTCGATGAGCGCAGCGACAGTCATTCCGACTGGCAAACCGATGGCCTCGGTTAGTTGGTCGATGATTGGTTTAAGTTCTACTTTCATTTGCTTTCCTCCTTGTATTGGTCGGCGTATGTTCTTAGTGTCTCGGTGGGCAATATCCTGCGCTCGATGTATTGCCAACGGCTATACATGACGATGGCCAAATACGGAAGCGTTGGATGAAGCATTTGAGGGTCGAGCGTCTTGGGAGGGTTGCGGAAGTCGGTGAGGTAGTTGGGTATTTGCCAAAGGCATGGCCTTCCGTTGTAGGCTACGGCATAGCCGAAATAGAGTTGGTGCTTGCCATCCTCGCAGACGATGAGCGAGCCAGGGCACGGGGCATCGGTTGACTTGTGCCATTCCTGCTCATAGGTGTTGTGCTTCATCAGGTTGCTGCCTTCGTGCTTTGTGTTGTATCGGCGCAGAAGTCGGTACATGAATATTGCCCAGATGATAACACCGACAATGCAAAAGCCGATGTAGAAGTAAATGCCGATTGTTCCGGCTTGTAAGAATTTGTCCATAGTTCCTAAAATTTTCGGTAAATTCGTGATAATTCGTGTTCGTTTTATGCGATTTTCGGGGTTTTGCCTACGCCTCCACATTCGGCCTTATCAATCCCCATTCAGCCAGTCGTTCAAAGGAGCCGGCGCAGTCGGTGAGGATGTAGAGCCGGGCGAGTTCCACGATGTCGGGGAAGGGGAGGGTGATGTCGGGCTGTGTGGGCAGGTTGTCGGGGAAGCGGTCGCCCTGGCCGGGGAAGTGGAACGTCACCTCGCTGTCGCCGATGGCGCATGATGCCTCCACGGGGCGGCGGTGCTGTTGTGCGAGGATGTGGCAGACGATGTTCACCGACACGTCGGCTTTGCTCAGGTCCTTGCCATGGAGTCCGCCGCCCGTCACGGCATCGCCCATATCACTCCCAAGTTTTCTGTTGGTGGCTCCGCAGTCCACGTTGGTGCCGCCCGTCCAGAAGCCGAGGGGGTTGATGGTGAAGATGGTGAAGCCGTCCACGCTGTCGATGTGGTGGTTATCCCATTGGTCGAGACATTCCTCCAGTTCCGTCTGCTGGGCATTGCTCTGGCAGACGGTGCATTCGGGCAGGCCATCCGCGTCGCCGTGGTGCATGTCGATGATGTACTTGCCGTCGGTGGGGAAGTTGGCGTGGATGGTGGCGGCGATGGAGGTGAGGATGCGCTGCTCGGTGGTGACGGGCATGCCGCGGAAGATGCCGTTGTCGGCCGCGCGCAGTCCCTGGCTTTGGTTGTCGGCCAGGTGAACGTCCTGCGAGGCGATGGTGATGTGGATGTTGCTCGCGTCGATGTGGGGGCAGATGCGGCGCACGGCATGCGCCACGTCGTCGGCGGTGAGGTCGTGCCTGCCGAGCGAGGTCTCGATGATGACGAAGGCCTTGCCGTGACCGATGAGCACTTCCACGGCGATTCTCGGGTTGCGCTCCACGGCGTAGGCCAAATCTACGATGGCTCCGGCGATGCGGTCGGCCAACTTGTCAGGATGCTGGGGGTTGACTTTTTCAAACAT
>CADBZW010000048.1 GCA_902799345.1 uncultured Bacteroidia bacterium | reverse complement strand
CGCGGGGGCGCACCTCTTCCCATTCCGAACAGAGAAGTTAAGCCCCGCCGCGACGATGATACTGCGGGAGACCGTGGGAAAGTAGTTCGCCGCCCACCCATAACGGAGACCCCGTCAGCGACAGCTTGGCGGGGTTGTCTGTTTTTAGACTGGCACATCACTTTCATTTCCTTTTTTTTACTATTTTTACAGCCAAATTCAATCGCATGGGAAAGAAATTGGTATTTGCTTTTATTATACTAATTTCCAGCTTGTTAGGGTTTTCACAAAGTCCTACACAGGATTCCATTGCCCCGAAAAAAACTGCAGTCTCCCCCACCCGACCCATCGATTCCACCTTCGTCACATACAATTCGTACCAGTTCGACAGCATCTTCCTGAACAGCTCTAAAGTCATCGACACCCTAACGTTTCATACCAACGACTATGAGATTTTGGAAAAGCGACCTGTCATCTTCAGCACCCTTAGCAACACAGGACTTGCCCATAAGTCAATGAGGTTCAACTATCTGCAGCAGGTGGGATTCGACATGACCCTGCCCGCATTTTCAGCGATGCTGCAAAACGAAAGCACCATGGTGGCTTACCAGTCGGTGCTCCCCTACTCCGAGTTGCGCTACGTGATGACGGTAAACGACAAAGAACAACACCTCAACGTCAAGTTCGGAAGACGGTTTGCCCGTCGCCTATTCGTTTCCTTCGCCTTCAACACCGACTATTCTCCTGGCGTTTTCAAGAACTGCCGAAGTCTCAATAACTACTTCTGGGTCAACGCGCACTATTTCACCAAGGACAACCGCTATGCTGTGAGCGCCTATTGGTACCGCAACAAACTCGTCATGGATGAAAACGGTGGCCTCGCTAACGACGAAGACTACACTTCCAACACCGAATCGGACAACTCCGTCCTCAACGTCAACCTGAATTCTGCCACCAACACCGTCGTTTCAAGCGGCGTCGGCCTACAACACTATTTCAACCTTTTGCCGCAGAAGAAGTTGGTCTCCCCTGCCCAAAACGATTCCATCCAATTCCCACCCGTTGCCGACTCTCTACTCATTGATTCCCTATTCATTGACACTGTCAACCATCAAGTCGCCGCTCAAGAAACCAAAGTCAGGAAATTCACGTTGGGCAGGATTTGCCACAACTTCAGCTACTTAAGCAACAAACTTTACTACAACGAGGCATCACCTTACGTAGCGTTCTACCAACCTTACGACACCCTACTCAACAACTCAAAAACCACCGACACCACCATCGTCAGGGCCTTCAGAAACACGCTGCAATGGAATAGCTTGGGCTACCAGAAATACAACGACGACGTCCCGCTATACGTTTACGCCGGCGTCACGCATGGCTTCTATAATGTAAAGTATTACGACTACCTGGAAGACGAGACGATGCTGGCACGCAATTACCAACAACTGAGCGTGAACGGCGGCGTCATCGTCAACCTGTTCAAATCGGCACAAATCAAGGGGCAGGCACAACTCGTCACCTTGGGCTATCAAGTCGGCGACTTCGACATCAAGGCGCAATGGAGACAATACCTGGGCACCACAAGAAAGAACTACGGACAAGTGGTTTTCAACTTTGATATCAAGCGGCAGAGCGCCAACTGGTTTGAGGCGTCGTATTACTCCAACCACTTCCGTTGGGACAACGACTTCAAGGCGGCCACCTATCTGTCGTTCGACCTCAAATACAAATTCTGGGACTATTGCATCGGCGTCAGGCAGACCAGCATCGCCAACTTCATCTATTTCGACACCGATGCCCGTCCTGCACAGCACGAAGAGATGTTCAGCATCCGCGAGGCTTATCTCAGCTTCTACCAAAAGATCTGGCGCTTCGAGGTGGAGGGCTTCGCGAGCCTGCAAAAGGCCAGCAACGAAGACGTCATCCATCTGCCACTCGTGCAAGCCAGCTTGAAACTCGGCTATTCACAGCCCATGTTCCACAAGGCGGCCACCTTGATGCCGAGCATAACGGTACGTTATTTCACCAAGTACTACGCCGACGCCTACATGCCTGCCACGCGCACGTTCTTCCTACAAAACGAGGTGCAAATCGGCAACTACCCTTTCATCGATGTGGCCTTGGCCATCAAGGTGAAGAAAGCGCACATCTATGCGGCCTACAGCAACATGATGATGCTCTCAAAGAACCACAACTCGTTCATCGCGCCCCACTACCCCATGCGTGACAGCAAAATTTTCATCGGCGTCAACTGGAGATTGTTCAACTAAAACCCCGCTGCCATGATACAGACCGAACTCATCCCCACCACCAACACCCTTTCGAGAATCAGCGACACCATCGCGCAGATTTCAGAAACCGTTACCGACCCCGGGGTAGCCAACACGGTAGCCGAACAAATCTCCAACAGCAGTCCGTCGCGACAAATCGGTCTGACCATCGCCATCATCGGTCTGCTCATCTTCACGGCTCACCTATTCAGCGAAATTTTCAGCCGCAAGCGCATCCCCGACGTGCTGTTCCTCATCATCATCGGCCTGCTCGTCGGCCCCGTGTTCCATTGGCTCTCGCCCGACAGCCTGGGCAATGCCGGCAGCTTGCTTTCAGGCATCACTTTGGTCACCATCCTGTTTGAAAGCGGCACCCAGCTGAGGTTCAGCGCCTTGAAAGACTCCTTCAAAGGTGCTTTGAAACTAACCGCATTGAATTTCGTGCTATCGGCCGTAGCCATTTGGTTGGTGGGCTGGCTCGTGTTGGACTTGGGCTCCATCGTCAGCATGATCTTGGGCTGCATGTTAGGCGGCACCGCCTCGGCCGTGGTCATCCCCATCGTCAGGCAGATGCACATGTCAGAGAAGCCTGCCATCATGCTCATCCTTGAAGCCGCCATCGGCAATGTGTTCAGCATTGTCCTTGCCCTCGCCTTAATGCAAGCCATCGAGAGCAAGCACCTTGAGTTCGGGGCCATCCTCGGCAACATCTTCTCGTCCTTCATCCTGGCCACCTTTATGGGTCTCATCGGCGCCATATTCTGGGCCCTTATATTAGATAAGGTGCGCAACATCAAATACTCCATCCTGACCACGCCCGCCTTCGTCTTCATCATCTACGGTCTCAACGAATGGATGGGCTTCAGCGGTGCCATCGCGGCCTTGGCCTTCGGTATCGGGCTGGCCAACATCGACGGCATCTACAACGGGTGGCTCAAAAAATTCATCAAGAAAGTGCCCGTCAACCTCAACGAGACTGAGCGCTCGCTGTTCTCGGAGCTGGTGTTGTTGCTCAAGACCTTCTTCTTCATCTATGTGGGCATCTCCATCCAACTCACGCAATGGCAACCCATCGTCATCGGGCTGTGCATCAGCATCATGCTATTCATCCTTAGGATACCGGCAGTGCGTTTCGCCATCTCCAAGAAAGAAGGCATCCCCGAGAAAGAGCTCGTCTTCATGTCGGCCCTCAACCCTAAGGGACTGACCGCCGCCGTGTTGGCCACGCAAGCCCTCAACTTCATCCCCGACCAAGAAGTGGCCCAATTCATGAGAAACATCGTCTTTGCCGTCATCCTCTTCAGCATCGTCATCAACTCCATATTGATTCCGCTGATTGACAGGGAGAAGACCTTGTATCGCATCTATGTGAAGCTGTTGAGCTTCAACCAAAAGATGAAAAACGTGGTGGCCAAGACCAAACAGGACGGCGAAGAATGGCACAGGAAACACTCGAAGGCCCGCGATTTCGTCGACGAGGTGTTCCAGTCCGAGGTCATCACCGACATCATCAAGGAACAGGACACCCCTGGCGCCGTCAACAACAGGCAAGAATCCAACAACTACGACGTGGCAGACTGATTGTTTATAATGTGTAAAAATTACACATATTAAACAATTAGAAATCAAATACTTGTAAATTAAAGCGTAAAAATTACACAATTTTACATTGCAGGTTTCGGAAATAGTTGTACTTTTGCGTAAAATTTACACGATATGGAAACGCAACAATACACCTACAAGTATCCGCGACCGGCTGTAACGACAGACTGTGTCGTCTTCGGTTTCGACGGCCACGACCTGAAAATCCTGCTCATCGAGCGCGGGATTGAGCCCTTCAAAGGCGCTTGGGCCTTCCCTGGAGGATTCCTCAACATGGACGAGACGGCAGAGCAAGGCGCCTTGCGTGAGCTGAAAGAGGAAACAGGGCTCGACTTGCGCTATATCAAGCAAGTCGGGGCGTTCTCCGACGTCGACCGCGACCCACGCTCCCGCGTCATCACCATCGCTTTCTACGCCTTGGCAAGGAAATCGGAGGTGCAAGGGGGCGACGATGCTGCCAAAGCGCAATGGTTCGCCCTGAATGAAGTGCCGCGATTGGCTTTCGACCACGACTATATCCTCAGGAAGACGATGGAGAGGCTGCGCAAGGACATCCACTTCGAGCCCATAGGCTTCGGGCTGTTGGACGAGCAGTTCACCATCCCGGAGTTGCAACGCCTCTATGAAGCCATCCTCGGCGTGCAGTTCGACCGCCGTAATTTCTACAAGAAAATCCTACAGACAGGCATCCTCGACGAGGTGGAAGACGACGATGACAGACAATATTATGGAGAGCATCGCGAGATGCGCAGCATGGACATCGGGGCTTTGTTTGGGAGCATGGCATCTGAACCACGTCCCTCCTACTCCGCTTCACGTTCGGACGACGACAGCCGCCGCCGCAAGGGGACCCGCTTCTCGTTCAACAAGAAACGCTACGACCAACTTAAAGAAGACAATAATTTTAAACTAGAGTTTTAATCAGTTGGAAGTTGTTCAGTTGTTCAGTTTGCAGTTTGCAGTTATCAGTTAATAGTTAAAAATCTTGAAATCTTAAATCATTAAACCTCAATAAAACAATAAGTTATGAAAAACAACACCACTACCGCAAAGACTCAGGTCTATAACCTGATTATCCTCGACAAGAGCGGCTCGATGGGCAGCATCGCCAGAGCAGCCATCGCCGGATTCAACGAAACCGTGGGCGGCATCCGCTCGGCCCAGGAACGCTTCAAGGACACGCAAGAGCATTTCGTCTCGCTCATGATCTTTTGCGACTGCGAGAAGACCATGGTTTATGACATGGTGCCCGTCGACAAGGTCAAAGAACTGACCTCCAAGGAATACCGTCCCTGCTGCTGCACACCGCTCTACGACGCCATGGGCATCAGCATCAACGCCTTATACAGAGCCATCAAGGACAAGGAAGACGCCACCGCCGTGGTGACCGTCATCACCGATGGCTTGGAGAACGCCTCGAAAGAATACAGTGGCCAAGCTATCAAAGCCCTCGTGGAACGCATGAAGGACGAGGAAGGCTGGAACTTCGCCTACATCGGCACCAACCAGGATGTGCAAGCCACCTCTGCCTCGCTCAGCATCGACAACCACATGGAATTCCGCGACGACGAAGCCGGCATGGCTGAAGCCTGGGAGAAAGAACGCAAGGCCAAGATGTCGATGTTCTCTCGTTTCTCGATGGGTTTCGGCACCACCTCGGCCATGTCGAGAGAAGAACGCAAGGCCTACCGCAGCATGGAAAACCGTTCCTCCATGAACTATCACGAGATGAGCGAGTTCAGCGGCCGCATCACGCCTGAGTATATCAAAGGCCTGAAGGACAACGAGATATTTGTCTTCGGCAGCAACCTGGCCGGCGCCCATGCTGGCGGCGCAGCCTATCTGGCCTTCCAGAGGTTTGGTGCCGTCATGGGTCAAGGTGTCGGCCTGCAAGGACAGAGCTACGCCATCCCGACGATGCAAGGCGGCACAGACACCATCCTGCCCTACGTGGAGGAGTTCATCCGTTTCGCCGACATGCATCCCGAGCTGACCTTCCTCGTCACCAAGATAGGCTGCGGCATCGCAGGCTTCACGCCAAAGGAGATAGCGCCTTTGTTTGCAGGTGCCGTCAACGTGCCGAACATCCATTTGCCGATGGATTTCTGGAAGGAACTGGTTTAATCACAAAACCTGCAAAACAAGGCAAAACCTCAAGAGAAGCATGTGGCGACCGCACAACCGTGCGTCGCCGGGAAGCAGCCGGTTGGCATGCTTCCCCTACCCTTGAAACGAGTTTTGCAGGTTTTGAAAGTTTTGTTCAAAAACATCTAAAAATTAAAACAACATGTTAGGAGCAATCATAGGAGATACCGTTGGCTCGGTATATGAATTTCACAACATAAAGACCACTGACTTCCCGCTGTTTGGCCCTCGGAACAACTACACCGACGACAGCATCATGACCATGGCCGTGGCCGATTGGCTTTTGACCGATCCGCAGCACGGCATGGACACCTTGGAAGCCTCGTTTCTGAGTTTCGCCAAGAAGTACCCCTGCCCTATGGGCGGCTATGGCGGCGGATTCCATTGCTGGCTGTTCCATCCCGAAGATTTGGGTGAGTATGGGAGTCGCGACTTCAAGCCTGGGACACGCCATCCCTACAACTCGTTCGGCAACGGCGCCGCCATGCGGTGCAGCGCCAACGGCTGGATGTTCGACACCTTGGACGAGACCGAACGCGTGGCAGGGCTATCTGCCGCCATCACTCACAGCCATCCAGAGGGCATCAAAGGGGCGCAATCGACGTCGGCTGCTATCTTCATGGCACGCAACGGCAAGAGCAAGGAAGAGATCAGGGAATACATCTCATCGAAATACGGCTACAACCTCAACCGCACCTGCGAAGAGATCCGTCCCGTCTACGACTGGGACTCCTCGTGTCAAGGCACGGTGCCCGAGGCCATGGTGGCCTTCTTCGACAGCACAGACTTCGAGTCGGCCATCCGATTGGCGGTCTCATTGGGCGGCGACAGCGACACCCTCGCCTGCATCACGGGCGGCATAGCGGAGGCGTTCTACAAGGAGATTCCAGACGACATCGCCATGAGGATTTGGGGGCTCATTCCCGAGGATTTCAAGGACATCCTCAGGAAAATGGAGGCACGGACGAGCTACCGCTTGCCGGAAACACTTAAAGGGAAATCCATATAAAGATTATGCGCAAGGCTGGAACTGGTGGGGACTGGTTCCAGCCTTTATAAAAATTAAAATTTTTCACCCAAACCTCACCCACTTTCAAAATTATTCGTATCTTTGCAGCCCGTTTAGAATAACAAATTTAGTGTAAAAAGAAGAAAATTATGTACTTAACTGCAGAAAAGAAATCAGAGATTTTCAGCCAATACGGCAAGAACGCTGCCGATACTGGTTCAGCAGAAGGCCAAATCGCTTTGTTCACCTACAGAATTAAGCATTTGACAGAGCAAACGAAAGTCCATCACAAGGATGTGGCGGCCAAACGTGCGTTGGTTGGCTTGGTAGGTAAGAGAAGAAAACTTCTCGATTATTTGAAGAGAACCGACATCGAAAGATACCGTAACATCATTAAGGAATTGGGCATCAGAAAGTAATCCTTTCGCCCGCCTTAAGCGGA
>CADBZW010000047.1 GCA_902799345.1 uncultured Bacteroidia bacterium | reverse complement strand
ACCATCTCCATTTTTTCTTCTTGACTGAATTTCTTCCGTCTCTTTTTGATTCTCTCCATTTTTGTTGACTATTGTGTCAACTTTTTTCAGCGTAAGACATACTATAATTCACTACATTCCATTGCCGCCCGGCGGAAAGCCCCTATTTTCGCGCCATGCAAGGCAAGAATGAAGATATGACCAACGAGCAGTCCGCGAAAAAACGGCAGATGTCTGTGGCGGTAAGGAAAGAATTGCTATCTTTGCGGCATCGCTTCGGCGAAAGGACATCTTGCGAAGGACGTTTGACGACGCAGTTCCGACTGGTAAATTCTGGTAAAATTCTATCAAGGGACGAAAGGCGGCAAATGTCCACACCTTATTGTTATAGGGCGTGGACTGCTTTTCCTCATTTTTTGATACGGTTTACCAGAGCCATCCAGCGGAATGAGAAAGGTTGGGACGCGCTCTTTTCTTTATGGCTTGGCTGGAGAAAAAATGTTTGAAAAAACACGATGCAATTGAAAAACTTTTGAAAAATTCCCTACTTTTGTGGGACACAAAAAAGAAAATGACAACGCTATGCTATACAGAATCACAGTAAAAAACTCGAAACTCACCAGCGGCATCCGTGTTGAAAAAGGGATGTCGGTGGATGTGCCAAGCAACAGCATGAGCAACCCCGTGACAACCAACGGCGGCCAAGCCGTGGTGGATGCCTTCATGCGGATTTACGGAATTGACATCAAGAAGGCTGGGGCGTTGAGTATGGCTTGGTTGGATGTGGAGAGGATTGGATAAATAGCTTATTGCACTTGATAAATGTTATATGGAAAAAAGTAGAATACAAGATTTAAAACAAAGGTGGTCGAAAACATGCGAAGAACACAAGCAATGTTTTGACAAACTTTCAGAAGCATTGGAGAAAAATCATTATTCTTTAAATGATGAGATTTCCGAATTATCAAAAGAACGCGATTGCTTATGGGACGAAGTAAAGCAGACACTTGAAGAGTATCATAAAGCTTGCTATGAGTACTTAAATGATGTGCTAAATACAACAAATCCCGTAATGACGGGTTTCCTTAGAAATGCTTTCGAATGTTGGTGCTTTAATACGAATGATTGGGATAATGCAATAACCAATTTAGATAGTCAGGTTTTAATGATAAAACGATTGTCATAGAGCTTGAAAAACCTTAACTTTCAGGTTTTGTATTATGGACCTCGCAAGGCTTGGAAGTGGTTACAAATACATAGAAGTCCACGGAAAAACTGAGCCGCCGAAAAGGGTGTAGGACTAACAATTAAAACCTTATCAAATGGACAACAATCAAAAAATGGCTTACCAATCACCTAAGATTTATGGGGCAAAAGAGACCGAATTGACTCCAATGGCAGCAAATCGATTCATGCCAGGATCAATTTGCTGTAATTGTTCTGGACACGGTATGTCAAGAGCTTAAACAGAGGATTAACCGAGATTCGTTGATTAATCATTAATCGGAGAAAGAGACTGTCGATTGTGGCAGTCTCTCTTTTAACACAGGTAATATGTATTATCAACTTAACAACTTCGTTTTTGTTAGAAACATAAACAATTACTTACTAATAGTTGATAAACGCGATGATAGTGAGTTAATTGGAGACTATACTTCTTATTTATTTGCAAAGCATCTGGACTATTCACCATTGCATATAGATACGATTGTAAATAGTGTTTGTTTAGAGTTTGATGGCGATGCTGATTTCTCGGTTGTAAAGAAAGATGCAATGCTGTTTTTGGATAGATTAATTGATTTTGGATTTGTATCAAGAATCAAACGTGCAGATGGCTTTGCCGATATTGTTCCCAAAGATGGCCAATCGTCCAAGCAGAGAATATTGTTGCCAAAAGATGAATTAATTAAGTTTCAGTCAATAAACAATCAAAAACCAAGCCTGCAAAACATAGTTGTTGAAATAACTCAAAAATGTAACGAAAGATGCGTTCATTGCTATATTCCACATGAAAACAAAAACTTATTGATGTCAGACAACGATTTTTATGACATTGTTGATGCGTGTTGTGAGATAGGAACAGTTGTCAACTTTAGAATTACAGGCGGTGAATGTATGAGTCATCCTTCGTTCAAGAAATATATAAGATATGTCAAAGATAAAGGCTTCGCGTTGACTCTACTTACAAATCTAACCTTATTGGACGATGAAACAATTTTCATTTTAAAGAAAGGCACTTTATCGCAGGTTCAGGTTTCTATGTTTTCAGTAAACCCTGAAGTACATGATAGGATCACGGCGGTTCCAGGCTCTCTTGAAAAAACAATGAAAAACATCGAGAAATTGGAAGCAGCTGGCGTTCCTGTTTCTATTGCTACTCAAGCGATGGAAATCAATAAAGACAGCATTGAAGGGTTGTATGAATATACTAATAAACATGGCATTAATCTTAGGTGCGATTGGACAATTATAGCAAAGGAGAATAGATGCAACGAGAATCTTTCGTATCGTATTCGTGATTTGTCGAATTATAAGAGTATATGCCTAACAAGATTGAAACATTGTGATGGCTATGAAAAAGAATTACGAGAGGAATTACCTCGTACTCCGAAAACTCAAAACACTCATTTATGCAATGCAGGTACAAACGGGTTGTACATCGATACAAATCTATTTGTCCATCCGTGTCCAGGTTGGGATTTAATTGTTGGGGACTTGAAAAGTGATTCATTGTCAGATATATGGAATAAATCTGAAAAACTACAAAAGGTTAGGGATGTTGTTTTGAAGGACTTTCCTAAATGCGCAAAGTGCGATATAAGGAACTTGTGCTCAATATGTATGGCACAAGCCGATATGGAAAAGGTTGCAAACGATTTCAAATTTGAAATGCCTGAATATGTGTGCTCTATGTACCGAGTAATTTATGATACTATTCAAGATGAATTGAAATTAAACTAACAAAGTATTTAAACATGAATGCGAATAATATCAAAGAAATAGGAAGACTAAAAAGATTATTTGCCCGGATTGCAGGCAAGCGAAGAACAATTATGTTGTCGGGATACTCCGGGTCTGGAAAGACGACGATCCTGACCGTATTAGGCTTAAATAGAGATGTGGTAGATGAAGATGTGAAGAAGCGGACAACGGGAATAAAACGGTATCATATTGAGTATGAAACAAAAGGAGGAGAAAAACTATACATAAAAAGTGTAGACTCCGAAGGATTGGCCAAGACGGTGAATGATAGTCTTTTTGAGAAAGAATTGAAAAAGCACCGCTATATCCTTTATTTATTGAATGTTAATGAGTTTGTGAACGGAAATAATAAGGTGGCAAATGAATATAGTTTGACTTGGCTGCAAAAAATAAATGACTACGCAAGAAATAATAAAAAAGCAATGATGCTCATCCTTTCACATGCGGATGAATATCTTCATAGTATTGGAGAAGAGTATTCTGAAAACAACAAAGCTATCATTCGAGATTTGTTTTTGAGTGAAAGCGGACTGTTGTCTGGGGTTAAATACAATTGTGAGGTTAAGGTCGCAGACGTCCAGAAAATCAAGGAAGTAAGAAGCATTATTGACAGTTTAATTCAACTAGATAGATTAAAATAGGTGAAACTATGGAAAAGTATCACTCAATACTTTGGATGCAGGACAAAGATGCGTCAAAAAACGGGTATCTTGTTATCAATGGAGCTGTCGTTCCAAGTCCTGATGAAAACACGTATCATGCGGTGAATCGAAAAACATTAAAGGATTTCTCGCTGAATATTATGGATAAATCAATGGTTGAGAAATATCTTAACTCCTCAACTAACCAGTATTTTCAGTTAGGGAGTGGCTTGTTTAAGGGTGTGGCGTATCGATCGTGCTTCATTGAAAAAGAAAAGAATGGAGAAGAAGAATCTTTTCTGTATTGGAAACCTAGTTTTAGACTGAAAGGATTTATTGATGATGCATTATCGGCGGCGAAAGCTTTAGGGAAAACACTAGATGAAAAGGAACTCGCGTTTGTTGATAAGTATATAAAAAGAATCCGTTTCCGTAGGATAGGCTTCTGCATATTAGTTGCTATAATAGCTATTTTGATAATCATATTAATTAATTGTTAAACCTAACAAAATGAGTAAATTACAAGATGATGGTCAATACGGAATATTCATAACTAGATCGGTATTTCCAATAGTTGATATGTTAGAGACTCGCGGATGGCAATTTGGAGGGAATGGAGAGAAAATTGACACAAAAGTATATCCTATATGTCAAAACGACATTGAGGATTTAAGAAATGGAAAATATGATGGCCATAAATATCAAATAGGGAACTATCCTGAAAACACCGTACTTGTTAAGCATCCATTCCGTCCATTCGAGTTGATTCCTTCCGACACTTCGGAAGCTGATATCATAAATGATCATTTACATGATTTAGCGATGATATTTGCTGCGCTTGGTGCACAGAGTTGTGAGGAGACTGCAAAAATAGTAAAATGTGAAACGGTTGAATACGATGCAAAAGGACGGATGAGAATAAAAACAGTAAAAGTAAAAGGCAATGTAAAAGGGTCAACAGAAAACAGCTCCGAATCAGAATATGTTCTAAGAATTGAGCATGAGTCTGATGCCACAAATGGTTATGAGAAAGCCTATAGAATGGCCGAAAAGAATGGGTTATTAGAGGTGAGGGAAATAAAAAATATTCTTAGATATTTTGATCCTGAAAAAGGAGGAAAAGATAAAGTATATCAACTTTCTGAAGTGCTAACGGAGAATTATCATAAAACTCTTGATGCAGTTATTGAAGTGAATACCTCTGGGGCATTTAAATTCAACGGAAGTTTAAATATTGACCATAAAAGTAGGCGTACTATTCGAATCGATAAAACAATCCATTTTTCGTAGAAAAGCTATTTATCATGCGCACCACAACCTTAAACTTCACCCAACCCGCCCGTCGCGTTTATACCGCCACGAAAAAGGCCGTCCAGCAATGCGGTCAGTTCAAGCGCATCGAATGTAACGACCAAACCTTCACCATCACAGCAAGGCATGGGATGAGTTTGTTGTCCTTCGGCGAGAACGTCACCATCCATGTGGTGGCCACAAGCACCCAGGAAACCGAGGTGAGGATAGAATCGGCATCACGCATTTTCCTCAACTTCATCAATGGCGGCGCCAACAAAAAGAACGTCCAAAGCCTCGAAGACTACATTCGAAACGAAGTGCATAAGCTTTGCAGCGATGAGGAAATCAAGTTGCGGCGGTAAAAACCATCTTTTACTATAATTCACTACATTCCATTGCGCATCGGTAGCGGCACTGTATTTTTGCGACCGTTATCAAAATCAACGCACTATGGGATGTTTCTTCTTCTTTGATTGTCTGGTTGGACTGATTATCCTCATCTGTATTCATGCTCCGTGGTGGGCCTGGACCCTCTATGCCGTCAGCGCCGTGGTAGGGCTCTTTGTTTGGGGCGCGCAAGATAGCAATAGTGGCGACAAAAAGAACGGTGAGACAAAGCAGGAGTAGCGGTAGAACAAACAGATTTAAAGCTTTTTTTGGCTGTCAGCGGTCGGCAATCAGCCGTCAGCTACAGTGCCACCAAGCTGATAGCTGACGGCTGATAGCTGAAAGCCAACAAAGTATTTGGATTATTTTAGAACAAATTATAGAGATATGACGAATAAGAAATCAAAAGTGGCTGAGTTTTTCAGCAATGTCGGGATGGGATTAGCCTTTGTCTGGATGTTGCCAGTGCTGGCCGTCGAAGGCATAAAGGAGCATTTCGAGAAGAAAAGGAAAGCCAAACAACCCAAGCCGGAACCCATCAAGTTTGTCTGCTCCGAATGTGGCGAAACCTTTGAGGCCGACAATGTCAAAAAGGAAATGAGAAACCATGCATCTTCTGATGGCGATTACGCCTATTCAAAGCCTCAACCCTGCCCGAAATGCGGAGGGAAAAGGACGCGCCCGACCGAATCCGACAAGGCTTTTTACCAAAGGCTTTGGGATATGGAGGAGACGGCAATGTTCATTTCGCGCCTCAGCATCAACTGGGGTTCTAACGACAGCCCCGTCAACAAAGGGCAGCAGGAGTTCAAATGCACCCAGTGTGGAGCCACGTTCTCCGCCATCGACATTAGGCCTCACCCTTATTCGGCCTCGTTCCCGTCAAGGTGCCCCCATTGCCAAAGCATCAGGACGCTGCCTGCCTCAGAGGAGAAATTTGCCCGTCGCTATGAAAGCATCTGGCCGGTGATGGAGCTGGCGGAGAAGGAATGGAAGGAAGACAAAAAAGAAGTGGTCTTTGAAAAATTCGCGGCAAATTGGCGGTAATTCGTGTTTTCTAAAAATAGGCCTCTGCCGTTTTTCGTAAAATATGTATTTTTGCCACATTCAAATTCAAACACCATGAAGAAAATACTCACCAACTTACTAGCCCTATTGGGCCTGGCTACCGCCTGTGGCCAGCAAGGTTATGAAAACATGGATGTTAACGCGTTTGCTGAACGCATCAAAAGCCCCGATGTCGTCCTGCTCGACGTGAGGACCGCCGAGGAGTTTGGCGAAGGTCACCTATCGAATGCCTTCAACATTGACGTTAAAGAGGAGGACTTTGTCGAGAAGGCAAAAACGGCCTTGCCTGCCGACAAGACCATTGCCGTGTATTGCAGAAGCGGGAAACGCTCGGCCAACGCCGCCGCGATGCTTGCCAAGGAAGGCTTCAAGGTTGTGAATCTTTTGGGTGGCATCACGGCTTGGAAAAACGCGGGGATGCCGGTAGAAATGACCGAAGAAGATTACGAAGTCGACACCTTCACTACCAAGAACGGCAAGACGGTGAAGTTTCACGCCTTGGTTCACGCCAGCATCCGCATCGAATACGACGGCAAGGAAATCCAGATTGACCCCGTGGCGAAGTTGGGGGAGAAGACCATCAACTACGCCGCCATGCCCAAAGCGGACTACATCTTCATCACCCACGAACATCACGACCATCTTGACACCACGGCCATTAACATGCTGACGGGCGAAAACACCCAGCTGATTACGAACCAACGCTGCGCCGAGATGCTTGGCTACGGCACCGTGATGGCCAACGGCGACACACTCCAAATCGCTGATGACTTTACCGTTGAGGCCGTCCCCGCCTACAACACCACCGAAGAGCATCTGCAGTTCCACCCCAAGGGAAGGGACGACGGCTTCATCCTCACC
This sequence comes from uncultured Bacteroidia bacterium, assembly GCA_902799345.1. GTDB lineage: Bacteria > Bacteroidota > Bacteroidia > Bacteroidales > F082 > Limimorpha. The sequence goes on along the minus strand of CADBZW010000047.1, from coordinate 1,732 downwards.
CTCGACGGGCTGAGAATCTACATCGCCGCCGATACCGAGGATATCCCTGAAATGGCTGAAATCAAAGACATCGACATCGCTTTCATGCCTTGTAACCAGCCTTACACCATGACCCCTGAACGACTCATCAACGCCGCTCGGATGGTCAAGCCGAAAGTGTTGTTCCCTTACCATTACGGCCAGACGGATGTGAGCGGCATCCCGTCGCAGTTGGAATCCGATGGGGTAGAGGTTCGGATTAGGCATTATGAATAGAACAGAAAAGCCATAAAACACAAAAACCCACTGATTTTCAGCGGGTTTTTGCGTTCAAAAAGTGGAGATGGAGGGATGATAGGCATGATTTCACATAATCCCCATCAATAACTAAATGTCTGTTGTTTAGTGGTTTGTCATATATATGGCATCATGTAGAATCATGCGCCATTGAATGGCTTTATGAATCGGGGGACTACTGGCGCCCCTCTTTTAAACATATTATTTTTGCAGCGCAGTCCCCTAAAAACGGCTGCATAATCAGTAAAAATATCAGACAAAAAACCAATAATAGATGATAGATATTAAGTACAACACAAGGGTGTTCGTTGACCCTAAAACCAAGCACATTAAAATTCGTGTGCGCTGGAACAAGACGGAAACTGCTTTTTCATTAGAGTATCGCGCCGATCCTGATAAGTGGGATTCTAAGGCACAAAGACCAATTGCAGGTACAATACACAAAGTTGCTGATCAGAATTGTAGCGCTCGTATCATTACCAACGCTATTGATGAAGGTTTAGACGAAATCAAGAAGGCCTTTAAGAAATGTGAGATTGATTCTGTAATGCCGTCGAAAGAAATCTTGAAAGCAATGGTGCGTGGGGAACAGCCAAAGGAAGAGGTGAAATTGAAGAAAACGTTTGCTGAATTATTTGAAGATTTTCTGAAAACGGCAAGTGATGACAACAATTGGACAGAAAAAGTCCATCACAAGTATGAGCAGACATGGAAACATCTTAATGCATGTTGCCCTGGAATTACTTTGGAAAAGCTCACCAAGGATAAAATGCGAGAGTTGAAGAACTGGTATGTTGCCAAAAACTATAGCAATACTACTATCGATAAAATGTTTTCATTTCTGAAAACCTTTATTAGGTGGCTTTATAACGAAGGATATGAGTTGCAGCCAGGAGTTCTGGATTATAAGCTTAATCTTACTATTGTGCCGAAAACCGTAACTTTCTTGAAGCACAGTGAGTTGATGGGCTTCTACAATTATAAATTTGCTGATAATGAAAAATGCTGGGAACTGGTCAGGGATATGTTCTGCTTCATGGCTTTCACCTCTTTAAGATATAGTGATTTGGAAAACTTGAAGAAGGCGAATGTGTTTGAAGACCATATTGAGATTTGCACCAAGAAAACACACGATAAGCTTTCAATTCCGTTAACTAGCCACGCCAAGGAAATCATTCATAAATATAATGACGAGGAATACCCCGATGGAAAAATGTTTCGGGTGTATGCCAACGCTAAAATCAACGAGTATCTAAAGGAAGCTGCAAAGAAGGCTGGCCTTGACCGAGAAGTCGTTTTAATCCATTACCAAGGCAACGCCAGGATTGAGGAAGTGAAGAAGTTCTATGAGATTATTGGTTGCCATGATGCAAGGAGAACGTTTGTGTGTTGTTCTCTCTCTTTTGGAATCCCGCCGACTGTTGTGATGAGTTGCACCGGACATAGCACGTATAGC
>CADBZW010000046.1 GCA_902799345.1 uncultured Bacteroidia bacterium | reverse complement strand
TTTGTAATCACTTGAGACATCAACCATTACGCCATTACCCCAAACCAGGTCTTCCGCCTTGGCGATGATGACAGCCGAAAAACGGTCAGGTTCGGAAGCCGATGCTGGCAATGTCGGGATGTTTTCGTAGATGCCGCCCACGGTCTCGGGACGACTGCCGTTGATGCGCATCCGACGGGCATAATACGAAGCCGTCGAGTCGTTCACCGAAAGTTTGTTGGCCAAGGCCTTCGACATCCAGACCGAGTTGGTTTTGGGTACGCCGAAATCTTCAACTACCTGCAAACCAAGCATATCGAAATAGGTCTCATCGCACAGGATGAGTTGCATGTTCACTGTTTCGCCGTCAGGCGTTTCGACACTTGTGCCCATGTTCAACTGACCCGCAAAACCACGGCCATAGCCCACCGCTCGCACATTCGGAATCTGCTCCAAACGGTTGATGAGTGGAACCAAATCGGCGTAGTCTCTCACCCACATTTGCAACGAATACAAGCCCTCGGAACGCGAGTGGATGGGACGGTTCATCATGTGCCGCATCTGTACCTCCATCAGCAACGCCATGGCGATGAGAACCACAGTGATGGTATTTTGGAACACGATAAACACCTTGCTGTACACCCTTTTTGTCTTCAAGCGATAGGTGCCGCGCACAACATCTATCGGCTCGAAACGCGAGGCTATGGCGGCTGGCGCGATGCCCGCCAAAGTGCCCAACAGCACAATCGCCACAAGATAAACCGCCACAATGCGCGCTGACCATTCGAAACGGATTGGGACGAACTGTTCAAACGGAGCGTCGATGCCCATTTCACCACCCGAAACGCCTCTCAACAGGTTGTTCATCATCGGGAGGAAGGCGTAGGCTACCAAAAACGCCAACACGAAGCATACCGCCGTGAACGACACGGATTCAAGGATATACTTTAAGACGATTCTCCCTTTCGTGGCACCGTGAAGCCGCCTTGTGGCCATCTCCTTGGCGCGCTTTCCCGAGAGTGCCATATTAAGGTTGATGTAGTTAAAAACCGCCGAAAGCAACAACAGCAAGACCACCACGGTCAGTATTTGCAGCAAGGACTTGTTGCCTTTCTTAAACATCCACTGGTTTTCCGTGAAAAAGACCTCTGGGAGGGTATAAATCGGCATGGCAGAAACGAAACCGCCAGAATAATGTGGTAAACCGACCGCCTCTATCTTCTTTGCAAACTCTTCTCGATCAGTGCCTTCGTGGACTTTAATCAAAGTCATATACGAGCCAATGGAACTAAAAGGCACCTGGTTTTCAGGTTCGTACAATTCGTCGAACTCGGGATTGAGAATCACATCGGTGTAAGGAATCATCGAATAGGCGTCATCCTTGAAGACTCCACAAACCATACTTTCGTTTTTATCGTCAAAAAAGGTGATGGTGATGGGTTTGCCTATGGCATCGCCATTGAAGGCTCGTTGTGCCAGCGATTCCGAAACGAGGCAATGGCCTTTGAGGCGGAACTCGTCCATATTGCCATCAATCAAGGTCAGGTTAGGGAAAAGTTCGAAGAGTTCGGGGTCGGCCTCGGTGACAGTTGCATTGATATGCTCGTCGCCAATGGTGATGTAGCCCGCATCATCAGCGTTGGAGATACGACAGACAGCCTCCGCCTCGGGAAGTTCGGCTTCAAAAACGGCCTTGTCCCACCAAGAAAGCGACAGATAATCTTGATTTCCAACGGCATAAACCCTATTTCGATAAGGATTGCCATAGGCCACGGAATACTGCTGATACACATAATTGCCAATCAAGATGACGAAGGCAATGGAAACGATGAGACCGATGGCCTCGATGATGGTGTAAAGTTTGTTTCGGGAAAGGAATTTGATGTAACTTGACATATTGTTGAAATCTTTAGATTCGACGTTAGTCAATCGTTGATTGTTTAACTGTTTAATTGTTATATGTCGTATGTCATAATCCGTGCCAAAATCACAAAACAATATGAATCAACAAGATACTATTTTTCGCTCTTGTAAAAGTGTAAAGTTTCTTTACAGTGGGTGTAAAGAAACTTTACAGTCGCAAGGATTATCATGCCTTACTTCAACATATAAGTGCAGTATTTCCCCAACAGGTGCTCCATGGGCAGGTCGCCTTTCTGATAGCGCTCAGCATCCAAAGCGAGTAGGCGTTCCCTCACCTTGGTCTTTCCGTCGAGGACAGCGGTGAGAAAAAAGCCTCCTGCCTCCTCTTGTATGGCTATATCACTGAAACGTTTCATGATGTCATCCGTCGAGCCACCGTAATTGATGGAATAGCTGGGACGTTTGGCTCCTGGGATGTCTACAATAAGGATATGCTTCTCCAACAAGTCTTGGATATCACGAATAGCAGTGTCTTTTGAGCATTTGCTCAAATTCGCCCATGTTTTGGAAGTGCTCACCGTGGCCGAAGCTTCGCGGATGGCGGCCAAGAGGGTATGCAGATACCAAACGACCCACTCTGTGATGTCGCCGTCGCCGTGCTGCACCCTTTCCAGGATGTCGTAATAGTGGTTCTTGTCGCGATTGATCTCCGATGAGATATTGTAGAAACGGAAACGACTGTTGTCGCCACGGGCAAGGTACATGTCGCCAAGGATGCGCGCCAACCTGCCGTTGCCATCCTCGAATGGGTGGATGGAGACAAACCAAAGATGCACTATGGCCGAGCGTATGACAGGAGAGATAGGCTTGTCGGTATTATACCAGTCAATGAATTTGCTCATTTCCTCTTCCACCCGGTCGGGAGAAGGTGCCATATAATGCACCCGCTCGCGCCCCCATAGCCCTGAAACGACATGCTCCTCGTGAGTGCGGTACATTCAAACCTCAATACTAGAGCCTTCGCTAAAACCCGAAGGGAAGAAAGCCGACTGCCATCCACAAAGCTTCTCCTTGGTCAGTGGCTGGTCGAAGTGCTCCATCGCATCGAGCATCACGGCCACCACGCCATCGACATAATGCGAAGAAGGCGTAAACTTCATACCCTCAATTCCCAAACGACGGGCTATGGACGAGCGCACCTCATCCACATTGAGCCTTATGCCTTCTATCTCGGAGGAATAGACCACATCTCGGGTCAAGTTCTCGGCCATGGCCTTCAATTGGCTATCGAAGCCCAAGTTGCTCAATCGGCCAACCAGTTTCCCTTGTTCGCGACAGACTTCGTCCAAGGGCAAAGCCACCGCTTCGTTCGACCAACGGAAATCCGTCCAGTTCTCATGCTCGTGTATATACATGTTTCTGTGTTTTTGCGTCGTTATTCGGTCAATATCGTCGCATATTTTGCGGCAAAAATACAAATAAATTGTTGCAAACAAAGGAAAATGATGGTATTTTATGCATTTATTCCTTCTTCAACGCCATCACCGGATTAGTCTTGGCCGCCTTCAAAGTCTGCCAAAGCACCGACAGGAAGGCCATCACGAGGGAAATGGCCACGGCGACAACGAAAATCCAGCCGTAGTTTTCGAGTTTGACGATAAAGCCTTCGAGGTAACGTTGCGCCGCCCACACTGCTATCGGGACGGCGATGACGCAAGCCACCGCCACCAAAACCATATATTCCTTCACGGTGCGCCACGTCTCGCTCTCGACGGTACCGCCAAACACCTTGCGCACGGCGATGCTCTTGGCGTTCTCGCCCGCGTAATAGGTGCTCATGGCGATAAGGCCAAGCAGAGAGATCAGCACGGCAAGCAGCATAAAAATCTCCAAAAGACGCATATTATTCTTGGCGGGTTTGAGCGCATCGCGGTAGAAATCGTCAATGAAACCATCGGCAAAAGGATCCACAAATTCACCATTGCGCCATTCATCGACCACCTCATGGATGGCTTTTCTCGCTTCCGCATGATCACCAATAATTTCCATCACAAAACCGCCATATTTGATGTCATCGGCTTTCATGATACTGATAATCTGATAATCTTCGTCTCCCACATTGCTTGTTGTCACTGGGAAATCACGAATCACACCAGCCACTTGGTCGCAGTTGGTCGTCCTTTCCCTTAAAACATCGATTTCGTGATTCTCATCGGTAAGTCCTGTGGCCGCAAAGGCCCGCTCGCCAAACCACACCGTATTGTAAAGCGGTGCCTGATAATCTTTAAGGATTTCAAAGTCAAGCATTTGAAAAGCAACAGTGTCCATCCTCAAATGCCGATATAAGATATTTTGTCCGTCACGAGTGAGGCTGTACTGTCCACCAATCATACACCCCGGCACGCCCCTACTTCGGCCAATCCGCTTCACACAAGGCAATTTCTCAAGTTTGTCAAACAAATCGGATTGCGGTTCAGAGGCGAACACCACCAAATAGTATTTGTCTTGCGTATTGCAATGTTTTGGGCGATTCATCGAAGTACGATACTGCGCCTCCATCACGATGGCCATAGCGATAAGGAAAACCGCCAAAGCACTTTGGATGACGATAAACACCTTATTGAACACCATTTTCGTATTGCGGCGAAAAGTGCCTTTCACCACATCCATCGGCCCCACACGACTGGCAAACAAAGCCGGAATGATGCCATTGAGCACGCCAACCACCACAATGACTGCCAAATAAGCCACAATGTACATAGGTTTCATCTGAATGGTAATCGGCACCTCAGGGGCGTTGAGCAAGGCATTGACCGAAGGTGCCAACAGATAGGCCAACAACAAGCCAAGGCCAAAACAAACCGCTGTAAATATCAGTGATTCAGAAATATATTTCCAAACGATTTCGCCTTTCTGCGCTCCGAGCAAACGGCGGGTGGCCATCTCCTTGGCACGCTTTCCCGTGAGGGCAAACGAAAGGTTGATATAGTTGAACACCGCCGAAAGCAACAACAGCAGCCCGACGAGGGCCAAGAGCTTCAGCGTTTTGAGGTCGCCATGTTTTAATTGGTCATTCGGTTCGCCGAAGTCCTTGAAAAACAGATGGTCGAAGCGGGTCATGTCCAAGCGTTCGAAGAAAGCCTGGCCGTACATGTCGGGATAAATCTCCTTGCACAACTGCTCCACTTTGTCGTAAATCGCTTTTGGGTCGGCGTTTTCGGCGAATTTGACGAAAGTGATGGTCGAGCCGTAACGGTCGTAAGGCACATCCCAAGCGGACTTGTTGAGGAAGTCGTGTTCGTTGACTATCACATCGGTAGGCGTGAACACCGTGTTACGGAAGTCCTCAATGATTCCGACAACCATATATTTATTGATGATAAAATCCAGTGTTTGACCGACTTTGATATCATGCTTCCGCGCAAAGCTCTCGCTGACAATGACATTCCCTGGCGCTTCAATGCCCTCAGGGCCGCCTTCAACGAATTTGAGGTAAGGAAACATCTTGAAGAAATCCTTGCCGACAGCGGTCATTGCGGCCTCAACCTCTTCATTGCCAAACATGATTGACGGCGCATTGGCCTCGATGCAATACCGCACAGCCATTTCCACTTCGGGCACGCGGTCGGCGACCTCGTCGGTGAAGGCGTAGGTCAAGCCGAGATAACCTGGCATTCCGAAGGTGTAGATGCTTTTTCGGTCGGGGCTTTCGCGCGTGATGCTGTACTGCTGCCACGCGTAACTGCCGATGATGATGACAAAGGCGAGGCTGACGGCAAGACCGATGGCCTCGATGATGGTATAGAGTTTGTTTCGGGAAAGGAATTTGATGTAACTTGACATATTGTTGAATTGTTGATTGTTTAACTGTTTAATCTTTGAAATGTTTTTCGGGATACACTTCGTGTAGAAATGCTTGCATTCGGCGAAGCCAAATCATTCAAAAATCTTATTTTCAAAATCTTATAAAATCTCTTTTCGTGTCCATATTCGATAATAATCGATTCTTGATAGATTTTTATTCCATTTTTGACAGATTTAACTGCGTTGAATACTGCGTATTTCTTGCGAAGCAATCCCATAATAGTCATTCCTTCTTCAACGCCTCCGCAGGATTTGTCCGCGCGGCCTTCAAGGTCTGCCAAAGCACCGAGAGGAAAGCCATCAACATGCCAAGGATGGCAGCCACGGCGATGATCCAACCGTAATGCTCAATGCGATAGGCGAAACGATCCAAATAACGGCCACAGAACCAAACGGCGAGCGGGATGCCGATAAGTGCCGCGATACCAACCAAAACCATGTAGTCCTTTACCGTGCGCCACAACTCACGCTGGACGTTGCTGCCAAACACCTTGCGCACCGCGATGCTCTTGGTGCTTTGCTCGCTGTAATACGTGCTCATCGCGATAAGGCCAAGCAAGGAAATGAGCACCGAAAGCACCATAAACAGTTCGAGCAGGCGCATGGCCATTTTTGTAGGTCGAAGCAACAAGTTGTTAAGGTCCTGCACATAGCCGTTCTGTGCGGCTTCAACGACCATGCCGTTCTGTTCTTCGGAATAGGCACGGTAGGCTTGCATGATGGCTTTTTCGGTCTCTTTGTAATCGCCTGAAACATCAATCATTACGCCGTTGCCCCAAGTCAAATCTTCCGCCTTGGCGATGATGACTGCGGAAAACTGGTTGGGTTCAGACGACGCAGCCGAGCGTGTCGGGATGTCTTCATAAACGCCGCCCACGGTCTCGGGTCGAGAGCCATTGATGCGCATGTGTCGGGGGTAATAATTCACCGTTGAGTCGTTCAAAGCGAGTTTTTCAGCCAAAGTCTTCGACATCCAGACCGAATTGGTTTTTGGTACGCCAAAATCTTCAACCACTTGCAAACCAAGCATATTGAAATAAGTTTCGTCACATAAGATGAGTTGCATGTTCACCTTTTCGCCATCGGGCGTGGTTACAGTGGTGCCCATATTCATCTGCCCGGCAAAACCGCGACCATAGCCTACTGCTTTCACATTCGGGTTCTTCTCCAAACGGTCGATGAGCGGCACTATATCGAAATAGTCCTGCACCCACCATTGCAACGAATACAAGCCCTCTGAACGCATGTTGGTGGGACGGTTCATCATGTGGCGCATCTGCACTTCCATCAGGATTGCCATGGCAATCAGGACGATGGTGATGGCGTTTTGGAACACAATGAAAATCTTGCTGAACACCCTTTTGGTTTGAATCCGATAAGTGCCGCGCACGACATCAATTGGCTCGAAACGCGAGGCGATGGCCGCTGGCGCAATGCCTGCCAAACTACCCAACAGCATAATTGCAACAATATAAAACGTAACGATGCCCGTTGACCATTCGAAACGCAAAGGGACAAACTGCACAAACGTCGCATCGATGCCAATTTCACCGCCCGAAACACCGTTCAGCAAACCGTTCATCATCGGGAGCAATGCGTATGCGAGCAACAACGCCAAACCGAAACACGCCGCCGTAAACACCACGGACTCAAGGATATATTTCATTACTATTTGACCTTTCGTGGCTCCATGAAGCCGCCTTGTGGCCATCTCCTTGGCGCGTTTTCCCGAAAGGGCCATGTTGAGGTTGACATAATTGAAAATGGCCGAAAGCAAGAGCAACAGCACCACCACTGCCAACATTTGCAACACCGACTTGTTACCTTTCTTGAACATCCATTGGTTTTCGGAGAAAAAGACTTCCGGCAAGGTGTAAATCGGCATTGAACTTCCAAAACCGGAACCATAATGCGGCAATCCTACAGCTTCCACTTTCTTCGCTAACGCCTTTCGATCAGTGCCCTCGTTCACTTTTATCAAGGTCACATATTGCCCGATGGAGCTGAACGGTTTTTGGTTACCTGAGGTATAGAGTTCGTTAAACTCAGGGTTGAGCAGCACATCGGCATACGGTATCAACGAGTTCGGGTCGTCTTTGAAGATGCCGCAGACCGTGCTTTCGATTTTATCATCAAAATAAGTGATTCGGATGGGTTTGCCAATAGCATCGCCGTTGAAGGCACGGTTGGCGAGCGATTCGGAGACAAGGCAATGTCCTTGCAGACGGTACTCGTCCATGCTGCCATCGAGCATCACAAGGCTTGGAAACAATTCAAAAAGTTCCGGGTCAGCCTCATTGATAGTAGCACTGATTGGTTCGTCAACAACAATTATGTAGCCCTCATCATCGGCAATGCTGATACGGGCAACGGCTTCAGCCTCGGGAAGTTCGGCCTCGAAGACAGCCTTATCCCACCAAGAGTCAGAGATATAATCTTCAACCCCGACAGCATACACACGGTTGCCGTAGGGATTGCCATAGGCCACGGAATACTGTTGGTACACATAATTGCCAATCAAGATGACGAAGACAATGGAAACGATGAGACCGATGGCCTCGATGATGGTATAGAGTTTGTTTCGGGAGAGGAATTTGATGTAACTTGACATATTGTTGAATCGATGATTGTTGAACTGTTGAATTGTTGTAGATCGTATGGCATAATCCGTGCCAAACTTGTAAAACAATATGAATCAACAAGATACAATTTCACCCTTTTGTAAAAGTGTAAAATTTCTTTACAGTGGGTGTAAAGAAACTTTACAGTCGGGGGCGATATTCAGCCTCTTTAATCTCAATATATCAACCCGACCATCCAAAGCGGCAATTTGTTGCCGTGAGGCGATTCGATGTCATCGGCCAAGATATAGGAATTGGGCAAATCGGCAATCTGGTCAAAGGTCTTGCCTTCGCCGCCGACTTCAAATGTCCACTTCCCGTCCACCTTGAAGTCGCCCTGCTGCTTACCGTATTCCACCTTATGGCTATAGCTCAACTGATTGACGGCAAAGCACTCACGCACCGTGCCAATCTTCACTGGTGTGGTTGCCAAAGCATAAAAGAGGTTGGGGTTTTCAAGATAAATCTTGTCGGGCTTCTGCATTTTCTTCACGGAAACGAGGTCGCTGTAGAGCAGATGGATAAGCTTCGCGTCGGCTAAATGCCCCAGATATTCAATGACAGTGTTACGCCGCAACTCGATCATCGAAGCCATCTTGGAGATGTCCACATCGAAAGGAACCTGCTGCGCCAAGACATTCAACAGCGCCTTGACCTTTCTGCAATTGCTCGGATTCACCTTGCGAAGCTGCGGCAACTCGACATCGATGACATAGTTCGTCACCTGCTCAATGAGCGGATAATAATCGATTGGGTTTTTCAGATAGAATGGATAATACCCGTACTTCAGGTAGTCGTGGAAATGCTGCAACGGGCGGCACTTGCTGTTCACTTCAGCCGCGATTTCCTTGGCATCAGCCAGTATCTCTTCCAACGAATGGCAAGACAGATCAATACCTTTATAGAATTGGAGATATTCCCTGAACGAAAGCCCGGGCATATAATAGCCACGGCAGCGGCGCGAAAGGTCGGCGTCGCCGTCAATCAACTTCAACAACGACGAGCCGCTCAAGATGATTTGAAGGTTGGGATAGGTATCGGCCACCTCCTTCACTTCGCGACTCCAATTTTCGTATTTGTGCGCTTCGTCGAGCACCAGCAACTTGCCTCCGTGTTTGTAGAACTTCTCGGCGACCTCTAAAATAGTATGTTGTGTAAAATAAGAGAAATCAAGGGAGCAATACAGGGCCTCCTCGCTACCGACACCATATTGTTGCCTGATGTATTGCCTCAACAAAGTCGATTTGCCCACGCCTCTCGGTCCCCGTATGCAAAGCATAGGAGCCTCCCAATTGACGTGGTTGATGAAGTTTCTCACAATCCCCATATTGGTGGCATTGAGCAAGGCATCCTGTTTCTCAAATAACTGTTCCATAGCGCTTTAGTTTGATTTGCTTTTTACAAAAAGCATTTTTATTATATTTTTGCTTTTTATAGAAAGCAATTCTTACTTAATTCTGCTTTTTACAGAAAGCAAAAATAGGTATTTTTTGGATACCGTGCACAAAAACCATCATTTTTTTACCTAATTTTTTCATTTTTATCCTCTCTGCAACACCTCTGTAATCCTCTTGCTGCAAATGACCTGCACCACGCCGGAAACAATCAGCGAGAGGAGCAGGAAAGCCGCGAAGAACGACAACACGGCCACCGTCAGCACGAGGGAAACGGGCACATGATAGGCAAGCCTTGCAGCCAATGCAACGAGAAATAGACCGACAACGCACGGCATCAGGCAAGTCATAGCGCAATTGGCAGACTCCACCTGTGTATCTAGTGCCCGTGGCCTTATCCACCGACATCAACAAGATACATTTTTACCCTTTTGTAAAAGTGTAAAGTTTCTTTACAGTGGGTGTAAAGAAACTTTACAGTTCTTATTTCAATCCAGTAAGGTCGAATTGATAAGTAAGTTCGTTGTTTTGTTCGTGCTGGAGAAACATCAACATATAAATGGGCAGATAAACCAGGCGATTTTTGATTTGGATGTTTTCTTGGCAGAAAACAATTGCATTAGGAATGGCATATTCTTCGTTGTCCATAATGTTGCTCAATGCACGATGCCGCTCATAAGCCTTGCCCGACTTCACTTCGATGGGCAGCACTTCGCCTTGATATTCCACCACAAAGTCGAGTTCGCCTTGTTTCTTGCTGTTGAAGTAGAAAAGGTCGTGATCGATGGCAAAACCATGGGCGTAAAGCTCCTGGACAACCAGGTTTTCAAAAGCCGCACCATAGTTGACATTTAGGCTACTCAACAAACGGACTTGGATATTGCCTCCGTACATGGCGACCAATAGTCCCACGTCGTTCAGAAACAACTTGAAGAGGTTGCGTTGCTTGTTCAAAAGTAAAGGAATCTTTGGCGCTTCAACATTATAGGTCGGAATGGCAACGCCTGCATCTTTCAACCAAAGGAATCCACTCTCATATCTGGCAAAACGGGCTTTTTCGCTCAACTCCTTCAAAACAAAACGTTTGTTTTTGGCATTCAGTTCAGCTGGAATCAGGTTGTAGATTTCCTCAATCTGAAGTTTGCGTTCTTTTTCATACTTGGTGATGTCGCGTTTGTAGGTTCGGATAATGTCGCGCTGCTCGTTGAGTACGTAACGAAGATTGTTGGTGTCCAAGTATTTCTGCACTGCCGATGGCATTCCACCGACAATCATATAAAGCGTAACCAGTTCCGACATCTTTTTATGGATAAACTCATCAACCTTGGTTTGGTTTTCATAGCATTCCTTTAAATGCCCCATCACCTCTTCGCCAATGCCCAAAGCTTTAGCAAACTCTTCCAAATCAAGTGGATACATCTCCAATTCTCCCATATAACCCACGGGGACACTTCGTAAATCTTTCAATTCAACTCCCAAGAGTGAGCCGCTCATGACATAGCGGTAACTACCTTCGTCCACGAGAAACTTGATGGCCGTCACCATCTCGTCACATTCCTGGACCTCGTCAAAAAAGATAAGGGTTTTGCCCGGCACCAGTTTCTTTCGAGTGAATGCTGAAATGCGCATCAGCAATTCCGCTGCACTTTTAGGATGGCTGAACAGTTCCACCGCATCGGGTTGCTCAATGAAATTGATTTCAACCACTTGTTCAAAGACTTCTTTTCCGATTTTACGAACGGCAAAAGTCTTGCCCACTTGTCTCGCTCCAGTGACCAACAATGCCCGTTTTTCGTTAGTAAAAAACGCTCTCAAAAATTGATATGCTTTCCTGTTTATCATAAAAACTTGTATTTCAGTGCGCAAAGATAACAATTTTTACATTATCCAAGACAAAAAGCATATCTTTTTGACACTTTTCCAAGGAATTTTGGCCGATTTTTGACACTTTTCCAAGATTATTCGCTCCTCAACGACTTCACCGGATTCATCGTTGCCGCCCGCAGACAACACCCAGACATGCAGCGGCACCTGATAGGCAAAGCCTTCCAAATAACGCCGCATGATGACGATGCTCACGGGCACGGCGATGACGAAGCACACCAACACAATCTTCACGAAGCGCGAGTTGAACATCGCCAAAACCTGCCCCACCGTGGCGCCATGCACACGACGGAGGCCGATTTCCTTGCGGCGGTGCTCCGTCTCGAACATCACCAAGCCGAACACGCCCATCAGCGAGATGACGATGGCCAACACTGTAAACAAAGTGACTAACTTCGAAAGATTGTTCTCCTTTTTATATTGGTTTTCAATGGCTTGTTTAAATGGTCTCATCCATACCGAGAAACCATCGCCTAATGTCGGATCAAGGTCGTTGAGGGTTTTTATTGTGCGTTCCATCAAAGCTTGGGTATCAACGCCAACTTCAGTGCGGATGAACAGCCTCATGCACGGGCTCCACGGCTCCTTGCCATACACATAAAAAGCAAACGGCCCAATCTTTTCGCGCAAAGGAGAGAAATTGAAGTCCCTACAAACACCTGCAATCTCGGCAGGAACCTCTTTATGGCCCCTGATTCTGTCTTCAGTGGTGATGCTGTACATTTTCTGCGCCGTCTCGTTGATGATATAGACTCCGTTTTCCGATTGCTCGTCGGCGGGAGTAAAGTCGCGGCCTTCCACAATATCGATGCCCATAAAACGCAGGAAGTTCCAAGAAACTGGATAAACCTGCCATTGCACATCGTTGTCATTGAACGGACGGCTCCAGGCCATACGGCTGTTGGCCACAAACGGGCCGTCGCCCCATGCGATGTCCTTGATGTCAGCATCTGTTTTCAACTGATTCTCGACAGTTTCACGGTTGTTGGCGAGTTCCCATGTCACATGCGACTGAAGTAGGTATTCCTGGTTGAAACCCATGTCGTGATTCATCATGAAATCGCGTTGCTGATGAACAAAAACTGCACAGATAATCAGCACGATGCTCACGGTGAACTGCAAGCCTATCAAGCCGATGCGGAAAGCCTTGCCTTTCTGCGTGGTACCGAGTGTGCCTTTCAAGGCAAAAGCGGGATTGAACGAGGTGGAGAACAAGGCCGGATAGAGGCTGGCCAACACCGAAATGAGCAAGGCGATACCGATGGTCAAAGCCGCAATACCCAAGTTTTGGCCGAAGTTCAACGGTGTGTCAATCAGTGCAGTCAAGGTGGATTGTCTGAACAGCGTAACCACGGCCACCGCCAGTCCAAGAGCGATAACGACCATCAGCACCGACTCGCCCACCGACGACATCACCAATTGGAAGCGGCTGCTGCCCAATATCTTGCGTGTGTTGATACTCCGCAGACGCAACGGCACCATCGCGAAGAAGAAGTTGATGTAGTTGATGAAAGCAATGAGCATCACGAAAATGGCAATGACAAGCAAGGTGATGGTCGTGGTGCGATTGCCCGACTTACCCGGATGCCCGACATTATCGGCAAAATAATTGTCCGTCAACTTCATTAGATGAGGTGACATCATTTTTTTATATCCCTCAATATCCGCTGCTTTTTCTTCGGTCAAATTGCTTTCGTCAATGTCGAATTTTGTCTTAAAAAGGTCAAAGGCGACTTGGTGTGCAATTTCATCGAACTCTTTTGGGTCAGCGCCTTCAGCGAGTTTTATGAAATAATTCCAGCCCCATTGGGTCCAATCGCTCATACCCGCTTCGCCCAGATTCAGAATAAAGTCGATGGAGGAAAGGTCGCTGTTGACAGGCATATCCTTGTAGATGGCCGCTACCGTGACATCTGTCCAATTCCAGGAGCCATATTGGAAATGGTCGCCCACCTGCAAGCCCAAGCGTTTGGCCGCTGACTCGGACATAACCGCATCCGTGTTACTAATCCAATTGTCCAAATTGCCGGCAACAAGTTCAAATCCAAACACGTCGATGGCGGGTTTGGAGAAACTGGTGACTCTCAATTCGATTGACGACTGTCCTTCGCCCAAGCGTACGGAAACTTCGAGGCTCCCTAAATTGGCAGCGCAGCAGCCCGCCTCTACGCTGGGGACAGCAGCAATGACCGCTTCCGACATCTGACGATTGACGTATGTCGAATAAACATTGTTTGAAAACCGGTCTGGCATGGTAAGGACATATATCCGGTCGCTATCCTTGAGCGCCTTGTTGTAGGTGAGGTCGTGGTGTACCTGCACGAGGATGATGTAGAGCGCGGCGAAGGCTGCCGTCAAGCCCAAGATGTTCAGGATGGAAGACACGAGGGAGGTCTTGCCTTTTTTGTATAGTCTCATGATGTTAAATTGTTGATTGTTGAAATGCTAATTCGACGTAGTCAATTGTTCGAATTGCTTCGCAAGAAATCTAACAAAATCTGTTTTCAAAATCATTCAAAAATCGATTTATTATATTTTTGAAAGATTTATCTTCGATGAATGCAAAGCATTTCTTGCCGTAGGCAATCCCATAATAAATTATTCATTTCGCAAAGATTTCACCGGATTCATCGTTGCCGCCCGCAAACTGCGCAAGGTGACCACCGCTATCGTTACGCCCAAAACGGCCAACAGCGCAAGGGCAAACACCCAGACATGCAGCGGCACCTGATAGGCAAAGCCTTCCAAATAACGCCGCATGATGACGATGCTCACGGGCACGGCGATGACGAAGCACACCAAC
>CADBZW010000045.1 GCA_902799345.1 uncultured Bacteroidia bacterium | reverse complement strand
GCGGCTCCGCCAGAACCGCACCATCCGAGAGATGCAGCAGACCATCTTCAACCTGGTTGAGGAAAACAAGCGCGTCTACGCCGAGCTGACCGAGGCCCGAAAGGAAATCGTCGGGCTGTCCGCTCAGGTCGCACAACTCACCCTTGAAAACGCTGAGCTGAAGCAATTGATCGAAAACCTGTAAGGCCATGAAGACGCGACATTTCATCCTCTTCCTTTTGTCGGTGTCGATGGTGCTATGTGCCTGCGACGCGAAGCGCCGCGCCCAGCGTCGCATCCGTCGCATCGTCGAGCGATGCCCCGAGCTGCTGAGCGTTCAGGCACAGCCCATCGACACCTTCATCCCGCTTCCTCCTGTGGCCGATAGTGCCGTGATGCCCTTGGCTCCGCTGCTTGACGGCCAAGCCGTCAAGATCCAAACGGAGCAGGGCACTTTCACGGCAACGGCCACTAATGACAGCCTCACAGTCACCTACGAGGCCGAGCAAGAGCCCATCCATTACGAAGACACCTTGCGATATTCGCAAGTCGTAATCGAGGAGCCACCTCCATCGAAGAAACCGCCCAACATCCTTTGGATCTTGTTGGGCATGGTTATCGTCTTGGCGGGCATCCTCGCATTCGTGATGGCGGTTATTATAAAAATGGTGAAGGCTTCCTGATGGGAGCCTTCTTTTTTTTTGCCCGTCGCTCAATGGCGGGTGTAGCGGCTCTGTCGTAGTGTAATTGTTAATCCGATGCCGGCCAAAGGTTGCGGAGGAAGATTTCGCATCTTTTAGGTAGCTCAATGGCCGCAACCTTTGTCCGTCCTCGGCTAATAGTGGGTTTGCGTTTTCCCGCTCTCGTTTCTCTTCCTCGGTCGGTCATCCGCAAATCCACTCCAGCAGTTTAATCGATTCGGTGTGCTGCCTGGCTGTCAAAGGCTGCGGAGGTCGCTTGTCCCCTGTGGGGAAGCTTCATGGCCGCAGCCTTTGCCATCCAGTCAGGCTTCAGCGTGAAAAACAATTGGAGGGCTTGCAGCGCAGTGTTCGGCATCAGCAGTGTTGCCGCCTACATAGTGCGCGAAAAAATCCATCCCGCTTGCTTTAAGTGTTCTGGAAAATGTCTATCTTTGCAATCGCTCCGTTGCCATTTGATGGAGTTCAGTAGTTATCACTGAGAGGGAAGCCGTTACCCCAATTTTGCGGCTTCCTTTTTTCATTAAAATGAAAGGGGCAACAGCCTTAGCCATCGCCCCGTTCATTTCTTATAGAGATTTGATCATCTTCTTTTTTGTTTCATCGCTCACTTTTCGATATCGGGCGATGGCTCTACTGCCTTCCGCATGTCCGCTCATCGATGCGATGTCTGCATCACGGAAGCCAGCTTCATAAAGGTTGCCGCAGAAATTCCTTCGTCCCATGTGGCTGCTCGCTACTTCTGAAAGTTTGGCTTGCTTTTCAAGCCTGGTCACTGGGTCAAGAATCGTCACAACATGATCAATTTCCGGCAGTGCCTTAAACATCTCCTTAATGGCATCGTTGTAGTTTTGGTCAGCGATGAAGGGGAGAAGCCTGTCACCTTCAATGTCTTTATACCTATTTATAATAGTCATGGCGATGGGATGCAGCGGAACCGTCACAATCTTTCCGCTTTTGTTCCTTGTCTTGCCCGCAACATATTGCAGCGTATCACCATCCACAATGTTTGATTTCTTCAATCGGGTCAAATCCCCGACACGGCATCCCACCAAGGATTGGAAAACAAAGATGTCCCGTTGGATGGCCAATTCTGGACGATTGCTGAAATCTGCCTCAAAGAGTGTGTTTCTATCCTCATTCGAGAAATAGAAAGGCGTTCCATATACCGACTGGTCCATATTGAATGTAAGGAAGATGTCTTCAACATTGGCTTTCTGAATCTTCATCAGCCAATGCCAGAAAGCCTTCAAATACTTGATTTGGATTACCACATAATTCAGGCTGCGCTTTTCAACTCCTCTGGTCAGCATAATCTCGTAGCCTTCATAAATCTTTTCATATTGCTTTTTGGGAACAAGTATTTCACCCGTTTTGGTTGAATACTTGCTTGGTTTTTCCTTCAAAGGTTTCTTCTCCCACAAATCGCACTCATTCAAAACGAAGTTCCTATAATCATAAATCAAGGAAGTTGTCAGATCCTTCACCCTATACCGTTTGCCTTGGTATCTCTCCATCCTATCCCAAAGGCCATAGCAAGTATAATACGTCTTATGTCTGCTATCTCCGATAACGCCATTCTTGTATTGTTCCTCAATAAAGAAGCTGTAAGTGTCGAGGAAATAGCTGTTCTCCATCTTGGCGCGTTCGCTCTTACGGATGGCCTTCACTTCGCTCAGGCGCTTTTTGCTGTCAATCGTCCATCGTGTGGCGGTGATTTCTTGGCCGTTGACATAGATGGGTTCAGATGTGCTGCCCCATTCGATGTCATTCATCCAATAGGTCAGGGAGTCAGGCTTTAATTCGTTTTCATTTGTCTTTTCCCAGCAACGCAGCAGGAAAGAGGTCAACAGATTCAATCTGTCCCGGATTTCCTCCAATTTGTCACCGTACTTGTTGTTTTTCTTGCTCTTGGGCATTCCTTTTTCAGCGTCCCAGTTGCCCGCGTAGATGTGGATGCCAGTGGCCGCTCTCTTAACGAAATTCCTGTTTCCGCTGAAGCGAAGTTGGATTTCGCCCCTTTCGTCATCCTTCTTGATGTACCTTGAAAGGTAAAACTTAATAGTTGCCATTTGATTAAGTATTTAAGTTAAAAATCAGTGAGTTATCATCGCTATTCGGAAGATACCCCTATCTTCCCGAAAGGCAATGCAAATATACAAAATTATTCCGAATCCGTGTCAACGCCGTGTCAACCAAACGTGAAAAATTTGCTCATTCGTGATAATTTATTATCCGTCTAAATAATCAGAAATTTTTATAAATAACAGAAATACAATTTATTATGATGATAATTCAAAGGGGTAGTTTGAGAACGAAAAACAAGACATGTTCAAAAGAATACTCCCTGCGGGAGTACCAAGATAAGTCGCTGGTTTTCAGCGACTTATTTTTTTTATTCCACAATCAGTTTCCTGAATCCCTCCGTGGCAAAGGTCTCCAGCTCGCCTTTCTCGTTGACGAAAATGTAGTAGGCTTCCACGTCGTCCATGCCTTCGATGAGCGGCAACGACTGCTCCATGCCCATCACCATGCAGATGGAGGCCAGCGCGTCGGCCCAGACCGAGGTCTCGGCCAACACGGTCACGCTGAGCACCTGATGCTCTACGGGGTAGCCCGTATGGGGATTGATGCAGTGGGAGTAACGCTTGCCGTCGCGTTCCACGTATTTTCGGGTGCTGCCGGAGGTGACAAGCCCTTTGTCGCGCAGGGCCAGGCGCGTCTGCACTACTTGTTCGGAGTTCATGCTTTCTGCGGGCTTCTCGATGCCTACAATCCACGTCTGGCCGTTAGGTTTGCCGCCTTTGGCCATGATTTCGCCACCCGTGTCGACCAAGTAGTTTTTGATGCCACGGCTGTCTAAGAACGCCGCAATCATATCGGAGGTGTAGCCTTGTGCGACGGCGTTGAAGTCCAAGGTCATGGCAGGGTTTTCTTTGACGACCTTACCCTCTTCGATGCGGACTTTGCGGTAGTCGACCAATAGTTTCAGGCTGTCGATGAGTTGTGGAGTGATGCTGTCGCCGTGTTTGTAGCTGAAACCCCAAGCGGCCACGATAGGCGAGATGGTGGGGTCGAAATAGCCGTCGGAGAGTTGTGCGGCTTGTTGTGCGATGTTGAAGTTGTCGATGAAGATTTGGTCAAGCACGACCTCTTCATTGCGGTTGACTTTGGAAATCACCGAGCTGTCGACCCACAGGTTGACCGACATGTCGATGGCATGGAAGATGGAGTCGATGTCGCGCTGGAAATTGCGTCCTTGTTCGTCGTAATAGGTGATGGCATAATACGACCCTTGCGCCAAGCCTTGCATCATCATCTTTTTAGGCTGCTGCCCGCATGACGCCAAAACCAACAAACCTATAAACCAAATGAAAATCCTTTTCATAACTGCTACTGCAAACTAAAGATCAATGGTGGCGCAAAACTTCCAAGCAAAGTTGTCCCAGACGTTGGGCAGGCTATAGGGCCCATAGCGGTAGAACACACCTGCACCGATTTTCGATATGGAGGCGGAAAGCAGTCCGTCGACGACGATGCCGCTCTCAAAATAGCCTTTGTTCATCGTCTCGAAGTTTTTGTCGGGACAAGCAGCGGCACGTGGCATGTCGCCCCATCCGATGTTGGTGACGAGCGACAGCTCAGGCTTGAACCATTGTGAGTTGGTCTTCCAAAGCATGCCGTTGAAGTTATGGCTCAGGTAAAGGGCCACAAAGCGGTCGCAGAAAAACTCATCCATGCGCATGGTGCTGAAACTGCCAGGCGAATACAAGCCGAAGCGTTGGTAGGTGCCCAAGATATTGAATGTCTCCATCACTGGACAGGTCTTGGTGGCATAGCCGGCTTGCAGGATGACCTTGGAAAAGCCCATATAACGCGTATAGAAGTTCTTGCCCACTTCGAGCTTGAAGCGGTCGTATTCATACTGGCTGCCCAAAATGTTGGGGAAGCAGTGTTGGTATGAAACCCATACGATGGGGTAGAGTGTGCCTAATGTGCGCAGGCCTTGTGGCGTGCTGAGGAACTTCTCGTTGTAGGCGAACCTGAGTTTGAGTTCCGCGGTGGTGAAGATGCCTCCTGATATATCTCCCGTCAGCGTGTCAGCGGGGTTGAGATAGAATGTCTTTTGGGTGTAGGTTTTGTTGCTCCTGCTGAGGTTGAGGTAAGCCTTGAAATGGCGTGCAAAGCGGGTGGAGTAGGTGATGTCGAACCTGTCGCTGCGCGTTCGGATGTTTTCGTAGAAGGCGTATTTGTAGTTGTGTTGCGAGAGCTCTGAGCCGTTGTCGAGTTCAAGCATGCCGTTGAATTCGCCCATGACTTCGGAGCCGTGGGCGTATTTCAAGTTAAGCTCCATCTGTCGGTCGCGGTTGAGTTTCAGTTTCAGGCCGCCGCCGTAGTCCCAACTTTTGATGCGGGTCCAGTAGCCGAAATGCCCGTCAATGCTGAACCATCTCGAGAGGCGGTCGTTGGTTTTTGCACCCAAGCCAAAATACCAGCCTCGTGAGGCCGAGAGCCTGAGGATACGGTCGAGGTCGAGGCTGATGAAGCCGATGGGGATGGCAGACTCGTACAAATAACTGGTGGTCAGGTTCATCACACGGTCGAAGATGTTGGTACCGGCGGTGAGCGAGTCGACGAGCATATAGGTCGCCTTGACGCGCTCGGTCAGCGAGTCGATGCGATGCTCGTTCCAGAAACTCTCGTCACGGAAGGCGACATCGGGATCCACCTTGATTTCAATGTCGGAGAATTGTCGTTTGCTGAGTTCGGGGTTGATTTCGATGTCGCTGAGGTAGCTCTTGCCGACGGCGACCAAGGGGAAACTGCCACCGTCCAGGTTGACCTTCATGCCAAGGTACAACAGGTTGGTGTTGAGTTGTTTCGGGAACCATTGTCCTTCCACTTTTTGGTACAGCTGCTGGATGCTGGCTTCAAAGAGGTCGCCTTTCTCGTCGGGTGAGGCCTTCACGCTTTGAAGGGCCCAGCCGTCGCTGTTGACGGTCATCGTGCCGCGCAGGCCGTTGAACGAGCTGCCACGCATGGGATGGAATGAAATCACATAGAGCGAGTCGCCCTGTCCGATGGGGCTGACCGCCTCTAAACCGAAGAAATAATGCTTCTTGCTGCCGCGGCTGATGGGGTTGACGTAGTCGGTGCCAAGGATGCTGATGGTCTCGTCGTAGAAGCTGATGCTTTGCATGCTGTTGACCAGGTAGATGAACGTCGGCTCTTTCATGCCTGACACTTTGGTGCCGAGCACGTGTTGCAGCTTGCGGTCGGGCGCCATAAACATCACCTCTGAGGCGGTCTCCATCACCATCAGGTCGCTCTTTTTTAGGATGCTGTCGAAGAGGCGCAGGTCGCTCTTTTCTTTGATGGAGTCGTTGGCCAAGGCTTGGTCGAAACTGCTGCTGTCGATGGTGAAGACCATCTTGTCATAGATTTTGTAGGTGTACGAATCCAACGAGTTGGGGTTGTTGGCCTTGCGGTGGGCCATGAGGCTGTCGATGATGCGGTGGGCGGGGTTCTCGCCTGCCTCCACGGTGACTTCGCCTAGCTCGAAGGTCTTGGGCGTCAACGCGACGTTGCACTTCTTTTGTCCGGCTTGCAGGGCGACTTCCTTGGGCTCGTAGCCGATGGACGAGAACTTGACTTTCACGATGGGCTCGTTGGCGGTGATTTCATACCTGCCGTCGATGTCGGTGATGACACCGTTGAGACCGTCGTTGACGACCACGTTGACGAAAGCCATGGCTTGGCGGTTGCGCTCGTCGATGACTTTTCCGCTCAAGGTGTGCGACTGGGCAAACAGGCTTTGCACCGAGAAAAGAAGGAAAAAGAAAAATAGAAGAGGAAGGGTCTTTATGCGGAGGTCGGTCTTCATTCTTGAGTTTCAATTAGATAGACGACTTCGTTGTCACGTTTCATCATATATTGCTCGCGAGCCACCTTCTCCATCGTAGCGGTGTCGTTTTGAAGGGCGTCCCAGTAGGCCTTGCTATTCTTGTTTTCGTTCTCGTAGTACTCGATTTGCTGATATTGGTCCTTCAGCTCTTTATGCAGCCTGATTTGTTCAAAGAGGTTGAATGGGTCGATGAAGAGCATGACCACCAAGAACACCAAAGTGGCGTAGACATAGCGGTTGTTGAGTTTGCGTAAGACTTTCTTGAATGTCATGGTTGTTGAGCTTGTAGAAAGTTGGAGTATTTTCGAAGCGCAAAGGTATATATTTTCTACGAACCGAAAGACCTTTTTCTTAATTTTGCGCTCAAATAACATTTAAATTTTACAACCATGAAAAAAGTTATCGCTACGACAAAGGCTCCAGGAGCCATAGGTCCCTACAGCCAGGCCATCGAGGCCAACGGAATGGTGTTTATTTCGGGTCAACTGCCCATCAACCCTGCCACGGGTGAGATGCCGGAAGGCGTCGCGGCCCAGACCGAGCAGAGCATGAAAAACCTTGAGGCCATCCTCAACGAGGCGGGCTGCACCTTCGACAATGTGGTGAAGTCGGTGTGCTATCTCGCCGATATGAGCTACTTTGGTGAGATGAATGCTGTGTATGGCAAGTATTTCAAGGGCGACTATCCCGCTCGTGCCGCCTTCGCCGTGAAGGAGTTACCCAAGAAGGCCCTGGTCGAAATCGAAATGATTGCCGCAAAATAACGTCCATGTCATTTCGAGGATTTTGAAGGCATGTCATACCGAGCCTGAAAGGCGAGTGTATCTATGCCTTCAAAATCCGAAGCGAATATATGGATGTTGTGGTTAAAATGATGGAACCATGAAAATCGTCTTTTTGGAGCCGCTGGGCTTGAAAGTCCAGCAAATCGAAGCCGCCTGCGAAGGCTTGAAAAAAGCCGGCCACGAAGTAGTCATCTATCCCGACCGCAACGAGAACCTTGATGAATTGAAACGCCGTGCAGAAGGCGCCGAGGTCGTCATCGAGAGTAATATCCCGCTGCGCAAGGATTTCCTTGATGCCTGCCCCAACCTGAAGATGCTCTCCATCGCCTTCACGGGCTTGGACCACATCGACATGGAGGAATGCCAACGTCGTGGCATCGTCGTGAAGAACGCGGCGGGCTATAGCACCGAGGCCGTGGCCGAACTCGCCATCGCCATGATGATTGATGTGTATCGTAAAGTGCTTGAAAACGATGCCATCACGCGCCAATGCAACCGCAAGGGCATCATGCCTGGGCGTGAAATCGGAGGCAAGACCATCGGTATCATCGGCATGGGCAACATCGGACAGCGCGTGGCAAAACTGGCCAACGCTTTTGGCTGCAAGGTGTTGGCTTGGAACCGCACCCCGAAGCAAGTCGAGGGTGTGACCTTCGTCGACAAGGAGATTCTGTTGAAAGAATCCGACATTGTTACCTTGCATATTGCCTTGAATGCCGAGACGCGTGACTTCATCACCGAGAAGGACTTCGCCTTGATGAAGTCGAGCGCTATCTTGATTAATACGGCACGAGGTCCTGTGGTGAACGAACTGGCCTTGGCCCATGCCTTGAAGGAAGGAAAGATTGCGGGTGCCGCCACTGATGTCTATGGTAGCGAGCCGCCTTTGAAGCAAGACAACCCGTTGTTTGGCGCCCCCAATCTCATCATGCTGCCGCATATCGGCTTTGCCACCGAAGAGGCATTTGTGCTTCGGTTGGGCATCGTTGTTCGAAACGTTGAAGAATTGTTTTGCTGATCATCTAGGATTGCTTCGCAAGAAATCTAAAGAAAATTGTTTCAAAAATCGTTTAAAATCAACTAAATATGATTTTGTATGATTTTGTTATTGATTTTTGAAGGATTTCTCGCGAAGCGATTCCACTAATTAATCTAATTTCGGGCGGTAGATCATGTCTGCCGTCACAAACGCCTCCTTGAATTTGGGCTTGATGCGGCGCAGGCATTTTTCTGCCTCCACGCGGTTGCGGAAGTTGCCGGCACGCAGGCGGAAATAAGGTTCCACGTATGTCAAGTAAATCGGGATGTCGGGGAAGGCCCGCTCGAATTGGCTTTTGATCTGTTTGGCGTGGTCAAGGGCTTCGTTGCCGATCTCCATGAAGACATGGATGCGATAGCCATTGAAGGAACTGTCGAGCTGATAGAGGATGCGTTGCTTCGCGATGAGACCCTCGACGCGGTCGTCTTGGTCGACGTTGACGGAGCCGTTCTGTGCGAAGGCAACGGCCGCCATGACGGTGAATATGATGAGGCTAAAGATGCGCTTCATGATGAATGGGTTTAGGCTGCAAAGATACATTTTTTTGATGATATGCAAATTTCCGCCGAAAGTTGTATCTTTGTGGCCTAAAACGATCCTATGAACAGCAACCTCGATGCCAACGCCTCGCACCTGAGCAAGGCCGAAAAAGACCTCGAAAACACCCTGCGCCCCGATATGTTCGACAGCTTTGCCGGGCAGAAGCAGGTCGTGGATAACCTGCGCGTTTTCGTGAAGGCCGCCGCCCAGCGTGGCGAAGCCCTCGACCATACTTTGTTGTATGGCCCTCCAGGTCTGGGCAAGACCACCTTGTCGTTTATCATCGCCCATGAGTTGGGCGTCGGCATGAAGATGACGTCGGGACCCGTGCTCGACAAGCCGGGCAACTTGGCGGGCTTGCTTACCAGCCTTGAGCCTAACGACGTGCTGTTCATCGATGAGATACACCGCCTCAGCCCCGTGGTGGAGGAGTATCTCTATTCCGCCATGGAGGACTTCCGCATCGACATCATGCTGGAGACGGGTCCCAGCGCCCGTAGCATCCAAATCACGCTGAATCCTTTCACCTTGATTGGCGCCACCACCCGCAGCGGCATGCTGACGGCACCCTTGCGTGAGCGTTTCGGTATCAAGCAACGCTTGGAGTATTATGACGCGAAGACCTTGTCGAAGATTGTGAAGCGCTCGGCAGGCATCCTCAACGTGCCCATCGACGACACGGCTGCCTTCGAGATTGCACGCCGTAGCCGTGGCACACCGCGTATCGCCAACATGTTGCTGCGCCGCGTACGCGACTTCGCCCAGATTCAAGGCAACGGCACCATCACCTTAGAAATCGCAAAAATCGGCTTGAAAGCCCTCAACGTCGACGAACATGGCCTCGACGACATGGACAACAGGATTCTCACCACCATCATCGACAAGTTTAAAGGTGGTCCAGTCGGCGTCAACACCATCGCCACGGCGGTGGGCGAGGACCCAGGCACCATCGAGGAGGTCTGCGAACCTTTCCTCATCCAGGAAGGCTTTATCATGCGCACGCCGCGTGGCCGCGAGTGCACCGATTTGGCGTATAAGCACCTGGGCAAGACGAGGATTAAGCCTACAGGTGAGATGAGTTTGTTTGATTGAGATTTTCTTCTTCAGGTTTGTAACCAATTTGCCTGCGAGGTTGGGCTTTTGTTTCCCTTAATTGGTCGAGGGCGTCATTGAGGGCTTCTATTTGTATGGCAATTTCCAGGTTGGTCTGTTCCTGCTGCTCATTGATGTCGTTTTGATCGTGCAGGATTTCCTCGATATAGGCGTTCAACTGATCTACTTTATGGGAGAGTTGTTCCATTTTTAGGTCGACTGACAACATTGTTGCTATAGCCTTTCGCATTGCGATAAATGCCCTTGTCACCATCACACTCATTTGTACGGCACAGGGGCTGTGTAATACGGAGGCAAGCATCACGGCACCGTGTTCTGTGAATACATAAGGAGGTGATGACTTGGGGCGTTTTTGTGGCGATGTCATCACATTTTGTGACGACATATTGCTAATCCTCTCAATTTCAATCCATTCCTCTTTTGATAATTTAAACATGAAATCCTCAGGGAATCGGTCTGCATTACGTTTGACTGCTTGGTTGAGAGCTCGTGTCTCTACTCCGTAAATATTGGCGAGGTCACGGTCAAGCATTACCTTTTGCCCTCGAATTTCATA
>CADBZW010000044.1 GCA_902799345.1 uncultured Bacteroidia bacterium | reverse complement strand
CATGTACTTCAGACGATCTTCGCATGTGTGTTTGTTCCTCTTTTGTGACATAATAAAACCCCGAAAGTTTTTTGTCCAACTTTCGGGGTTCAGTTCAAAGTATCACGCTTTTTTTTGTGCTGGCACGAAGCGAACAAATATGAACCAACATGAACCTGAAAAGATTGTGCAGAAGTGCGTTACTTTGCAGGTGGGAAAATAACACAAGAACAACTAAAACAATACGAATATGAGTGTCGAATACTACAAAAAGAAATTGGTGGATTTGCGATCCGACCTAGCCAAAGAGAAAGAAGCCAAGAAAAGAGACAACGAGAGGTATGCAGGTTTAATCAAAAGTGCCTCGTCACCTTCGAGCAAGGCTTCATACAGAAAGAGTAAAATCGATCATGCTGCCTCGCACGACCGCAGGATTGAAAGCCTGAAACGGGAAATAGAGCGTTGCAAAGAAACTTTGGCGCGCGAAAGGGAACGGGCCAAAAGGAAGTAGAATAATTGTATCACTTAAATACTTAAAATCATGGGACTGATTAACAATCTGAAAGACAAATTCAACAAAGCTGAATTCACTGTTGCTCCGCAGAAAAAGCTCAAGACCCTCTCCAAGGAGTTCTTGGATGCGTTTGACCTGCAATTGGTGTTCTACAAAGGCTCTGTCATCGCTGAAGGAGACTTGACCTTGGCTGCCTTGAACAAGAAAACCACCAAAGATGTTAATGCCAAAGCAGACGGCATCAAAATCAAAGGCAGCACAAAAGTTGGTGATGCTGAGAAGATGTTCGACACCAACTTTGGCGTAAAGGTGCAAATCAAGGACAAGGCTGGAAAAATATGCGTTCCTAATGAGATAACCATTGGGCAAGCCGCAAGAGGAGAGTATGAACGGTAATTAAAACAATCAAAGTTATGGCAACAACAACCAAAAAGGCTCCTCCAGCCAAGAAAACAGCAGCAGCCGACAAACCTGCGGCAAAGAAAACCACTGATGCAAAGCCAGTCGAGAAGAAGACTACGATGACGAAACCTGCGGCGAAGAAAACAACAACAGCTAAGCCTACAGCAAAAGTATCGGAAACAAAATCAAACGACAGCAAAAAGTTCTTACTCAAGGGACTCTTCTCAAAAAACGACACATTCAAAGACCCCTTCGCCAAAGACATGGTGAAGGTGTGTGCTGGACTGTATACAATAGGAACATGGGCACGTGTTCTTGATTATCCAGGTGGGGACAAGAGAAGAAAAAAAGAATTAAAAATTAAAAACATTGGATATCGAACAATGACAATTACTAAAGAGTACCAGATTTGCAAGTATGTGGTGACACAAAAGCAATGGAAACTTGTAATGGGTGAAGGATTCAACCCATCCTCAGTAAAAGGTGACGATCTTCCTGTCACGGATGTATCGTACGACGATATCATGAAATTCATCAATAAACTGAACACCCTTACAGGAAAGAAATACCGTCTGCCTTCGGAAGCCGAATGGGAGTGGGCGGCTCGCGGAGCAAGCAAAGACAAAGACGAAGGAAAGTATGCTGGATGTGATAAAGTCGAAGATTTGGGCAAATATGCATGGTTTATTGACAATAGTGATTGTGAAATCCATCCAGTGGGCAAGAAAAAAAGCAACGAGTTGGGTTTGTACGACATGACGGGTAACGTGTTTGAATTCTGTCAGGATATGTTTTCTAAAGAAGTAGTAGGAGGGGAGGATTATATAGCGAAGAAAGGTGAAGGGCATGTTGTAAAAGGAGGAAGTTATTGGAGTTTTGACCGATTTCTGTATAGAAATTACGAAGTTCTGTATATCGGTTACCGAAGTGTTGGTGGTTCATTATTCCATACGGGGTTCCGTTTAGCACACAATCTTGATAATTAACATTAAAAATAATGGTCATATGTACAAGAAAGTTTGTAATGAGATTGTTTCTATTTTGAATGACCCTTTCTGGAATGGACCTATTTTAGAAATACATCTACCTCAACGGGCAAAATTCGAGAGGTATCTCCAGGCGGTTTTAGCATTTCGTTTGAAAGAGAAATACAAAGACACTAAAATTGAATACCCGCTGGGTTATAAGCATGTTGATATATATGCAAATGATACTTATATTGAATTAAAGACTCCTAATACCAACTACAAATTACAGGGTATCGAAGATAAAACAAGGCCCATCACTAATAACATTCAAGGTATAATTGACGACATTGACAAACTAAGATTACTAAAAGGAAAAGAGAAAGAAGGTGTCGTTGCATTTGTCTTGTTTCCAATAGACCCAGACAAAGATGACTATTCGCAACATATCGAGAAAATCATTTCTGCATTAGGAAACAACTGCTATTGTCAAGCAACAGTTAGCAAAATGCTCGTCTTTTCTTGTAGAGTTTGATGTAAAACATTATGGCAATCTAGTAGATTTCTTGAATAAAAAATTAAATTAAAAGCTATGGCATACAAAAAATCAGCAATCAGTGGCGAGTACATGCTTGGTGTACTCGAAAGCGGTAGTATCGAAGTTTACCGTGTTTACGACAATGTTAAAGGTGCTCTGCGCGAAATAGCCGAGAAAGAGGGCTTCGAGGTTAATCCCGAATGGAATACAAGACAACTTGGAGCAAAACTTATTGATTTCATCAACAACAAATAGCAAGACAACGGAAATTAAAGTTGACTGACTACTATAAAGAGTGGTCAAAAACGAATTAATAAAAACAATTAGTTATGGCAAGCAAAGTAAGAGTATACGGTAAGGCTCAAAACCGTACCGCATTGGGCATCGTTAATGCCTATTTGGTAATGTATCCTCACGCCACATTGGAAGACCTGAGGAAAGCTTTCCCCGACCGACTGAACAACTGGAAAATCAAGGGCAAGGAAAGCATGATGTTCGTGAGTGACAAAGAAAAGGACCTCCTCTTGTCAAAATATGGTGATGCAAGTGTTTACGAAGAGAATTTTTTGAGTAAACCTGAAGAGGTCTTGAAACTGCAGGATGGAACAAAAGTGGCGCTCCGCATGGGCTGGACAAAAGAGGACTACGAGGCTTTTGTGAATTGGGCCAAGCAATATGACATTGAGGTGGCGGATTTTAAGCCGGGCAAGCCTTTCGAGAAAGGTGGCTTTGTGCTGGAATACCTGAACGGCTATGTTCCTCCTGTCCCCGATGCAAAGAAGTCAAACTGGTGGCTCTGGTTATTGATTGCCGCAGCTATTATCATCCTTCTCGCTATTTTGCTTATGCGCAGCTGCAACAAGAAGCCAGAGGTGGTGGAAAAAGTGGTTACCGAGACGGTTGTGGTGCATGACACCGTGACGGTTTATTTGGAACAGATTGAGGAAATTGAAAAGAACTTCAATGCGGCCAAGTTTGAGGCTGGCAAGGCTGACTTGAATGACGATGCCAAGTTTGTGCTTCACGACCTTGTCAAGATCCTTAACAAGCAGCCTCAACTTCGTTTGAAGATTGAAGGTCACACCTCCGATGAAGGCGATGCTACCTTTAACCAAAAGCTATCGGAAAACAGGGCCAAGGCCGTTGTCGATTTCCTGATTTCGAAAGGCATTGCCGCCGACCGTTTGGAATACGAAGGCAAGGGCAGCTCTGAACCTCTTGACCCCAACAACCGTGAGGTAAATCGTAGGACGGAGATTATTGTTTTGGAATAATCACTAAGCATAAATTGCTATGCCAGAGTCATTAAGAGAATTGCTGTGGGGCAAAGACAACGGTTTCGACCAAGCCTTGGCTGAAGGTAAGGTACAACTGATGCGCCTGAAAAACATAGCCATCACCATCGAAGGAAAGATGCACAGGGACAAGAACCTGTTCGACCTATTCCTCGACCATCAGGATGATGGCTTGTTTGAGGATTACGTCAGGGAGCACACGCCCGAAAATGCGAACCTGCTGATGCAGGCGGCATACGTCGTTGTCTTTGCCGTCGACGGAAAGTATTCCCGTTTCGTTGGTGTGTACAGGATTCTTGGTCTGGACAAGAAGATCACCGTTCCGACCGATGACAAAAAGTCGTTCAGGAATAGAGTCTTTGTGAAAGTGGCTGAACTAAAAGTTTTCAAGGAGTATAGTGGTCGTGTGCTCGTCGATTGGGGTGGCGTGGCGGCCCTGCGTTGGATGCAATGGTTCAGAGGCGACAAGAAAGTGCTTCGCATCGACGAAGGCATCATCCGCATGATGATTCCTTTCACCTCGTACAATGACGTACTGCTCTCTTTCAAGGAGTTGAAGAACCTCATCGAGACCGACAATGTGGAATGGCGCGACAAACTGAAGGCGGTGAATGGTATTTATGGCATTGCCGACCAAAGCAACGGCAAACTTTATGTCGGATCGGCCTACGGCGACGAAGGCATCTGGGGCCGCTGGAAAGTGTATGTCGAAACCAACGGCCATGGCAACAACGATATGCTGGTTGAGTTGCTAAGCAAGAATAAAGACTATGCTTGGGACCATTTCCAATGGTTCATCCTCGAAACCTTCCCATTGGACGTGACCGATGATTACGCTGTCCATAGGGAGAACCTTTATAAAGAAAAACTATGTACGCGAAAGTTTGGGTATAATATAAACTAAATTCAATGAACAGAGAACGACCGAGGATCGATAATCCAGATGTAAGAGGAATACGCTATGTCATGTATAAATATGCGTGGGATAGGTATAATGAAGCTTATAAAGCGAAGTATTATATTGAATGCATTGCTCTAGTTGAGAGTTTGATTGCTGATCGGATGGAGAGTTTAGCAAATGAGATTTCATCAAGTAGTAAATTCAGCTATTCGACTTTGGAAAAACTTATAGCTTATCTATCTGGCAAAAATCAAGCTCCTTTGCTAACTGAAAGTATTATTCAGACCATCGGAAAAATAGAAGTCTGGAAAGATGGTAGGAATAAAGCTGTTCATGAGATGGCAAAACTATCAGAAAACTTGAATGAAACATTTGAACAAAAGTATGGTGAGTTATCTAAAATTGCTGATACAGGGCGTGAATTATTCAATGAACTGAATAACGAATTAAGAAAAATTAGAAAAAAGCAAAACAAGTCTATATAAAAGAATAACATTATGAGTGAATTAAAAAACAAAGGCCTTTTTTTTGATATTGAAAAAAATGGCGTCTATTACAAAAAACTTGCTGGTAATGTTTTGATGGTAGTAAGAAGGATTGGATGGTCTGAATGGTGGAAGACCTCAAAACATGTTGGTTATACAACTAATTTCCTCTGGAAATCGTATTCCAGTATTGTAATACCAAAGGAAGTAGATGGGATGAGGGTTGTATCTGTAGAAGGTAATGAATATGGTTATAATTCTGCTGAAATTAAAAATGTTTCATTTCCTGATACAATAAACACTTTTGGAAATAACCTTGAATACATCAGCAATGTGGTGTTTCCATCTTGTATAATGGATTCTCATTATGAATTGGTAATGAACTGCAATAATCTAACGCTACCAAATTCCGTACAAACAATTGATAGTATTCGTGATTGTAACAATATTGTGTTACCAAATTCCATGCAAACAATTGGAGAGATAATTAATTGTAATAATATTACTATTCCTGATACTGTTCAGACAATTGGAGATATTTTTCACTGTGACAATTTAGCAATTCCAAATACTATTCGAGCAATTGGTAAAATTCAAGGATGTAGTATGCTAACAATTCCAAAAGCAGTTGTTAGTATTAAAGGGATTAGCAAATGGTATCCTTCTACTTTGAAAATGGAAAGTCCAAATCCTCCAGTTTTGATGAATTGTGATCCTCATGTTAATACTGTGATTTTTGTTCCCCAAGGTTCTTTAGATACCTATAAGAATGACCCAATGTGGGGTAAAATCAAGACCATCCGTGAAGACCCCACTTTGGGTCAAGATGCTACTTCAACTTCGGCAAAACAAACTTCAACGGTGAAAAAACCGTCAGAAGATGACATGAAAGCACTCGACCGCTTAATTGACGCAGCATTGGAAGATTTCGTCGTAACTGACGAGGAAAGAGCCACCTTATTGAAAAAGGTAGATTCCATCGGTTTGAGCCGTGATGAGTTCAAGCTGATATTGGATTCGAGGATTCAAAGACGCATGAAGGAAAAGCCAGAAGAAAAAATCGAAGAAAAGAAAAAAGGGTTCTTTGCCCGTTTGTTTGGTAAATAATAGGAGCATCGCCGAAAATCCTGTAAAGAGTTGGCAACAAAAAAGAAATAATTATGGCATCATTTAAGATTACGGGCCAAATGAAGGTCAAAACGCTGAAGGAACAGTTTATGAACAACTTCGGTTCAGTGCTTAGGGTGTATTATCACCACCATTTTGCAGACGACAATGCCACGCTGGCTGCTATCCGTGGCGAGGGCGCCATAGGCGGCGAACTGGACTGTGGCGACAACGACATTGTTGGCGATTTCGAAGAGTTCATGATGGCCTTGTATGGCATCGAGGTTCAAGTGGCTTCGCCCGACAACAGCTTCCTTGTCGATAATGATTTGAAACTCTGTGAGGTGAGAAATGCATCGCTTAATCCCAATACCGAGAAGAAAGTAAAGAAGGCATTTGTCTTCAACGGACAAACCTACAAGTTGAAAGGACGTTTGTGCCATGCAATAGTGAAATACTATGCAGAGCAAAACCCCAACGCGGCCTTGGTGACTCTGCAAAGGGCATTCAATACGGCAACGAATATGATTGTGGCCACGCCTGAGATGGCCTTGACCATCGTTGATAGCCAAGGCACTCCAGGAGGAAACTTTTTCATGAAGGAAGAGGAGGTAATTCCTTTGAAAAATGGCAAAGTGGTGGTCTGGAATTATTGGCCGGAACGCTATTTCACCCCCTTTATGGAGCAAGTGAAAGCTTTGGGATATACTGTCGAAGAAATAGAACAATAATAATAGGAGTATCGCCGAAAATCCTGTAAAGAGTAGGCGTTAGAATAAAACCATTCAATTATGGCTGAAACAAAGAAAACAACAACGAAATCGACTGCTGCTAAAACAGCAGCAACAAAGTCAACTACTGCAAAACCGACTTCAAAAAAGCCAGCCGCTTCTACACCAAAAGCTGGTGGCGAAATTACCGTGAATGGAAACAAGCTTATGAAAACCTTACAAAAAGAGTTTTCCAAGAAGTTTCAATATCTTACGCTCTGTTTCATAATTGATGCCGACCGTGGTAAAAATGTAAATGTTAAAGGCATCAATACCGACAAACGTTTATCAGAAGTTCGCAAGAAATTCTCAAATGCAGAAATATCTCTGCATGGGCGCACAAAAGTACAAAACATCGAGAACTACTTTTGGGAGGAACTTGGTATTGCCGTTCAGATCGGTATATGTGGCTATTCTGGACACAAGCACTATTTTCCCATAGGTTCGTTCAATGCGATGTCACTTACTGCCGCCAATGATTGGGCAAAAAGTGTAGGATGTAAAGAAGTCGGAGAACAGGAAATCAAAGAGATTTGTAGTGGAACAATTTTCTAATTTTATAGGAGCATCGCCGAAAATCCTATAAAGAGTAGGAAGCTTTCGGTGCAACATTGAGAGTTTACAAAGGTCCCGGCTTCGCTGACGACAACGCTACTTTGGCATCCATCCGTGCCGAAGGCGCCAAAGGCGGCGAGGTGAAAGTGGTCGGCAACATGAAGGTCGGCAACTTCGAGGACAAGATCAAGGAAGTGTTCGGCATTAAGGTGCAGGTCGCCACGAAGGACGACTCAGCCCTCGCCGACAATAGCATTACCTTGAGCGCTGCGGGAAAATAACCCATTTCGAATAAACTAACTTTGTTATTAACTTTTTAAAAATTAAAAATATGGCTTACAAAAAATCAGCAATTAGCGGAGAATACATGTTGGGTGTTCTTGAAAGCGGTTCAATCGAAGTTTACCGTGTTTATGACAATGTAAAAGGCGCATTACGCGAAATAGCGGAGAAAGAAGGTTTTGAATACGATCCTAATTGGAATACCCGTCAATTCGGAGCGAAACTTATCGACTTTCTTAACGAAAAGTAAAAATAGACGGAAAATTAACATAACTCCAGTCTATGTTGAGCCAGAAAAGTAATTAAAATAGAAATAGGAGCATCGCCGAAAATCCTATAAAGAGTAGGCAAACATTAAACAACTTATTTTTATTATGGCAGATTTGGAAGCTTTCGGTGCAACATTGAGAGTTTACAAAGGTCCCGGCTTCGCTGACGACAACGCTACTTTGGCATCCATCCGTGCCGAAGGCGCCAAAGGCGGTGAGGTGAAAGTGGTCGGCAACATGAAGGTCGGCAACTTTGAGGACAAGATCAAGGAAGTGTTCGGCATTAAGGTGCAGGTCGCCACGAAGGACGATTCAGCCCTCGCCGACAATAGCATTACCTTGAGCGCTGCGGGAAAATAACCCATTTTTTTCTGTGAGGAGGGTGGGCGTAGCGCCTGCCCTCTTTTGTAAACAAGCTGTTTATACACAACAAACATGTCGGAATTCTTGCAAGTAAGAATACAAAAAAGTGATGATGAAAGTATTACTTACCGGTTTTGAGCCTTTTGGTCAAGAAAAAGTGAATCCTTCATGGGAAACAGTGAAAGCGTTTCCTGAACTCAGGGAAGATGTTGAGGTCTTGAAAATATGTCTGCCTGTCTCGTTTCAAAAAGCAGTGACGATGCTGGAGCAGGCCGTTGACGATTATCGTCCCGATGTGGTGCTGAGCATCGGGCAAGCTGGAGGACGCTGTGCAATCGAAGTGGAGCGTGTTGCCATCAACATGGTTGACAGTAAAAAGCCCGATAATGATGGCTATCAGCCTCAGGAGTGTCAATTGCGAGCAGATGCCCCGAATGCTTACTTCAGCAACTTGCCGCTGAAACGGCTGGTGGAAGCTATTCAAGATGAAGGTATCCCTGCGGCCATCTCCAATAGTGCTGGACTTTACGTGTGCAATAGCGTTTTTTATACTGCCATGCATTTGGTAAATAGCAAATATCCAAACATGCAAGCAGGATTTATCCATGTCCCTTATCTGCCTTGCCAGGTCGTGGGCAAAAACAAGCAACCATCTATGTCTACCGAAACGACAGTACAGGCTTTAATAGCTGTAATACAAGCGTTGATGGCTTGTAATCAAATGGTTTAATCCTTGTCATCAAGAATAATCCTTATAATAGAGGCTAAAAAAATAAATAATCAATTTTTCGCTATGGGTTTTCAGCGTATAAAAAAAGAACTCGCACGGGTGTTTGACGACAACCTCCGTACCAGGCAGTGGCAAAACGTGGTCGATTATATAATCATCGGGTTGATTGTTATCAGCACCATAGAGGTGTTTCTGTCTACCTATGAAAATATCGTTGAGAAATATGGACATATCTTGAAATTTATCGATTGGTTTACCACCATTTTCTTTACCATAGAAGTCACTTTAAGAATTTGGACTGCCGACCTTCAAGATGCAAGATTCAAAGGCTTTAAAGGAAGGTTGCGTTATTGTTTCACGTTTTACGGGTTAATAGATATACTATCAACATATTCTTTTTATTTACACTTCTTCATGCCGATGCCGTATGCCGCGCTGAAGATCTTGAGGGTTTTCCGCTTATTGCGCATTTTCCGCTATATGAAGTCGTTCCGTATTTTGGGCGATGCGATTTCGTCAAAAAAGCAGGAACTTACGGTTAGCTTGGCTTTCTTGTCTATCTTGACGGTTATCCTGTCATTCTTGTTGTATTTTGCCGAACATGCTGCACAACCGGAATTGTGCGAAAATGGTTGGAAAACCATGGTCTGGGCATTCGCCAAATACCTCGGCGACCCGGGAAAGATTGCAGATTTCCCGATGGTCACATTTTGGGGAAACTTAATCGCAATAATCGTGGGAGTGCTTGGCATTGCCATATTCGCTGTACCTGCTGGTTTGATCAGTTCTGGGTTCATCGAAGTGATGGATGAAAGAAGAAAAACAGAGGAAACCAAAAAGAATGTGGAAAAAATGCATTTGGCATTTGAGCGTAAGCTTGACAGACCTACTGGATTTCAAATCGTGCCAGCGTTTGTTTCTGTTGCCGATGTGCAGTCTCGATTGAAAATGAGTGAAAATGACATATTCGATGCATTGGCCAATGCGGAAGATTTCCGGCTTGTGAATTTGGCTACCACACAACCGGTCAACCAGCATCCAGAAGACAGACTCGTAATCGAACACTATCAGCTCAACCGCCCCTATGGTGTTTGCATTGACAGAGGTTCAGCGGTCACTATAGTCTCTCCTTCTTCTCTGGTGGATCCCATTATGGGATATTTTTCTTATTATCTCGCTAAGATTGGAGGCTTTAACTATGTCAGCAGGGAGATAGGTGAAACAAGACCATATAAATCATTTTATTTAATAGATAAGGCAAAGGAGCCTCCGTTTTTAAAGGAATATATGGAAGATTTGAATCGCTTTGCAGCTGTTGACGGCAGTTGGATTATCACCTTGTTGGCAGCAAGTGGTGCAAATGAGCCAGAGTATCCGACGCAATTCCATTTTACCTATGGAGGGAAAAAAGGAGATGAAACTTATAATGGCGAAAACCTTACCATTCATGATATTGAAACCTTTGATTCCTTGTATAGGGATTTGTCGAGTCGGTTAGAGAAAGAATTTGGATATATATCTGATCGCCAAAGGTATCATGATAGTGCAAATCCTAAATTGTTTGTCCGACGTCTTGAATATCCCGAAAAGATAAATGCCTTGATGTTGCGGATAGCATGGAAGGCTACTTGTTGGGATATGCGAAGAATACAAATAGCAAAAACCCTTTCCGATGCCTTTGCAACATATCTGTTAGGTGGGATCAATCCATACTCAGATGAGTTGAAAAAGAAAGGGATGGGTTATTCTGATTATTGTGAATAATAAAAAACGAGAGATAAATGTTAGTAACCGCCTTATTATGGTTTTTTCAAAAGGTATCGCCAATACTCACCATCCTTGGAGCATTGGTGCTTTTCGGCGATGGCTTTGAAGGATATGAATTCATTGTCGGAGCGATTTTGGCCGTGCTTGGCCTTATTGTCGGTTGGTCAGCATGGGGCCAGGAAGTGCCGCCACGCTGGTTTTGGGTGAAATCGAATCTCGAATTGTTTGACAATCGGGTCTGGAATGCGTTCAGTTACGCTCTTCAGTTTTTCTTGATACCGTTTGCCATCACGGGAATCATTACGATTGTTGATATGTTGTGATGAACAAGAACTCCATCCGCGATTATCATGAGATGATTCTGGGGGATTTGGAGCGAGTTCCCGACTATACAAAATTCACCTCCGGGCTAATCCTAATTCCGAACTTTTCCTCCACGGAGTCTTGTATTCTGCGCGCCAGTTCCACGATGTCGTGGCCTTTGCCGCCACCATAGTGCACTAGCACGAGCGCCTGCTTGTCGTACACGCCCACATGCTCGTCGCGCCAGCCTTTCCAACCAGCCTGCTCAATCAGCCATCCCGCCGGCACTTTCACCATGCCGTTAGGCTCGTCGTAATGTGGCATAGTAGGATAATCCTTTTGCAAAGCCTCAAATTGCGCCCTTTCAATGACAGGGTTCTTGAAGAAACTCCCCGCGCTGCCAATCTGCTTCACATCAGGCAGCTTGGCGTCGCGGATGGCGCAGATGGCATCGTGGAGTTGCTGTAAGGTCGGGTTTTCAATGCCGTTCTGCTCCAGATAGGCCTTGATGTTGCCGTATTCGAGGTGGAGTGGGGCTTCTTTTTTCAGCAAAAAGTCCACCGACGTGATGACAAATTTGCCTTTCAACTCATTTTTGAAGACACTCTCGCGGTAGCCGAAACGACAATCCTCTTTGGTAAAGGCCTTGGTCTCGCCTGTTGTCAATTCCATGGCTTCGCATTGCAAAAAGCTGTCTTTCAGCTCTATGCCGTAGGCGCCGATGTTCTGCACAGGGGCAGCACCTACCTTGCCCGGGATGAGGGCCAGGTTCTCTACGCCATGCCATCCTTTGCCGACACAGAAGCGCACGAAGTCGGGCCAGTCTTCTCCCGCTTGGGCACGCACCACGACATCGTTTCCGTCCTCTCTTAGGATTTCGATGCCTTTCGTGTTGATGTAGACGACGATACCGTCAAACACCTCGCTTTGGAAAAGAATGTTGTTGCCTCCGCTGAGAATCAAGGTTTTCTGGTGCTGCAAGGCTCCACTTTGGATGAGGGCTTGCAGGTCGCTGATGGCGTTGATTTCAGCAAATTGCTTCGCCACGGCATCGAAGCCGAAGCTGTTGTAAGGTCTGAGGCTGACGTTGGTTTTCATGGGTGCAAAAATACACAATAGAAGTGAAAAACCATCGTTTCATCAAAAACATTCGTATCTTTGTCCCATGAAACGCGCCATCGTATCGGTGATCAACGACTTGGTTACGGACCAAAGGGTCAACAAGTCGTGCCTGGCCTTGCAAAAGGCTGGATACGAGGTGCTTTTGGTCGGACGGAAACAGCGTAAGAGCCCTCCCATGGACGAGCGCCCCTATGCCTCGCACCGGATGAAGCTGCTCTTCGAGAAAGGCCCGTGTTTCTATGCCGAATACAACATCCGTCTGTTTTTCTTCTTGCTGTTTCATCGTGCCAACCTTTTGCTTTCCAATGACTTGGATACCATCCTGCCTAACTATTTCATTTCAAAGTTGAAAGGCTGCAAGATGGTTTTCGACAGCCACGAGTATTTCACTGAGACACCCGAACTGGTGCATCGGCCCAAAGTGCAAAAGGTGTGGAAACGCATTGAAGGCTTCGTGGTGCCCAAACTGGACGAGATGATTACCGTTTGCGACAGCATCGCCGACCTGTTTCGCGAGAAATATGGCGTCAAATGCCATGTCATCCGCAACATCCCGCCTCGCAAGGCACTGCCACCCAAAGGCGACAAAGTTGCATTCGGGCTGCCTACCGACAAGCATCTGTTAATCCTCCAAGGCTCCGGCATCAACATCCAGCGTGGTGCCGAGGAACTGGTGCAAGCGATGCAATACCTTGACGACTGCTTCCTGATGATTATTGGTGGGGGAGATGTGTTGCCCGTTTTGAAGCAAATGGTTGTAGACCTGAAGATTACAGACCGTGTGCGCTTCTTTCCAAGGATGACCTACCAAGGAATGATGGCTTACACCCAACTCGCCGAGTTGGGCTTCTGCCTCGACAAGGACACCAACCTCAACTACCGCTTCAGCCTGCCCAACAAGTTGTTTGACTTCATACAGGCAGGCGTACCCATTGTTGCCTCTCATCTGACTGAAATCGAGAAGATTATCAAACAATACGACCTAGGCTTGTTCATCGAAAACCACGAGCCTGCCACCATCGCCGCCACCATCCGTGAGGCCTTGGCTGACGAAGAGAGGAGGACGCAATGGAAACAAAACCTGGCCGTTGCGGCACGAGATTTGTGCTGGGAGAACGAGGAACAAAAACTGCTTGAAATCTACAGACATTATGAATGATACCGATTATCACCTACATGTCATCGCGTTCGACGTGCCTTATCCTGCCAACTACGGCGGGGTCATCGACGTGTTTTATCGCGTGAAGGCCCTCATTGAGGCTGGCGTCAAGGTGCACCTGCATTGCTTCGAGTATGGCCGTGGCGAACAAGAGATTCTGAAGCGCTGCCATGAGGTGAAGTATTACAAACGCGACACTTCCTTCGCCAAACAGCTAAGCCTCACGCCGTTCATCGTCAATACGCGTCGCTCCGAGACCTTGGTGCAAGACCTGCTGAAGGACGACTATCCCATCCTTTGCGAGGGCCTGCATACCACGGCAGTACTCCTCGACAAGCGATTAAAAGACAGAAAGATATATGTCCGTGCCCACAATGTGGAGCACGACTATTATAAAGGACTTGGCGATACGGAGCGTTGCGGCTGGAAACGGTTTTTCTACCTTGTAGAGGCGTGGAAGCTTAGGCGTTACGAGCCTGTCTTAAAGCGTGCTGCGGGTATCTTCGCCATCTCTCAGCAGGACATGGATTATTTCAGCGAGCGTTACCAAAATGTGACACTCGTCCCGGGCTTCAATGCCGCCGACTCGGTGTGCTCTGAGACGGGTAGGGGAGCATACGTCTTGTATCATGGCAACCTCTCGGTCCGTGAAAACGAAGACGCAGCCAAGTGGCTGATAGAGAATGTGTTTTCCGAACTTGACATGGCCTGCGTCATATCAGGTTTGAATCCTTCCGATAAGTTGAAAAAGCTTGCGGATAAATACAGCAATGTCACTTTAGTCGCCAATCCCGAAGACGCAGAAATGATCGACCTTTTGCGACAGGCGCAAGTCAATATCTTGGTGACCAACCAACCTACTGGGTTGAAACTGAAGCTGCTAAATGCATTGTACAATGGCCGTTTCTGTTTGGTCAATTCCGACATGGTAAAAGGAACCTCATTGGAGGGCCTTTGCGTGGTGGCCGATGAACCAGAGCAGATGATATCCGAAATTAAACGGCTGATGGAAGAAGACTTTACGGAAGAGGATATCGAAGAACGCGATGCCCAAATGCGCCAACTTTATGACAATGAGTCGAATGCGCGAAAAATCGTTGACGCGATTTTTAACTATGGCTAATGGCCAAGGGCATCCCTAAGGTAGGAGATTGCGGATCGAGTCCGCAATGACGACCTTGGATGGGGCTGCCATAGGCCATAGGCTATTGGCCATGGTTCATTCCATCTCCGAGCACACCACCGTCCCATTCTTGCAGTTGGCGATGCG
This sequence comes from uncultured Bacteroidia bacterium, assembly GCA_902799345.1. Taxonomy (GTDB): domain Bacteria; phylum Bacteroidota; class Bacteroidia; order Bacteroidales; family F082; genus Limimorpha. Next base: position 6,564 of record CADBZW010000044.1, on the reverse strand, counting down.
CGAGGGATATTTCTGCATGAGCGTGTAGTTGTGCGTGGCCATCAGTACGGCGGTGCCGTTCTCGCTGATGTTGCGAAGCAGCTTCATCACTTCGAGGGTCGTGTCGGGGTCGAGGTTGCCCGTAGGCTCGTCGGCGAGGATGACATCGGGCTCGTTGAGCAGGGCGCGGGCGATGGCGACGCCTTGCTGTTCGCCGCCCGACATCTGGTGGGGCATGCTCTTGCGTTTGTCGGCCAGTCCCACCTTGGCCAGCACCTCGTCGATGCGGCGCGAAATCTCGGCTTTCTCCGTCCAACCTGTGGCTCCCAGCACAAACTCAAGGTTTTTCTCCACGCTGCGGTCAAAGAGCAGCTGGAAGTCTTGGAATACGATGCCGATTTTTCGGCGCAGGTAAGGGATGTCTTTCCTCTTCAGTTTGGTGAGGTCGTAACCGGCCACGCGGAAGGTGCCGTCACGGGCAGGCAACTCGCCGTATAAGGTCTTCAACAATGAGGACTTTCCGCTTCCCGTGCGACCGATGAGGTAGATGAATTCACCTTTGTGAAGCGTAAGGTTGACGCCACTGAGGACGAGGTTCTCCCTTTGGAAAATGGAGGCGTTCTTGATTTCTATGATAGGTTCCGACATATTATTCAAAATTCAAAGATTCAAAATTTAAAATTCAATAATTCTCGGCTGCCACGCTGTGACAGCCCTACAATTCTCAATTCTCAATTCTCAATTCTCAACAAACAACTACCAGCTTCCCGAAGCTCCGCCGCCGCCAAAGCCGCCGCCTCCGAAGCCACCGAAGCCACCTCCGCTGAAGCCGCCCCCGCCTCCGCCTCCGAAGCCTCCGCCAAAGCCTCCACCCATGGGAATCCAGATGGTGCGTGAGCCGCCGCCTGAGTAGTTCTGGCCGCTGCCACTGGAGAACTTGATGAAGACGATGATGACGGCGATGATAAAGAGCAGAGTGAGCCATCCAGGTAGGCCTTCACCGTCGTTGTACTCGTCTTGCGTGAACTTGCCCGAGCAGAGGTCCATGATGACGTTGACGGCGTTGTCGATGCCAGTGTAGTAGTCGCCCTCCTTGAAGGCAGGGATCATCTCTTTCTCGATGATGTTTTTCCCCGTGGCATCGGTGACGTATTGCTCCATGCCATATCCCGTGCTGATGTTGACTTCACCTCTTTCGCTGCCTTTCTTAGGCTTCACGAGGATGACCACGCCGTTGCCCTTGTCTTTCTGTCCCACGCCCCAGCTGTGGCCAATCTCCGTGGCATACTGCTCGATGCTGTAGCCTTGCAGGTCGTCGACGAGCAGGACGAGGATTTGCGTCGAGGTGCTGTCGTTGTAAGCCACCAACTTGTGTTCCAACGTGTTGATCTGCGATGCGTTCAAGGTGCCCGTGTAGTCGTTCACGAGGCGTGGTGGGTTGGAAGGGCTCGGCAACTGTGCATTCAAGCCTGTGCCAAAAATCAGCACAAGCAAAAGACCGAGCAACAAGTTATATCGTTTAGTTGTCTTCATAGGAAATATCGTCGGGGATTTCATTGATGTCGTCGGTTTGGTAGGGGAAATAGGTCTTGAGTTTCTCGCCGCAGCGCATGATGCCTTGCTCCAGACCTTCGGCGAAGCGCCCTTCCTTGAAGTGGCTCAGCATCAGTTCTTTCACGTCGTTCCAGAAGCCGTCCTCCACCATCATGTTGATACCTTCGTCGCCGAGGATGGCGAACTTGCGATCTTTCACCGCGAGGTAGATGAGCACCCCGTTGCGCAATTGGGTCTCGTTGAGTTTCAAGCGGTTGAAAACGACAAGGCTACGTTCTTCCACGTCGCCGCGGCAGTGGTTCTCGATGTGCACCTTGATCTCGCCCGAGGTGTTGAGTTCGGCTTGCTTGATGGCCTCCACGATGCGGCGGTCTTCCTCGTGGTTCAGTATGGTGATGGCATTCGACATGATGTTACTTTTTTGCAAAAATAAGCAACTTTTTGATATTTTTCGTAAATTTGCCTCATTATAAAAGCAAAATCTCATGAAAAAAGCACTTGTCCTTCTATTTCTTTTGGCTGTCACCCTTGCCGGCATTGCGCAAACGACCGAAAGCCAGCCGGAGCCTTATAAAGGTTTGTTTTCCGGACGGGATAAATATTTAAATATCGAAGCCAAGCTAGGCCGCGCGTTCTTGCAGGCAGGAGAGGAGACGGGCGATGCGGCTCAGGTGTTTTATGGTGGGGCAGGAATAGGCTTTGGCGTGATGCTGAAGAACACCATGGTCGGCATTGGTGGCGCTTTCGAGTGTGTCGACTTGTTGGACAGATCATACTCGTTTCCGATTTTCGTGGAAGTGAGGCATTGCTTTGCAGTCGATCCTTCCCGAGGCGTCCTCTTGGGAGCCAAAGGGGGCTGGATTTTGGGTGGACAAAGGTCGTTCCCAACCGAAAAGATCTTTAATGGCCAGGCGTTGATGGGCACCACGGTTCGTTCCATGAAAGGACCATATGGCGAGGCTATGGTCGGATATCGTTTCCGTAAATTCGATTTCTATGTGGCCTACAACTTTAGGGTTGTCAAATATCAAACGAGCTATTTCGATCCCCAGGCCAACATCCTCAATAATGAGCCATGGAAGAGAAACTTGCATGTGGTCATGGGTGGCGTGAGCTTCCGCTTGTTCTGATGTTGGTTAAAACAAAAAGGTTATGGACAGGGCTTTGAAGGCAGTGGCAGCCATGATGCTGATGATGGTTTTTGCAGTGGGCTGCAACAAACCCATTGAGCCGAGTCATGGCGACGATGTGAACGAGCATAACGGCCATGAATATGTCGACTTGGGTCTGCCAAGCGGCATATTGTGGGCTACCTGTAATGTAGGTGCCGACACCCCGGAAGGCTTTGGCGATTACTTGGCTTGGGGCGAGACGGCTCCAAAAGACATCTATGACTGGAAAAGCTACCGCTATGGGAATTTCCGCTATGACCGCTATGAACTGAATAAGTACTGCACCGATTCGTGTTACGGACTCGACGGCTTCGTGGATGAGCTTGTCGTCTTGGAACCCGGCGACGATGCCGCCCGAGCCTGTTGGGGCGGCGATTGGCGCATCCCTACCATAGAGGAGTGGGAGGAACTTTTCCAAAACACCACTGGCGGTTGGATGGTCCAGAATGGCGTGAAGGGCTGGCTCCTCACTGCTACGAATGGCAACAGCCTCTTTTTGCCCGCTGCCGGCTATTGGTGGGGGACCGATTTCAATGCCGACTTGGGACTTTACTGGTCAAGCTCGCTCCAAACGCTTTACCCGTATCGCGCCTGGGGTTTCCATTTCAATACGGACAGTGCCCATCTCTGCGGCAGCAGCGACCGCAACCGCGGGCAGATGGTTAGGGCGGTGTGCAGCCGTCAGTAAAGCAACCCAAACATCCACAAGGGGATTTTGTTTCCAAAGCCCACCTCGGTTTCGTCCACAGCCAAATAACTGTTGGGGACGTCCTTGATTTGGTCGAAGCTTTTCTTGCGACCGCCCACTTCAAAGAGGTACTTCCCGTCCACAAGAAAATCTCCTTTGGGTGGATAGGTCACCTGATGCGATTGGCTCAACTGGTTGAAGAAGAACAACTCACGCATTGTGCCGATGTTGGGCTGCATCGTGAAAGCGTTCATGAGGTTGGTGTTGTTGAGGTAGATCTTTTCGGGTCGCGAGAGGTCCGACAGCTTTCTGGGCGTGTCGGTGAGCAAAGAGAGCAGCCCAGCCTTTTCCAAGGCATACAGCATCTTCAGCCCTTGGTTTCGGTCGGTGTCCAACTCGCGGTAAAGCTCCGACATGTTGGGCTTCTGCGGCACCTGCTCGGCCAAAATCATGAACATCTTCTTGGCTTTCTTGATGGTGGATTGCTCCACATTCTCAATCACCGCGTAGTCGTTTTCTAGAATGTGGTTGACCACGTTCTGCAAACGGTTGGCATAGCCTCCGTAAATGTCTTTGTAGAAAGGATAATACCCTATCTTCAGATATTGTACGAAAGCAGGCAACACCTTGAAGCCATCGCTGATGATATCCATGGTGATGCTCTTGTGCTTTTTCAGTAGGTCTTTTAGTTCGATGACGGGGATGTCCTTGATGCCTTCAAACTTCAGGTATTCACGGAACGAAAGTCCCGTCAGGGTGTATTCCATCAGTCTTCTTGAGAGGTCGCCTTTGCCTTTCTCCATCTTGAGCATCGACGAGCCCGTGTAGGCAATATAGAGCCCGGGGTAGTTGTCGTTGAGGTTCTTCAGGACGGTCTGCCACGAGTCCAGATAATGAATCTCGTCAAGGAAAAGATAGCGACCGCCATAGGCGTAATAGTCCTCCACCACATCCGCAAAAGCGTGTGTCGCGAACCATAGATCGTCCAAGGAAGCGTATAGCACCTCCGAAGTGTCGGGGAAGGCTTCCTTGATGTGCTGGAGCATCAGTGTGGACTTGCCTGTGCCTTTGGGTCCTTTGATGCCGATAAGTCGGTCTCTCCAGTCGATTTTCCCGAACAGGTATCGTTTGAAATCGGTGGAGGTGGCTTGCAGCTTCCTGTCCAAGACCTTTTGCAGATATTCAATTGAGTTCATGGTTGTTATATTTTGCTGCAAAGATACAAATAATATTTCAAAACACAAGTATTTTGCTGAAAATAATGAATAAAAATACTAAAATATCGTAGAAAATAATGTTTGAAAATACTAAATCAATAATAAAAATAGTATTTGAAAACACTAATTGTATAATTATGCATTTCAATCTTGCTAAATCACGCTTTTTTTGTTTCTTTGCAATGTCAAACCACTAAAACGGAATCGATATGAACGGAACTTTGAAGGCAATGGCAACTGCTTTTTGGCATCCGCTGCGTTCTCGTTTGTCGACTTTCAAGTTGGTGTCGGGAGTTGTGATGGCACTTCTCATGTCGTTTGTGTTCTATTTCTTTTCTTGTGTCATGTTGGAGGCTTTTCGTGTGATGACGTTAACGCCAGAGTACGACATTTGGGTGCCAAGTGAAAAGGAACGCTCATTCTATCAGTTGTTTTTCGCTTTTCTTTCGGTCGTTTTTGCTCAGTCTTTTTGTTTGGCTTATTGGTTTGACGGTCCAAGAAGATTTTTCGAGCAGAGACATCGCTGGGCGGTGCAGATTGTCAACGGCCAGCGTAATCTGAATTGGTATTTCTTGTATTGGTTTGCGAAGGTCTTATTATGTTGGTTCTGCATTTTCAGCTTTCCTGGTGCCTTTTACGCATTTTCTTTGTATCCCGACTTCAAGCATCTTTTCGTTTTGCTCATCATCGTTCTGTTTTTGCATCCATGGGTGGCGATGAGGCAAGCATTCAAGAGAAAAACCGTGAAATGGATGGCTTTGTCTGCTGCGCTTGTGACCATCCTCGCATTTGGCATGTCAAGAATCAATGTGGTTGACTATAAGTCACTCGACAACACCTTTTTAAGTCGAAATGTTCCTCATAGGTATAGTCTGGAATTGCCTGAAACGGATGCTGTGCTGAAGATGCAACGTGCTTCGCTTTCCAAGATTGTTTATTTGGTGCAGGACAAAGACGAACCCGAGCCCCAATGTCTGGTTATAGTTGATGGTAAGATAGTGGATTTGCCAACGTTTTCCGGGTCAATGGAAGATTGGCGCTTATGCCATAACGAAGCGGACATTCCTTTGCTGACTTGCTGTTTGAATATCGACAAAAAGGTGAAAATGAAGGATGTGGATGAGGTGTTGCAGGTACTCGCTGATATTCGGTTCTACAGGATTCAATATGCTGTTGTGCCCAAGCATCGCGAGTTTGATGTACGGTATTATAACTTTTTGGCCTTGCATACCATGAGATTGCCCATCCGTTTCCATGGCGATTCAATCTATCAGCAATGGGTTGAAGGTGTTGGTGAGATTCCTAACCAGATCATTGTAACTTCTCTTGGCGCAGAAACCTACGATGTTAACGGTATCTTGGTGGAGGGAACGGAGAGCAAGACTATTTTTAAGGATTTAATTCGACAAGATTTGAATTATATCATCCGCTTCAAGGTGGACGATGAGATGCTTTACGGTGATTATATAACTGTTATGGCGTCGGTAATGGAAGCCCTTAATGACTTAAAGGAAGAGTATGCCATGGAGAGGTATATGAAGCATTGGACTCAATTGAACCCTGATGAAGAAGAAGAGGTTTACTATCGTTTTCCATTCCGATTCTTTGAGGAAAAGTGATGCTGCGTTACTACCATAAAGAATCCCCGAAATACCGTAAGGCATTTCGGGGATTCTTTTTCGCAAATTCTCCAATTCTTGATTATAACTTCTCAAGATTCCTCTTGACAAACTCGCTCAAATCCTTGCCCTTAAGCAAGTTCTTCGAGAGCAAAGCGAGGTCGTAAATCTGCCGAATCGTGGCTTCTTGTGCGGCTTCGTCCTTGTCCAAGAGGCCGGTGATGATGGGGCTGTTGGTGTTGAGCATCAGCGTGTAGCTGTCGGGCATCGAGCCGTAGAACGACATCGGGCCGCCGCCCATCTGCTCCATCTCCTTCATACGGCGCATCCACTCG
>CADBZW010000043.1 GCA_902799345.1 uncultured Bacteroidia bacterium | reverse complement strand
TGCATTACGTTTGACTGCTTGGTTGAGAGCTCGTGTCTCTACTCCGTAAATATTGGCGAGGTCACGGTCAAGCATTACCTTTTGCCCTCGAATTTCATAAATTACATTCTTGATGTTGTCGATGTTTCCTGTTCGCACATCATCTGGGGTGACTTTAGTGGGTTTAGGAGTTTCCATAGCGATACTACATTTAGTTAATACGCAGCAAAATTATGTCACTTGTCAAGAGTTATCCGTTGATTAAACGTTTGTATTCGACTGTAGTCGTTTGTTGTCGTTTGCTGTCGGATAAATATAAAATAATCAATGTTTTAAGTTTTTCTTGCTTGAAAAGTGCGGGCTGATTTGCAGTTTTTATTTTAGGTTTCAATCATAAAGCAAAAATTCACTATTTTTGCAGTTTCTTTCAAAAATAGCAAAAAACACCCCTATTATATGGATTACAACTTCAACGAAATCGAGAAAAAGTGGCAGCAGTACTGGCGCGACAACAAAATCTATAAGGTTGATATTGACCACAATAAACCTAAATACTATGTCCTGGATATGTTCCCGTATCCTTCGGGCGCGGGACTGCATGTGGGTCACCCGTTAGGCTATATCGCCTCGGATATTTATGCAAGATATAAGAGGCTGAAAGGCTTCAACGTGCTGCATCCCATGGGTTACGACGCCTACGGTCTGCCCGCCGAGCAATATGCCATCCAAACCGGTACCCATCCCGCCATTACGACTGAAAAGAACATCAACCGCTACCGCGAGCAGATGGATAAGATCGGTTTCTGCTACGACTGGGACCGCGAGGTGCGCACCTGCGAGCCAGGCTACTACAAGTGGACGCAATGGACGTTCCTTCAGCTGTTCAACTCGTTCTATTGCAACGGCTGCCAGAAAGCCCAGCACATCAGCAAGCTGATTGCTCGTTTCGAGGAGAAAGGTACCGAAGGTCTCAACGTGACCGAAAGCAAGCCGCTGAGTTTCACCGCTGCCGAGTGGAAGGCAATGAGCGAGAAGCAACAACAAGAGGTGCTGATGAACTACCGCCTTGCCTATCAAGCCGAGGCCATGGTGAACTGGTGCCCGGGCTTGGGTACGGTGCTCGCCAACGACGAGGTGGCCGACGGCCTCTCGGTGCGTGGCGGCTTCCCCGTGGAGCGCAAGTCGATGAAGCAGTGGCAACTCCGCATCACGGCCTATGCCGACCGCCTGCTACAAGGCCTTGAGACCGTGGACTGGAGCGAGTCGGTGAAAGACCTGCAGCGCAACTGGATTGGCAAGTCCATGGGTGCTTCGGTTATCTTCAAGGTTGAGGGTAAAGATATAGATTTGGAGGTGTTTACGACCCGTGCTGATACCTTGTTCGGCACGACGTTCATGGTGCTGGCTCCCGAGCATGAGCTGGTAAAGGAAATCACTACGCCTGAGCAACGCGCTGAGGTAGAGGAATACATCACCCGCACTAAGAACCGCAGCGAGCGTGAGCGCATGGCTGAGGTCCGCAAGGTGAGCGGCGCCTTCACGGGTGCCTACGGCATCAACCCCATCACGGGTGCCAAGCTGCCCATTTGGATTGCCGACTACGTGCTGATGGGTTATGGCACAGGTGCCATCATGGCCGTGCCCGCCCACGACAGCCGCGACTTCGCCTTCGCCCGTCATTTCAACCTGCCTATCATCCAAGTGGTGAAGAAACCCGGCACCGAGCCGACCGACCCCGCCACGTGGGAAGAGAGCTTCGATGCCAAGGATGGCGAACTCGTCAATTCGGGTTTCCTCAACGGCTTGACCGTGAAGAAAGCCATCGAGCGCATGATTGAGGAGTTGGAGAAACTCGGCGTTGGTACGGGCAAGACCAACTACCGCCTGCGCGATGCCATCTTCAGCCGTCAGCGTTACTGGGGCGAACCCTTCCCGATCTATTACAAGGACGGTATGCCCTACGCCATGGACGAGTCGAAGCTGCCGCTTGAGTTGCCTGCCATTAGCGAGTATAAGCCTACCGAGACGGGTGAGCCGCCTTTGGCCCGCGCCACGAATTGGGTCACGGAGGAAGGTTATCCCATCGAGACCAACACCATGCCGGGCTTCGCCGGTTCGAGCGGTTACTATTTCCGCTATGAGGACCCGCACAACGACAAGGAATACTTCAGCCGCGAAGCCAACGACTATTGGCAGAACGTCGACCTTTACATCGGTGGCGCCGAACACGCCACGGGTCACTTGATTTACAGCCGTTTCTGGTGCAAGTTCTTGCATGACATTGGTTTGTCGTGCAAGGACGAGCCGTTCCAACGCATGATCAACCAAGGCATGATTCAGGGTCGTTCGAGTTTTGCCTATCGTGCCAATATGGAGAAGCTTTGCGAGTATGGCGTTTGGAACATTATCAAAGACAATAAGTTAGGTGTGAAGTTCGAGAAGGACTTCAAGGACGGTCGCCGTCGTTTCGATTTCTTCTGCGCCGAGAAAGGCATCCTTATCGAAATCAACCGCATGGGCAACCTCGAAAAGGTGGCTGAGCCATGGGAGGAATATGCCGCCTCGAAGGGCTACAAACTCTTGCTCGTCCCGATTGTCGATGTCGTGAACGACTATATGAATGGTACCAACAAGGTGGAACAGAGAATCAAAGACCTTGTTGCGGGAAAAGAAGTACCTGCTTTTGTCGAAGGTGAGGCCTATAACGGTGGGCCGTTGTTCATTTCCAAGAACGTGCCCGACCGAGAGCAGTTCAGTGATCCGATCCATGTAGACATCAACATGGTGCACAACGACGTCCTCGACGTGAATGAGTTCCGTCGTTGGCGCGATGACTTGAAGGATGCCCAGTTTATCTTCGAGAAAGATAAGGACGGCAACGACATTTACGTTTGCGGCAATGAAATCGAGAAGATGTCGAAGTCGAAATACAACGTTCAGAACCCTGACGACCTTGTGGAGAAATACGGCGCCGACACGCTCCGTCTCTACGAGATGTTCCTCGGCCCTTTGGAGCAATCCAAACCTTGGGACACGCAAGGCATCGAGGGCACGTTCCGTTTCGTGCGCAAGTTCTGGAGACTGTACCACAACGAGAATAACGAGTTTTGCGTCAGCGACGAGCCTGCCACGGCACCCGAGTTGAAGAGCCTGCACAAGCTCATCAAGAAAGAAGAGGACGGCATCGAGAGCATTTCGTTCAACACGGTCGTCTCTGCCTTCATGATCTGCGCCAACGAACTCGCCGACCTTAAGTGCAACAAGCGTGAAATCCTTGATCCGCTTTGCGTGATGATTTCACCTTACGCACCGCATATCGCCGAAGAACTATGGCATCTGTTGGGTCACGAGACCTCGGTAGTCAATGCCGCGTTCCCTGTCTACGACGAGAGCAAGACCGTGGAAAACAGCTTCAACTATCCCATCAGCTTCAACGGCAAGATGCGCTTCAGCATGGAGCTGCCCGTGACGATGAACCAAGACGAGGTGCAGGCCGCCGTGCTCGCCGCCCCCGAGTCCGCCAAATGGCTTGAGGGTAAGCAGGTGCGCAAGGTCATCTATGTGCCTAAGAAAATCGTGAATATCGTTGTAGGATGATCAATTTGTAGAGACGTAGCGCGCTACGTCTCTACTCTGTGATTTTATTGTTGCGCTCGGTATTCCTTGGGCGACATGCCTGTGTTCGTTTTAAAATAACGTGTGAACGCGGCAGGGTCGGAGAAGCCGAGTTGTTGACTGATTTGCTGTATGTTGAGGTTTTGGCTATGGCGAAGTAGCGACTTGGCTTGGACGATGACATACCCCGAAATCCATTCATTGGCGCTAATGCCGGTTTGTTTCTTGATGATGCTGCCAAAGTACTTGGGCGACAAACAAAGAAGATTGGCATAATACTGCACTTCGCGGCTTTCTTGGAAATGATTGACGAGAGCATCTTTGAAGCGGTTAACCAATTGTTGGGCAGGGGTGAGCTCCGGTGCCGTTAAACCGTTTTCATGTAGGTAAATCTCCATCAATTGCGTTCCTATCTCCATTTCCATGACCAATAATTCGTTACGTTCAAGATGGTTCAATTGACTGATGGCTTGGAGCATCATGAAATGCCCTTGCATACCTTCGTATTGTTCGTCGTTTAGATGGAAAACGAAATTGTATCGATATTCAACATGCTCAAAATAGAAAGGATAGAGATGCTTCAGGTTTTGGAGAAAATTGGGTGAGATGACGAGCAATGAAACCAAATAATCGTCGCTATATTCCAATATCTCCATCACATGACCAGGAGGCATCATGACAAAATCGTGTTGATGGAATTCCTTTTGTTGCTTGTCAAAGAGGCTTTTCAGACATCCTCGATGATTGAGCCAAAGGACGAAAAACTGTGATGCATAGGCTTTCTCGTAAATGGGCACTCGGTTGATGTTATCGAATACCATTAGACCATGCTTTTTTATCTGGTCTCTTATTTCCTCTAAGGCGTGTGGCTGCTTTTCCATGTTTTTCGGTCGTTTTGCCTACAAAAATACTTGTTATTGGCGAAAAAGTCTAAAATAATCCGACCAAATGACAATTATTTTGGTCTAATCGTTATCTTTTGCTTGCTGAAATGTATCTAATTTTGAAGCCAGAATAAAAAGGCACTACGACACCATCACTGCTTTCGGCGACATGCTGGCTTTTTTAATTGTTTGGCGACAAAAACACATTATTCAGCATGGTTGGTTTTTTATAGCAGAATCGATGGTGTCGTTATTTTTTCTGCATTTCAAACACCACCGCGTGAGGCATCTCGAACGAGTTCGGGAAGTCGATGCGGTAACGGCCATCAGCCTCTCTGCAAAGGGAGGCTTTCTTTTTGCTGCCCAAAACCTTGATTTTTCCCGTCTTTAGGTTCATGCCCTTGCCGTCGAACCAATACGTCTCTGGCACAGGGCGTTCCTGCTCATCCAAGAGGAAGATGCCATAGACCTTGTCGCCTTTTTGGGTGAAGCGGAACTTGCCGTAAGTGAAGGGATAAAGCGGACGGGTGCAGTAGATGGCCTCGCCGTTCACCTGCATCCACTCGCCGATTTCCTTCATGCGGAGCAAGGCGGTGTCGGGTAGGTTGCCGTCGGCATCGGGGCCGACGTTGAGGAGGAAGTTGCCACCTTTGGCCACGATGTCGCACAAGAGGTGGATGAGTTTGTTGGTGCTTTTGTAGGTGTCGGTCGAGACATACGACCATGAGTTACCCATCGACATGCAGGTCTCCCAAGGATAGGGAAGGAGCGAGTCGGGCACCTGCTGCTCAGGAGTCTGGTAGTTCTCGTATTTGCCGCCCACCGAGCGGTCGACGATGATGAGGTCGGGGTTGTTCTCGCGGGCGATGCCGGCCACTTCCTTCATGTTAATGTCTTGGATGTAGCCTTGGCAGCCGAGCCAGGGTCGCGTTTCGTCGTTCACGCTCCATTCGGGGCGCACCCAACCGCCGTCGAGCCAAAGGATGTCGATGTCGCCGTAGTTGTGCGTGAGTTCACGTATCTGCCTATGAGTGAATTGTTTGTATTTTTCAAAGCGTTCGGGCATGACGGTCGGGTCGTAGTTGACGTTACGGTCGGGGGTGGCCCATTCATGCGCCCAGTAGTCGTCGCAGTGCCAGTCGGGTTTCGAGAAATAGAGACCCGTCCAGAGGCCTTTTTCGCGGAAGGCTTTCACCACTTCGCCCGTGATGTCGGCCTTGGGGTTTTTCGAGAACGGACAGCTCGGGTCGACGGTGGAGTAGGTGGTCTCCTTGGTGTCGAAGAGGCAGAAACCGTCGTGGTGTTTCGTGGTGAAGACGACGTACTTCATGCCTGCTCCTTTGGCGGCCTCAGCCCATTTCGACGGGTCGAAGTTTTTGGGGTTAAATGTTTTGTTAAGGTTTTGGTAATCAGTCTTATATTGGTAATAATCCGCTCCGTCTCGGTTAATCCAAGGCTCGTTGCAGATCGACCACGACTCCACCACTTCCCATTGGGCATAGATGCCCCAGTGCATCATGAAGCCGAACTTCAGGTCCTGCCATTGGCTTATGCGGTTCGTGATAATGGGGTCGGTCTCAGGGCGTTGGTCGTCAGTTTGGGCGAAGGCCATCATGCAAACAAGGCATAAAAGCGTGGAGAAAAAGCACTTCTTCATGGTCAATCAGTTTTATCGTGCAAAGGTAGGAAATTCGGTTAATCTGGCAATTTTATGCCGTTGATTTGCGTAATACAAAGGGAAGCCTTTTTTTAGTACTTTTGCGCCTTCAATAGTCGAAGGCCAAGTTAGGTCTCCCAAATTACCGCACAATGAACCGAAAAAGGATTAACGATTTGGTCGAGCCAATGAGAGAAGGCTGGCTCTCTATGGTCTACGATTATGTTATGCTCATTGCCATAATCATAGGCACGATACCCTTGTTTTATCGTGAGTATCGGCCTTTATTCTTGTATTTCGACCTTATTTCAGGTATCATCTATATGGTGGACTATGTCCTCCGTTGGATGACCTGCGACCTGCGTTCCGACAAGCCGAAATGGAAGGCTTTCCTCATCTATCCTTTCACTCCGATAGCCATCCTCGACTTCTTGTCCATCCTGCCCACCTTCACCCTGTTGGATCCTGCCTTTAAACTGACCAAGGCCATCCGCCTGCTCAAGATAGTTCGTTTCACGAAGATAGTCAATTATTTCGAGCCCTTGGGTCTTTTTATCGCGGTGGTCAAAAAGCAGTGGAAAATGCTGTTGGCCGTCTTGGTGGTTGCCCTTTTCGACATCCTCATCACTGCCATCCTCATGTTCCAGTCGGAGCAAGAGATTGATCCAGTGACGGGAGAATACATCTTCAAGAATTTTTTTGATGCTTTCTACTGGGCTGCCATCACGCTGAGCACGGTGGGCTATGGCGATTTTTCTCCCGTGTCCGACTTGGGCAAGACCCTCAGCATCATTTCCTCGATGCTCGGCATTGGCATCATTGCCCTGCCCTCCGGTATCATCACAGCGGGCTATATGCAGGAATTGAACCGGCGCTTGAAAGAGGAAGAAGAAAAGGAATTGGCTAATAAGGACGAGGGGGCCCAACATTAAAATAAAAAGGATGAATTATTTACTTGTGACGATATGGCTTTTTTCCCTATTTTTGCAAATTATTAAATAACCCTACTATGATTATGAATAAACCGCTTTTTTTGCTATGCTCAGCGCTGCTATTGGCCTGTGGCATGATGGTTTCTTGCAGCGGGAACCAAACACAAATGGAGTTGCCTATGACGAAATACGAGACCAAGGTGCTTCAACCAGAGACTGAAGTTTATAACATGACCTTCCCGGCAACGACCGTCGGCACCATGGAAATCAAGGTGTATCCGCAGGTTGAAGGCGTTGTCACGCAGAAGAACTTCAGCTCGGGAACCATCGTCCAGAAAGGACAGACACTCTATGTGATTGACCCGACCCAGTATCAACTCAACGTGCAGTCGGCTGAGGCCAACCTGAAAGTGGCGAGAGCCAGTTTGGAGACCACGAGATTGCAGTATGAGTCGAACCAGAAACTGCATGAAAAAGGGATCATCAGCGATTACGTGCTCAACACCAGCCTCAATGCCTACAACTCGGCACAAGCCACCGTTTCGCAGGCTCAGGCGCAACTCAACATTGCTCGGACCAACCTCGGCTATTGCACCGTCACGTCGCCGGTGACAGGCTTCATTGCCGGCAGCGAATTCGACGTGGGCGACATGGTCAGCAGAACCAGACCCCTTTGCACCGTGAGCGACATCAGCCAAGTGATTGCCAAATTCTCTATCACGGAAACCGACTTGCTGGACTTGGTCAGGGTGTATCATTTGATTTCGGGCAAAAACGGTATGGAAGGTCCCAACGGATCCCTCGTCAGCGATGTGTTGCCCAAGGTGAAGCTCAAGCTGAAAGACGGCACTATTTATGAACATGAAGGCAGGATATCCATGATTAGCGCAATCGTCAACCAAAACACGGGTACGGCGGCATGCGAAGCCAGCTTTGAGAATCCCGACGGCGTGCTTCGTTCGGGCTTGTCGGCCAATGTCATCATTCCGACTGCGGTCGACAGTGTGCTGAGCGTGCCCCAAACGGCCGCCGTGCGCCTGCAAGACAAGATGATGTTCTACCGCGTCAAGCAGGACGGGACGGTTGAAGGCATCATCTGCAAGGAAGTGTATTCTTCGAACGATGGAACGGAGTATTACATTCTCGAAGGCTTGAACCCGGGTGATGAGGTGGTCACCAACGGCGTGGGCAAGTTGACGAATGGACAGAAAATCAGATAAGGTTTGTAGGGCTGTCACACTGTGGCAGCCGTACAAATTGTTAGGGCTGTCATATTATGGCAGCCGTGCAAATAAAGAATTTAGCGTATGGAAAAACCAAGAAAAGAAAAATATTTCGTGAAGCACTGGGTGTCGGCGCTTGTCGTCGGCGTGCTGATTTGCCTGATCGGTGTGGTGGGCCTCAACTCGCTGTCGGTTGAGCAATACCCCGACATTGCGCCTCCGCAGGTCGTTGTCTCGGCCAACTACACGGGTGCCGATGTCTCCTCTATCATGAAATCGGTCATCATGCCTATTGAAGAGCAGGTGAACGGCGTGGAGGATATGATGTACATCTCTTCGTCGGCCTTCTCCAATGGTAGCGCCGAAATCAACGTGTATTTCAAGCAAGGCACCGATGCCGACAAGGCTACCGTGAACGTACAAAACCGTGTGAGTCAGGCGCAAGGCAAGTTGCCTTCCGAAGTGACCCAGCAGGGCGTCACCGTGCAAAAGAGCGTCAACTCCATCCTGCAAATCCAGTCTTTGGAGAGTACTGACGACCGATTCGACCAGACGTTTATCATCAACTATTTGGACATCAACGTGATACCGCGTATCAGCCGTATCACAGGTGTGGGTAGCATCAACCTCCTCGGCGACACCTACGGTGTGCGTATCTGGATCAAGCCGGATGTGATGGCCTCCTACGGCATCACCCGCGAGGAAGTCATCTATGCCATTCAGGAGCAGCACTTTGTGTCGCCCGTGGGAAGTATTGAGAGCGCTGTGAACAAGATCGACATTGAGTTCAAAGGCCAACTCGAAGAGATGAGCGACTTCGAGGAAATCATTGTGCGTGCCACGCCCGGAGGTGATATTGTGCGTCTGAGAGACGTGGCCGACGTGGAATTTGGAACCAAGTCCTATTCCTTCCGTTCGAGGGTCGACGGACACCCTGGCGCGATGTTCATCGTCAAGCAGGCTCCGGGTGCCAACGCCACCGAGGTCAATGCGGAAATCGACAAGGTGATCAAGGATATTTCAAGGTCGTTGCCTGCCGGTTTGGAATTCAGGCAGTTGGAAACCTCCGACGACTTCCTTTACGCTTCCATCCACAATGTGGTTGAGACCCTCATCGTCGCCATCCTCCTCGTGATCCTCATCGTGTATTTGTTCCTTCAGGACTTCAAGGCCACGCTGATCCCCTCGATTTCCATCATCGTGTCGTTGATTGGCACCTTTGCCATCGTGTGGGCCTTGGGCTATTCGCTCAACCTCATCACGCTGTTCGCCTTGGTGTTGGCCATCGGTACCGTCGTCGACGATGCCATTGTGGTCGTCGAGGCGGTGCTGGCGAAGTTGGAGTCGGGCAAATACAAATCCGCCGCCGCCGCCACCACCGATGCCCTCAACGAGGTGACCAATGCTGCCATTTCAACCACATTGGTGTTTGTGGCCGTGTTCATCCCCGTAACCTTCATTGGCGGTACGCAAGGCACCTTCTTCAAGCAGTTCGGTTTCATCATGGCGGGTTCGGTGTGCATCTCCACCCTTTCCGCCTTGACCATCTGCCCGGCCCTTTGCGCGCTGATGTTCAAGCCGAAAAACGAAGGCGAGAAAGAGCGGAAGGGAATCAACTATTACGTCAAGAAAGCCTACGATGCGGCCTACAACGCCCTGTTGGACAAGTATATAAAAGGTGTGGGCAAATTCATCAAGCGCCCCGCTTTTTCATGGATCATATTGGCGGTTTTCACTTTGGGTATGGTATGGCTTATGAAGACCGCCCAGTCGGAACTCGTCCCCCAGGAAGACCAAGGCTTCTTCTTCGTCGATGTGCAAACCGCGCCCGGAACGTATCTTAACGAGACCGAGGCGGCTGTCGCCAAAATGGAGGACTACATCAGCACCATAGACGATGTTGAATTGTTTAGTGGTGTGTCGGGCTTCTCCATCATGAACGGCGGTGCAGGCACCAACTACGGCACTTTGATGGTGCGGCTGAAAAACTGGGAAGAGCGCGAGTTCTACAGCGTTGCCAACGTGGTGAACCAAATCACTCTGTGGGCCATGGAGAACATGCCGGAGGCCGATGTCACCGCGTTCCAGATGCCGCAGATTCCGGGCTATGGTTCAGGTTCGGCCATTGAGCTGAACCTCCAGAACAGCTCGAGCGACGACGACGCCACCTTTATTAATTATTCCAACGAGTTCACGCGAAAACTGAATGAACGTCCGGAGGTGGCCATTGCGATGGCTTCGTATTCCGACAACTTCCCGAAGTACACGCTCACTGTTGATGTGGCGGCTTGCAAGAGCAAGGGCATATCGCCGAAGACCGTCATTGAGACCATCGGCACCAATCTTGCCGGATCGTATATCGGCACCTTCACCAAGTATGGCAAGGTCTACTATGTGATTGTGGAGGCCGGCAACGAATACCGTATGGAGCCGAGTACGCTCAACAGCATCTACGTTCAGGCAGGTGACGAGATGACTCCTGCATCGGAGTTGGTCACCCTGACCCCGACGTTGGGCGCTTCGCAAGAACGCCGTTTCAACTTGTTCACTAGCTACAACCTCAATGTGATTGCCGCTCCGGGCTACACTTCGTCGCACGTCCGCACCGCCGTCGATGAGGTGATGGATGAAGTGTTCCCTGATGGCTACAGCTACGAGTTTGGCGGTATGGCGCGTGAAGAGGCAGCCAACGCTGGTTCAAACACCACCGTCATCATCTATGCCATCGCCATTTTGCTGGTCTACCTCATCCTTGCCGTGTTGTACAACTCAGTGTTTATCCCCATTGCCGTGCTGCTGTCCATCCCGTTCGGTATCTTCGGCGCTTACTTGGCGGTTCGCCCCATGGAGGCTTTGATGGGTGTGGGTGTCAATGTCTACGTGCAGGTGGGTGTCATCATGCTGATGGGTTTGGTGGCCAAGACCGCCATTCTTATTACCGAGTTCGCCGTACAGAAACGCAAAGAGGGCATGTCGATTTACGATGCTGCCGTCGGCGCGTGCAAAGACCGTTTGCGCCCGATCTTGATGACCGTTTTGACCATGGTCATCGGTATGATCCCGCTGATTGTGGGAACGGGTGCCGGTGCTGTGGGCAACAAGTCGCTGTCAATCGCTGCAGTTGGCGGCATGATGGTGGGCATCATCGCCATCCTGTTCGTCACGCCTGCGCTCTACATCGTGTTCCAAAAGCTCCACGAACGCTTTACGCCGGATAGAGTTGAAGAAGAGGAGGCATTAGTGAATGAGTAAAATCAGTTTATATAATGACGCGGGACGCGAGACTGCGAGACGCGAGACGGTTGACCCGTGTCCCGAAGTCCCGTGTCTCGTGTCGAAACAATCTATAATCCAATCTTGAAGCTAAAATGAAGAAACATATCTTATTAGTATTGGCAGGATTGCTGCTGCTTTCGGGCTGCAACCTCTATAAGAAATACGAGTCGAGTGCCACCGTCCAAGAGAACATCATGGGCGAGGTGGTCAATCCGCAAGACACCACGTCGATAGGCGACATGGGTTGGCGCGACGTTTTCAAGGATCCGTTGCTCCAGCGGCTCATCGAGACGGCTTGGGCCAACAACACCAATGTGCGCACCGCCCAGCTCACCATCGAGCAGGCGCAGAACGAGGTAATGTCGGCCAAGTGGGGCTATGCGCCCACTTTGGCGCTGGGTCCCAGTGCCTCCTATAATTATCAAGGTGGAGCAGGAGGAAGCTATGCTGTCCAGGTTCCCGTTAGGGCAAGCTGGCAGTTGGGCATTTTCGGCCAAAACCGGAGCAAGGTTCGCTCGGCCAAGGCGAGACTCGCGTATGACGAGGATTACCGTCAGGCCGTGCAAGTCGAATTGGCCGCCAACGTCGCCTCCCTTTATTACAACTTGGTGATGCTCGACCGTCAGTTGGAGATTTCGGAAGCCACCGAAAAGCTGTATCAAGAATCGTACAACACCACGCAAGCCCTGTTTCAGGCGGGTGTCTACAACAGCCCTGCCGTGCATGAGATGCAAGCCTCGTTGGAGGCTTTGCGTGCCGATATTGTCAGTTTGCGCTACGGCATCGCCACCACCGAGGCCTCGCTTTGCCTCTTGCTTGCCGAGCCGCCCCATCGCATCGAGCGTTCCGCTTTTGGCGCGTTCGAGATGCCTGAGCAGCTTCACGTTGGTTTGCCCATCCGTCTGCTCGCTGCCCGTCCCGATGTCCGCATGGCAGAGCGCAACATGGAAATCGCCTATTACGGCACCCAGCAGGCGCGTCAGTCCTTCTATCCTTCGCTTAGCCTCGACGGATTGTTTGGCGTCGCTGGCACGTTCAGCGCGGTCAACATTATCGGTCAAGCCGTTGGCTCGTTGACGCAGCCCATCTTGCAAGGCGGGCAACTCAGGGCGCAGCTCCGTAACGCCAAAGCCGAACAAGAGAAGGCAAGGTTGCAGTTCGTGCAAACGCTCTACGATGCCGGAAGCGAAGTGTACAAATACAAGCGAGCCATCGAGACGGCGGAGGAAAAGTCGGGCCACATCGGCATCCGTGTCAACGCCTTGCAGGAGGCTTTCGCAGCCACCACCGAGTTGATGAACAACGGCTCGACCACCTATTTGGAAGTCCTCACTGCGCAGGAGTCGCTGCTTTCGGCACAACTCACGCAAGTGGAGAACCAATACGAGATGGTCAGGGCGCTCATCAGCCTCTATACCGCCTTGGGCGGATTTGGGAAGTGAGGCCCAATAGCTGATACATAAAAAATCCACAACCCGCAGCATCCCTGTGAGTTGTGGATTTTTGTTTTGTTATGTAATGTCGGAATTTATTCCTGTTCCATCATGGCTTTGACTTCCTTGGCCTTAACGGTGTAGATGTTGCCATCGGCATCGCACAGGTAGAAAGAACCGTTGTGGCGGCAACGCATGGCTATCAGCCTTTGCATTGAGAGGTCGAGACCGCTCATCAATTTCTTGGTGAAGGACGAAACTTCATTCTTCTTGGCATTCACTGTTACTGTTGTCATATTGTCTGATTTTTTTGAA
>CADBZW010000042.1 GCA_902799345.1 uncultured Bacteroidia bacterium | reverse complement strand
GTTCAAGGAACGTCTCGTTAGCATCAACCGCGTCACCAAGGTGACCAAAGGTGGTCGTACTTTCACTTTCGCAGCACTGGTTGTCGTCGGCAATGAGAACGGCGTCGTCGGTTACGGCCTCGGTAAGGCCAAGGAAGCCACTGCCGCCATCCAGAAGGGCGTCGATGACGCCAAGAAGAACCTCGTCAAGGTTCCCGTCCTGAACGGCACGCTGCCTCACGAACAATACGGTAAGTATAGCGGTGCTTACGTCTACATCCAGCCCGCTACCCCCGGTACCGGCGTCATCGCTGGCGGTGCCATGCGTGCCGTCCTCGAAAGCGTTGGCGTGAAGAACGTGATGGCCAAGTCGAAAGGCTCATCCAACCCTCACTCTGTTGTGAAGGCCACTTTCGATGCACTGACCAGAATGCGCGATGCTTATACCGTCGCTCAATTGAGAGGTGTGGATTTGGATACTGTGTTTAACGGATAAAACTTTTGAAACGATGAAAAAAGTAAGAATCACCCAAGTCAGAAGTGGTATCGGAAGACCACAAGATCAAAAGGACACTTTGAGGTCACTCAAGCTGAGAAAGATGCACCAGTCTGTCGAGGTCGACATGGATGACCCCGTCATGGCCGGTATGGTGAACAAAATCGCCCATCTCCTCAAGATCGAAGAAATCTAATTGTTGAACTTATCAAATCTACATTTATCATGGATTTAAGTAATTTAAAACCAGCAGCAGGTTCTACAAAGGAAAAGAAAAGATTAGGCCGTGGCCAAGGTTCGGGAAGAGGCGGCACGTCAACGCGCGGTCATAAGGGCGCACAAGCCCGCTCCGGCGCAAAGCGTAAGATCGGCTTCCAAGGCGGTCAGATGCCTCTCCAGCGTTTGGTTCCTAAGTTTGGTTTCACCAACATGAATCGCGTTGAGTATTGCCCCGTCAACCTCTCAACTTTGCAGAAACTTGCTGACAAAGGCATCTCGGTGATTACCCCCGAAGTGCTGGTCGAAAATGGTGTCACCCATAAGAAAGAACTCGTCAAGGTTCTGGCCAAGGGTGAATTGACTGCAAAATTGGAAGTTAGGGTTCACGCATTTTCCGCTAAGGCCAAGGAGATGATCGAGGCCGTCGGTGGCACTTGCGACAAATACGAAACGAAATGAACAGACTGATCGAAACCATAAGGAATATCTTCAAGATTGAGGAGCTGCGCAAGCGCATCCTTTACACCATCCTCATCATCTTGGTCTATCGCTTCGGCTCGTTCGTGGTGATCCCCGGCGTCGACCCCAACCAGTTGTCGATCCTGCAAAGAAGCAGTGAAGGCGGCTTGCTCGGACTGTTGAACATGTTCTCGGGCGGTGCTTTCGGCAACGCTTCTATCTTCGCCTTGGGTATCATGCCTTACATCACCGCATCCATCATCATCCAATTGCTCGGCATGGCAGTGCCTTACTTCCAGCGCCTGCAAAAGGAAGGTGAGAGTGGCCGTAAGAAATTGAACCAGATCATGCGTTACTTGACTGTGATCATCGTGGTCGTCCAGGCCCCCGGTTACATCAAGAACGTCATCGAACAGTTCAGGATGGCTGGTGCTGTCACCGCTGTCACGCCTTTCAACGGCGACGCCCCCGGAGTCTTCTTCTGGATTTCGTCGGTGATCCTGCTGGTGGCTGGCACCCTGTTCATCATGTGGCTCGGCGAGAGAATCACGGATAAGGGTATCGGCAATGGTATCTCCCTCATCATTATGATCGGTATCATCGCCCGTCTGCCCGGCGCCTTCGCAGCCGAATGCGCAGCCCGCTTCAGCCAAGGTGGCACCGGCCTGCTGGTCCTCGTCATCGAGCTGGTCGTGTTGTTCTTCGTGATGGTGGGCACCATCGCCCTCGTCCAAGGCACCCGCAAGATCCCGGTACAGTATGCCAAGCGCGTGGTCGGCAACCGTCAGTATGGCGGCGTCCGCCAATACATCCCGCTGAAAGTGAATGCTGCTGGCGTTATGCCTATCATCTTCGCTCAGGCCATCATGTTCCTGCCTATCACCATCGCCGGTTTCAGACAGAGTGATGCCCTGACGGGATTCGCCGCTGCCTTCACCAACATCAACGGCTTCTGGTACAACCTTGTGTTCTTCCTCATGATCATCGCCTTCACCTATTTCTATACGGCTGTGACGATGAATACCAACCAAATGGCTGAGGACATCAAGAAGAACGGTGGTTTCATTCCTGGCGTCAAACCTGGTAAGAAGACGGCTGAGTACCTCGACACCATCATGTCGAGAATTACCCTGCCCGGTTCCATCTTCCTCGGTCTTGTGGCCATCATGCCTGCCATCGTGGCATCGCTCATGAACGTCACCACGGGATTCTCCCACTTCTATGGCGGAACCTCGCTGCTGATTCTTGTGGGCGTCGTGCTCGACACCTTGCAGCAGATCGAAAGCCACCTCTTGATGCACCACTACGACGGTCTCACCAAGACCGGCCGTATCAAGGGTCGTATCGGTAGGATGTAATTGAAGCGTCTGTCCTCAGACGTTAGCCCAACCTTCGGGAAACCTTCGGTATAGCGCCGGAGGTTCCCCGAAGAAAAGGCAAAAAAGGGACTTGAAGAGGGTAGGATGAAGAAAAATGACAAAAAAATCCTGTAATTGGAAAAGAATTTGTACTTTTGCAGCCCGAAAAAATGGGTTCCTTGCGTTGAGGGACTGAAGTGAAAAACAACAAAATAGTATTTGAAAGGATAAAATATGGTAAAACAAATGTCGATTGAACAGGAAGGCACGGTAGTGGAAGCGTTGGGAAACGCCATGTTCCGCGTCGAGTTGGAGAACGGCTTGGTCATCATCGCCACCATCTCCGGCAAGATGCGCATGCACTATATCAAGATCCTGCCTGGCGACAAGGTCAAGCTGGAAATGTCTCCCTACGATCTGACAAAGGGCCGTATCACCTTCAGGTACAAGAGTTAAAGAAGCAAACTACAAAAGAATATTGAAATGAAAGTTCAAGCATCTGTAAAGAAAAGATCTGCCGACTGCATCATCGTGAAGCGTAAAGGCAGAGTGTACGTGATTAATAAGAAGAACCCTAAAGAGAATCAGCGTCAGGGTTAATTCTGGTCGATAATTTAAACTAAAGAAATAAGAAAATATGGCAAGAATCGCTGGTGTAGATATCCCGAGCAACAAAGCCGGTGAAATCTCATTGACCTACATTTACGGCATTGGACGTTCACTGTCCAAGGAAATCCTGAACAAAGCCGGTGTCGAGCCCTCGAAGAAAGTCCAGGACTGGACCGACGACGAGCAGAAGACCGTCCGTGACATCATCGCCGAGCAGTACAAGACTGAAGGTGAGCTTCGCGGTGAAGTTCAGATGAACATTAAGCGTTTGATGGATATCGGTTGCTACAGAGGTGTCCGTCATCGTGCCGGCCTGCCCGTCCGTGGACAGAGCACGAAGAACAACGCACGTACCCGTAAGGGCCGTAAAAAGACTGTCGCTAACAAGAAGAAGGCTACGAAGTAATAGGTAGTCGGATCATATCTAAAATTTAAAACCACACAATTAAAAAATGGCAAAAAACAAAGTTACAAAGAAACGTGTTGTGAAGATCGAGGCAACGGGCATGGCATTCGTGAAGGCTTCGTTCAACAACGTCATTGTTTCCTTGACCAACAATGAAGGACAAGTCATTTCTTGGGCATCAGCAGGTAAGATGGGCTTTAAAGGCTCAAAGAAGAACACACCATACGCTGCTCAGATGGCTGCTGAAGAGTGCGCCAAGACTGCCTATGACTTGGGATTACGCAAAGTGAAAGTTTATGTGAAGGGACCTGGTTCGGGACGTGAATCCGCCATCCGTGCCATCCACTCGATGGGCGTTGAAGTGACCGAGATTATCGACGTCACCCCGCTGCCGCACAATGGATGCCGTCCTCCGAAACGTAGAAGAGTGTAAAGTCTAACAATTAAAAATCTTGAATTATGGCTAGATATACAGGTCCAAAAACGAAAATCGCTCGTAAGTTTGGTGAACCTATCTTCGGTTCAGACAAATATTTCGAAAAGAGAAATTATCCTCCTGGAATGCATGGCGCCAACAGCAGAAGAAAGAAAGTCTCGGAATACGGCACCCAGCTTAAGGAGAAGCAAAAGGCTAAGTTTACCTACGGAGTTCTCGAGAGACAATTCCGCAAGACCTTTGAACACGCCCGCCGTAAGGAAGGCGTCACTGGTTTGATCCTGATGCAACTTTTGGAGTCACGCCTCGACAACGTGGTGTACCGCATGGGAATCGCTCCCACCCGCGCCGCCGCCCGTCAGCTCGTGAACCATCGTCATATCGTCGTTAACGGCAACGTCCTCAGCATCCCGTCCTACCTCGTTAAGGTGGGCGATGTGGTCGGCGTCCGTGAGAAATCAAAGAGTTTGGAAGTCGTCACCAACTCCCTCGAAGGTCGTCAAGGCAGCAACTTCGCCTGGATCGAGTGGGATGCGGACAAGATGTGCGGCAAGTTCATGAACTACCCGGCTCGCGAAGAGATCCCGGAGAACATCAACGAACAGCTCATCGTCGAATTGTATTCTAAGTAATTGTTCTTTGTTAACCTGGTAATCATGGTTGAAGGCTCCGACACCAAAGGCGTTTTCGAGTTTCGACCTCTAGAACCAGGTTTCGGCATCACCATTGGTAATGCGCTTAGAAGAATCCTGTTGTCTTCACTTGAAGGCTTCGCTATCACTTCTATCCACATCGATGGCGTCACCCACGAGTTCGCTTCCATCGACGGCGTTATTGAAGATGTCGCCGACATGGTGCTGAACTTCAAGCAGGTGCGCCTCAAGCAACTTGTACCCACCGAAGTGCACGAGAAGGTGAACTTCACCATCACGGGCCAAGAGCAATTCAAGGCCGGTGACATGAACAAGTTCCTCAACAACTTCCAAGTGCTCAATCCGGAGCTCGTCATCTGCAACCTCGAACCCTCAGTGAAGTTGAATCTCGAGATTAACATCAACAAGGGTAGAGGCTATGTGCCGGCTGACGAGAACAAGGTGGTTGGCGCTCCCGTCGACACCATCGCCATCGACTCCATCTACACGCCCATCCGTAACGTGAGCTACAAGGTGGAAAACTGGCGCGTCGAACAGAAGACCGACTACGAAAAGCTGGTCATCGAAATCGACACCGATGGCTCCATCAATCCTAAAGATGCCCTGAAAGAAGCCGCAAAGATCCTCATTTACCACTTCATGCTCTTCTCCGACGAGAACATCAACTTGGTGCCCGACGAGAAGACCGTCTCCGAAGACTTCGATGAGGGTTCCTTGCATATCCGTCAGCTCCTCAAGACCAAGCTCGTCGACCTCGACCTGTCGGTCCGTGCCTTGAACTGCTTGAAAGCTGCTGAGGTTGAAACGCTTGGTGAACTTGTTGCCTTCAACAAGCAAGACCTGCTCAAGTTCCGTAACTTCGGTAAGAAGTCGCTCACCGAACTTGACGAACTGGTCAGAAGCAAAGGCCTCGAGTTCGGTATGAATGTCAGCAAATATAAATTAGATAAGGAATAAGAAAGATGAGACACAATAAGAAATTCAATCACTTGGGAAGAAAGAGCGCTCACCGCAAGGCTATGCTTTCGAACATGGCTTCCTCACTGATTCTCAACAAACGCATCATTACCACTACTGCCAAGGCCAAGGCCCTGCGTATGTACATCGAGCCTTTGATCACCAAGGCGAAGCCCGAAAACAACGCCACTACCGAGACCGGTTCGAGCAACCGCAGAGTTGTTTTTGCCTACCTGCAAAACAAGGTTGCCGTCACCGAGTTGTTCCGTGAGATTGGCCCGAAAGTGGCCACTCGTCCTGGAGGTTACACCCGCATCATCCGCATGCCGGAAAACCGTAAAGGTGACGCCGCTGAGATGGCTATGATGGAACTCGTCGACTACAACGAAGTCTACACCCGCGAGGGTCAAAAGACTGCCGCCAAGGCTAAGAGCACGCGCCGTAGCAGCAAGAAGGCTGCCCCGAAAGCTGAGGCTCCTGCCGCCGACGCCGCTGTCGAAGCTCCCGCCGAACAGACCGAGGTGAAAGAGTAATCGACTTTTCAATACAGATGGAAAAGGCTGCCGAACGGCAGCCTTTTTTTGTTATACCTTTTGACCCAATAAAAAAAGCCGCTCCAAACGGAACGGCTTTTTGTCTTCGGTTAAACCGATGGCTTAGTTCTCAGCCTTGATGTTGTCCATACCGACCTGGACGGCCTGCATGTTCAGAGGGATGAGCTTGTGGGCGCGCTCAGGCAAGCTGTGACGCAGACCCTCTTCGACGTTCTTGTTGTCGATGATGGGACGCACCTTCAGGAAGGCGCCCAAGATGATCATGTTGAACACCTTGCTGTTGCCCATGTCGGAGGCGAGTTGTGCGCCTTCGATGCTGTAGATGTGGATGTCCTTACGGGTGGGCTTGTGGGTGATGCCGTTGGGGTCATAGATGAGGTAGCCACCGGGCTTCACTTTGCTCTCAAACTTGTCGAGTGACTGCTGATTCAGAATGACGGCAGTGTCGAAAGCGTTGAGGATGGGGGAACACACGCGCTCGTCGCTGACGATGACGGTCACGTTGGCCGTACCGCCACGCATCTCGGGGCCGTATGAAGGCATCCAGCTGACTTCCTTGTCTTGCATGATACCACTGTAAGCAAGGATCTTACCCATTGACAAGACACCTTGTCCGCCGAAACCGGCTATAATAATTTCTTCTGTCATTGCTTTGTCGTTTTTAGTTATTTCTTAATCAGCTCGAAATTGTCCTTGAGGTCGCCCAAAGGATAGACGGGCAGCATGTTGTCTTGCAACCACTTGTTGGCGTCGACGGCGCTCATCTTCCAGTTGGAGTTGCAGTTCGAAACGATTTCAACGAAGTTGACACCGTTCTTGTTCTCAATCTGGTTCTGGAAAGCCTTCTTGATGGCCTTCTTGGCATTACGCACGGCGGCGGCGCTGAACACGGCCTGACGGGTGACATAACGCGTGCCAGGAAGTTGGGCAATCAGTTGGGTGATTTGGAGCGGGAAACCGTTGTTGGGCGTTCCGTCGGGCCACTGCGGCATACGGCCGTAAGGCGTGGTGGCGGTCTTCATGCCCACGAGGGTGGTAGGAGCCATCTGGCCACCGGTCATGCCGTAGATACCGTTGTTGACGAAGATCATGGTGATGTTCTCACCACGGTTGCAGGTGTGGATGGTCTCGCAGGTGCCGATGGCAGCGAGGTCGCCGTCGCCTTGGTAGGAGAACACGACCTTGTCGGGCCATACACGCTTGATACCCGTGGCGCACGCCGGAGCGCGACCGTGGGCAGCCTCGACGAAGTCGACGTCGAAGTAGTCGTAGGCCATAACGGCGCAACCCACGGGCGAAACGCCGATGGTACGGTCGTCAACGCCAAGCTCTTCGAGCACTTCGGCGATGATGCGGTGCACAGTGCCGTGACCGCAGCCGGGGCAGTAGTGGAAAGGTTTTTCAGTCAGCAGCTTTGATTTTTCGTAAACCAAGTTTTCGGGCTGGATGATATCTTGTAATGTGATTTCTGCCATTGTCTTATTCTCCTATAATTTGTTTCTTCATAGCTTCGAGAACTTCTTCCGGGGTGTGGATGATGCCACCGACGCGGCCAAAGTGTTCGGCCTTGGCGCGACCGTTGCAAGCCAACAGCACGTCTTCGATCATCTGACCACAGCTCAATTCGACTGAGAGGAATCCCTTGACACCCTTGTCGATGAGGTTGCGGATGGCTTGGGTGGGGTAGGGCCACAGGGTGATGGGACGGAGCAAACCGACCTTCAGGCCTTCGGCGCGACCAAGTTGCACCGACTTCTGAGCGATACGGGCGCTGGAACCGTAGGCAACGAATACGTATTCGGCATCGTCGCAGTCAATCATCTCATAGCGTACTTCGTTCTTGGTCACTTCGGCATATTTGCGTTGCAGGGCACGGTTGTGTTCTTCCATGCGAGCCGAGTCGAGGTCCAAGCTGGTGATGACGCGGTGTTGCGTGCCACGCTTGCGGCCGGTGAGAGCCCAAGGATACTTGGCTTTGATTTCCTCTTCGGTGAGGCGGGCCTTCTGCTCGGGCAGGACGACCTTTTCCATCATCTGGCCGATGGCACCGTCGGAGAGGATGCACACTGCCATTCTGTACTTGAAGGCGAGTTCGAAGCCCAGCGGCACGAAGTCAGCCATTTCCTGGACGGAAGCTGGGGCGAGGACGATGTTACGGTAGTCGCCGTTGCCGCCACCCTTGGTGTTCTGGAAATAGTCAGCTTGTGAGGGCTGGATGGTACCCAGGCCCGGGCCGCCACGGACGACGTCGGCGAAGACGCAAGGCACTTCGGCACCAGCGATGTAAGCCAAACCTTCTTGCTTCAGGCACACGCCTGGGCTTGACGAGGAGGTCATGACGCGCTTTCCGGCTGCACCAGCGGCGTACACCATGTTGATGGCTGCCAATTCACTTTCAGCTTGAAGAACGACCATACCGGTGCGTTCGTAAGGGTTCTGTTCCGACAGATACTCGATCACTTCCGACTGGGGGGTGATAGGATATCCGAAATAAGCATCGGCGCCGCAGCGGATGGCGGCTTCGGCCAATGCCTCGTTACCCTTCATCAGTTTTAATTCTCCCATTATGTAAGATTTTTTGATTTGTTAGACAATTGGTTGGATTACAGGGCTTTTTTGTAGACCTTGATGACGCCGTCGGGGCAGGTGATGCCGCAACTCGCGCAGCCTATGCAGGCTTCGGGATTGGCCATAAATGCGTAGTTGTAACCTTTTCCGTTTACTTCTTTTGCCAGTTCGATGACTTTGCATGGGCAGGCTGTGATGCATACGCCGCAGCCTTTGCAACGCTCGATGTCAACGACGATGGCTCCTCTGAATTTTGCCATATTGATTTGATTTTAGAATTTGTTGTGTTCTGTTTTTAATGAGCCACGAAATTAGGGAATTTTGGGCAAACAATGTTCGACTTTTCGTTTATTTCTTGGAAAATGCACTAATTTAGACTAATTTTAAATAATTTAGAGGTCGTAGCGATTTTAGCCCCTGGAGATTGACTGTCGTTTTCATTCGTATTCTTGCAAATGAAAACATCACTTTCCGAACGGCATGACGCAGTCGTTGACATAATTTTGTGTATCTTTGCGCCATGTTCGGATTCAATCTACAACAGGCCAAGCGCCATTTCGTCAAAGTGTTGACAGTGTCTTTCCCCCAGCGCGAGGCGGAACAGCTGATGCGTATCCTGCTTGAAGACCTCTTCGGCATCGACCTGAAACGGCAGCTGATGGAACCCAACCTCTGCATCGACGAGCGGCAGCACTACCTGCTCTCGGAGGCGGTGCGAAGACTTTTGGTTGGCGAGCCGGTGCAATACGTGACGGGCATGGCACGCTTCAACGACCTATTAATAAAGGTGTCGCCCGCCGTGCTCATCCCTCGTCCCGAGACGGAAGAGCTTGTGCAAAAAATATGCACAACCTTGCCGAAGGAAGCATCCTTCCGCATTTGGGACATCGGCACAGGCTCGGGCTGCATCGCCATCGCCTTGGCCAAACTATTCCCCGACGCCGAAGTCATCGCCTTCGACGTCTCGGACGAAGCCCTGCAAGTCGCCAAGGAAAACGCCGAAAGCAATGGCGTGAAGGTGACTTTCGTGCACGACGATGTCACGCACCCCCAATCCGACTATTTCAACCAGCCAGTCGATTTGGTGGTGAGCAACCCGCCCTACGTCTGCGACAGCGAGCGCGCAGCCATGGAAGCCAACGTCCTCGACTGGGAACCCGAAACCGCCCTCTTTGTCCCCGTTGACGACCCGTTGAGGTTTTACCGTCAAATCTTGGCTTTGGCCAAAACACAGTTGAATCCCGAGGGCCAGGTTTGGTTCGAAATCAACGAAAGGATGGGGAAGGAGATGCTGCTTCTGTGTCGTGAGATGGGCTTTGCCGAGGCTGAAGTCTTGGAGGATTATGTGGGGAAACAAAGGTTTTGCCATGTGTGCCAGGCCTCGAGGAAGCAATAATTGTAAACCGTTTCGTAAATGGATTTCAAAAACAAACAAACTGTAATACAATGAAGAAATTAATGTTTATGGTAGCCTTGATGTGCTGCATCATGCCAGTCTCGGCTCAACTATTCAAGAAGGCGCCGAGGTCTGCGGGACCTTTAAGACATGTGGAGTATTTGACGGGACGCAATCCTACGATAAAGTTGGATAGCGTTACCTCGGAATGGTTCAAGTATTTGTGCGAATACGATGCCCGACTCAACTGTGTTCTCAGAACTGAATGTTATCTTGAATCCGACGGATGGGATGTGGATTGCACTTATGCTTATGCATACGACGAGTTTGATCGCATGACCTCCCTGCTTTACACGAGAAGCATTTCCATGGAAAAGACGGAATACATCTACAATGAGCAAGGCCTGTTATCGGAAGAAATCCAGTCGTATAATTATTTTTATGAAGATAATATTTGGCATTTCCGTCATAAATACACCTACGGGTATGATGGTGACGGGAACAGGATATGCTCCATAAAGTATCTCTATATTGATGGCAATTGGGCGGAGAGTGAAATGAAGGTTTGGGATTATGAGGATGGCCTGCTTCTGTCGATGATGTTTTATCAGTACTCTGAAAGCCAATGGTATCCTTCCGAAAAAAGCGAATACAGATACAACGAACACGGGTTGTGTGATGAATTGTGCGTTAGTAACTATTTACCAGATGGAGGATGGGATGAGTTTTACAAGGAACTGTTTGAATATGATGGCTCAGGAAACCTTGTCGCGCGGATTTCTCTCCAAAAATCATTCGGCATGGATGAGTTGGGATATAAGGAAAAGATGGCGTTCGAATATGACGAAAACAACAATTGCACCTATTTAGGAGTTTACTATTATCATTCGAGTGATGGCTCATGGGGTTTGGAGGGCTGTTATGATTTTGCTTACGACCCGACAACCGACATTGAGGATATTGCAGGCCTTTCTATGTTTTGGGAAGTGTTGATGGAAGAACATGATGCAAATATCCCTGTTTTCAGCAAGTTGCAACATATCACTCTAACGATTGAAGACGATGAGACTTATGAATTGGATTGCCATTACTCTGGTTTCGATGATGTCAACGAATTGAATGACAATGGATTGGTTCTATGGCCCAATCCCGCATCAGAAATGTTTCATGTTGAAGGCGTAGCATTCACCGAAATACAGGTGTATAATGCTTTGGGACAATGGATGACGACCTTGCAAGGCACGAATGATGTCAATGTGAGTGGATGGGAGGAAGGAATGTATCTGTTGCGGGTTACCGATAGGGAAGGACAAGTGAGTTTGGGGCGTTTGACGGTGAGGAGATAGTGAGATAAACAAAAAAACAGTATCTTTGCACCGCGATTCAGGCAGACTGTCGCGGGTCGGGAAAGCCGGCGCGAGGAAAGTCGGGACAGCACAGAGCACCATACTTCTTAACAGGAAGGTACACGCGAGTGTAACAGACAGTGCCACAGAAAACATACCGCCCGAAAGGGCAAGGGTGAAAACGCGAGGTAAGAGCTCACGCGGCGGGTGGCGACATTCCGCTGGGGTAAACCTTATGGGCTGCAAGTCCAAGTATAGAGACACTGAGGCCTTCGGGCTTCGAGAGGGCTGCTCGTCCGTCGTCTCAGGGTAGGGCGCTTGAGCTTGCGGGCGACCGCAGGCCTAGAGAAATGACAGTCGCCCCGCAAGGGGAACAGAATCCCGCTTATTCGCCTGGGTCACAATTTAGGAGGTCCCGCTTCCGAGCGGAGCCTCCTTTTGTGGTGTTTGCTTCGCAAGAAATCTTATGAAAATCTGTTTCAAAATCTTCCAAAGCTATAGATTTTCTTTTGGGATTTTTGAGAGATTTAACTTCGTTGAATATTTCATATTTCTTGTCCGCAGGACAATCCCCATATCGAAAAATCATGTACCTTTGCACCCGCTTTGGTCAAGGGAATGCCGTGCAAATCGGCAACAGTGCCCGCTGCTGTAAGCCCGTGTAAGGCCTGTCAAACAAAAGCCACTGTACGGCCCATCCGTATGGGAAGGCGACAGGTTCGGGCGAGTCAGAAGACCTGCCAAACAGGGTAATTCATTGCAAGCCTTCGGGAACAAGGGTGACGCATAAGCGTGGCAATTACGCATCGCCGCTTGCGAATGGTCTTGCATCATTGTTCACTTTCGTAATAATCATCACATTATGCGAAAAAAGTTTCTTTTGTTCCTGTCGCTGCTCGCGGCGACAACTGTAAGTGCTCAGCTCTCAGGTACTTATACCATCAGCGGCGATGCGTCGCAAAATCCAGATTTCGTTTCATTTAGCGAGGCTGCCTCTGCACTCGCGGCTGGCGTGTCGGGGCAAGTCGTTTTCGAGGTGGCGCCTGGCACCTACGAGGAGTATGTCACCCTCAACAGCATCAACGGCACCAATGCGACCAACCGCGTCATTTTCCGTGGCATGGGTGCCGACAACCAGCAGGTCGTCGTGACCAGCAATGCAGGCTACACCAACAACAGCACCCTCACGCTCGACGGTCCCGATTACGTGACTTTCGAGAACATGACATTGGCTTCCACATCAGAGAATACCGCCATCGTGGTGACGTTGCGTGGCGGTCTTTCCAACGACCGTTTCGAGAATGTAAGGTTTGTTGGCTGTGTGTCCGACGCCAGCAACACCGACAACAACAAGAACTTGGTTTACAGGCTTTCGGGCGGATGGATGGACACCGACAATGAGTTTGTTGGCTGCGAGTTCGTCAACGGCTTCATCGGCTTGTATTATCAAGGCAGCGACATGACGCAATACAACGACGGGCTTTTGGTCGAAAACTGCTCGTTCACCAACCAATGCAGCAAGTCGATTTATGCGACTTTCACCGACCATGTGACGCTTTCAGGCAACATGATTGACAACACTAACGACAGCCACACCGACTATAATGCCATTGATGTGTTTCGTTGCCGATATAACTGCCTCATCGAGAACAATGTGATGACCGTCAACCACCCGACCAAATACGTCACGGTGATGAAAATACGTCCGTGCACGGGATCGGCCACGGAGCCTATCATCATCCGCAACAACATCGTCAACCTGCAAACCGGCACTTCGTCGAACTGGTGCTATGCCTTCGACAACGCCGATTGCGACTACATCTATTTCGCCCACAACACGGCCAAAATCAGCGGCACGGGTTCGGGCGGCAACCTCTTTGTGCAAAAGGATTGGGAACATTTTTACGCCTATAATAACCTGTTGGTCAACGAGACGGACGGCTTGGTGTTTCGCTTCAACAATGCTTCGGCCAATCGTTTCTGCGACTATAACCGCATTAGCTATGTGGGTGGCAACGTGGGCAATTATGCTGGCACTAATTATGCAGGTTTGGAGGCGTGGACGGCAAATACGGGCTTCGATGCCCATTCTGACATCTGTTTGCCGGAATTTGTCGGTGAAAACGACCTGCATATTACCGATGCCAATGGCCTTACAGTCGAGAATCCTCTGGATTATGTGACCACCGACATTGACGGTGAAGACCGCAGTGAAACGCCGTGTGCAGGTGCCGACGAATACGGAAGTGTCGTCAATCTGCCGCCCGTAGTGGCCAATCCCATTGCCGACATCGTGTTTGAGGTTTTCCCTGCCAGCCAAACCATCGATTTGACCAACACTTTTGACGATCCCGACGACCCGAATGAGAATATTATCATCAGCGTGGTCTCCAACGACAATCCGAGCTTGGTTGAGGTTGCGTTGGACAACCGCAGTCTGCTCGTCGAGCGTCTGCTTGGTGAAGGAGGAACTGCCTTGATTACTTTGGAAGCCGAAAGCAATGGCCAAACGGTGCAAACCTCATTTTCGGTGGAATGTGTCGCCGAGGATTTGCCTCCTGTGGTCGTCAATCCATTGGCACCCATTGAGTTCGACGATTTTCCGCAGTCGTTCAGCTTCGACATTAGCAATTGCTTCGATGACCCCGACAACGACCCCGATATG
Source organism: uncultured Bacteroidia bacterium (assembly GCA_902799345.1). GTDB lineage: Bacteria > Bacteroidota > Bacteroidia > Bacteroidales > F082 > Limimorpha. Next base: position 26,042 of record CADBZW010000042.1, on the reverse strand, counting down.
ATGGAATACTCGCTGGTGACTATCCCGAGCGAGGTTTCCGCCTCGATTGGTGAGAACGGTACGCTCATCGTGACTCGAATCACGCCTGATGCCTTTGCCAACAGGTTTTTGATGGTTCGTGCCACCAGCAATGGCAAACATGTGGATATGGAAGTTAGTGTTTCAGGTTCGGCTCCTGTAGTCGACTTGCCGCCGTATGTTCAAACCCCCGTTCACGATGTGGTGATGACCGAGTTCCCAAAGATGGTGTATGTCGACCTCAACGGCGTGGTCACCGATGACGACGACCCCGACGAGCAAATCGAATACAGCCTGCTCTCCAATACCAACGAGGAAGACCTGGCAGCCACCCTTGAAGGCAGGATTTTGGCATTGAATCGCTTGCAAAACAACGAATCCACAGCTGACATCACGCTCCGTGCCACCAGTGACGGACAATATGTTGATTTCGAAGTGCATGTCATCATGATTATGGTGGACGGGGTGGCTGAAACGCAAGTCATTATCAGTGTCTACCCCAATCCCACTCATGGCCAAGTGACACTTGCGATGCCCGATGCCGACGGGTTCGATTATGAGGTCTACAACGCCCAGGGACAAAAGGTGCAAAGCGGCAACGCCCCAGGCACTGAAGCCATCGTCAACCTAAACGCTTTCCCGAAGGGAATGTATCTGCTTTCCATCCGTTGCGAAGGCAACCATCTGACGAAGAAGGTTTTGGTCTATTGATATTTGGTACGGTTATTTAAGGAGGGAGAAGGCGGCCTGTTTGGGTCGCCTTCTCTTGGCCGATGCGTTTTCGGATGTTTTCGGATGCGTTCGGTTTGAGCTTATTCCTCTCTGCGGCGTTTGCCCACGAGGTAGGCGCCGCCGAGGGCCGCAAGCAGGGCGATGCCACTGCCCAGCGGGGCGGGTTGGTTGGTTTCTTCGCCATGCTGTGGCAGCAGAGGCATGGCCGGGCCGCCGGCGTTGTCGCCTTCTGCCTTGTCGCCGAAGTAGTTGTAGCCCGAGGCGCCGTTCTGGGCGTTGTAGCCACGCTTGAACAGGCCGCCGCCGGCGAAGGTGGTCATGGTGAGGCCAAGGATGAGGACTATGGTTATTGTTAGTTTTTTCATCGTTTTTTATGGTTTATTGTTACTATTCCGTTTGTTTCCTTTCTCCACAAAACCTACAAAACCCGCTAAACCTTTTGTTCTTCGTGTCGGTTCGCCAACCGGCTCACCGACAGGTTCGCTTGCGAGCCGTTGGGGAAGCCGCCGGTTGGCAGGCTTTCCTTGGCTTCAGTATTGTTTTGTATGTTTTGACGGCTTTGTGACATGATTTACTTCACAATGACCTTTTGGATCTTGACATCGTTGCCGTTGACGAGGCGGAAGATGTAGAGGCCTGCGGGCTGGTGGATGCTGGTCTGCACCGAGCCGTCAATCTGCTTGCTGCTGAGAATGCGACCGTTGAGATCGATGACTTGCAGGTTGGCGCGGCCTTCGTTGAGGATGATCCAGTTGCCGTTGTGGTTAAATGCAAAACTGGGCTCGCAGGCATCCTCGCTTGCGCTCGTTGCAGCAAACACCACGCGGAAGCGGCTGGTATAGTCGGTCGTGCGGGCCTCGAAGGAGTAGTTAGGCTGTTGTAGCAGGTCGACGTCCTTTCCCGTTAGGTTGTCGATGAGGTGCAGGTAGCTGAACGTGACTTCCTCGTTGCTGAAGCTCAGCGTGTAGGTGCCGTTCTTTTCGGCCTTGAAGTTGATGGGAAGTTCACCTATGCCCTCGCTGTGTACCACGGCAAAATTTTGTCCACCTTGTGGAATGTAGACTTTCGTGTGGTTCGGGTTGAGCTGGAACTTGGGTAAAGTGCTTTCTTCATCGAAGCGGACAATGGCGCGGTCGATGGCATTGCCACGGTTGTGCATGACGTTGATGACGAGCTGCTGCCTTTGTCTTGCGGTCCGTGTAGTACTGAATGTCAATTCCTCACCGTCGGTGTTGGCAATCACAAAGATGCCTTCCATCGGCGCAATGCTGTTGGCTTCAGATGTCGTGATTTCGGTGCCGTTGCCGTTCATTACATAGAAGCTCCGGTTGCCGATGTAGGCCGTCTGTGCGAAGGGGTTGCCAACGAGGTTCCAGCCTGCGAACTCAGCCGCATCATCTTTAACCAAAGGGATTTTGTAGGTCGTGCCTTCGATGGGTGTGCCGGTGAAGGTGAGTGTGACGTGGTCGTCGTTACCGTTTCCGCTGTTGGCGTAGAGATAGCCTTTGCCGGGTTCAAGGCTGAAAGATTTTTGTTTGTAGTTCTCCCATTCAAGCGTAATGCCTTGGTCGTTTGCGGGTGCGCTTTGGTTGAAACGGTAGAGGTCGTAGTTGTTTGAGAGCATGTTTGTCACGTTCTCAGGACTTACCGTTCCGATGGGGGAGGCAATGAGATAGTAATGGTCCTTGCTGTCAGGAGTGTAGGCTGTGATGTCCTTGGTGAAAGTAGAAACACTCGTGAAGTTGATATTATAAGGATTTGATGGGGAACCATATCTGTGATTGGCATCAAAAACAATGGGGTCGTTCTGATTCGGGACGAAGTTGAGTACACGCTCTTGCCCAGTCTCATGATCAAAGACCTTGCAAGTATATGTATAGCCTGCTTCGCCATATATTGTGAGATAATAAATGTACCTGCCTGTTGAATTCTTTATTTTAGGTAATATGGCACCACGGCAAACGTCGTTTTGATCAAACACGCCAATTTCAAGTTGTAGGTTCTGCTGCTCTACCTCATCAATGACAAGTATGCTTGTGCAGGTCATATTGAAGTCACCAATAGTCACAGGAGTCCAATGGGTCGGTGCTTGTGCTCGTGTCGGTGTGTTACATGTTGGATTAACCATGTCGCTATTAGGCTGGTTGCCTATCGACCTTTCCACATGGAATATCAAACTATTCGTCTCGGTGTTGTTTGAATAGAGCATAAAACCTTGTCCAGGCTTTAAAGTCTCCAAACTTCCTGACCATTCATCTCCATCAAATTCTGCGTAGCCATTAAAAGCCTTGATTTGGTCATCAGGTTCTGCGGTGAAATCAGAAAGGGCGTCTCCTATATTCAATTCTTGTTCGTTCGGGAATCCTATCCAATTCCAACCTGAATTAATCGTAATTGGGTGTGCACTGGGACGAGCCGTTTTCCCTTGAAGATTCACACTACAGGCAGTATTGACTTGAATCATATACATCTGCTCGTTCGTGATTCCATTCAATGTACCATCCCATTCATTGTCTTCATATTCGACATAACCATCAGCTCTTGACTTGATTTGCAAGCCGTTGCCGTTCAAACTTTCTTTCAGCATATCCAGGCCATTTACGCCATCCATCTCAATGTAAGTGCTGAACCAGTTCCAGCCCTCAGCCAATTCATTGGTTTGGTTGGTTTGGTCGCTCTTGGTGGTATAGGTGATGGTGGTCCAAGGTAGGAATTTTTGCCTGTATGTATAAGTGTTGTAACCTCCCAAAGAAGAAATAGATGTTGTGCTTATGCCTAACCATGTGCTAGTTTTGTTCGAACCACTTTTTGTTTGCTTGACACCAATTTTCAGGTTTCCACCGCAGTATTCGTATGGGTTGTCGAATTCGATTTCCATTGTTTTGTTGCTGGGCGATAATTTGCCAGTGTAAACTTTGGCCAAACCATCATCCCAATTAAATGTTGCATTGCTTGCAAATTCCGTTTCTTCCACTTCTTTCACATACACTTCAAATTCGGCCTCGCCCCAATCGATAGACGCGAGATTATTACTGTAATGGAAGGTAATCTTTGAAATCACACATCCCGCTATATCGCTTAGGGTGGTGGAAGGGATGATGAATTGGCTTTGTGTCTTATTCTTAACCTGCTTACCAAAAACGGGAACGTATGTATTGGGGTTTGTTCCTTGGTTTACCTCCAACTCTCCGCCCGATGAAGGCTTGAAGGAGCATTGATTGCTCCAGTTGCTTGAGCCGTCGTCGCCGCCGCAGTTGGCGCGTACTTTGGCATAATAGGTGGTCCCTTCGGTCAATCCAGTCAAAATCATGCTGCTGCTATTAGTCTGGCGTTGTGTGGCAGTCTCAGGGTCGAACTCCGAGGTCGTCGAATAGGCTACAGTAAAGTCGTTTTGGCTTTCGTCGCCTTTGGTCCATGCCAAAGAGGCGGAATTGTTCGTGATGGAAGTGCAGCGCAAGTCAGTTGGAGCAGGGCAGGCAATGGTGGTGGTGAAATTGAAATTGGTGGGTGTCGTGTTCCAATAACTGTAGTTGTTGTCGCCGCAGTTGGAACGAACACGAATATAATAAGTGGTTTGAGGAGCAAGGCCTGTGATGGTATAGGGATTAGATTCCACGTCTAAATAGGTGCATTGGTTCGAATCGTCTGGGTCGAAATTCGATGTTGTTGAGTAGGCAATTTGCCAGTTATCACCGCCTCCTGCCCATGCTATAGTGGCACCATGTGCGGCTTCATTGCTTTTGGTGAGCGAGTAAGGTTTCTCACAATCCCGAATGGCTTGCACGGTGATGTCATCCACATAAATGCTTGTTGTGGCATTGGTGTTGGGACTTTTTATGGCAATATACTTTTCCTGATTTGAGTAGGTATAGTTGTCAAAACGAACAGTATATTCATTCCAAGTCGTGTTGAGAACGGTCACCTCTTCAATTTGTCGGAATGTAGTGGCATCATTTGGATTGGTCATAGTGCCTACTTGTAGTTTTCTATTTGTCCCGCTGTTTAATTTCGACCAAAACACGACCTGATACTGGTTTAATGGGTAATCATCAACATTGATTACAGGCAAGACTGCAATTTGGTTGGTAATAGAACTGGAATAGGAGAATCTCATGCTTCTATATGGTGAGGTATTATGGTTTTGGTCACTACTGACTTGGGGATAGTTCTGATAACTGCTATTAGTTGCATCGTTGATGCGGTGCCAGCAGTCTGGCATCGAGCCAAGTGGGGCATCACTGAAATCGTAGTAGTATGGAAGGTCAATCGCCTCACATTCCGTTGTGAACAAAACAGTTTTCCAACCGCTTTCCTCACCGCTGCAAGCAGCTTGCACTCTTGCCTGATAGTCGGTGTTGGTCGTAAGGTTAGTGATGGTGTAAGTGGGAGAGGAGACCGAGATGGATTGGCTCCAACTGCCGCTTGATGCGGTTTTGTATTGCACATTCCATGCCGTTTCATCGCCGCCGGCCTGCCATGTCAGCGTGGCAGAGTTTGAGGAAACGGCTGAAACGACAAGGTTTTTTGGGGCAGGGCAAGAAACGGGTGTAAGGTCGAACTCAAATCTTATGTTGTTCTTCTTCGTTTCCCATGCCGTGCAGGTCATATTAGGATTCGATGGGTTGATGTCGTCCGAACTGGCTGCCCAATTGCTTTGGTGAGATGCAGTGTTGAAAACATAACCACCATGGCCGCTTGATTGGGTGGAAGATCCTGAATTGTCGTCAACCACTACCAGCAGATTGCCTCCTTCGTATGTAAAACTGCTGATGGGCACCGTCGTCCATGTGTTCTTTATTATTGATATGGTTCCACTAAACACTTTTTGGCTTGCATTGACGCCAACCCAATCCGAAGCACTGGAGAAAGTGCTTTTGCTCGTGTTGACAAGATAAACGTCCCAAGTGCGTGTGCCAGGTGAAGTGGTCCAAGAGTTGTATCCGTAGAAGGAGATGCTGGTAATGGTGCCAGGACCACCTCCTGCGTTTGCGATTTCATCGGCAGTGTAAATTTGTTCTGAAATAGAATACCAGTTCCCTGGTGTACAAGGAAGACGGAAAGTAGACTCTTCTGCTGTTCCGATTTCCACGGTTGTGCTTCGCTCTTGTGCCAAGGTTGAAGCCGACATCAATCCAATCATCCCCATCAATAGGAACAATCGCGTAAAATGTTTGAAATGCATAAAAATAAAGTTTTAAAGGTTTGACATTAAGTTTGTTACCTCAAAACTTCTGGAAAATAATGTTGGAAAACTAAAATGCAAGCACGCCCCCGCCATCGGGGCACACCTTGTTATGATAGTAACCCAGCCTCTATACTGAGGCCATCGCTTGCCGCCTTCCCGAAAGGTCTTGGCTTTCAGTGGCATTCATGGCAAACGATTAGGGCCAACACAGCAGCGGGAACTGTACGGGATTCTCACCCGATTCCCTATTGAGTCCTGTGAGGACACCACAAATCGGCTGCAAAAGTACGGATTATTCCGTCACGGTGGCTAAAACCATCGAAATAATGTCGTCGTACCTAGGCACACTCATTTTTTCATCCCCATCTCGCGGCGGTTCTTGCCGATGTAGGCGAAATACAAGGCCAAGTCGGTGGCCACCAAAAGGGCGTTGAAGGCATAGAGCCACGTCACGATGTCGTAGTTGTTCAACACCTTATGGATGATGCCGAAAATATAGCCCAAAATGACCAACGACATGAAAAGGGGGCTTTTGCCGATGACGACCTTGGTGCGGATGGACTTGATGATTGACACGGGCCAGCTTACCGCGAAGCAAAGCAGGAAGAGGACTTCCCAAATACTGAATTCTGCCATAGATTTGATTTGATAAATGATTGTTGTTGATTGAATTTGCAAAAGTAGTGTTTATTTCATCACATTGCGGATGATGACCGAAATATTGTTGACGAACATATTGACAGCGATGGCCAACAGGATGACGCCGAAGAACTTGCGCAGGATGAAGATCAGGTTCTCCCCCAACAGCTTACGAATCCTGTCGAGTTGGCTGATGACGATGTAATCCAGCAGGATGTTGAGTAACAACGCGATGATAATGTTGACGACGGCGTAGTCGGCACGCAGCGAAAGCAATGCCGTCAGCGCCCCAGGACCAGCGATCAAGGGGAAAGCAATAGGCACGATGCTGGCGCCACCCTTGCCGCCGTCGTTCTTGATGATTTCGCGACCTAGAATCATTTCAACGGCAAGGATGAACAACACGAACGAACCCGCTACGGCGAACGAAGCCGTGTCGATGCCAAACAGTTTGAGCAAGGCATCGCCTGCAAAGAAGAAGGCCAGAAACAGGGCCAAGGCCGTCAAGCAGGCCTGTCCCGCCTTGATGGTCTTGTTTTGCTCCTTCATGCTGACGAAGATGGGAATGGAGCCGAAGATGTCGATGATGGCAGCCATGACGATGAAGGCGCCGAAGATTTCTACGAAGTTGATACTGCTGAACATAGTTGTGCTTCTTTTTGATTGTTTTTCTGCCCTTGACCGTCATTGCGGACTTGATCCGCAAATCGAAGATTCGACGTAGTCAATCTCCTGATAACAAGGACAATCCTTCTTGTTCGGGAGATGGCGGATGTTCCTCCGCCATGACGGTAAAGCGTTAGTGTAGTGATACCCAGCCTAGGTTTACATGATGTTATTCCACAAATAATGAAAATGCGGTCCAAAGCGCTTGAAGGCGGCTTCGTCGAGCATCTCTTGGAACTGGGGATGCGCTACCGAGATGATGAGTTTGGCCCTTTCTTGAAGCGAACGTCCGTAAAGGTTCACCGCGCCATATTCCGTGACGAACCAATGGATGTGGTTACGCGTGGTGACTGCACCAGAGCCTAAGTCCAAGGCGGGAACAATCTTGTTGATGCCCTTGCGCGTGGTGGAGGGCATGGCGATGATGGCCTTGCCGCCTTTGGCACGCGAGGAGCCATAGACGTAGTCGATCTGTCCGCCCACGCCCGAATAGATGCGTTCACCCAACGAGTCGGCGCACACCTGGCCTGACAGGTCGATCTGGATGCCCGAGTTGATGGAAGTCATCTTGGGCTGCTGCGCAATGATGAAGGGGTCGTTGGTATATTCCACGTCCATCAGCAGCACCTCGTGGTTGCCGTCGATGAAATCGTAGATTTTCTTCGAACCCATCACGAAGGTGGAAACGATTTTACCTTTGTTGAGTTTCTTGTTGTCGCCCGTGATGACGCCTTTCTTGACAAGCGGCAGGATGCCGTCGGAGAACATCTCGGTATGGATGCCGATGTTTTTGTGGTTGTGGAGGCACGAAAGGATGGCGTTGGGTATGGAACCGATACCCATCTGGAGGCAGGCGCCATCTTCGATGAGTTCGGCGCAATAGCGACCGATGGTCTTCTCCACCTCGTTGGGCTCGGGCATGTCGACGGTGAGTAGGGGAGTGTCGTCTTCGACAAAGACATTGATTCTGCTGATGTGGACCAAAGCATCGCCAAAGGTGCGTGGCACGTGCTTGTTGACCACCGCGATGACGAACTCGGCGCTCTCCATGGCGGCCAGGGTGGCGTCGACCGATGAACCCAACGATACATAGCCGAACTTGTCGGGCGGGCACACCTGGATCATGGCCACGTTGCAATTGATGTAACGCTCACGATAGAGTTTCGAGGTCTCGCCGAGGAATACGGGGATGTAGTCGGCAAGGCCTTTCTGCACGCTCTCGCGCACGTTGGCGCCCACGAAGAAGGCGTTGTGTTGGAAGATACCCTCAAACTCCGGGTTGACGTAAGGCGCGGCGCCCTCGGTGTGAAGGTGATGGATGTAGACGTTCTTCAACTCGCCGGCACGTCCTCTGTCGCACAAGGCTTTGACGAGGCATTGCGGCACATTCGACACCGAGCTGATGTGGACATGGTCGCCCGACTTGATGACTTTGACGGCTTCCTCGGCCGTGACGGCTTGATATTGTTTTCTCATGATTACGAACTTTTGTTTACAAAACTAAAAAAGCCGACGGCAGCCGTGACCGCCGCCGGCCAACAACATGAAATCAAAAAGTGGTTTTAGTTACTCAAAACGCATTTATAATGCACAAAATGGTCTCTATGGGTTTGACACTTAGTTGATTGCCTCAAAACCTCTGGAAAAATGTTGGAATACCTAAAATGAAGATAGTACCCAATACAGGGCATACCTTGTTATAAATAGAATCACTGAGGCCATCGCTTGCCGCCTTCCCGAAAGGTCTTGGCTTTCAGTGGCATTCATGGCAAACGATTAGGGCCAACACAGCAGCGGGAACTGTACGGGACTCTCACCCGATTCCCTATTGAGTCCTGTGAGGACACCACAAATCGGCTGCAAAAGTAGTGATTATTTCTGTACGCTTGCCAGACATCCCGAAATATTGTTTTGGCATTTGCAATTGCCATATCGGAAAAATGCCTTACCTTTGCACCCGCTTTGGTCAAGGGAATGCCGTGCAAATCGGCAACAGTGCCCGCTGCTGTAAGCCCGTGTAAGGCCTGTCAAACAAAAGCCACTGTGCGGCCCATCCGCATGGGAAGGCGACAGGTTCGGGCGAGTCAGAAGACCTGCCAAACTGAGTGTCAAATTGCAAGCCTTCGGGAACAAGGGTGGTGCATAAGCGTGGCAATTACGCATCGTTTCTTGCGACGGTCTTGCAGTATTTGTTTAATGCGTAATAACTTATTTATGCGTAAATGTTTACTATTATCCCTCGCGTTTATCATGGCTGCGTTTGCCATGGCGCAAGAACCTGCTACTTTTGAAGATGTGCCGCTTGGCAACGGTGGTATCTGGCAACCCCCTGTTGGCGAGAATGAGATGCCCAGCGGCGGCTGGATCTTTACCAATTCCACCCAATACGGCTATTGGGGCGGATTTACGGCCTCCAACCGTACTGACCTGAGTCAAACGGGCCTTAATGCCCAGTATACTGCGGCTGCAGGCTGCGGCTATGATGGCTCTACCCAATATGCCGTGGCATATACCATGGGTGTGCAGACGGAAGTCTATGCCACCGATGGGCAATTACATACCGTCACAGGCTGTTATGTCACCAACAATCTGTGGACTTATCAGGACATTCTTCAAGGCGGGTATGGCGAGCAACCCTACGGAGGACTTACGGGCAACGACCCTGACTGGTTTAAGGTGACAGCGACAGGTAAGAATGCCAGTGGACAAACTGTGGGTACATTGGATTTCTACCTCGCCGACTATCGCTTTGCCAACAATGAGGAAGACTATGTCCTTGATACTTGGGAATGGTTCGATCTCAGCCCCTTGGGTAATGTGGCCACCATTTCCTTTAGCCTTTCGTCATCAAGAGGCAGTGGCTACAACATGATTACGCCGGCCTATTTCTGCATGGATAACTTTAATGGTGGTGGTGTCGCTCCCGACCTCCCGCCCTATATCGTCATTCAGGTTCAGGATGTGGTGATGGACGAGTTCCCCAAGATAGTGTACGTCGACTTCAGTGGTGTGGCCACCGACCCCGACGATCCTGACGAATTGATTGAATACGCTATGCTGTCCAACTCCAACGAAGCAGCAGTTTCGAGCACCATGGAGGGCAGGGTCCTGATGCTTGAGCGCTTGACGGAGGAACAAGCTGATGCTGAGATTGCAATGCGCGCCACCAGCGATGGACAATATGTGGATTTCAGTTTCCGCGTGATTATGAACCATGTGGAGGGCGTGGAAGAAAGCGATATGAGTTTCAAGGTTTATCCCAATCCGACCTCGGGTCTCTTGACTATTGATGCTGATGGAGCGCAACAATTTGATTTTGAGGTTTATAATCTAATGGGACAAGTTGTGATGAACGGCATGGCTATAGGGCAAAAGACACGTATCGATTTGGGCGGTTGTCCCAAGGGCGTGTATTTCGTTTCCGTCAAATATGATGGCAACTGCGTAGTGCAAAAAGTGATAGTGATGTAAATAGTTTAGTTTGAACGTTTTAAGTGCATGAGGGCAATCCGTTTCGGGTTGCCCTTGTTGCTTTTTATGGATGCTTTTTTGTGTTCAAATCGCCAATAACCAATAATAAAACAGTCTCAAAATCGTTTTCAGTTAGCCAATCGGCATGAATTTTGGACGTTTTTGCTGAACCAACGGAATAATTTTATACTTTCGTCAAAAATTTCACATTATGAAATCTAGACTTCATCTTTTCCTGACGGCTTTGACAATCTGTGTGTTGTCATTACCTTTGTCAGCGCAAAAGCATATCGATAATTACGACCCGGAGGCCCTTTTCAACCAAGGTGTGCTGCTGTTCCAGAACCAGGAATACGGCGCGGCCCTCTCCACCTTCACCCAATACCGCACCCAAGCTGCCGACGCCAAGTCGCAGCGCTGCGTCGATGCCCAGTATTATGAGGCGGTCAGCTCGCTCTATCTCGGCCATGCCGACGGTCCCGCCAAGGTCATGCAGTTTGTGAACGACAACCCCGGCAGCACTTGGGCGCGTCATGCCAATTTCTTGTACGCCAACCACTTGTTCAAAAACAAGAAGTATAAGGACGCCTTGGCCATCTACGAAAAGACCGATGCCATGGCACTGACAACCGACGAGGCGCAGCAGATGCAGTTCAACATGGGCTACGCCTATTTCCAGTCGAACGACTTGGACAAGGCCATGCCACTCTTCCACGGCCTGATGATGAACGAAGGCAAATACCAGGAGCCGGCACGCTATTATTACGCTCACATCCAATATGTCAAGGAAAGATACAATGAGTCTTTGGATAACTTTCGCCGCCTGCGCACCCATAAGGACTACGCCAGCGTGGTGCCTTCGTATATCATGCAGATCAGCTACCTCAAAGGCGATTACCAGTCAGTGATAGAAGAAGGCCCCGAGTATATCCGAAAGGCCGACAAGAAACGCAAGGGCGAGATGGCGCAAATCGTAGCCGATGCCTATTTCCAGCAAAAGGATTACGACAAGGCCTTGGAATACTATCAGATCTACACCAAGAACCTGTCGCGCGGCATCTCGCGTCAGGCCTACTACCAGATGGGCGTCAGTAAGATGATGAAAGGCGACTACAAGGCCGCTATAAGCGACTTGCAAAAAGTGGCAGGCAACAACGACATCCTCGCACAATACGCCTCGTATTATCTGGCCTCGTGCTATGCCAAGACCGACGAGCCGAAATATGCCCGCAGCGCCTTCTATAACGCCTATGTCGCCGGCTTCGACCCCGAAATCAGCGAGGAGGCCTTGTTCGACTACGCCCGCCTGAGCCTCATCCCCGGCGCCGACCCCTTCAACGAGGCCGTGGGCTTGCTCGACCAGTTTATAGCCGACCATCCGAGGTCGGAACGTAAGGCCGAAGCGGAGGAGATGAGCATCTACCTGCTCCTTAATGCGAAAGAGAACGACGAGGCCCTCGACCGCCTGGAGGCCATGAAAAACAAGAGCCGCCAGCTACAGAACGTCTACAACGACCTGCTGTATGCCACGGGCATCGACAACTTCCAGAAAGGAAACTATGACAAGGCACAGGTGTATTTCTCCAAGATCATGAGTGGCAAGCAGTCGGCCACCAACAAGGCGGAGGCTTGCTTCTGGATGGGCGAGTCGGCCTATCAGATGGGTGACCAAGCCAACGCGGGTAAGTATCTGAAACAGTTCAAAGAGATGAGTGCCGCCTCGGGCCTGCCGGAGTACACCCTCGCCGACTATGACTTGGGCTACATCTACTACCAGAAACCCGACTACGATGCTGCCGCCGAGCATTTCAGAGATTTTATCCGTCTCGCCGACGACAGGCAGCAGAACGACCTTAAGACCGACGCCTACATCCGCCTCGGTGACTGCTTCTATATGGAACGCAGCTACGACAAGGCCATCAACTACTACGACCTCGCCACCCGTGTTGGCAAGCGTAATGCCGACTATGCCCTCTATCAGCAGGGACTATGCTATGGCGCCAAAGGTAACGTGAACCAGAAAATCACCATGCTGAACGACATGCTGGAGGCCTATCCCAGCACGCCCTATTACGAGCAGGCCTTGTTCGAAATCGGCAACACCTATCTCGTGCACGGCGACAAGCGCTCCGCCATCTCCAGCTTCAACCGTCTCATCAAGGACCGCCCGCGCTCGAGCTACACACGCCAAGCCATGATGAAAGTCGGCATGATCTATTACAACAACAACCAATACGACCAAGCCCTGACCACCTTGAAGAACCTGGTGGCTTCGTATCCCAACACCGACGAGTCGCGCGAGGCCTTGAGTATCATCCGCAGCATCTATATGGAGCAGAACAAGCTCGACGAGTACTTCGGCTATGTCAACGCCAACGGCGGCCAGGTGAAGGTGACGCAACAAGACTCCTTGGCCTTCGCCAACGCGGAGAACTTCTTCCTCGACGGGCAGTACCAGAAGGCACAGACGGCCTTGCAGTATTACTTTGACAACTTCCGCAAAGGCGCCTACCTGCTCAAGGCACACTATTACGCCTACGAATGCGCCGAGAGGGTAGGGCCGGAAGATCAGGTCGTCACGCACCTTAATTATATATTGTCGCAACCCGACAATGACTACACCGACAACGCCTTGCTGAAGATGGCCCGCATCGAATACGAACAAGGCAACTACAAGAAGGCAGGTGAATACTACGAACGTCTGTCGCGCATCACCGAGGAACCGCTCAAGCGCCTCGAGGCCCTCGAAGGCAGCATGAAGAGCAACTTCTTCATGGGCAACTACGACAAGGCCATCGAGATGGGCGAGAGCCTGCGCCAGTCGCGCGACCTCACCGACGACCAGGTCAACCAGATCAACCACATCGTGGGTAAGTCGTACTACGAGAAAGGCAACTATGCTGCGGCCATAGAGAAGCTCGACAAGAGCGCGCGCAACGACAAGTCGGAGTATGGCGCCGAGAGCGCCTACTATTCCGCCGTGGCCTCCATCAAGCTGAAACAGTACGACGAAGCCGAGAACAAGGTATTCAACATCTCCGACAACTTCTCGAAGTATGACTACTGGGTCGCCAAGTCGTTCATTGCCCTCGCCGACGTCTATGTGGCCAAGGAGAACTACTTCCAGGCCAAGGAGACACTCCGTAGTGTCATCGACAACTACAAAGGCAACGACCTGAAACAAGAAGCCCGCGCCAAGCTCGCAGAGGTGGAACGCAAGGAACCCAAAGTAAGTAACAGCAACGGCATCGAACCTTTAGAAATGGAATGACAATGAAAAGATACATCCTGATATTCAGCATCGTCCTGCTTGCCATGCAGGTCTTCGCCCAACACGACGAACAAGTCACCGTGGAAGGCAAATACCGACCCAAAGTGAACAAAGTGAGCAAGCTCCAACTCAACCCGGAGACGCCTCAACCGTCGTACGACCTCCCCAGCACGGAAGTCAACCCGATGGAGGCCAAGCAGAAGTTTTCCCTCGACCTGGAGAAGATTGCCCCGACGGGCTATGCCGCCAAGAACGACAAGCTGGTCGAGCCGACCAAGAACTTCCTCATGGCCGGCATCGGCACAAGGCTCTCGCCCATCTTCCTTTACAAGCACAACTCCATGCTCACCAAGACCCTGGGCCTCGGCGTGGGCGTAAAACACAACTCTTCGTGGGTCAAGATGAAAAACTATGCGCCTTCGGGCTATATGAACAACGCCTTCGACATCAACCTGTCGACGAGCAGGTTCGATGGCCTACAATTGGACGGCGGCGTGTATTTCAAGAACGACATGTACCATTTTTATGGCATGAACCTGGCGGAGCTCCCCGAGACTTTGACACCCGAGCAAATAGCAGCGGCTTGCCCGCGCCAGACTTACAACACCATTGGCGGCCATCTCGGACTGGCCTCCACCACGACGCGCATCGGCGAGTTCAGCCATGACGGACATCTCGACTATCTCTATATGTTCAATAGGGAACATGCCATAGACTTGGGCTACACATTGGGTTATGCCGACAACTGGTGGGGCGACAAGAGCCATCCGCAAAAGGTGGGCGTCAAGCTGGATTTCCAATACGACTATTGCATGGGCCAAGAGCCGCATTTCTTTAATGTGTCCCGCGTCTTGTTTGCCGTCAATCCGTTCTTCGAGATGAGCGGTGGGTTCTATCGCCTGCACTTGGGTGTGCGTCTCGACGGCACCACCAAATACACGGATGAGGACCGCTTCTTGGCCGTTCGCCCCGACGTGAGCGCCAGCCTCTTCATCCTGAACAACAAACTCGAGTTCTACGCTGGTTTGAATGGTGGCCGTCAGCTGTTGTGCTTCAGCGACCTTGTCAACGACAATCCTTTTGTCAATCCTGGCATCAATCCATCGCTGTGTACGCCCAACGTGAAGCTCGGCTTCGACGGTGGCATCCGCACCAACATCGTGGACGTCGTGGACGTGCATCTGGGCGTGCGCTATCGCCTTACCGACAACGACCCGCTGTATATGCGGAGCCCTGTCAACATGATCTTCCCCATCCCCGAAGGCTTCGAAATCCCGATTTGGAACAGCTATGACCTGGTGTGCGACCAGACCCAGTTGGTGACCGTCATGGCCGACGTCCGTGTGAAGCTGCGCAACAGCCTCACCGCCGACTTGGGCTTTGCCTACAACAACTGCAATCCTGCCGTTGAGGAATACGCCTGGTATCGTCCCACGACGGAAGGTAAACTGAAACTGACATATGGGTTGAATGATAAACTTTCGTTCAACACTACCTTCCTCTACCAAGGCGGCCGTTATGCCAAAGTTCCCGAGCTGGGTGACTATGGCTGGACCTATACGACGCAAAAGCTGAAAGACGTCTTCGACCTCAGCATCGGTGCCGACTACAAGGTGAACGACCAAATCACAGCTTTTGCGCTGCTGGATAACGTGGCGCACCAGAAGTACCATTTGTACTACGACTATCCCGTCACGGGCATCCAGTTCTTCGCCGGCGTGAAGCTGAGATTCTGATTTAGTAGTCCCGCGAAGCCTGCCGCCTATGCCATTCCCTCGGAAATCTATAAGCGGCAGGCTTCGTGTAAATCTGAGTGGATGAAAAAGCCTGCCAGAGGCTCTAAAAACGCCTTTATTTCCAAAGCTCTTCTTTCTTTCCCGCGTGCGTGAGCTAATAAGGTGTTTCCAAAATTTGCCCGTTTTTAGCCCCGTAGAGCCGTTTTTGCCGAAAAACAAATTTTTCAACTTTTTCTTGCAGGATTCGCGAAAAAGTCGTATCTTTGCATCTTTAATTAAAAACCCATAATTGACTGAAAATGACTGAAGAAGAAAAAAGAGAATTGGCAAGCGAAGAATATGGCGCCAGTAAGATCCAGGTCCTTGAAGGCTTGGAGGCCGTGCGCAAACGTCCGGCAATGTATATCGGCGACGTGCATTTCCGTGGCTTGCATCATTTGGTATATGAGGTGGTTGACAACTCCATCGACGAGGCCATGGCAGGCTATTGCGACAAGATTGACGTCCGCATCCTGCCGGGCAATGCCATCAGCGTCCTCGACAACGGCCGTGGTATCCCCACGGGCATGCACCCCAAAGAGCACCGCTCCGCATTGGAAGTGGTGTTGACGGTGCTGCACGCCGGCGGTAAGTTCGACAAGGGTTCCTATAAGGTCTCCGGCGGTCTGCACGGCGTGGGCGTCAGCTGCGTGAATGCCCTTTCCACCCACCTCACCGCTGAGGTCTACCGCGAGGGTCAGATTTTCAAACAGGAGTATGAGTGTGGCAAGCCGCTCTACGACGTGAAAGTGGTGGGCAAGACCGACATGAACGGCACCCGCATCACATTCCAACCCGACGGCAGTATCTTCCAGACCACGGAATACGACTACAGCACCCTCGCCAACCGCATGCGCGAGCTGGCTTACCTCAACCACGGCATCACCATCACCCTCACCGACGAGCGCGAGAAGATGGAAAACGGCGAGTTCCGCAGCGAGACGTTCTATTCCGAGAATGGCCTCATCGACTTCATCGCCTACCTCGATGCCAACCGCGAGAAGCTCATCCCCGAGCCTATCTCCATCTCGGGCGAGCGTAACGGCGTGCCGGTCGAAATCGCTTTGGAATACAACAACGAGTACAAGGAAAACCTGCACTCGTATGTCAATAACATCAACACCATCGAAGGCGGTACGCACCTGCAAGGTTTCCGCTCGGGCCTCACGCGTTCGTTCAACGCCTACGCAGAGAAGAGCGGCCTGCTGGAGAAGCTGGAGAAGCTGAAGGTGAAGATCTCGCCCGATGACTTCCGCGAAGGCCTCACCGCCGTCATCTCGGTGAAGGTGCCGGAACCGCAGTTTGAAGGCCAGACCAAGACCAAACTCGGCAACGACGAGGTCATGGGTATCGTCAACAGCATCGTGGGACAACAACTCTCCGACTATCTGGAAGAGCACCCCAAGGAAGCCAAGACCATCTTCGACAAGGTGACCTTGGCCGCCCAGGCACGTCAAGCGGCACGCAACGCCCGCGAGAAGGTGCAACGCAAAGGCGCCCTGTCGGGATTCAGCCTGCCGGGCAAGTTGGCCGACTGCTCCGAACGCGACCCCTCCAAGACCGAGCTTTATCTCGTCGAGGGTGACTCCGCAGGCGGTTCTGCCAAGTCGGGCCGCGACCGTAACTTCCAGGCCATCCTGCCGCTGCGTGGTAAGATCCTGAACGTCGAGAAGGCCATGGAACATCGCGTGTTCGACAGCGAGGAGATCAAGAACATTTACACCGCCCTTGGCGTGACCATCGGCACAGAGGAGGACAGCAAGGCCCTCAACCTCGAGAAACTGCGTTACCACAAGGTCATCATCATGACCGATGCTGATGTCGACGGCAGCCACATCACCACGCTGATCTTGACCTTCTTCTTCCGCTACATGCGTGAGCTGATCGAGAACGGCTACGTGTATTGCGCCACGCCGCCCTTGTACCTCATCAAACGCGGCACCAAGCCGATTTGCTACTGCTGGACCGATGAGGAACGTACCGAAAAGCTGGCCGAACTGACCAAGAACGGCACGGTGAGCGGCTACGACGTGCAGCGCTACAAAGGTCTTGGTGAGATGAACCCTGAACAGCTGTGGGAAACCACCATGGACCCGGCACATCGCACCTTACGTCAAGTCACTATCGAGAACGCCATGGAGGCCGACCACATCTTCTCCATGCTGATGGGCGACGAAGTAGGCCCGCGCCGCGAGTTCATTGAGCAGAACGCTACTTATGCCAACATCGACGCATAAGGAAGCCTCTCTGTGAAAGCAAAAAGGACTGCGAAAGCGGTCCTTTTTTGTTTTTTGGAGAAAAATATGGCCTTGCCTCTTGTATGTTTCAAATTAAATCGTGACCTTTGCCCAATAAATTTTTCACTATGGAGACATTCAAGAAAGGGGAGAAGATTGGCAAGTATGTCATCAACTCGTTCATAAAGAAAGGTGCTGTGGCTGAGTCATATACGGTGCTCGGCCCCGACGACATGATGTATTTCATGAAGATCTACGAGCTCCAACGCATCCCGCGCGAACAGCTCTTCGAGGGCAAGGAGGTCTATGAGATTCAGCTCTGCAAGGAACTCAACAGCGACGACTACGCCAACGTGGTCCGCTATGTCGACAATGGCGAGGTGAAAAAGGGCAATGTCGTCTACCATTATCTCGTCACGGAGTTCTATCGCGGCATAACGCTCTATGACGCTGTGAGGAATGAAGGCCGCTTCGACCTTGAGGACGCCGTGCAGATCACACTTTGCGTACTGAGCGGCTTGTCGTTCATCCATTCCCGTGCGTTGATACACAACGACATACGTCCGTCGAATATCATGCTGCAGGAACTGGATGACGGCATGTTGATGCCCACCATCATCGACCTCGGACACATCTCCTACATGGTGAAAGGCCGCCCGACCTTCGCCGACGAGGACCTGATGCCTTATTTCCGTGCCCCTGAGACCTTCCGTTCCGTCTACACGGTGAAGAGCGACATCTTCTCGACGGGCGCGCTGCTTTATTTCTTGATGTTTGGCAAGTCGCCTTGGGAGGACATGGATTTGCGGTTGCTTAACGGCGACAAGAAAAAGATTGCCGATGCAGTGAAGAAATCGAGGAAGCAAGACCTCATCTTGGAAACCGATGAGGTGAAGTTGCCCGATTACATGAAGGCCATCCTGCTGAAGGCCATGGCCAAGAAGCCTGAAGACCGTTTCGGATCGGCGGCTGAGTTCGCGCAAGACCTGATGCAACAGGTGATGCCCGAACTGGCGAAGCAGATGGAAGAGGGCGAACCCAATACTCAGCATGAGGAAGAGCAAGAGCAGGACAACAAAGCCCCCATCATCACCTTCAAGAAAGGCTCTGGAAGCGGCTTCGACAACGTGACGGGTCGCGACGAGCTCAAGGAACAGCTGCGCAAGGAGGTGCTCTTTGCCTTACAGAACCCCGATAAGGCCAAATTGTATAAGCTGCCGGCCATCAACGGCGTGTTGCTCTATGGCCCTCCCGGATGCGGCAAGAGTCTTGTCCTCGAGAGCTTCGCCGAGGAGTTGGGGTTCAACTACTCCATCATCAAGGGCGTGGAGATGGGCCATATCTATCAGCAAGGCGTGCTTGACAACCTTCAAAGGGTGTTTGATGCCGCCGAAATCAAAGCGCCGTTTGTGCTGTGTTTCGACGAGTTGGAGTTTATCGCCCCCAACCCCAACGGAGACGGCGAGGAAGGCAACATCACGCCTCAGATCTCCGCGTTCTTCGGGATGCTGAACCACTGCTCCGAGAAGGGCATCCTCGTGGTGGCTACCACTAACCGCCCCGACCTCATCGACCAGAATATCATGCGCGTGGGCTGTTTCGACCGCGTGTTCTTCGTGCCGCAGCCCGACTTCGAGGCGCGCAAGGACATCTTCATGGACCACCTGAAAGACCGTCCCTGCGAGGAACTGGATTATGACGAGCTGGCCAGGATATCGGATGACTTCAACGCTGGCGACATCACCGAGGCCGTCAACGAAGCCGCCATGACCGCCGCCTACAACGACGTGCCCATCTCGCAGAAGATCCTCGTCGACGTGCTGAAATACAAGAACCCGACCTATTCCACCAAGACCCGCATAGGATTCAACAAAAGCTGATTGCCATGAACGTCAAAGGGCTGGTGTCGAAATACCTGAAGTCGCATGGTGTCGTTGCGACCAAAAACGCGTTGGGCCTGAATTTCACCTATGAAGGTTGGAACTTCCTGTTTTGGAACGACGCCGACGACCCGTTGTTTTTCCGCCTCACCCTGCCCGGCATCTTCGACGTCACCGATGACAACTTCGCCAAAGCCATCATGGCGTGCAATAACATCAACTGGAACTACAAGGTGGTAAAGGCGGTGCTCTACGACTATGAGGACGGCAAGGACAAAGGTGCCTCGGTGTGGATGTGTTACGAACAGGTCCTTGATGCCACTCCCGACGTGAATACGCTCATGCACTGTGCCTTGCAAAGCCTGGTCTCTGCATGCGAAGCCTTCATCAAGGAAATGGCCGATGACTGAACAATAATTTAACTATATGAAAATCAAACTTCTACTGATGACCATGCTATTAGCTGACATGGCCTTTGCCCAATATGCTCCTGCGGGCGACAAAATCAAGACCCGTTGGGCCTCGGAGGTGGCACCCGAGAATGCGCTGCCCGAATACCCGCGCCCGATGATGGTGCGTCCCGAATGGAAAAACCTCAACGGCCTGTGGCAGTATGCCATCACGGCGAAAGGGGAGAAGGCACCTCAGAAATACCAAGGCGACATCCTCGTGCCCTTCTGTATCGAGTCGTCGCTGTCGGGCGTGCAGAAGGAAGTCGGCCCCGACAAGGCATTGTGGTATCAGAAAACTTTCGCGGTGCCTGGCAACTGGAAAAACGGCCGCATCCTGCTCCATTTCGGCGCCGTCGACTGGATGACCGACGTCTGGGTGAACGACATCAAAGTGGGTTCGCATACGGGCGGCTACACGCCTTTCACCTTCGACGTCACCCAAGCCCTGCAAGGCAAGCAGAACTCCATGGTGGTCCGCGTTTGGGACCCGACCGACAGCGGCTACATCCCTCACGGAAAACAAGTGCTGAAGCCTGAAGGCATCTTCTATACCTCGGTGACCGGCATCTGGCAGACGGTGTGGCTGGAATATGTGCCCGAGGACTACATCCAAAACCTCGTCACCACGCCTGACCTCGATAAGGCCACTGTCAAAGTGGAGGTGGACTTCACCAACACGACCAAGGATGACTTGTATCAGGTGGAGGTGTCGTACGAAGGCCAGCCCGTGGCTACGGCGAAGGCCATCAACGGACAAGCCGTGGAAGTGAACATGCCCGAGGGCTTTCTGTGCTGGACGCCCGACCATCCCTTCCTCTATGACATGAAGGTGAAGGTGCTGCGTAAAGGCAAGGTCATCGATGAGGTGGGCAGCTATTTTGCCATGCGCAGCTTCGGAACGCAGCGCGACGACAACGGCATCGTGCGCCTCACCTTGAACGGCCAGCCGATTTTCCACTATGGTCCCCTCGACCAAGGCTGGTGGCCCGACGGCCTCTACACGGCTCCCACCGACGAGGCTTTGGCCTACGACATCCAGAAGACCAAGGACTTGGGCTTCAATATGATCCGCAAGCACGTCAAGGTGGAGCCGGCGCGATGGTACTACCACTGCGACCGCATCGGACTCATCGTGTGGCAGGACATGCCTAGCGGCGGCCGCAGCCCCCAATGGCAGCGGAACCAGTATTACCAAGGCCCAGAGAGTTTGCGGTCGATTGAGTCGGAGGAGTGCTATGTCAAGGAATGGACGGAAATCATCAACAGCCTGAAGTCGGTGCCCTGCATCGGCGTGTGGGTGCCGTTCAACGAGGCCTGGGGACAGTTCAAGACCCCTGAAATCACGGCGATGACCAAGAAACTTGACCCGACGCGCTTGGTGAACCCCGCCTCGGGTGGCAACTTCTATCAGTGTGGCGACATCCTCGACTTGCACAACTATCCCGAGCCGAAGCTGAGGCTTTACGACCCGACGCGTGCCACCGTCCTCGGCGAGTACGGCGGCATCGGGCGCAAGGTGGAGGGCCACACCTGGGTGAAAGACCAAGGCTGGGGCTATGTGGAGTTCGACACCGAGGAGAAGGTGACCGACACCTACGTGGAATATGCCGAGATGCTCTACAGGATGGCCTTCCAAGGCTTTTCGGCGGCAGTCTACACGCAGACCACTGACTGCGAGACTGAGCTCAACGGCCTGATGACCTACGACCGCGCCGTCATCAAACTCGACGAAAAGCGGCTATTGCAAATCAACAGGAAGATCAGCCATGCCTTCGCGGAATGACAAAAAAAGGAGCGCCGAACGACGCTCCTTTTTTGTTTTTGAAATCTAAGATTTCTTACTTGGATTGACCATAGATGTAGATTGGGCGACCAGCGGCTTGTTGGGCACCAACTCTGTGGCTCGTCACGTGGATGAGGTGCAGAGTGCCATCGGGCATACGGGTACCAATGACATCGTCATAAGTGCCGTTTGCGAGATTCACGTCCACGTTATTATACATTGCAGCGGTAGTGGCACCGTCGGCAAACTTGGCTGCCTTCTGTGAAGGGAGAACCACTTCTTCCCAAACGCTGCTTTCGAACTTGTAGAGAATCACGCCGCTGAGGGGCTTGATTTGGGCGAAAGGAGCCTTGGCGTTCTGGTCCCAATAGAGGCCGTATTCCTCAAGGCCACTCTGGTTGTTGCCAAGACGATACCATTCGAAATCAACTTCAGCCAATGCATCTTCAGCCTGATTGAGGTTGACGGTCAAAGTCATGGTGTTCATCTTGTTGTCCTTGTCGTAGACAGTGGCGACATATTCGACCTTGCCGATAATGCCGCTCTTGGCCAGTTCGAAACTCACGGTTTCTTCATACACAAACTCGCTGCCGCTGATGGTCATGGTGGTGTCACCGATGACTTCGGGTCTCACGTCTTCAGCGGTGCCATTATAGAGCTTGGTCTCGAGTCTGAACGAAGCCAATTCTTTCAAGGTCTGGCTGTTGGAGGCAACGCGGAAACCGAGGTTGTAGTCCTTGTAAAGGTCGATGGTTTGGCCATCGTAGATGTAGTTCTCGCCCGTCATGACGGCGATTGAAGGTTCCGGGTTGGCGACCGGTTCGGTGCAGCTTGCAAAGAAAGCAACGCTGACGAAGCACACAAGTGCTAATGCTAATTTCTTCATTTTGTGTTGATTTTAGTTAATAATTAAGTTATTTGTTGAAGTTTGTTTCTTTCAATGAACGTGGCAAAGATAAACAAAATCTTTGCCAAACTATTCAAAACTGCCAAAAAAAATAGAAAAAGCCTGTTTGTGGCAGGCTTTTCCTTTTCAATGTGTCATTTCTTTCGATTAGTCTTCAACGATTGCTTCGTTCGGGCAAGCGCCGGCGCAAGTACCGCAACCAACGCAGGTGTCAGGGTCGATGACATAGATGTCGCCTTCCGAAATGGCGCCCACCGGGCATTCGTCAATGCAAGTGCCGCAAGCAACGCAGCTGTCTGTGATTTTGTAAGCCATAATGTTTTTAATTTAAGTGTTTGTTTTGAGTTTTCGTTTTTCGTGCCGCAAAAATACTACAACTTTCATTCCAATAAGCCCAAAACCGAAATTTTTAATCAGTCTAAATAATAATATTGGTTAAGACACTGATATTTAACATGGTGCGAAATTGCTTCTAAACAAGGAAAATAAAACACGTTTTTCTTTGGGTTTGCACCTTTTTATTACTTACCTTTGCAGCGAAATTAGAAGCTGTCAGCCATCAGCCGTCAGCCATCAGCTCGGTTTAGACCGGCTGAAAGCTGTTTGCTGAAAGCTGAAAGCTAATCTTGAAATCTTTAAATCTTGAATATTAAATCTTTAAATCAATAATCATGACAGCAAAAAGTAAGGTTGTAGCCCTTGAACACGTCGTTATCCGTTTTTCGGGCGACTCGGGCGATGGTATGCAACTTACCGGAAATCTTTTTTCGGATTCAACAGCATTTGCCGGAAACGATTTCGCCACCTTCCCGGACTATCCGGCTGAAATCCGCCCACCGCAAGGCACCGTGGCTGGCGTCTCTGGCTTCCAAGTGCACTTTGGACACAAACCCGTTCACACCACCGGCGACCTCTGCGACGTCCTCGTGGCCATGAACCCCGCCTCCATTAAGGCTAACATGCGCTGGCTCCGTCCCGGAACCATCATCATCTTCGACTCCGACTCGGTGACCGAAAAGGCCCTTGAGAAGGCTGGCTATGCCGACGACCCGACCGTCGATGGCACCTTGGCCGACTATCAAGTCATCAAAGCCCCCATCTCGGAACTCACCAAAGAGGCCCTGAAGGACTTCGGCATGGACAACAAGTCGATGCTGAAATCGAAGAACATGTTCGCCCTTGGTATCGTGATGTACCTGTTTAACCGCGAACTCGACACCGTCTACCGTTATTTCGAGACGAAGTTCAAAGGCAAGGACCAGGTGATCAAGGCCAACCGCACCGTCCTCGACGCCGGTTACCACTACGCCGACACTTGGGAGCTCTTCACCAATACTTATAAGGTGGAAGCCGCCGACCTCGAAAAGGGCAAGTACCGCAACATCACCGGCAACACCGCCGCCGCATGGGGCCTGATGGCCGCCTCCGAGAAGTCGGGCCGCCCGCTCTTCCTCGGTTCTTACCCCATCACTCCCGCCACCGACATCCTTGCCGAGTTGACGAAATACAAGAACCTCAACGTCAAGGCCTATCAGGCTGAAGACGAAATCGCCGGCATCATGTCGTCGATCGGCGCTGCCTACACAGGCTGTATGGCCGTGACGACAACTTCGGGTCCTGGCCTCTCGCTGAAGAGCGAAGCCATGGGTCTCGCTGTGATGACCGAGCTTCCGCTGGTCATCATCGACGTGCAGCGTGGTGGTCCCTCCACGGGTCTGCCCACCAAGATGGAACAGAGCGACCTGATGCAGGCCCTCTACGGCCGTAACGGCGACGCTCCGCTCGTGGTCATCGCTGCCCGCAGCTCTGCCGGTTGCTTCTACACCGCCTACGAAGCCGCCCGTATCGCCATGGAGCACATGACTCCCGTCATCATGCTCAGCGACGGTTCACTGGGTAACGGCTCCGAGGTGTTCCGCATCCCCAAGATGGCTGACCTGCCGAGCATCACGCCTCCGCTTGCCAAAGCCGACGACCCGAACTATATGCCTTACCGCCGTGATGAGAAATGGCTCCGCCGCGAATGGGCTATCCCGGGCACGCCTGGCCTGCGTCACCGCGTCGGTGGTCTGGAAAAGGAAAACGGCAAGGGTAACCTCTCGACCAATCCTGAGAACCACCAGATCATGACCGAACTCCGTGAAGAGAAGATCAACCGCGTGGCCAACGACATCCCGCTGCAGGAAATCTATGGCGACAAGAACGCTGACCTCCTCGTGGTGAGCTGGGGTGGCACCTACGGTACTGTCCGTACCGCCGTCGAGGGCCTGATGGAAGAAGGCAAGAGCATCGCTCACGCCCACTTCGACTACATCATGCCGCTGCCGCGCAACACGGAGGAAGTGCTGAAAGGTCACAAGAAGATCGTGGTCTGCGAAATCAACCGCGGCCAGTTCGCCAAGTACCTGCGCATGAACTTCCCCGAATACAAGTGCGAGCAATTCAATAAGGTGATGGGCCTGCCGTTTACCATCGGCGAGCTTGAAGCTAAGTTTAACGACCTTTTAAAATAATACGACTATGGAAAATCAGAATATCGAACAAGAGGTCATGCTGACCAAAGAGGATTTTGCAAGCGATCAGGTGGTGAAATGGTGCCCCGGTTGTGGTGACCACGCCATCTTGAAGGCCGTTCAAGACATTTTCCCGAAGTTGGGTAAGAAGAAGGAAGACATCGTTGTCGTTTCCGGCATCGGCTGCTCCTCGCGCTTCCCCTACTACATGAACACCTACGGTTTCCATAGCATCCACGGTCGTGCCGCTGCTGCCGCCACTGGCGTGAAGCTGGCCAACCCGAACCTCAGCGTGTGGATGATCACCGGCGACGGCGACTGCACCGCCATCGGTGGCAACCACTTCATCCATGCCTGCCGTCGTAACATCGACATCAACCTGATCCTGTTCAACAACCGTATCTACGGTATGACCAAGGGTCAGTTCTCGCCCTGCACGTTCCGTGGCACGAAGACCAAGACTTCGCCGCAAGGCACCTACGAAGACCCGTTCAATCCTGGCGAACTCGCCAT
>CADBZW010000041.1 GCA_902799345.1 uncultured Bacteroidia bacterium | reverse complement strand
AGAATCAAGTTAAGACTAAAAGGAAAGAGTCCGGTGCAATACCGAACTCTTTACCTTGATAATTAATGTTTAACCGTCCAACTTCTGGGGGTCACATCATTTCGAGCGGCTTTTTTCATTTATATACCTCGTTGTTTCTTGATGGATTCATAGGCTCCGTTGATTTCCTGGAATTTCTTCTCGGCGGCTTGCCGCACCTCTTCTCCCAGGTTGGTGACCAGGTCGGGATGGTTTTTCTTGGCCATCTCGCGGTAGGCTTTCTTCACCTCCTCGTCGGTAGCCGAAGGCTCGATGCCGAGAATCTTGTAAGCGCTGTCGGTTTCCTTGATGAACATAGCCTTCACCGATTGGAAATCGCTGTTGGTGATGCCCATATAGTCGGAAATCGTGTTGATGACTCCCAACTCCTCTTGCGAGATACGTCCGTCGGCATCGGCGATGCCAAACAGGTAATGAAGCAGTTGTAGACGCGAGGAATAGTCCATATAGCGTCCCACCTGCTGGCTGACATCATATAGGTTATAATCCTTCTCCAAGATCTCGCGCAGCATCTTGATGTAATTCTCAGCGCGTTGCTGACCGAAGTTCTGCAAGAAAAAGCGTTTCACATAGTCGAGCTCGGAACGTTTCACATTGCCGTCGGCTTTCATCACAGCGGCAGAGAGCACCAATAGCGTCACATTGAAGTCACGTTTCTCCTCGGTGTTTCCAAAGGTATCCTCCACTTCAGAGCGGATCACACGCGGCCCGCTACCCGAAAAAAGTGCACCGATGGCATAGCCGATGATGCCACCCAACGGGCCTCCAAACGCCCAACCCAAACCCGTCAATATCAGTTTCAAGAAAAAACCCATAACAATTCATTTTTAATTCAGGCGGCAAAGGTACACAAAAATAAATACTTTGAATTGAAATAAAACTCAAACGGAAGGCACGCTACTAGAAAAAAGATTCGTATTTTTGCAGTTTTTAAGCGTATTGTTTTAATCTATATCTAATAACACATGAAAAAAGTACTGTTTTCCCTCGTGTTTGTGGCTTTGTCAGCAATGACATTCGCCCAACAGTGGACTGGCATCAGCAAGAGCAGTCCTACATCCCCACAGGTCACTTTGATTTCGAGCAGCGAAAAGCAAGTCGTTGTCGACTTCTCGCTGGGTGGCTTCAATCTGACCGAAGTGAGCACCCCTAATGGCCCTCAGCAAATCGTCTCCGTCCCAAAGATGGCCTCGATGCTTGAAGCCGGTGCCCCCGATCTTCCCCAATTCCCAATTCCTGCCATCATCGGCAACACGGCCGAGATGGAAGTGAGTGTTCTCAAGAGCGAATTCACCGACTACCAAAACATTGAAATCGCTCCTTCAAAAGGTAACTTCAGCCGTCAGATCGACCCCGAAAGCGTACCCTACACCTATGGTGAGATGTACAGCCAGAATGCTTTCTATCCGGCTGCCCAGGCCCATCTTGAAACGCCCTACATCATCCGTGACTTCCGTGGTCAGAACATCATGGTGACGCCCTTCAGCTACAATCCTGTGACGAAGACCTTGCGTGTCTACCACAGCCTGACCCTTGCCATGCGTAAGGTGAGCGACAACGGCGTGAACCAGAAGGTTGCTACCAAGTCCATCCACAAAGTCTCTCCAGAAATGAAGGCCACCTACGAGCGTCGTTTCATCAACTACAAGGAAAACGATGCCAAATACAACTTCCTGGAAGACCGTGGCGAAATGTTAATCATTTGCGCCGACCAGTTCATGACTGGCATGGAAGAGTTCATTGCTTGGAAGAACCAATCAGGCCGTCCTACCACCATGGTCAGCGTGAGCGAAGCCGGTGGCAACAACGACACGCAAATCAAGAACTACATCAGCAGCATCTACAACGACCCCGAGCGCAACCTCGTTTTCGTCTTGTTCGTTGGCGACTATGACCACATCACGCCTCATGCCGTGGGTAGCGAGCGTTCCGACACTTGGTTCGGCCAATTGGAAGGCAACGACCACTACGAAGAAGTCATGATCGGTCGATTCTCGGTACAAACCGCTGCACATCTGGCCAATCAGGTGAACAAGGTGCTTTACTATGAGCGCGATATGCCTGAAGGCCTCACCTGGGTCAACAAGGGCTTGGGTATCGGTGCCATCGGCGCTGGTAGCGGCCACTATGGCGAAGACGACTACCAACACATCGACTTCATCCGCGACACCCTGGAGCACTACACCTACGAGCATGTCAACGAACTGCACGGTGGTGGTGGTGCCAGCCAAAGCTCCATCAGCAACGCCATCAATGAGGGTGTGAGCATCATCAACTACTGCAACCACGGTTCGGAAACCAGCTGGGGTGTAGCCAACTACAGTAACAGCAATGTCAACGCCCTGGTCAACGATTACATGTGGCCCATCAACTGGTCGGTGGCATGTCTGACTGGTAAATTCAACTATGGCGGTGCCAACGGTGAATGCTTCGCTGAGGCATGGATGCGTGCCAGCAACAACTCGACCGGTGTCCCCACCGGTGCCATCGGCGGCATGTTCTCTTGGATGAGCCAGCCTTGGATTCCGCCTATGTACGGCCAAGACGAAATGGTTGACATCCTTTGCGAATGGCGTAGTGCTGACAAGTACTGCCACACATTAGGCGCCGCTTCCGTGAATGGCAACATGTACGTTGTGGATATGTCGGGAAACCAAGGTTATGACACCCACGACACTTGGATCCTCTTCGGTGACCCGAGCCTGATGGTCCGCACCGACAACCCCGTCAGCATGAACGTCAGCTGCTCACCCTCCACCTTAATGCTTGGCATGACCGAGATGCAAATCACAGCTGAGAATACCGCTTTCGGCATCGCCACGATGATGATGAACGACGAGGTAATCTGCTCCGGCACCATCATCAACGGCAACTGCACGCTCCACTTCAACCCGTTGAACGAAGTGGGCACCGCAACCTTGACTGTCATTGGTTACAACAAGGTGACCGAGATCATCCCGATTGAAATCCTTCCAGCCGAAGGTCCCTTCATCACCGTTAACAACAGCACGCCTAACTTCGCTCCCGTCAACGTGGAGACCAACTTGAGCATCAGCTTCAAGAACGTCGGCGTCGACCCGACTGACGGCACCACCACGGTGACGCTGTCGTGCCAGAACAACGGCATCACGATTCTCAACGAGACGGCTACCTTCGATGTGTTGAACGCTAACGAAACCACCACCCTCACCGATGCTTTCAGCTTTATTGTCAATGAAGGCACCGTCGACGGCACGCGTTTCCAAATCGACATCACTATGGCCGACGGCTCGCACACCTGGCAAGGCAAAGTCTTCGTCACTGCAGGTCAAGCCATCCTTAACTATGTTGGCGCCAGTTGGTCTGGCAGTTTCGTCCCCGGCGAAGAGCAGAACATCGTCGCTAACTTCCAAAATATCGGTCATTACTTGGCTACCAACGCCATCGCCACCATTTCTTGCGACAATGAATATGTTACCATCCTCAACGGCAGCGTCCAGATCGGCACCATCGACCCAGAAGGTCAGGCCTACTGCCCCTTCCAAATCGCCATCGACGAGGCATGCCCGCAGACCGAGCAAATCACGTTGAACTTCACGCTGCAAGCCGATGGTGGACTGATTGCAGAAGGTTCTCTCGTCTTGAAGAACTCCTGCATCGTCATCGTTGAGATGAACGACAGCTGGGGCGACGGCTGGAACGGCAACAAACTGAGTCTCGCTTTCAGCGACGGCACTCCCACCCTTGAATTGACCTTGGAGGATGGCAATGAGGCCACCGAGAACATCGAAATCGGCAATGGCGTCCACGTCACCGTGTCATGGATTAGAGGCCAGTACACTTATGAATGTTCGTTCGCCATCAAGTACGAATCAGGAGAGGTCATTTACCAAGCCAGCAACCCGTCGACGGGTGTCATCAACGAATTCGACTGCAACTGCACTGGCGGTCAGGCTCCCATCATGGACTACGCCCCTGTGGAGAACCTCGAAGCCAACGTCGAAGACCCGACCGTCACACTGACCTGGGAAGCCCCTGAAGGCGCAATCAACTACATCGTCATGCGCAACGGCATCGAGATTGGCCAGACCACCGACACCACCTATGTCGATGAGACCGCACTGCTGATCAACTACACCTACTGCGTCATCGCCGAGTATGAAGGCGGTCAGTCAGTGCCCGAGTGCATCACCGCCGACCTCACCAGCCTCGACGAAAACGATGGCACGTTCTCCCTCTATCCCAACCCCGCCAACAGCATCCTATACATCAACGGCGGCGACACCGAGTTCACCTATGTGATGTACAATGGTATGGGTCAAGTGGTGGCCAACGGCAAGGCCCAAGGCACTGAGCAAATCAGCGTGGAAAGCCTGGCCAAGGGTGTCTACTTCATCCGCCTCACCAACGGTACGCAAGTACACATGGAAAAGGTCGTCGTGAGATAATACGACACCAATACAACAAAAAAGGAGGCCTCTTCGCGGCCTCCTTTTTTTGTTACTCAACGTCAAATACTGATTCGTGGTAGATGCCCTCGCCCTCAATCATCGAAGTGGTGGCAAACCATCCTATGGCGAAGCAGTTGGAAAAGATATTGGTGGTGATGGCAGGATAGGCGCCCATGGCCGGATTAACGCCGACGGCCAGCTTCTGGCCGATAAGGAAGTACAAATAATCCTTCGAGATACTATACAGCTTCACCTTGACGACATCGCCCTCGTGGAGATACGACTTGTTCATGATACCCACAGGAATCGGGATGTTGTTATTCAGCATCTCCGGTCCATTGAAATAATAGCCAGCATAGCCTTGCATCTGGAACAGCTGAAACAGCTTGGAGGGTCTGTTCTTGAAGCGTTTTCCATTCAAATAAAGTTCCACATTATAAACGATGTCGGCGTTCGACAGGGTCTGGAAATAGGGGCATACACATACTGCAGCTTCCTCGTCGACAAAAGGAATGCCCTCATCATTCAGCAAAGGCAGTAATCCAACAGAATCGATGCATCGGGCGTTGTTGGGCATATAGGTATCGGAGTTCATGCGGAGGGCCGAGCTATAAAGCGTGTTGTCTTCAACCGTTACTTCAAGGTGATAGGTATGGCTTTTCCGTCCCGCCACCGAATCGGTCAGATAGTGACCCGGATTGTCGAGTTGCTCGTAATAGTAAATGGTATCGCCAGCACCTACTGCATACACTTCGGCACCCGTAATCATCTCACGGTCGTTGGAATAAAACTCCGACGAATAGCTGAGTATAGTCTCGTGCTGTTTCACCTCATCCGTCAGATAAGCTTCCACGACTGGTCTTTTCTGTCCCTCGGGAACCTCCATGACGATGTCGTCCGTACACGAGGAAGCCAAAAGAAGGGCCGAAAAAGGCAGCGAACGCAATATATTTTTTAGCAGATTCATTATCAACACATTAACCCAATCTAATTCAATATCTATCATCAAATATGGTCTCAGCCGAGACGACAGAAGCGGTCATGAACCAACCTACCGCCAAGCCTTCAGGCTGTATGTTGGTCGATACATTGGCAGGCGCGCCCAACATAGGGTTGCTGCCTGTCGACATCATCAAGCTATAATAGAAATAGATGTAATCCGCCCCAATACTGAACAAGTCGACGTGAACCACGTCGCCAATTCTAAGTTGGGATTTCCTAAAATAATAAATGGGGATTTCCTTGTTAGCCATTTGCATCTCTGGTCCATTGACATAATAACCCGCATAGCCCGCCATTGGAATCACCATCCTCATATCACTCAAAGAATCGGTCAGCAGCGTGTCGTTTTTCGAAATCATGGGCATATACACGATGGTGGAATCCATAAGGCTCTGGAAATAAGGATAGAGGAATTCGACAGTGTCGCCGAAAAATACGGTGGGAACGGAATCGTTAAGGCCATTGTAAGGCTTCAGCACCAAGCTATCGATACAATCCACGTTATCAGGCACATAACTCTCAGCAAAAAGATCCACCATATTACCGTTGATGTCGGGAGCCGTGATACACAGCCGATACAATGTATTCTTTTTGCCAGCCACGGGAGCCGTGAAATAATGTCCGGGTTGAGCGGTGTCTTCGATATAATAAACCGTGTCGACGTTGTCGGTCACATAAACGGTGGCACCCGTCACCATACGGATGTCCTCGTTGTTGTTATAGAAATCATCCGTATAACTCAGAATAGCCTCGTGGCATTTCATTTCGTCGGTAAACGTAGCCGCCACACCTATCATCCTGTCGCCGTCTTCCACGTCGATGACGATGTCTTCGGTACACGAAGCAAGCAGCAACGCCATGAGGCCAACCATCAATATATCTTTAACTTTCTTCATGGCGATCAGTATTTGAAGTTATAGGTGATGGAGGGCACAACGGAGAACAGGTACATGTTCTTGGTCACCATGGAGCCGTCGTCGGCTTGGTCAAAGGTGATGGCCCAGGTGTTGTGGCGGGCATAGGCATTATATACTGACACGTTGATTTCGTGCTGGTATCTTCTATCCAACTTGCCGAGCTTGCAGGAGAACGACAGGTCGAGGCGGTGGTAGTCGGGGTAGCGGCTTTGGTTGCGGTAGCCGTTATACACGGCATAGGTCAAGCCGTTGATGGTGTATTGCCCACAAGGGAAGGTGACGGGCTGGCCGGTATTGTAGATCCAGTTGGCGGCCACCGTGATGCGCTTTGTAATGTCGTAGTTGGCCACAATGACGAAATTATGCGGACGGTCGTAAGGCGAGCAGTATCTCTGGCCGTGGCTGATGCCCGGGATGGTACGGAACGAGCGCGAATAGGTGTAGGAAATCCAGCCCGTAAACTTGCCTATGGTCTTCCTGACAAGGAGTTCGACGCCGTAGGAATAGCCCTTGCCTGTACGCAGTTCGCCGTCAAGCAGCAGGTAGCCATAAGTGATGGCGTTGTCCTTAAAGTCGATGACATTCTTCATGTTCTTATAGTACACCTCCACCGAAGTCTCCAATCCATCGTTAAGGAAGTTACGGAAATAGCCGAGAGCAAACTGGTCGCACTTCTGCGGCTTCACGTTGGGGCTGACGGGGAACCACACATCGAAAGGCAAGCCGCCCGTCGCCGACGAGGCCACCTGGGCATATTGCACCGTGCGCGAATACGACGCCTTAATCGACGAATGCTCATCCAATTGATACATGGCTGCCAAACGCGGCTCAGGGTTGAACTCAGTATTGAAGATCTGGCCTCTACCATATTGGATGGTGTCGGTAACGATATAAATGTCGGGGTCGAAGACATAGAACTCTTCGGCGCCGATGTTCTGGAAACATGACAACCGCAGACCAGCACGGAAAGTGAGGCGCGCCGTAGGCATGTAGTCATGCGTGAAATACAAGCCATGTTCCAAGGCCTTACGCGCCACCGACTTCGACTGGTCGATCTGCAGGTATTGCGACAAGGCGCCGCCACGGTCGTCGACCTCGCCTTGCAAGTACGACTGAATGCCAGTAGTGAGGCCGAACTTCGACACATGCTGTTCGTTCCAATGCATGGCAAAGTCATAGTTGAGGCTAAGCGCATCGGTGCCCGCCTTGATGGTGAAGTCGTAAGGGTCATAGTTCAGGTCAATGCTATAGCGATACCTCGACCCGATGAGGGCAAGGTTAGACGTCAGTCGGTCGGAGAAGATATGGCTCCAACGCAGGGTGCCGCTGGTGTTGCCATACCCCAACCCGATCATCTTCTGCATATTGAACTCATCGTGGCCATGATAGAACGACAGGAAGAGACGGTCGTTTTTGCCCAATGACTGCGACACCTTGGCGTTCAAGTCATAGAAATAGATGTTGGATTTGTTCAGGTTCTCACCCGCAAAAGGCAGGACGAGACCCGCGTATGTGGTTCTTCCTGCGGCCATCACCGAAGTCTTGTGGTTGAACAAGGGAGCCTCTATCATCAAGCGGCTGGTCACCAAGCCCACACCACCTTGTATCCCAAAGCGCTTGGGCATCTCGTCTTTCACCGACACGTCAAGGACAGAGGAAAGGCGTCCACCGAAATTAGCAGGGATGTCACCTTTATAAAGTGTGGCGTCTTTCACCACGTCGTTGTTAAACACCGAGAAGAAACCTAAGAAATGCGAGGCGTTATAAATAGGAGCGCCGTCCAACAGGATAAGGTTTTGGTCGGTGGAGCCTCCGCGCACGCTGAAGCCCGACGAGCCTTCCGATGCCGACTGCACGCCCGGCAGCAACGTGATGCTCTTGATGACGTCCACCTCGCCCATCAGCGCGGGGATTTTCTTGATGGTGATCATGTCGAGGGTCTGCACACTCATCGCCATGGCGGTCACGTTGCGGTCCTTGCGCTCGCTGGTCACCTCCACCTCCGACAACCTTTCCGACTCAGGCTGCAGCTTGATGTTGAGTGTTTGCGGTTTGGCGGTCACATTCACTTTCTTGTTGATGGTGGTGTAGCCCACGTAGGAGATGCGCAGCGTATGTTCACCCAAAGGCAAATCCAGGTCATAATGGCCTTTCTCGTCGGTGGTGGTACCCAGTTGCGTTTTCTCCTCATAAATGGAGACGCCAATCAGGGTTTCGCTGTTCTCGGCATCCCTCACCTTGCCTGACACCCGTCCTTTCTGCTGTGCAAACGCACTGAATGTCAGTATAAAAAGGCAAATTATCAATAAAATGGTTTTTCTATGCATCGTTGTTGTGATAAAATTTTGGCAAAGATACAAAATAAGTTTGACGCGAAGGGGCTTATGCCCGCATCACTCCAAGATTTTATATCCCAAGCGGCTCATCTTCTCCACTTCCAACGACGGCTGCCCGAATTCTTCCGTCACCTTGCCCAAAAGCAGATACACGCCATCGCCTTGGAAGGGCCACGCCTTCAACACCTGCGGGAAATGCACCGTGTCGAAGGCCTCGCCCGTGACATCCACGAAGGTGCCGAGGGCCATCGTGTCGCCTTTGCAGGTGCGGACATACTTCACCGTGACCAGCTTACCCAACATACGATAATGGCTACCCACGAAATGCAGCATCTGCGAGGCCATCAGCTCGCCGCGGAAGTTGGTCTTCAGCAGGTCAAACCAAGTCAAAGAGACAGGGAATCCGTAAAGCTCTATCTCATCATATGCGTTTTTCAGGGCGTCAGTCTTGAAATCCGGAAATTCAAAATGTTGGCTTTCAAGTTGGAACAATGTTTCCGGCTGTTCTTTCTTGCCATCGCTTTTGCTCAAATGTGCCTGCCACAGCAACTCGGCCTTGGTCTTTTTCGTAAAGCCGAAAGCCCCGCCACGAATCAATAGAACCAATTGCTCCAACGAAAACGGCACCCGCGAAACGAAGTCGTCGAAACTGGCGAAAGGCCCGTGTGCCTTGCGCTCGGCAATGAAACGTTCAACAAATTGCTGCTCAATGCCTTGCAGATGCACAAACCCCATGAAAATCGTCCTACCGTTCAAGGTGGTAAGGTAATCGCTGCGATTGACGCAAGGCAGATTGATTTTCGCCCCCATGCGCCGAGCCTCGTTGAAATAGAACCATGTCTGATAGAAGCCACCGAAGTTGTTTATCACAGCCACTTGAAACTCAAGCGGATAATGGCTTTTCAGATAGAGGCTCTGGTAACTTTCCACCGCATAAGAGGCCGAGTGTGCCTTGGAGAAGGAATAGCCAGAAAACGACTCGATCTGCCGCCAAAGTTCGCTCACCAAAGCGTCAGGATAGCCCTTGGCTTTGCAGTTGTCGAAAAAGCGCTTGGTAACTTCCACAAATTCTGACTTGTCGCGCATCTTGTGGCCCATCATGCGGCGCAACACATCGGCCTCGGCCAAGTCCAAGCCCGCGAAATAATGCCCTACTTTGAGGACATCCTCTTGGTAAATCATCACGCCATGGGTTTCGGACAAAAGTTCTTTCAGCAACGGATGCTTATAGTCCACCGTCTCAGGATGATGGAAGCGGTTGATGTATTCGCGCATCATGCCCGACTTGGCCACACCTGGTCGGATGATGGAACTGGCTGCCACCAAGGTTTTGTAGTCGCTGCAACGTAACTTGCGCAGCAGTCCACGCATGGCTGGACTCTCGATGTAGAAACAGCCACAAGTCTCGGCCTTTAGCAACTGGCGACGAATCAGTTCGTCTTGCTTCAGCGCGTTAATCTGATGAATGTCAATGCGCAAGCCCTGTCTACGCTCCACCATTTCCACCGCCTCTCGGATGTGGGCAATGCCCCGCTGACTGAGAATGTCTATTTTCTCAAAACCCAGTTTCTCGGCGGAATACATGTCGTATTGCGTGGTCGGGAAGCCTTTGGGCGGCAGGTCGAGGGCGGCGAAGTTGGTGATGGGTTCTTCCGTAATCAGCACACCGCCGGCATGGATGGAACGCTGCCGAGGGAAGTCGCGGAGGCGCTCAGCGAGGGCGAGGATGTTGCGCCCCAACTCACTCTGACGGGCGAAAGCCTCGGGGTTGCGCTCCATCAGGTCGATTTCGCCTTTGGGCAGGCCGAACACCTTGCCTAATTCACGGCAAAGCGAGTTGCTTTGGAAGGTGACCGTCGCACCAAGCAAGGCCACATGGTCAGGGCCATATTTATCGAAAATGTGCTTGACGACCGTGTCTCTATCCTTCCACGAGAAATCGAGGTCGAAGTCGGGCGGACTGCTCCGCTTGGGGTTGAGGAAACGCTCGAAGTAGAGGTCCAACTCGATCGGGTCCACATCCGTGATTTTCAAGCAATAAGCCACCACGCTATTGGCACCGCTGCCGCGCCCGACATGATAGAAGCCTTGCGACATGGCGAACTTCACAATCTCCCAGGCGATGAGGAAATAGGCGCAAAATCCCATCCGCTCGATGATGTCCAGTTCCTTCTCGATGCGGCGGTAAGCGGTCTTGTTGGCTGCGCCGTAGCGGTACATCATGCCGTCGAAAGCCAGCTTGCGCAGCAGTTCGCGGTCGTCGTAGACATTGCCCGTGAAGGTGCGCTTGTTTTTCACGCTATTATCCAAGTTGATTTCGCACTCGTCCAAGATACGCTCTGCATTCTCAATCAGTTGCGGATAAAGCGCAAAAGTGGTTTTCAGCCTTTCGGCGGGCAAGAGAATCTCGTCGGGAGTGGCACAGGCGGCAGACTCCAGGCGCGAAATCAATACGTTTTCATCGATGGCGCGCATGCATTGGTGCAATTGGAAATCGTCGGCCTCGGCAAAGGTCACGGGTTGCATGGCGACCAACTTCTCAAAGGATTCGCAGTTGTATAGTTTGGTCAGTTGGGAAAAACGCACGCCAAGAAATTCATTCTCTTTCAGCAGGTTTGGTTTTCGTTTCCCAAAGGGGTAAATCACGAAAACCTGCTCCCAGTCGGGTGCGATTTCGGGGAAAGGCTGTTTGGTGAGGTTGTGCTGCGTCAAGAAGCGGTTCAACTCTGCGAAGCCTGCGTTGTTTTTGGCCAAGGCCACATAGAGCAGTTCATTGCCGTTGCGCACCTCCACACCCACGACGGGCCGCACACCCTTTCGCTGACATTCCACCACAAAATCGGCAGCACCCATCGTCGTGTTGATGTCGGTCAAAGGCAAGACGGTATAGCCCATCGCGGCGGCCTTCGAGACCAAATCCGCAATCGGCATCGTGCCGTAGCACAGGCTGTTATATGAATGGACGTTGAGTTGCAAATTAACAATTGAGAATTGATAATTGAGAATTGATAATTATTGGAGATTACCCCGCCGCCCTGTGTATGATTTGTTCCCCAAACCTCATTTTGATCTTATCCATCGCGGCATAGAGGCTTGTTAGTTCGGCATTGTCGTCAAACAAGGCCAGTTGCGGCGCACCGCTGACCAATTCGCTGAAGCGCACACCGACGAGCCGAATCATCATCCTACGGTTGTAGAGGCGGTCGAAGATGCCGTTCACCGTTTCACGCAACACATGGTCGAAGGCGGTGTAAGGGATGCGCTGCTGCATGTCGTGCGTGTCGAAGTTGGAGTAGCGGATTTTCACCGTCACGCAGCCTGTCAGTTTGCCTTGCGAGCGCAGGTCGAAGCCGAGGCTCTCCACCATCCGTGCAAGGCATTGTTTGATGGTCGTCACGTCGATGGTGTCTTGTTCAAACGTCCTTTCCTTGCTGATGGACTTCCGCTCCTGATAGGGACACACGGGCGTGCTGTCTTGTCCGTTGGCCTTCTTCCAGATGTCGAGGCCGTGCTTGCCCATGGCGCGTTCCATCGCGAGCGGCGGCAGCCGACGCAAGGTGCCGATTTTCTCCACGCCCATCGAGCGGAGCAAAGCGTAGGTCTTCTCGCCCACCATCGGGATTTTTTGCACCGACAGCGGGTCGAGGAACGTATTAATATAAGGTGTAGGCACTTGCAACTCACCATTGGGCTTGGCTTGCCCCGTGGCAATCTTCGCGACGGTCTTGTTTTCCGACAGCCCGAACGAAATTGGCAGCCCTGATTCCTTGATGATGCGCTGCCGCAGCTCGTGCGACCACAGCTGGCAGTCGTGGAAGCGGTCCATGCCCGTGAGGTCGAGATAGTGTTCGTCAATCGACATCTTCTCGTAAACGGGCGCACTATCGGCAATGATGTCGGTCACGAGGCGCGAATAGCGGCTATAGAGTTCCATGTCGCCACGGATGAAGACGGCCTGCGAGCACAGCTGCCGCGCCATGCGCATGGGCATGGCCGAATGTACGCCAAACTTTCGTGCCTCATAACTACAAGTCGACACCACTCCCCTATCCGACATGCCTCCCACGATGACGGGCTTGCCCTCCAGCGAAGGGTTCACCAGCCGTTCCACCGACACGAAAAACGTGTCCAAATCCAAATGCAAAATCGTCCTTTCCATCATTTTTCCTCCTTTTTTTGCCCAAAATACTTGCATATTCCAAAAAAGTTGTACTTTTGACGAGTTTTTAATCAAATATTTCGCCGTAAATTTAATCAAATTATCAATATGTACTTCAATTCGAACATAAAATTTTTGCGCAAGCACAGGAACCGCACCCAAGACGACGTGGCTTTTGCCCTGCAAATGAAACGTTCCACGCTGAGCGGCTACGAAAACGGCGTCTCCGAACCCAACCTTGACGCCTTGGTCGCCTTCTCCAAGTATTTCGGCATCGCCATCGACACTTTGGTGAAAGTCGACTTGAGCACCATCAGCCCGAGCCAGCTCTTGCAACTGGAGCGCGGCTACGACGTTCACCTAAAAGGCAGCAACTTGCGTGTGTTGGCCACCACCGTCAACAACGACAACGACGAGAACATCGAACTCGTCAACGAGAAAGCCAAGGCAGGCTATGCCACGGGCTTCGCCGACCCTGAATATATTAAGGTGTTGCCGACCTTCACCATGCCCTTCCTCTCGCACGACCGCAAGTACCGCACCTTCCAAATCAGCGGCGACTCGATGCTCCCCATCCCCGACGGCTCCTACGTCACCGGCGAATATGTCGTCGACTGGACCTA
This sequence comes from uncultured Bacteroidia bacterium, assembly GCA_902799345.1. Taxonomy (GTDB): domain Bacteria; phylum Bacteroidota; class Bacteroidia; order Bacteroidales; family F082; genus Limimorpha. Next base: position 4,010 of record CADBZW010000041.1, on the reverse strand, counting down.
CATCCGCAGCGGCCAGCCCTACATCGTGCTCACGCAGGACGATGGCATCGTCTTCAAGATCGTGGACAACAAAATCGAGCATGAAGGCAAACTCACGCTCAGCTCGCTGAATCCGCTCTACCATCCCTACGACCTGCCCGCCGCCGACATCAAGGAGGTGTGGAAATTTGTGCATTACATCAGTGCCGAGATGCCCGAACAACGCGAGAACCACTTCCGCGAGGAACAGCTGATGAAGACCGTTCAGGAACTGAAACGACAGGTGGAAGAGATACAATTAAGGTTGAATATTTAGCATATCGGCACAGTTTTTGCGGTATTATATTTATATGCCATCGCAAACAACATCAAAAACCATAATCGTCATGAAAAAAGCATTTTTTAGTTTGATGCTCCTCTGCGGCTTAGCCCTCTTCAGCACCAGTTGTAACAAAGACAACGGAAACAATGGAAACAGCAATGTGACACCCGAAGTGCAATCCGGCGAGATGACTGTCGGCAACAACACCTCCAACATCGTCACAGCAAAAGCCGTGAAGTACGGACAAAAGAACGCCATCATCCTCGCTAACAAGGAGATGACCGCCGCCGACAACGAAGGCATCGCCATCATCTTCAACGGCGACATCGTCACTGGCACCTACACGATGGGCAACAACTCGAAAGACCCCGTCCCCACCGTGGTCGGATTCCACGAGTTCAACCTCGGTGAGCTGCCCTTCATCATGGGCGCCGACACCGTGTTTTATGGCGACACCTACTATTGGATGAACGGTCTGCTGTCGGTCACCGAAAACAATGGCACCTACACCGTCGTCTTGTCACAAAGCATGGGCACCAATGCCAATGGGCAAAACGTCAACTTGGCGCTTAATTTCAACGGCACCTTGCCGCCCTACACCTTTGACGCCGACAACAAGTTCAAGATTGGCGATAGGGAAAGCCACATCGGACTGGCAGGCGTCACCACTATCAGCGGAATGGGCATCCTCGGTGACGGTGTGAAATCCATGCTTTTCATGTCGGCCGACCGCAAACGCTCCTTCATCGTCAGCTACTTGACCGGCCAACTCGTCGACGGCGACTATAACCTTGGCTACCTCGCTACACCTTACCTGCCCAAATTCCCTTGCGTCCACGTGGCTCTCGACTCCGACTTCTGGACCATGACACCCCAAACGGGCTATATCGCCAAGGAAGGCACACTGAAGGTCACCACCAACGACGATGGCACCAAGACGGTCATCATGGAGAACCTCAAGCTGAAGAATGTGGAATACGAAAGTGAATTTCTTTGGCCTATCCTCGACGGCTCGCTGCAATACACCGGCTACATGTATGAGGTGAGTTTGTAGATTTCTTCGGATTTTATCGGCATGTCATACCGAGCCTTTGGGCGAGCGTATCTATGCCGATAAAATCCTCGAAATGACATTGACATATCAAATATCAGCCCGGATGCTCGCATTCGGGCTTTTTTGTGTATTTTTGCCGCTCAATGATTTACCCGACCAACTACGAACAAAAAATCGGCTTCGCCAGCATCCGACAGATGCTCTCCGACCATTGCATCAGCCAGATGGGACTGGAGAATGCGGACAAGATGGCCTTTTCGGCCGACAAGGCCCGTATCCTCGAGAGCTTAGAGCAGACTGAGGAGTTCATCGGCCTCTTGCAGACCGGCGTGCCTTTCCCCATGCGCGACTTCCACGACCTGCGCGAGGCCTTCCATCGCATCCAGATTGACGGCACCTGCCTCAACATCGAGGACCTTTTTGCACTGAAACCATCGCTGAATGTCGTGGAGGCCATCCTGCGCTACGGCCACTCCGAGAGCGCCGACGCCACGCCACGCCTCAAGTCACTGATTGAAGACATCTTCATCGAACGCAGCATCTTCACCGAGGTGAACCGCCTCGTCGACGACAAGGGCGAGATCCCCGACAACGCCTCCACGGAATTACTGGAGATACGCCAGAGCATCCGCCGCAAGCAAGGCGGCATCGAGAAGCGCATCCGACAGATCATGGGCGACGCCAAGGCCGCCGGCTGGGTCGACGCGAAAGCGGAGCTCACCGTGCGTGATGGTCGCCTGGTCATCCCTGTGAAGGCAGGCGACAAACGCGCTATCCGCGGCTTCATCCACGACGAGTCGGCCACGGGACAGACCGTCTACATCGAGCCTGCCGAGATCTTCGACACCTCCAACGAAATCAAAGAACTAGAATATGCCGAACGCCGCGAGATACACCGCATCCTCATGGCTTTCACAAGGTTGCTGCGGCCTTATCTCTCCGAGCTACGCAAAGCTTGGAACCTTTTAGGCGAACTCGACTTCATCCGTGCCAAGGCGTTGTTAGCCCAAGAAATCGGCGGCGTGAAGCCTGAGCTCCGCGATACACCTTATATTAATTGGCAGCAGGCGCGTCATCCACTCTTGGAGAAGAAACTTAAAGCCCAAGGGAAACAAGTCGTGCCACTTGACTTGAAGTTGGACGAACACGACCGTATCCTCGTCATCAGCGGCCCCAATGCGGGCGGCAAGTCGGTGTGCTTGAAAACTACGGGCCTGCTGCAATACATGCTGCAATGCGGCCTCATGCCCTCCATGCGCGTCGACTCACAATGTGGCTTGTTCGAAAATCTCTTCATCGACATCGGCGACGAGCAGTCCATCTTGGATGACCTCTCCACCTACAGTTCACACCTTATTAATATGAAGGCCCTGCTGGAGCAAGCCGACGGCCATACCCTATTCCTCATCGACGAGTTCGGCACGGGCACGGAGCCGCAGTTGGGCGGTGCCATCGCCGAAGCCATCCTATTGGAACTCAACAAGAAACAATCTTTCGGCATGGTCACCACACACTATGCCAACCTCAAATTGTTGGCCGACAACCACGAAGGCATCATCAATGGCGCCATGCTGTTCGACACACGCTTCATGCAGCCCATGTACATCATGCTGACCGGCAAGCCTGGCTCGTCATTCGCCTTCGAAATCGCAAAGAAAATCGGCTTCCCAAAACAAATCCTCGACGATGCCGCCAACATCACCGGCGACCAGCACCTCAAGTTCGAGAAACAGCTGCAGCAACTCGAAGTCGACAAGAAAGCCATCCGCAAGAAAGAACAAGACCTGCGCATCGCCGACCAGCTGCTCACCGAGGTGGTAGACAAATACAAAGGTCTGCTTTCTGAGTTAGAGAGCAAGAAAAAACAATATCTCCGTGAGGCCGCGGCCGAGGCGCAAGAGCTGATACAAAAAGCCAACAGCCAGATAGAGCGTACCATCAAGGAAATCAAGGAGGCACAGGCCGAGAAGACCAAGACCAAGGAAATCCGACAAAACCTCGAAAAGACCAAGGAAGAGATAGCGCAGAAAGCCAAGGAGGTGGCCGAGCAGAAGAAAAAGGAAGAGACCGAAGTAGTGCTGAAAGTGGGCGACACCGTCTGTATCGACGACATGCAGGTGGTGGGCGAGATCCTATCTATCACCGACACCGACGCCACCATCCTCTTCGACAGCATCCGCCTGCGCACCAGCCCCGACAAACTCCGCAAGGTGAGCCGTGCCGAGGCCCGCAAGACACAGCGCAACTGGCAAAAAGGCATCGCCGCCGACCTCAGCGAGAAAGCCGAACACTTCGACCTCACCCTCGACGTGCGTGGACATCGCGCCGAAGAAGCCTTGGACATCGTCGACAAGTACCTTGACGAAGCCAAATTACTCAGCATCAAGGAAGTGAGTATCCTGCACGGGAAGGGCAACGGCATCCTGCGCAAGCTCATCCGCGAGAAACTCAGCCACATGCACGAGGTGGAGCGGTTTTGCGACGCCTCGCTGGAGACGGGTGGAACGGGAATTACCAGGGTGTATTTTAGATAGCACAAAAAAAGCGGAGCAAAACTTGATGTGACCCCCAGAAGTTGGACGGTTAAACATTAATTATCAAGGTAAAGAGTTCGGTATTGCACCGGACTCTTTCCTTTTAGTCTTAACTTGATTC
>CADBZW010000040.1 GCA_902799345.1 uncultured Bacteroidia bacterium | reverse complement strand
TCATGTACTTCAGACGATCTTCGCATGTGTGTTTGTTCCTCTTTTGTGACATAATAAAACCCCGAAAGTTTTTTGTCCAACTTTCGGGGTTCAGTTCAACTCCGCTTTTACTGTCTTTACTATTTTCTTATTTCTTCTTAATCAGAGAAACAAGCCACAGCAGCACAACAGCGCCCACGGTACCCACCAACAGTTGACCCCAGAAGGAACCGCTGACGGGGAGACCGATGATACTGAAGATCCAGCTGCCCAAGAAGCCGCCGACAACGCCGACGATGATGGCCATGATTAAACCCAGGCCGTAGTTCATGAGTTTACCGGCGATGATACCAGCCAGAGCGCCGATAAGGATAGATACTAACATTCCCATAACGTAGTGATTTAGAGATTTATAATTTAAAGGTTTAAAAGTTAAAGATTCAAAGATTTAAAGATTCAAAATTTGGCTTTTAGCTTTTAGCCGTTAGCTGTTAGCTTGATTGCAATCGTGCTGACGGCTGACGGCTTATAGCTGATAGCTTTACTTTCTATTCATCAAATTGGCCACTTCGGCATTCTGTTGTTCGATATAATCCAAGATCTCGTCGCGGCCCGTTTTCTTCTCCGACGAAGTGATGAAGATGGGCGGCAGTTCCTCCCATTCCTCCAGCAGCTTGGCCTTGAACGCTTCCACGTTGCGGTCCAACTCAGCCTTCGAGACCTTGTCGGCCTTGGTGAAGACGATGCAGAAAGGCACTTGGTTCTCCCCCAGCCATTCCACAAAACCCAAGTCGTTGTTTTGCGGCTCAAGGCGCGAGTCGACCAAGACGAAGGTGGTTACGAGATTACGACGCCTTGTGATGTAATTGTTGATCATGATGCGCCATTGGTCACGGGTTTTCTTCGAGTGTTGGGCATAGCCATATCCCGGCAGGTCGACGAGATACCACGCATCGTTGACGATGAAATGGTTGATAGCCACCGTCTTGCCCGGCACCGACGAGGTCTTGGCCAGTCCTTTGCGCTGCACCAGCATGTTGATAAGCGACGACTTACCCACATTGGAGCGGCCGATGAAGGCATATTCGGGGATGTTGTCGTTGGGCAAGAACTCGAAACGGGTGTTGCTCATCAAAAAGTTGGCTTTGGTGATGTTCATGGCGTATTATTTGATTTGGATTAAATGTGAAGGCGTTTCGTCGTTGTCGTAGGTCAGGTGGCGCTTCACCTTTTCCTCAAAGATATCACTGATAGTCACTAAGATACCCGTTTCTTCCACTTTGCCAAAACCAGGATTGAGGGCGGTACCAAACGAGCGAAGCGTCGGCGAGAGGCTCATGTAGGCATTCACCAAAGGCGGCACTGCGGCACCACGTTCACGCACCTGCTTCACCAAAATCTTATAGTTGTCGTGGTAGTTGTCGGCAGTGAAGATGCTGGCGAGCCATTCTGGATCGGCCAAGATAGGCAAGTTCAGCTCAGGTCGCACCGTGACGAGTTTGTCGGGATCGGGGAAGTGCTTCTGCATGAAATACAGGATCATGTCGCGAGAGGTGCGTTCCAGCTGCGGATACATGGTCACCTTGCCGAAGTAATACTTGGCCTCGGGATAGATATCGATAAGCGAGCCCAAGCCGTCCCAAAGGTTATCCAAGGAATAAAGTCCTTTTGACAGGCTCTTAGAAGGCTGATAATCAGGTTGCACAAACGAGCGGCCCAATTCGATAGTATAAGGTAGGTATTCTTTGACAAACTTCTCGGAATAGTGGAACAACTCGCTGGTGGGCGTGTCCACTTGGCCGTTTTCATCGACGGGCAGATGGTCGCAGAGGAGGAATCGGTAGCCTCCTACGATGGCATGGTCCGTTGGGTTCCATACGATGAGCTGATAGAAGAAGTTCTCCTCGCGGGTATCGAACTCGTCGATGTCACAGTCGAGGCCCGTACCGCCTCCCGAGTCGCGGAAGCTGATTTCGCGCAGGCGGCCGATCTCACGCATAACATTGGGCGATTCATGCGCCGTCAACACGTAGATCTCATTTCCTCCATTGTTGGTTTTGCGGAAAAACTTCTCCTCAGTCAGTTCCTCCATTATGGCCTCAACCGGCACCGGTGGTATTATATCTTTCATCATATCATATATTCTTTGTCAGGTTCAAAATTTTGGTTGGCATCTTTTGGCAACTGGTAGGAAAACTTGCGGAGTTTCTCAGCCCACTCAGCATCGGAGAAACGGCGGTCGAAGGTCTGGTAAGGGATAGGCTTGCCGAAGGTGATGGTCAACTGTTTGTTGCGCTGCTTGAAAAACTCGTCAACGAGAAAAGCCATCTCAATGTTCACCTTGATTCCCAGGCGTTTGCGCCAATATGCAAGGTTATAGAAGAAGTTGGAATTGCGGCCTTCGATGTGGACAGGGACGATGTCGCGTTGGTAAGCTCTCGACTTGGTGACGAAGGTCTTCTTCCAGTCGAGATCCATGATTTTCCCGTCTTTGGTCCTTCGTGAACAAAGCCCGAAAGGAAAATAGCAGAGGGTGGCGTCGCCGGCAAATGTCTCGTTGAAAAGCCGCAGGTTTTCCTCACGATTGGCCGTGGCATTGCCCACCTTGCTGACGGGGATGAAAATCGGGCGCAGGTTCTTCACGAACATCAGGAAGTCGTTGACAGGCGTCAACGTCTCTCCCCTATGGTTGCCCACCGCGCCGATGAGGGCGATACCGTCGAGGCCGCCCAAGGGATGGTTGGACGCCACGAGGATACGGTCACTAGCCATCAGGTTATCAACACCTTCCAACACCACGTCGAGGTTGAAGTCGGCCACCACCGCATTGATGAAGTCGAGGCCGTCCTTGTCGGCATATTTGGTCAGAATCTCGTTGATGTCGTCCTCATGCAACAAGCGTTGAATCTTGCGAAACAGCCAGTCGGGCATGTGTTTCATCAACTTGGGCACCTTGGCCGTGAAGATTTTCCTGAGGTCAATCAGGTTGTTTTGTTCCGTTTCCATAATCGAACGTTTCTCTATAATCGGCAAAAATAGTAAAAAGAGGAAAAAGAATCACTTTTTGGGGCAAAAAACACCTAAAAGAGTCCTTTGGGGACGGTTTTCACATTTCGACAACCATTCGGCTGCAGCTTGTTAACAAGATATGAACAAGTTACCAACGAAGTTATCAACAGCTGCGGTTGAAAACTTTATGTGGGATAAAGTGTAGAAAAATGGGAGAAAATGCATATTTTTGCACCAGAAAATCAAACGAGAGAGAAATGAGTTATCCAGTAGGACATTTTAACTGCAAGTTGGACGCCAAGGGCCGCCTGATGATTCCTAGCGAATTCAAGGAACAACTGGGCGCCCAAGTGGAGGACGGCTTCGTGCTCCGTCCCGGCCTGCATGTCACCTGCCTGGAGCTCTACACGAGGAAGGATTGGGACGAGGTGCAGGACCAGCTGCGTGCCGCCTTCAGTCAGTTCAAAGCCAAGCAGGAAGCCGTGTTGCGTAAATACAACGCCGGTGCCCGCTTCGTGAAACTCGACGCCAGCGGTCGTCTGCAGATCCCCAAGGACCTCATCGAGAAAGGCGCTCTCGTCAAAGAAATCATCATCACTTCGGTCACAACGAAGATGGAGATTTGGGACAAAGACTTGTACGAACAATCCATCAACGAACTCGACGACGAGGAATTCTTCAACCTGCTCAGCGAAAACATCAAATAAGGAGGTCCGGCCATGTATCACAACCCTGTTATGTTGGAGAAATGCATCGAAGGCCTCAACATCAAGCCCGACGGTGTGTATGTCGACGTCACCTTTGGCGGCGGCGGCCACTCGCGTGCCATCCTTGAGCGCCTCACGACGGGACATCTCTACGCCTTCGACCAAGACGAAGACGCCGCCAAGAACGCCTTCGACGACGAGCGTTTCACGTTCATCCCGCAGAATTTCAAGTACTGCAAGAACTTCGTCCAGCTCTACCATGGAGGCAAGGTGGACGGCATCATCGCCGACTTGGGTGTCTCGTCGCATCAATTCGACACGCCCGAGAAAGGCTTCTCCACACGCTTCGACGGCCCTCTGGACATGCGCATGAGCCAGATTACGCCCAACGACGCCGCCACCGTGGTGAACACCTACGACCACGCTGCCCTGACACGCATCCTTCGTCTCTACGGCGAGATGCAGCAGCCCCAGATCATCGCCTCCGACATCATCATGGCCCGCGACGCCGAGCCTATTGAGACCACGGAACAGCTGAAGGCAGCAGTGCAGCACCGCTTGCCTCGCGGCAAGGAGAACAAGGTGCTGGCACAGCTCTTCCAGGCGCTACGCATCGAGGTGAACCAAGAACTCGACGCCCTCTGCGACCTTCTCAGCCAGTGTCCCGACATGCTCGTATCGGGCGGTCGCCTCGTCGTGATGTCGTACCACTCACTCGAAGACCGTCTCGTGAAAAACTTCATGAAAACCGGCAACGCCGAAGGCAAGGAAGAGAAAGACTTCTTCGGTAACTTGTTGACACCTTATAATATAATCACACGCAAGCCCATCGTCCCCACCGACGAGGAGACCGAGAACAACAGCCGCGCCCGCAGCGCAAAACTCAGAATCGCAGAAAGGAAATAAGCATGGAAGAGCAGAAAGAACAAAGAGAGAAGAAAGAGAAGAGAAAGAAAGGCAAAGGAGGCTTCATGACCATCCTGGGTGGCCGTTTCCTTTTGAGGGAGAAGTTCTCCAAGCAGTTTCCCTTCATGGTCTACATCACCGTGTTACTCATGGCCATCATCACCAACACCTATATCGCTGAAAGCAGGATCCGCGAACTCACGCAGACCGCACGCAAGCTCAACGACCTGCAGGTGGAGTATGTCAAAGTGAAGTCGGACATCATGGAGGCTTCCAAGCAATCGGTGTTGGCCAAGAGACTGGCAGGCACAGGACTCAAGGAAATCACCGAGCCGCTGAAACGTATTGAAGTTGAACCCGAAAAACAGGAGAAGCCATGAAACTAGACCCCAGAAGCGACACCCTTTGGAGGACCTACCTGTGTTATTTCCTCATCCTCCTCGTCGGGGTTGCCATCATCGTGAAAATCATCATCGTGCAGGCCAAGGACAGCAAGGAGCTGCAAGACATGGCCGAGAAGCGCGAATACCGTGTGGAGACCTTGGAGGCCTCTCGCGGCATCATCTTCTCGAGCGACGACCAGGTGATGGCCATCAGCGTGCCCTATTATGACGTCTTCTTCGACTATCAGGCCGTCGACTCCACTGTATTAGCCGAAAACATCGACTCGCTCTGCATCCAGATGGCGCAATTGTTCCCGAAGAGGAACCCAGCGGAATGGAAGGAGTTTTTCGCCATCGGCATGGCCAAGAAAAGCCGTTACTACAAAATCGGTTTGAACGTCACACAAGCGGAATTGCGCCAGATGCAACAATTCGTCATCTTCAATCGTGGCATCTACCAAGGTGGACTCATCACCCAAAAGAAAATCAAGCGCGAACACCCATACAAGGACCTGGCGGGACTCATGCTCGGCATGGCCAACGAGGAAAAAGGCTACTACTTCGGTCTCGAAGGAGCCTATAACGACTACCTTAAAGGTCAGGACGGACGTCGGCTAGTGAGAAGAATCCACCATGGCGGCTGGATTCCCGTCAACTCGGACGACGACGTCGACGCCCAGAATGGCGACGACATCATCACTACCTTCGACATCAAGTTGCAGGACATAGTGGAAAACGCCCTCCGCAACACCTTGACCGAAAACAAGGCAGAGCAAGGTTGCGCCATCTTGATGGACGTGGAGACAGGTTATGTGAAGGCCTTGGCCAACCTGAGGCTCAACCACGAGACGAACGTCTATGAGGAATCCTACAACGTGGCTTTGGCCGAGCGTTACGAACCCGGGTCGGTGTTCAAAATCGCCTCCATGGTCGTGCTGCTCAGCCAAAAAGACGTCAACCTCGACGACAAGGTCAACATCGGCACGGGTCCCATCAAGTTCTCGAACCGCACGATGAAGGACGACCACAGCTTCGCACAAGGCGGCATCTGCACAGTGCAGGAAGTCATCGAGCAGTCGTCGAACAAAGGCACGGCAGTGCTGATCAATAAGAACTACGCCACCCACCCCGAGAAATATGTGGAAGGCTTGTATGCCCTCGGCCTGAACAAGAAAATCGGCACGGGCATCAACGGCGAGGCGCAGCCCGTCATCAAACACCCCGACGACAAGACCAAAGACGGCAGAAAGCTTTGGTCGAAAGTGTCGCTGCCCTGGATGTCGATAGGCTACGAGGTCAACGTCACACCGATGCACCTCATCACGCTCTACAACGCCATCGCCAACGGTGGCCGCATGATGAAGCCTCAGTTCGTCACCGAGATCCGTCGTGGCAGCCAAACCGTGAAGGAGTTCGAGCCTATCGTCCTCAACGAGTGCATCGCTGGTCCCGAGGCCATCCAGAAGCTGAGAACCATGCTCGAAGGCGTGGTCATCAGAGGCACAGCCAAGCGTCAGTTCCAAGGCTGCGTCGTCAACGTGGCGGGCAAGACCGGCACGGCACAATACTACGACCGCGTGCAAGGCTATGCCTACCACGAGCCCGGCATTGGCCGTAAGCTGTACAACACCACCTTCGTGGGTTACTTCCCCGCCGAGAAGCCGCGTTACAGCTGCATCGTCATGGTGAGCCGCGCCCGTGGCCGTTTCTGGGCCGCTGGTAGCGTGTCGGCCCCCGGCTTCAGGGAGATTGCCGAAAAGGTGTATGCCATGCGTATCGGCACTCATGAAGACGACACGTTGGCACCGGTTTCACCGGTCTCCAACGAGCCTATCATCGTGCGTCACAGCAAGGAAGCCAGCTACCTAAACGGCATCGACAACCCCTTCAACGACTACGCCATCAACGGTGACTGGGTCACGGTGCAAAAGACGGAGAACGGCGAGACCGACCTCAGGACCGCCCAGCTCCAGCCCAACCTTGTGCCCAACCTCGTCGGCATGGACATCACCGACGCCGTCTATCTCCTTGAGAACATGGGCGTCAAGACGGAATTCACCGGACAAGGAACAGTAAAAGAGCAGTCGCTGCACGCCGGCGACACCCTCAAAGCCAATAGTATCATCTGCTTAAAACTCGAAAAGAAATGAAGCTCAAAGAGATATTAGTCAATTGCAACCTTTTGGAGATCGTAGGCGAAAAAGACCTCGACATCCTTGACGTCAGCTTCGACTCACGCAAGGTTGCCCCAGGTACACTCTTCTTCGCCGTGAAAGGCACCCAAGTGGACGGCCACGATTACATTGACAAGGCCATCGAGAAAGGCGCTTCGGCCATCGTTTGCGAGAAGCTGCCGAGGAAGAAAGCCGACAACGTCACCTATATCAAGGTGGACAATTCGGCCTACGTCCTAGGCGTGGGCACCGCCAATTTCTTCGGCAACCCGTCGGAGAAGCTGCGCCTGGTGGGCGTGACCGGCACCAATGGCAAGACCACCATCGCCACCTTGTTATACAGACTCTTCACCGACGCGGGCTACAACTGCGGACTGCTCTCCACCATCGAGAATATCGTCAACCGCGAGGTGATCCCTTCCACCCACACCACCCCCGACCCTATCGAGCTCAACGCCTTGCTGAACCAGATGGTCGAGAAAGGCTGCGAATATGCCTTCATGGAGGTGAGCTCACACAGTGTGGCGCAAGACCGCATCGCCGGGCTGCACTTCGCTGGTGGCATCTTCACCAACCTCACCCACGACCACCTCGACTACCACAAGACGATGGCCAACTACCGCAACGCCAAGAAGAAATTCTTCGACAACCTGCCGCAGAGCGCCTTCGCCCTCACCAACCTCGACGACAAGAACGGCGCTGTCATGCTGCAGAACACGAAAGCCAAGAAACTGAGCTACGCCTTGAAACACGACGCCGACTTCAAAGGCATCATCATTGAGAGCCACTTCGACGGGATGTTGCTCAAGATCAACGGCACCGAGGTGTTCACCCAACTGGTGGGCGGCTTCAACGCGAGCAACCTGTTGGCCATCTATGGCGCAGCCATCGCATTGGGCTTCAACAAAGACGAGCTGCTGGTCGAAATCAGCAAGCTGCATGGCGCCAACGGGCGCTTCGACATGGTGCACTCCGAGAGCGGCATCGTCGGCATCGTCGACTACGCCCACACACCCGATGCGTTAGAGAACGTCTTGTCGACCATCAACAAGGTTCGCTGCCACAAAGAGACCCTCATCACCATCGTGGGCTGTGGCGGCAACCGCGACACCACCAAGCGTCCCGAGATGGCTGCCGTCGCCGTGAAGCTGAGCGACAAAGTCATCCTCACCAGCGACAACCCGCGCAACGAAGACCCCGACGAGATCATCCGACAGATGAAAGTTGGCATCGCCGAGGAAGACAAATACAAAGTGCTGAGCATCACCAACCGTGGTGAGGCCATCCGCACTGCCGTGGCCTTGGCCAAGAGAGGCGACATCATCCTCTTGGCGGGCAAGGGACACGAAAACTACCAGGAAATCAACGGAGTAAAGAACCATTTTGACGACAAGGAAGTCTTGTCGGAAGCTTTTAAGGAGGCACGCTGATGTTATACTATCTCTTTAATTATCTGGATCAACACAACTTCCCGGGTGCGGGCGTGTTCAACTATGTCACCTTCCGTGCCGCCGTGGCCATCATCCTAGCCTTGGTCATCTCGGTGTGGTTTGGCAACTGGTTCATTAAAATGCTGAAGCGTAAGAAAATCACAGAAACGCAACGCGACGAGAGCATCGACCCCTACAACACCAAGAAAGTCGGCGTGCCCACCATGGGCGGCGTCATCATCATCGCCTCCATTCTGATTCCCGTGCTACTCATCTGCAAACTGCACAGCATCTACACCATCCTGATGATAGTCACCACGCTGATCCTTGGCATCATTGGCTTTTCCGATGACTACGTCAAGACCTTCAAGCACAAGAAAGACGGTTTGAAGCCCATAGTGAAGCTGGGCGGACAAGTCCTTCTCGGCCTCATCGTCGGCCTCACCCTCCGTTTCAGCCCTGCCGTGCAAATCAACGAAAAGGTGCAGCTGAAAATCGAAGACAACAAGGAAGTCGTCATAAAAAGCCCCGACGTGAAGTCAACGCGAACCACCATCCCCTTCGTGAAGAGCCACGACCTCAACTACGCCGACTTGTTCCGCTGGGCGGGACCGAAGTGGATGTACAACCTGGCATGGGTCTTCCTCGTGCTGCTCACCGTCTTCATCGTGGCCGCTGTCAGCAACGGTTCGAACCTCAACGACGGTATGGACGGCATGGCGTCGGGCAACTCGGCCATCATCGGTTTGACACTGCTGTTCCTAGCCTACATCTCCAGTAACGCCGTCACGGCGAGCCACCTCAACCTGATGTACATCCCCGGCAGTGAGGAATTGGTCGTCTTCATGGCCGCCTTCGTCGGCGCCCTCATCGGCTTCTTGTGGTTCAACTCCTTCCCTGCCCAGATCTTCATGGGCGACACGGGCAGCCTGACCATCGGCGGAATCATTGCAGTTTCAGCCATCATCATGCACAAGGAGCTGCTGCTGCCCTTGCTCTGCGGCGTGTTCCTCTTCGAGATCCTCTCCGACCTCGACGTGAAACGCTTCGTCAAGACGGGAAAGAAACATCGCATTTGGAAAAAAGGCCCCTTGCACGACCATTTCCGCACCAGCTACAGCGACTTCAAGAAGGCATGGCCCAACTCCACCGTCACCTTCAAAGGCCACGGTGAAGGCCATAACATCGTACACCATGAGGTGAAAATCACGATTCGCTTTTGGATTGTGACCATCCTTTTGGCGGCATTCACATTGATAACGTTTAAAATCCGATAATTGACAGTACGGCTGCCACAGTGTGACAGCCCTACAACTGAACAACTGATAACTGCAAACTGACATGACTTACATCGAAGAAATCACCAACACGAGACAACGACCCTCCAACTCCATGGTAGCAGGTATATCCTCCAAGGTATTGCAAATCAGAAAAGAAAGCATCAAGCAGAGCCTGAGCGACCTCAACACCATCGGGCATCGCCAGGAATATGTGGCCACCATCGACGGCGTGATGTACTACGACGACTCACGCGCCGAGAACGTCAACGCCACGTGGTTCACTTTCGAGAACCTCATCCGCCCCGTGATTTGGATTGCCGGCGGCGACAGCAAATACGTCGACTTCAGCGACCTGAAGCCCATGGCCCGCAAAAACGTCAGGGCCCTCATCTGCATCGGCAAGGACAACAGCAACTTGAAGCGCACCTTCCAAAAGGACATCAAGGAGATTCATGAGGTGAGCGACCTCTATGAAGCCGTGACCATGGCTTCTTTGCTGGCCCAAGAGAACGACATCGTGTTGTTTTCACCCGCTTGCAAGTCAGACCACAAGAACGAGACCTACAATGAACGCGGCGAACTCTTCGCCGACAATGTAAAACGCTTGGAAAATGAACATCGTCAATAGAATACTGAAAGGCGACAAGGTCATCTGGATCGTGACACTGCTCTTGGGCATCATCTCGCTCATCGTGGTGTATAGCGCTACCAGTGCGTTGGCCGTCTCCAAATACGCGGGCAGCACCGGCACGGTACTGATGAAGCATTTGGGGATGTTGCTGTTCGGCTTCCTCATGATGTTTGGCGCCTCCAAAATCAACTACAAGCACTACGCTAAAGCCGCATGGCTGCTATTGATTCCGTGCTTAGCACTGTTAATCTACACACTGGCCTTTGGCCGCAACATCAACGACGCCAGCCGTTCCATCAACGTGGGTGGCTTCTCGTTCCAGCCCAGCGAGATGGCGAAAATCATCCTCATCACCTATCTGGCACGTCAACTGGTGATGATGAGCGACACCAAATACACCTTCAAGGGGTTCTGCCTCAAGATTGCGTTGCCCATCCTAGCTACCGCAGGCTTGATATTCACGGAGAACCTGTCGACGGCCATGATTCTGGTCTTCGTCTGCATGGTGCTGCTCTTCATCGGGCGCATCAAGATGCTCCACATGCTTGCCCTCGTAGGATTCTGTGTGGTCGGCATGGGCATCTACCTCGCATTTGACGCCGTCAAGACCAACATCGACAACAAACACAACCGTCAGAAAGCCGAAGAAGCCATGGTCATCAGTGCAAAGACGGGTGAGTTCAAGGAGAAACAAAACCGTATCCAGACCTGGTCGAACCGCTTAAAGTCGATGGGCGAGGACAAGGGCGAGATCAACCGTTTCGACGACAAGCACATGCAACGCACCTATGCCGACATCGCCGTGGCATCGGGAGGCGTGTTTGGCAAAGGCCCTGGCAAGAGCGAGCAACGCAACTTCCTGCCGCACCCCTACTCCGACTTCATCTATGCCATCATCATCGAGGAATACGGCATCGTGGGCGGCATCGTAGTACTGATGCTTTATGTCATCTTGTTCACGCGCGTCATCCGCATCGTGAGCAAACGGCCCCTCACCTTCGGCGCGTTGATGGCATTCGGATTGGGCTTCCTCATCATACTACAAGCCATAGTCAACATGGGTGTTTCCATCGGCTTGCTGCCTGTTACGGGACAGCCCCTACCCTTCGTCAGCATGGGCGGCACCTCATTGATGGCCACAGGTTTAATCCTGGGCATGATCTTGAGCGTCACGTGCAGCATGGAAGAAGAACAAGAAATGAGTAAAGAACAAGAAATACAAGCCATAACAGAAGCTACAGAAAATGAAAGAGAACCTGAAAGTCGTGATTAGTGGCGGCGGCACGGGCGGCCATATCTTCCCCGCCATCGCCATCGCCGATGCCTTGAAACGCAGATTTCCCAAGGCCGACATCCTGTTTATCGGCGCGAAAGGCCGTATGGAGATGGAGCGCGTGCCCAAGGCAGGCTTCCCCATCGAAGGACTGTGGATCAGCGGTTTCACCAAGGACCTCTCTGCCCTCAGCCTGCCCTTCAAACTCGTCAGCAGCCTGACCAAAGCCTGCCGCATCCTGAAGCGTTTCCAACCCGATGTGGTGATTGGCGTCGGAGGCTTCGCCAGCGGTCCCACGCTGAAAGCCGCCAACTGGCTGGGCATCCCCACCGTCATCCAGGAACAGAACTCTTACCCAGGCAAGACCAACCGCAACGTGGGCAAGAAAGCCAAGGCCATCTGTGTGGCCTACGACCATCTCGACCAGTGGTTCCCTGCCGAGAAGATACACTTCACAGGCAACCCCTTGAGGGCCAACATCACCCTCAACGGCACCCGCGAAGAAGCCGCTGCCTTCTTCCAGCTCGACCCGAACAAACCCGTCGCCCTGCTCGTCGGTGGCAGCCAAGGCGCCCTAGGCATCAACAAAGGCATCAGCGCGCAACTTGCAGCCTTCAAGGACAACGACCTGCAGCTCATCTGGCAGACGGGCAAGACCTACATCACCCAGGCACAAGAAGAGGTGGAAGCCTTAGGCTTGGAAAACCAAGTGAAGCCTACCGTCTTCATCGAGCGCATGGACTTGGCCTATGGCTTGGCCGACATGGTCATCTCGCGCGCCGGTGCCATGTCGATTTCGGAGCTGGCACTCGTGCAGAAGCCTGTCATCTTCGTGCCGCTACCCACCGCAGCTGAAGACCATCAGACCAAGAACGCCCAACAACTCGTCGACGCCGAGGCCGCCATCATGGTGCGCAACGCTGACACCGAGAAGGACCTCATCCCGACGCTGTTCCGCCTCAAAGACGACCACGAGCTGCAAGCCAAGATGAGCGCAAACATCGGCAAGTTCGCCCGACCCAACGCAGCCGACGACATTGTTGACCAAATAATCAAAGTTATAAGTTAAACCTGGCCCTTCGATGCTTCGACTTTGCTCAGCAACCTCAGGCTCAGGGACCTAAAAAAAGACACAAATGATACACGGAGAAGGACATACGATCTACATGTTAGGCATCGGCGGCATCGGCATGAGCGCGCTCGCCCGCTACTACCACAGCCATGGCTATACCGTGGCCGGCTACGACCGTACCCCTTCCCCACTCACCCGACAGCTCGAAGAAGAAGGCATGGCCATCCATTATGAGGACGACCCCGTCAAATTGCCCACTGACATCGACTTCGTGGTCTACACCCCAGCAGTTCCGAAAGACCTGAAGGAATTTGAAGCCCTTAAACAAAGCAATATAAAGATTATGAAACGCTCTGAGGCCTTGGGCCTGGTCTCGGAGCACCATTTTACACTTGCCATCGCGGGAACGCATGGCAAGACGACCACCACGGCCATGGTGGCCCACATCCTGCACACCTGTGGCAAGGACACCACCGCCTTTATCGGCGGCATCGCCAACAACTTCAACAGCAACCTGCTGCTGGGTCAAGGCGGCGACAGCATCATGGTCGTGGAGGCCGACGAGTTCGACCGTTCCTTCCTGCACCTCCGCCCCAACGTCAGCATTATCAACTCCATCGATGCCGACCATCTCGACATCTATGGTGACAGACAACACCTGGTGCAGAGCTTCAATGACTTCGCGGACCTCACCGAGGGCAAGGTCATCGTCAAGGAAGGCTTGGCCATCCATACCGACCGTAGCATACGTTTCGGCTTCGGCGGTAGTTGCGACTACTGTGCCGAAATCATCAAGACGGAAAAAGGCGTCACCGACTTCTTCATCTTTGGCGAAGGCCAAAAGACCGAAGTCAGGCTGCCTATGGCGGGAAGCCACAACGTGATGAACGCCACTGCCGCCTTCATCGCCGCACGACAAGTCGGACTTGAGCCCAACGCCATCGCCGAGGCTTTGGCTACCTTCAAAGGCGTGAAGCGTCGTTTCGACATCAGAGTAAACAACGAAAAACACTGCTATATAGACGATTACGCACACCATCCTGAGGAAATACGTTCCTGCCTGACCGCTGTCAAGGCCTCCTTCCCCGAGAGACGTCTCACGCTGGTGTTCCAGCCCCATCTCTTCAGCCGCACCCGCGACTTTATGGATGATTTCGCCGACGTCTTGGCCTTGGCCGACCGCCTCATCCTGTTAGACATCTATCCTGCGAGGGAACTCCCCATCGAAGGCATCACCTCGAAGGCATTGTTGGACAAGGTGCAACTGGAAGACAAAAGCCTTTGCACAAAAGCCGAACTCATCAACATGATAGAAAGCGAAAAGCCCGAGCTACTCGTGACGATGGGTGCCGGCGACATTGACCGTTTTGTTGAACCTCTCGAAAAACTGATAAAGACATGGTAAAGAAGATATTGAGCATAGTATTGTGGGTGATTACGGCTGCCGCCATCGTGGTGTTGTTCATCTTCGCCAGGGAGAGCTACCTCAACACGCCCTTGAAGAGCATCAACTTGATGCCTGCAGCGGACAGCGGCTTTGTGAGAAGGAGTGTGCTGCACGAGGAAATCAAGAAGCAATGCGAGCATTCCATGGTCGGCACCGTCAACATGATCAAGATACAAAACCACCTTGACGCCAACCCATGGATTGAAAGCAACTCCGCCTATATCGACCTCGACGGCAACCTCAACGTCAACTTCAAGGAATACGAGCCACAGTTCAGGGTCTTCGCGAAAAACGGACGGTCAGTATATGTGACCGACGACGGCGTTGTCATCCCTTCGTGCAACAACTACACGCCTTACGTACTGGTCGCCAGCGGCAACTTCGAGCTGAGCGACACCACCACCTATGCCCTTTGCGACACCCTCGACCGCGACCACAACCTCCTCAACGCCCTGTATTGGTATAAGGCCATCAAGGCGAATCCTTTCGTCGAGAACTGCGTCGGACAGCTGTATTGCAACAACAAGAACCAGTTCGAGCTCACCGTGAAAGGTCTCGACGCTCGCGTCATCGTTGGAGACACCTGCCTAGCCGCCGACAAGCTGAACCGTTTGGAGATCTTTATGAAACAACGCATCAGCAGACCTGAGACACAAAACCTGAAAATCATCAATCTGAATTATAAAAATCAAATAGTCTGTACAAAACGATAATGCTATGAGTGAAGGAAAAATCATCGTCGGATTAGACATCGGTACCACCAAAGTGGCCTGCATCGTAGGCCAAAAGGCAGAAAACGGGAAAATTGAGATTCTCGGCTACGGAAAAACCATCTCCACGGGTGTGAAACGTGGCGTCGTCACCAACATCTTCGACACCGTGGAAGCCATCAAGACGGCCGTCAAACAAGCCTCAGACCAGTCGGGCGTGGAAATCAACCGCGTCAGCGTCGGCATCGCTGGTCAGCACATCAAGAGTCTGCAGCACCGCGGCGTGTTGATGCGCGACAATCACGAGACCGAAATCACCGAGGCCGAGTTGGAACGCCTACGCAACGACACATTCAAAATCAACATGACCCCAGGCGAGGAAATCATTGACGTCATCCGACAGGACACCTACGTCGACGGAGAGCTGGCCACCAATCCCGTGGGTATGTTGGGCAACAAAATCGAAGCCAACTTCCATGTCATTATCGGTCAGACCTCGGCGGCCAAAAACATCGTGAAATGCATCCAGAGTGCTGGCTTGGAGATGGATTACATGATCCTTGAGCCTATCGCCTCGGCACAGGCCGTCCTCGACGAAGAGGAAAAGGACGCCGGCGTGGTTCTCGTCGACATCGGCGGCGGCACCACCGACATCGCCATCTTCAAAAACAAGAAGATCCAACACACCGCCGTGATTCCCTTTGGTGGCAACATCATCACCGAGGACATCTGCACAGGCTGTTCCATCATCAGGCATTACGCCGAAGAGGTGAAGGTGAAATTCGGTTCGGCCTTGGCCAGCGAAAACCGCGACGACGAAGTGGTGTCCATCCCTGGCATCCGCGGACGCGAGCCTAAAGAAATCTCTTTCAAGAACTTGGCTCATATCATCCAAGCCCGTTTGGAGGAGATTTTCGAACTCGTCAACTACGAAATCCAGAAAGCGAAGACAGAAAACCAACTCATAGCAGGCATCGTGCTCACAGGTGGTGGTGCATTGATGAAACACATCCAACAGTTGGCAGAGTTCAAGACTGGACTGGAAGTACGCATCGGCTATCCCAACGAGCATCTCAACAAAAACACGATGAAGGAAATGTCTAGCCCGATGTACTCCACAGGTATCGGCATCGTCATCGAGACCATCGCACGCATGGAACACGACGAGTTTCTGCAAGCATCCAAAGAAGCCGAGCAGAAGGCCGACATGGTGCCCGTATTCGGCACACCTGAATCCACGCCTGACGCCCAAACGGAACAAGCGGCCGAGACAACAGACGACAACGGCGGCAAGAAGAAAAAGAAGAAAGGCTTCGACGTGAAAAGCATTATCGCCACCATTACCGACATCTTTGTTCCCGACGACATTGACTAATCCTTGAAAATCCTAAAACTATGGCAGAAGACTACTCAAATATCAACAATGGCAGCGAGATGTTCAAACTCGTAGATGCAGACAAGCCCAACTACATCAAAGTCATCGGTGTAGGTGGCGGCGGCGGCAACGCTGTCAACCACATGATGGAAGAAGGCATCCAAGGCGTTGACTTCGTCCTATGCAACACCGACCATCAGGCACTTCTAAAAAGCAAGGTGAAAACAACGGTCCACCTTGGCAAGCGTGAGCTCGGCGCCGGCAACGACCCCAACATCGGGCGCGAGGCGGCAGAGATGAGCCGCGACGAAATCGAAGCCCTGTTGGACGAAGAGACCAAGATGCTGTTTGTCACCGCTGGCATGGGTGGTGGCACAGGCACTGGTGCAGCCCCCGTCGTGGCCAAGCTGGCTAAAGACAAGGGCATACTTACCGTGGGCATCGTCACCATGCCGATGGAACGCGAAGGCCGTCGTCGAAAACTGCAAGCCATGGCGGGCATCGAGGAGCTTAAGAAATGCGTCGACACACTCATTCTTATCAGTACAGACAAGCTCCGCGACCAATATGGCAACATGAAGCTCTCCGAAGCCTTCAAGAAAGCCGACGACGTGTTGGCCACCGCCGCACGTGGCATCGCTGAGATCATCACCGTGCCAGGTTATGTCAACGTCGACTTCGAGGATGTCAAGACCGTAATGAAAGACAGCGGCAAGGCCATCATGGGCTCAGGGACCGCCGAAGGCGAAGACCGCGCCGAGAAAGCCATCAAGGATGCCATCCACTCACCCCTGCTCAACGACTCGAACATCGAAGGCGCAAAGAACATCCTGCTCTATATCACCTCAGGCACCAACGAAGTGTCGTTGGACGAGGTGGACGAGATTCTTGAAATCGCCCAAAATGCTTGCGGCAACAACTCCGACGTCATCTGGGGCAACGGTACTGACGAAAGCCTCGGAGAGGCCCTCAGCGTCACCTTGATTGCCACCGGCTTTAACCATGACGCCAAACCTTACAGCGCCGTACTGAACGAGAAGAGAGAGCCCGCCGCACCCACCCAGCCCAAAAAGGTATATGACCTGAATGGCGAGATAAAGAATGAAGAGAAGCCCATTGCACCCGCTGGCGCTGCCGTAGGTTCCATCGCCGCCAATGAAGTTGAGAACATCGTTCCCCAAACGCCAGAGCCGGAAATAAAGCACGAAGAGAAGACTGTACATTCCCTGTTTACGGTGGAAGCACCGAAAGCAGAGGAGCCTATGCCCATTGAAAAGCAAAAAACAATAATCCCTGAGGCTGTTGAGCCTGCCACGCCGACAGTGGAAGACGAGAGAACCGAAGACGACGAGCCGCTCTTCGAGCCTATTGAAGAAACACCAGCCGCTCCCGTTCAGGAAACGCCCTCTACGGTGCATCATGAAGAGGAACGTCCTGTCGTGAAGGTCTACGACAACCCCTTCCGTCTGAACAACAGCGACGACGAGGGCTTCGAAATCACCTCGCGTATCATCACCCACGAGGAAGCGCAAGCCAAAGCCGAGCAGGAAGTGGCCGTCCTTGAAGCCAAAAAGGCCAAGGAGACCGACCCCAAGGAGCAACTGAAGAAACAGCGCTTGCGTGCCTTGAGCATGAATTTTAGGACGGCGAGAGGTCTTGAAGAGCTTGAAAACCAGCCCGCCTATCTGCGCCGTAACGTCGACATCAGCCACTCTGACGACACCGACATGTCAAGCTACTCGACGTCGAAAAACGGCATCAGCGGGGAGAACTCATTCCTGCACGGCAACGTGGATTGACAAGCAGAAAACTGCCTGTAATGACCTATCTGAAATCCAACGACTTGTTCGCTGACCTGGCGCCTGAGAGCCTCTTTGAGCGCGTCCCCCACCCCATGGTCATCGCCGACCACCTCATGACCCCCGACAACATTGGGGCAATGATTCGCTTGGCCGACAATATCGGGGCCAGCGAAGTGTGCTTTTTGGGCAAGGAAGACGAGCATCGGCTGGGCAAGGTACGCCGTGCTGCCGCTTCCAGCCGCGACAACATTCGTTGGTATTTCAGCGAGGAAACCGACTTGCGTAAAATCGTTCCCGAAGGCAAGAAGATCGTCGCCATTGAGACCTCCGACAACGCCACCTGCATCTACGACACAGAACTTCCCGAAGACGTGGCCTTCATCGTAGGCAGCGAGCGTAACGGCTTAAGCGACGAATTGCTGGCACAATGCGATATGGTGGTGTATATCCCCGTCCCAGGACCCACGCGCTCGCTCAACGTGAGCCATGCTGCATCCGTGGCTTTGTTTGAATGGCAACGGCAAATGCTAACCCATTCCGCATTAAAGAAATACAAGCACATCTTCTTCGATTTGGACCGCACGCTGTGGGACTTCGACGCTGCCGCTGAAGTGGCTTTTGAGCGTATCTATGAGCAATACAACCTGAATAGTCTTGGCATTCCCAGCGCACATGAGTTCCACGAGGTATATCATCCGCTGAACGAGCAACTTTGGGAACTATACCGCGAAGACAAAATTACCAAAGCCGACTTGAACCGTACACGTTTCCTAAAGCCTTTGGAGCATTACGGCATCCATGATGTGGAACTGGCCGACCATCTCAGCGAAGACTATGTCTACTGGTCGCCGCGCATCGTGAGGTTAGTGCCAGGCACAATGGAATTATTGGAATATCTGAAGCCGAAATACCACTTGCATCTAATCACCAACGGTTTCGAGGAGGTGCAAGACACCAAGTTGACCCTCTCGGGAATGAAGCCCTATTTTGAGACCTTGACCGTCTCTGAGGAGATCGGCGTGAAGAAGCCCAACCCTGAAATCTTTCAGTATGCCTTGCGCAAAGCCCATGCCACGGCAGAAGAGAGCCTCATGATCGGCGACGAAATGGCTGTCGACATCGACGGGGCGCGTGCAGCGGGGATAGATACGGTTTTGTTTAATCCGAGAGGGGAAAAGATTGAGGGGACGCGAACATTTGAGGTGAGGAAATTACAGGAGATAAAGCAAATCCTGTAATCATTTCAGCCTTGCCAGCACCGTCTCTTTTCCTACTGTCCTGACGCCCATTTTCACTTTGACCTCGGCATCAAGAGGCAGGAAAACATCAACACGGGAGCCGAAACGGATCATGCCTAGTTCTTCGCCTGCGATGGCTTCATCGCCAGGCTCAAGGTCACAGACGATGCGGCGCGCCACGAAACCAGCAATCTGACGCACGAGGATTTCACGACCTTTCTTGTCTTTCAAAATGATGGTGTTGTGCTCGTTGTCGGTGGACGACTTAGGCTTGAACGCCACGAGGAACTTGCCGGGATGGTATTTGTAATAGGTCACCTCGCCATCGAAGGGGAAGAAATTGATATGCACGTCGTAAATCGACATGAAGATGGAAATCTGGCGGCGCTTGTCGTGGAAATACTCGTCTTCCATCACCTCCTCGTTGGCGGCTATCACACCATCGGCGGGAGCCAAAACAGCATCTTCCTCGATAGTAGTCTTGCGCCATATCGGGACACGGAAAAAGCGGATGGACAGCACAAGTACAATGAGGAGGAACGCATAAAGAAGGTAATGCCACACCGTTTGCGAAGGCCAAAGCCAATTGGTGAGCACACCCAACGCCACAACGATAGCAAGCGTGGTCAGGATGGCTTTCGTTCCCTCTTCATGTAACCTTTTACTTATCTTCATAGCAGCAGCAAAAATACAAAAACAAAAGGAACGCTGAACATCACAGAGTCAAATCGGTCCAAAATACCGCCGTGGCCAGGGATGAGTTTGCCCGAATCCTTCACGCCTGCCTGACGTTTCAACATCGACTCACACAAGTCACCCAAGGTGCCGAACACCACTGCAATAGCCGCCATGCCAAGAGCACTGGGGATTGTAAGCCAATCAACATAATGAGCAAAGACAGCCGTGGCGATAAGGGTGAACACCAAGCCTCCGATACTGCCTTCGATGGTCTTGCCAGGGGAAATACGAGGGAAAAGCTTGTGTTTGCCAAAGAGGCTACCCGTCAAATAAGCGAAAATGTCGTTGGCCCACAAGAGGCAGAACACAAGAATGATCAATCCAGGGCCTGCCATGCCGCCAAACAAATCCTCACGATACATGAACAGCATCAAGGCAGATGGCAAACAAAGGAAGGTGAAAGTGGCAAACAGATAGGTAAAGATAGGCTTTGCGTCGTGTTTGACGGAGAAGAGCGCATAAAGGAAAGGCAGCATGAGCAATGGTAATTCCAACAGCATCCAACGTTGCTGCAACACACCCAAGGCCACCAAGGCGGCGATGCCAAAAGTGCTAAAAGAGAACACTTCACCTATGGCAATGCCGACAGTTGAATCCATGTGCATCAGTCTTGACATCTCGAAGGTGCCCACAGCGACGATAAACAGCAGCAAGGCGGCGTATGCCCAAGGCGATGCAAAAATGCAGCCCAGCAGCAGGGCAAGCAATACCAATCCTGAAGCGGTACGAATCAATAGTTCTTTCATGGTTCAAAAATGACGTGCAAAAATAGGAAAAAGAATGATAGGGGCGAATGATATCACTAAAAACAGACAACCCCGCCAGCTGTCGCAGACGGGGTCTCCGTTAAGGGTGGGCGGCGAACTACTTTCCCACGGTCTCCCGCAGTATCATCGTCGCGGCGGGGCTTAACTTCTCTGTTCGGAATGGGAAGAGGTGCG
>CADBZW010000039.1 GCA_902799345.1 uncultured Bacteroidia bacterium | reverse complement strand
AGTCTTGTTCCACCAATATAGTTTGCCATCGCGCTCGTAGACATATTCGTGTGTCACCTCGTCGCGCAATCCCTTGTCGTAAAGCGTGTTGATTTTCACAAGGATATGTGTCGGCTCATCGTTGATGATGGTGTCGCCAGCCTGATACATGTATTGATATGTGATGCTACCGTCCTCGTTTTGGATTTCGTAGTACCATTCGAATTGGGGTTGTTGAGGCTGGTTGCCAGGCACATAATCACAATCATAATCGCCTTCGTGATACAGCAATTCACCATCTTCAAGGTAGCATCTCATATATTCGTAGTCTGCCCCACAGATGATTCCACAAGAACCCCAATTAAAGAACAAACCTTTTTCATACCCTATTCCGTCGATGATTCTACCCCCAAAGACAACGTTGTCCAAGTTGTCGGCATAACTTCCCGCCACATATTGAGTGCGGTAGGTTCGATTATTCCATGTCACATTGTCAACACTTTGAACCGTAACCAAAAACGAACATTCTTCTATATCGCAATACCATGATTCCCCTGCTTCAGCATTAAAATCATACAACACCGTAAATGCGTCATTGGCTTGATTGTACCAATATACGATATCGTCCTCCTCATACACATAATCATAGAGATCTATTACGCTGCAAGTGTGTCCTTGCACTTCCTCAACGCCACTCACGGTTTTTCTAATGTAAGAGAAAGGTGGTTCCGTAATCGGCCCTTGAGACCAGACATGGAAATACCATTCCGCGCCCAGCGGGGCAAAATGATGAGGCTCTGGTGGTGTTGGTGGTGTCGGGTAGACCATATAGCACTCATCATATCCTGGAGTGGTATTCTGCCAAACCAAGTCACCGTCCTCGTAATAGCACAGGAGATTGGTCGAGCCTCCCGTCAAGAAAAGAGAACCTGAATCGATGATTCCATAAAGGCTACCTATTCCCTCAATCCACACTTCCTGGTCGCCCCAAGAATATTCCAACACGATTTGTTTTCTTGGCTCGCCATTAATAAGGATTTCATTAGTTTCAACAACGAACATCCAATCTGGATAAAACCCACTGCCATTCATGATAATGGTGTCTCCGACTTCCATTGAAAAATCATAGAGAATCTCATCGTAAGAAGAGCCGTCTCTGCGATAGAGAACTTGCCTGTCTTCGGTTTCTCTGATAACGCCACAAACGCTCCAACCTGTAAGGTCTTCGTTCCTCGTGGTGTACATCACTTTGTACGACACACCGTCCACCAGTGTATCACCCTCGATTTTGTAGATGTCGGTGTACTTGTGCTGTGGCTCCGGAGGATTCCAAGGATAGGAAAACAGCACATTCCATTGTTTTCCGTCCTCGACGATAGGATGATAAGGGGTGTAAGGTATGATTTCGTCAGCATTTTGTACACTCTTCCAATACTCTCCGCCGCCGTCGAAATACAGATGGTTGTCATATCCTTTGATAAGGAAATAAGCATCACCGCCTGGAGCAATATCAACAAGGGGAAGGTGCTCTCCTATCTCGGTGAAATGCTCGCCATGGTCGGTGGAATAGGAAAGAACAGCCTGATTCCCCATGAAGTGAGGCCTGTACACAATGCCGCCATCGCTGATGGCCAATGTCGTTCCATCAAACAGATAAAAACCCGGAATTTGCTGGAAACCGGCACTACTTCCGTCAGCATTATAGCCGCAAGCCACCACATTCCCCTCAGGGTCGAACGCCATGTCCTTAATGTTAACACCCCCTGCGGCAACAAATTCCCAGTTTTGGATGTCGGATAAGGTGGAATGGGAGATACCGCCATCTCCTCCAAGCGTCGTCAAGCCCAAGTACACATCTCCATTCTCATTGACCAAAAGGTCGCTAATGGTTGGGCCATTGTCCGCATTCATAAAATCTGGAATCCAGCCCTCCCAGGTCTCGCCGCCGTCAATAGAATAATTGATTTCCCCATTCTCAGCCCAAACCACCATAATGTCGTTGGTTGGGACGCAAAGACCTGCTTTATCAGGCATCGCGCATGAGAAAATCGATGTGGTTTGCTGCCACGTGTCGCCGTTGTCGTCGGAATACACTATGGTCTGTTGGTTGTCGTTAAAGACGCAAATTCTTCCTTCAGGGCTAACCGCAAAGCAATGCTGGTTGAAGTAACCACTGAAACCAGTTTCATAGCCCAATACAACTTGCCAAGTTTCGCCCTCATCTTGCGAACGCAAGAGGCCGCTGTAGCCACCCATGGCATAAAGGTCACCGTTGGAAGCTGCACCGAGAATCGGGCTGTTGCTGCTAATAGGCTTCCAAACATTTTGCGCCTCAAGGATGCCAAGGCAGCCGAGGCAAAGGATGATGATTGATACTAATTTTTTCATAGGTCTAATTATTTGATTGTTAATTGTTTGATTTCGATTTTTCTGCCACTGGCTACTGGCTCTTGGCCTTTGGCAGTCCCCCTTTGTTCATGAGATTGCGGGTCTGCGCCCGCAATGAGGCTCCGTGGGGGATCTGCCAGAAGCCAGAGGCCAAAAGCCAGAAGCTACACTGCATTCACGATTTCCTCAAAGGTGCGGTTATCATCCCCGAGGTCCATCTTCAACTGTTTTATGCGGGTTTTGCGTTTGTAGTAAGAGTCGGTCTGCGTATCCAACAGGATGGAAATCACTTGGTTGGAGAAGCCGTTCTTGGAGAGGCAGCAGATGCGCACATCCCACTTGCTGAGTTTGGGGTAGAGTTGCAACAGCCGCTGCGAGAAGCCGTCGAAGACCAAGTCGGTGAGGCTGATGAAGTCGTTCCAGTCGTTGTCGGTCAGCTCGAAGTTAAGCGAGTCGTTGTTCACTTCTTCCGTGAGGGCTTGCGCGGTGGTCATAATCTTGTTTCGCGTCAAGATTTTCTGGATCGACATCAAATCCTTCGGTGGAAGGGTCTGCTGCTGGCGGCGCAGCTCGTCGTTGGTGCGGATAAGGTTTTCCATGTCGCTCACCAACTCGTGGATGCGGTTCTGGTCGCGCTCCACCTGCCGCCCGAAGTGCTCCATCTCCAGTTTGTGGTCGCTGATTTTCTTCCTCACAATCAGGAGGATAACGAGCAAGGCAATCATCGCCAAGGCAATAATCAGATAGAGTTTCAGGTCGCGGGTGCGGTGCAGGCTCTCCAACTCGCTTTGTTGGGCTTTCAACTCGTATTCCGCCTTGATTCTTTGGATGTTCTCGTTGGCGTGTTCAGCGTCGGCTTGCATCATGTTCGCGGCAAATTGCTCGTGGTATTTCACCGCCTGCTGGTAGTCGCCCTCGCTGTAGGCGATGGCATAAAGCGTTTGGTATACCGACATCTTCAGTCCGACACGCTCGCTGCGGAGGGCTTGGTTCAAGTAGGACTTTGCCTTCTCGTTTTCGCGCGTGTAATAATAAAGGATGCCCAAGGTCATGTGGGCAATGTCGGTGTCGTTGTCACCGAGTCCGATTCCCAAGGCTTGGTTGACGCTCTCGATGCCTTTGGCGAAGTTGCCCGTCTCCATGTAGTAGTCGCGACCCATCTCGAGATAGAGGTCAGCGAGCATGGCTTGGTCGTTGATGAAGGTGGCAACACGAAAAGCCGAGTCGTAGTATTGCTTGGCTTGGGTGTATTGCTCCTGCGCCCGCACCGCCCGACCGCTGTTGCGGTAGGCGTTCATCATGCCTGTGGAGTCGGCAGTCTGCTTAAAGCAGTTCAGCGCCTGCTGGTGTTGCTTGAAGGCATCCTCGAAAAGGCCGTGTTTGAGATACATGGCACCGAGGTTGTCGCAGAGTTGGCCTTCCAATTGGATGGTCTCGGCAGTCTTGTCGGAACGCTGCACCAGTGCCAGCCCTTGCAGGAACTTCTCGGCGGCCTCTTCCGAACGACGTTGCTCGCGCAGTTGCACGCCTTCATTATAGAGCAATTGGGCTTGTTGCAGTCGCTTGGTTTGGCTGTCGCAGGAAGCCAGCACAAAGGCTATAGCGATTAGGATTAGTGGTTTCAAGTACGTTTTCATCGTCATTCTACTTTTTTTCGCGGTACTTCTGACTTCACCCGTTAACCGTCATTGCGGGCCTGACCCGCAATCTCCCGTGCATTTGGAGTATGTCTTCGCGCTCGGGAGATGGCGGATGTTTCTCCGCCATGACGGTGTAGGGCATAAGGGTAGTGAACCCCAGTCCTTTGCCCGTCACTGCAAAAATATAGCAAAAAAACATTTGTCAAGAGGCATGAGGCTCACCACAGGGCCATGTCCCTACTTTTTTTGAATATCCATATCGTTATATACTGAAAATCAACAAAATAATAGTCAACCTCAAAAGCACATGTCCTTACTTTTTTGGGCAACAGAAGAGATAAAACAAAGAAAAAACAGCATTCTTTTCTACATCCTATCGAATATAAAACAAGATATTTTTCTCAATTTTATATCATATCGGATATAATTTCAATAATTATTACTACTTTTGCATCCGAAAGGATATAAAAATGAAGAAAACACCAT
The DNA here is from genome assembly GCA_902799345.1 of uncultured Bacteroidia bacterium. GTDB lineage: Bacteria > Bacteroidota > Bacteroidia > Bacteroidales > F082 > Limimorpha. Next base: position 31,296 of record CADBZW010000039.1, on the reverse strand, counting down.
TGACAGAGACCGTAAAGCGGTTAAGGAAAGAGTTCGGGCTGACGCAAGAAGACTTGGCACTCAAGTCGGGTGTCGGGCTTAACTTCGTCCGCGAGTTAGAGCAAGGCAAACCCACCGTCAGGCTCGACAAAGTGAACCAAGTGCTCAACCTTTTCAACTACGAGATGACACCGTCGCCTAAACAACATCAACCATGAGGAAAGCATTAATCTATAATAAGAAAGACTTGGCTGGAGTATTGACAGAAATCGACGACGGCTATTCGTTTCAATACGATGACAGCTATCTTGCCATGCCAGATGCCGAGCCTATCAGCCTGACCATGCCATTATCACCTTTGCCCTACAAAAGCAAGGTGTTGTTCCCGTTTTTCGACGGACTCATCCCCGAAGGCTGGTTGTTGGATGTCGCCATCCGCAACACCGACATCAGCATCCTCGACCGAATGTCGCTATTGTTGTTATGCTGCAAAGATTGCATCGGTGCAGTGGGCGTTGTACCCTTAAACGAGGAAAACCATGAGTAGATGTTTATATTGTTATAAGGAATTGGGGGCAGAAGAACATGATTTCCATGCCACATGCGCAAGGAAATTCTTTGGAACGGCTGCAGCACCCATTATGGAATACACGCGAGCGGAAATGGACGCTTTAGCTGAGAAAATCATCCGTTCGCAAACCACACTCACCGGCGTGCAGCCCAAACTGTCCCTCAATCTCCTGCAACACGAAGGCTCGCAACGCCTTACCATCGTAGGACTATGGGGCTATTACATCTTCAAGCCTCAGACCGACAATTATCCCGAATTGCCCGAAAACGAAGACCTGACCATGCATTTGGCCGAAATCGCCAAAATCAAGACGGCACAGCATTGCCTGATTCGTTTGGCCGACCAGTCCCTTGGCTACCTCACCAAGCGCATGGATCGCGACAAAAAAGGCAACAAACTTGCCATGGAGGATTTTTGCCAACTCACCGAACGCCAAACCGAATACAAATACCGCAGCTCACACGAACAAATTGCCAAAGCCATCGCGCAGTATTCCACAACGCCACAACTGGATTTGGCCAACTATTACGAGTTGCTGCTATTCTGCTGGTTGACAGGCAACAACGACATGCATCTCAAGAATTTCTCCCTGCTCAGCAACGGACGCGGAGCCTATCGTCTTTCTCCCGCATACGACCTTCTGAACGTGGCCATCACAAACCCGAAAGACACGGAAGAGCTTGCCCTGACCTTGAACGGGAAGAAAAAACGCATCACGCTGAAAGACTTCAAGACAGCAGCCGCAGCGTCCAACATTCCCAAAAAAGTCATCGACGGGATGGTTGCGCATTTCAAGAAATGCCTGCCAGCATGGGAGGCCACTATCGGAAACAGCTTCCTTTCCAAGGAATTGCAACAACTTTATCTTGACCTGCTCCACGAACGATTTGGACGGCTCCAGGCATAAAACGCGGGAAGATTCTCGATGCACGAAGGCTTTCCTTTGTTTACAGACTCTTCATCATTTCGATAAACTCCGACTTGGTATAGGCTCCTTCCACTTTGCGGTCTTTGTAAACCAAGCAATAGCGATAATCATTTCCAGCTTTGTTGGCCCACAAGTTTCCAAGTCGAATCTTCTTTTCGGCTTCGAGATGGTCGCCTTTGGTTTCAAGTAAGATAATCTTTCCTTTCTTCGTTTTGATGATGAAGTCGGGATAATGATTGATGAAGCCGTTGATGTAGAAACCTCGCATCTCGACATTGCGCGTCCACCACTCCACACTATCTAAATTGGCCACATCGTTGATGACTTCCGCCTCAAAACCATTGACCGATTCCTCCTTCGTGTGCAGCATCTTGGTGATGCCCTGCGAAGGTGATTTCAAGGTGATTTTGTTCGGGATGGAATAGACTTGCTTGATGATGATTTGGTCCGTATCAAGCAGACGGCGGAATTCTTTCTCCTTATGCTCATCCTCAAGTAGCAGGATCCTTTTCTTGATTGTTTCCGTATACTCTTGCAAATGGCGCATGAAATCCTCCAACTGCTCTTCCGTGAAGCTTTCGAAGATTCGTGCAACATAGCCTTGAATGTCCTTTTGTGTGAGCGGTATCATCTTGCCCATCGTTTCGGCAACGACATTAGAGCAACGGCGTAGTTTCGATTCAAAGTCCTCTGCTTGTCGGATATAATCAAGAATGTAATTGTAAGTTGCTCCCTTCACTTTCTCATATCGAGGCGCGTGCTCGTCAGTCTTTTCGTCGACATCCACCTTATACATCGACGTCTCGGCGGCAGCAAAAGTTATATCGGCTGGTTGCATTGACAACTTGAAGGATTTCAGCAGATGCTGCCCTTCAAGCTTTATTTCATTAGGCCTGTCAAACAAACAACTTTGCGGCGAGTCGTTGGCCACAAAGAACATCGGCAGGACCACTTGCTTGGCTGATTCGGCAAAAACCGATTGAATCGTTGCCGTCTTTACTTGTGGTGCAATATCTGGCGTTATCATAAAATCATCATTATCAACAATTTGTTTATCCATTTCTTCCGCTTGTTTCTGAGCGTTTTCCAAAATATCAGCGACTGCAACAGGCTCGGCAGATGTATAGGGTGGCTCTTCGTTAATCAACGGTGCGGTTATACTCCCTGTTTGATTGTAAGGAACTGGCTTGAAAGTAATCTCTCCCATATCAACATCATCTTCTTTCTCTGTCTTTGGCTCTTTATCGGGGAACAACGAAGCGGGATTGACAACATTAGGGGTCTTGGTGTCTTCAACAGGCTCAGCCGCATCAATGGAACGATAATCCCTATCGGAGAAACCAGCGTGATTCAGTCCTTTCACCACATTGTCTAAGGTTTCCTGGAATTTGGCCGAGGCCGTAAGCACATAGCTCAAATTGAGAATGTCGTGGCTGTTGCGTGTTGCATTAGGCAAACGGAGCACACGCCCCACAATCTGCTCCACGTCAACAGCGGAAGACTTGTCGGCAAGCGAAGCCAAAATATAAGCAAACGGGCAGTCCCAACCTTCTTTGAGAGCATTGATTGTGATGATATAGCGAACCTGACAAGTAGGCGACATCAAATCAACACCTTTCAACTCATCGATTTCGGCTGTCTTGATTTTAATGTGTTCCTCGGGAATCTTCAAATCAAGCAGTGTTTGCTTCACTTTTTCAAAGGTTTCTCTGTCTTCTGCGCCTTGTTGTTTCGACTCGGCCTGAAACAGAACTATGGGCCTGATATAATTGCCGTTGGTTTCTTGCATGGCCATCAGTTCAAGCCTGCGCTGCAAGTGCAGTGCTGAGTCAATGACCTGGCTTTTTGAGGTGTGATTATACACAATCACAGGCAACTTCACCATATTGTTGCGTTTCAATTCCAACGCATCAGTGAAACAAATGATGTTGCTGTTTTCGCGCGGCGTGGCCGTCAGGTCAATAACCAAAGAGGGCTGCAAATCGTTGAGCATCTGCTCGGATAGTTTCGATGTGGCATTGTGGCTCTCATCGACCACCACAAGCGGGTGAACGGCTTGCAACACCTTCATCAGCTGTACCTCATCGTCATCGTCAAGTTGGGTTGCCACCAGCGGGGCAAACGACTGCAAATAGCCGTTTTCTTGGTACACTTTGCGACCTTCCTTGTTGTTGGTTCTGAACGAATCGAACGACATCACCAAAATACAGAGGTTTTCGCGCACCGTCGTCAACGTGAATCCATGGCCTGTGAGTGCCTGCTGCTTGTCGAACACCTCTACACGGTTTTGGAAGTCAGTGTCGATACGCTGGCGATAAGGATGTTGCTTGTTGCGCAGGTTGCGTAGCGTTTGTTCCAAGATGGCATTGGAAGGCACCAGCCACACTACCACTTTATAAAGCGGGTTGATGTGCGTCATGGCGACCTTCAGCGCGGCAGAAGCAATGAAAGTCTTTCCGCCCCCAGTAGGCACCTTGTGACAGACATGGGGTGCGCCCTTCACATTGTCTTTGTAGGGTTCGATGATGGTTCCTGGGAAAGGTGTGAGTGGCGGATTGTTGGTCTGCCAAAACTCATAGAAACCTCTTGCCGTATCTTTGTTCTTATCAACGCACGACAGAAAACGGTCCAATGCATCGAGGTTGGTTTGTTGATAGCCTTTGAGTTCCATATTACACGCGCTTTATATCTCTGGGAATTTTCTTGAATCTAATGTTGAGCCGCATCATCTCCTCCTCTGTAAGCACACAGCGGTCGGCATAAATGATATACATCTCGGCTTTGTCCTTCTGTGTGAAGGTGTTGAGGAAATCCCAATCAAGGCAGGTTTCCTCGCCTTTCTTGTAATAGAAATAGTAGTTGTTGTGTTGGAATGTGCCGAGCAGATAAGGGTGTGCGTCTTTGCCTGGATGGATGTAGGCCGAATTTGTTTCGCTGAACCACACGTAGCGGCGAATTGCTTCCGTGTCGGCATTGTCGTTGAGGTTGCCGGTGACGGGGTCAAAAATGGTATCGCCCAATTCGTAGAAATCGAAACTACCGCCAGTGCCTGCTACAACGTTTTTGCCTTCTCCGTAGCCTTTCATCACGCGGCGCACTCGTTCCGCCGTAATGGCTTCAGCATAATCGCACATCTCGCAAAGGATGAATTTGCGGTTGCCGCCGTCTTGTTTGTTGAGGTTGAGGACAGCATGGGCAGTAGTGCCGCTGCCAGCGTAAGAGTCGAGAATGATAGAATTTTGAAGCGTAGTATGAATTAGTAGATATTCAATTAGCGAAGTCGGTTTTACTGTATCAAAACCATGAGTATTTCCGAGTATGTCATTTAGAATGCCTTTCCCTTTTTCTGCTGTCCCACTCACTTCGGTTTTTATGTGACACCAAAATGGAGAAAATTCCTCACTTTCTTCATGTTGGTAATATTTCAACATGGGTTCTCCTGTCTCAAATGTAATCCTATTCCTTTTATATAGATCAAGAATTGTTTCTTCTCCTGCTTGCCACCTTTTCGTTGGAGGAGGAGTATAACCATTAAGTGAAAAAGTCATAGTTTCCCTTTTGTTTTCTCCTCGGTTAGATTTAAGAATTGTTTGCAGACGATAATTACCTTCTTTATCTGTATGTGGATAACTTCTTTCTTTTCCAGAAGAAACAAATAAAAACTTTGGCGTTCCCTTCCCTTTGTAGCAAAAAACAAATTCAGAATCGTTTTGAGGTTTAAACTTTGCTAAACCTGTATTAGAAGGCTTTGCTCGACTTTTCCAAGTAAAAGTCCCAATAAAATTGTTCTTCCCAAAGATTTCATCACAAATCAATTTCAAATTTGCCTGTTCATTATCATCTATGGAAATAAAGATAGCACCGTCTTCTGAAAGCAATCGTTGAAGCAGCACCAATCGCGGATACATCATACAAAGCCACTTGTCGTGTCGCGTAAGGTCATCTATTTCCGAACCTACCACCTTGCCAAGCCAACGGCGGATATGCGGGTCGTTCACATTGTCGTTATACACCCAATTCTCATTACCTGTGTTGTAAGGCGGGTCAATGTAAATGCATTTGATTCTATTTTCGTATTCAGGGAGCAGGGCTTTGAGGGCTTCAAGGTTGTCGCCATGGATAATCATATTGCCGCTGTCGGGCGTGTCGCCGAAGGTATATTTGCGGTCGAGCACCCGAAACGGCACGTCGTTGTGATGGGTGACGACCTTGTCTTTCCCTATCCAATTTAGTGTAGGCATATTGTCTGCGGTTTGCTGGCGATTGACCTATTCAGCGTGACAGGCATCCGAAAACAAAAGGTGCAGACTCGCTTTTTCTGCACCTTGAGGCCTTCGGATGCCCGTACAAACAGATAAGTCTCGTCTGCACCAACGCAGACGCTTGCAGACTTATTCGCATTGTACGATTGAAAGTTCCGAAGTTTCAAGGTATGCCGAATAATTCGCTCGCGCTATGTTATACTATGGTTTAATATTCTGTTTTTCTTTGTTGTATGGAATTTTATATCGTTGTGTTTCTGAGTGCAAATATAGAAAAAATACAACGGAAAGCAGAAAAAACGCTTATTAGGAGGCACAAACAGAGCCGTCAGAAATACGTCTCTACTGCAAACCGGAATTGCTCGATAAAAATCTTCTTGAACGCCGAAATGTTGTTTTGCTCATAGAACAGAAGCATAGCTTTTTTGTAATCAATGCTATCCACCGTTCGGAACGAAATGGGGCAGTAGCCATTGGCGATGAGCATGGCATTGCTTGTGATGCGGGCCACCCTTTTGTTGCCATCGTTGAACGCCTGGATATACGAAAGCAGGACCAACACAAAGAGTGCCTTTTCAAACACATTGTCGCGGCTGTTCACCAAGTCGCAGGTCTGCTGAAGGGCCTCGCGAATTTGAAATTCGTTATCAATTGGTCTGTAATTGGTCCCCGTGATGCCTACACGGCGTGTCCTGATATTTCGGTCAACACCCAATTCCTTGACGAGCAGGCTGTGGATGTCCTCAATGTGTGCAATGGTGAGCCGCTCCAGATAATCGGGATGGGCCACGATGAAATCGAGCGCGTCCTTGTGGTTGAGTAACATAATGGCCTCTTCCTTGGTCTTTCCCGAGGCTGTCTTTTTCTCCTTCAGCAAACGCTCAGTCTCTAACAGCGAATAGGTGTTGCCTTCAATTTGCGACGACTTCCAGCTGAGATCGATACCCAATCGTTCCATCTCCTTCCGCTTTTCCTCATCGGTGAGTACGGCGAAGTTCTCCGAAAACTGGTGTTGCAAGGCATTCAGTTCCAGCAGTTCGGCTTCCGTGAACAGGCTCACTTTATTCAATACCCTGGGAATCAGGTCGAAATTGTAACCTGTTTGTATTTGCCGTTCATCCACTTCCTTGCTGAAATATTCGTCCAAATCCACTGGAGCGAATAATGATGAGGCGTAATATTTGGTCGCCCGCGCCTTGCCTTCCGAATAAACATAATACTGCGCCACCAACTCATTGATGCCACGTTTCACGGTAGCGAGACTGGCTTTGTCGGACAAGGCATCGGCAATTTGGCCTGACGATTGTCCGGGATGCGCCTGAATATAGGATAAGAGGTCGTGGTTGTCCATAGTCATTTTCAAATCGGCTCACAAAAATAAGAAAAACCCTTCAAATCGGCGCAGATGTGAGCCGATTTTTGACATTTTTTGAGCTGATACGAAGAAAGCCCCCGCTCTATGCAGAGGCTTTTTCACTATCTAATAATATCTTGGGGAATCTATCAACTTTGAATGACTTCCTTTTTTCTTTTTCCCGTCATAGCGGACTTGATCCGCTATCTCCTACGCAGAAGGTCATCCCTTCCCGCTCAGGAGATTGCGGGTCTTTGCCCGCAATGACACCAGGGTTCGAGGGCAGTCGATCTTGCGCAATCGTGAACCTTAGAAATACAGGTCTCTCTCACCGTTCTTGATGCGCTCGATACGGCTCTTCAATTCGTCCAAGAACTTCGGGTCGACGTTCTTGAAGTTGTTCTCGATACACTTCCAGCCTTTGGCTGCGACATCGGGCGTGGCGTAGTCCACCAAGTATTCGCTCAAGGTGAGGATGGCATTGGGCGTGCAGTAACGCTTGATGAAGCCCGGCACGCTGAACTCCATGAAGTGCTCGCCCGTGCGACCCAGACGGTAGCAAGCCGTGCAGAAGCTCGGGATGAAGTCGTGATCGAGGAGTTTGTCAATGATGTCGCCCAATGAGCGGTCGTCGCCGATCTTGAACTGTTCGCGGTCGAGGTTCTGGTCTTCCTGCTTGTCACTGTTCTTCTCCTCCTCCTCGTGGTGGTATTTGTAGTCGCCAATCTGCAGGTTGGTGCCACCGTCGATTTGCGAGATGCCGTATTCGATAGCCTTGGCGCGGAAAGCGGCGTCCTCGCGGGCGGTTAGGATCATGCCCGTGTAAGGCACAGCCAGACGGAAGATGGCGATGATCTTCTCGAAGGTCTCGTCGTCAACGAAATACTTCGTGTCGATGTTGAGGCCCGAAGCGTCCTTGATGCGGGGGAACGAAATGGTGTGCGGACCCACGTTGAAGCAAGCCTCCAAGTGGTTGGTGTGGCGAATCATGGCCAGCACCTCGTAACGCCAGTCGTACAAGCCGAAGAGGATGCCGAGGCCGTTGTCGTCGATGCCGGCCTGCTGGGCGCGGTCCATGGCGGTGAGGCGGTAGTTGTAGTCGCCCTTCTTGGTATTAATCGGGTGATAGTCGTTGTAGACTTCGGGGCAATAAGTCTCCTGGAAGATCTGGTAAGTGCCGATGCCCGCCTCTTTCACGGTGCGGAAGCCTTCCACATCCAAAGGAGCGGCGTTGATGTTGACACGGCGGATGCTGCCCTTGCCTTTCTTGGTGGCATAGGTCACCTTCACGGTGTGGGCGATGTACTCCGGCGAGTATTTCGGCGACTCGCCATAGACGAGGATGAGGCGCTTCTGGCCGTCGTCCTCCAAAGCCTCCACGTTGTGGATGAGTTCTTCGTCGGTCAAAGTCGTGCGCACCTGTTCCTTATTTGAAGAGCGGAAACCACAGTATTTGCAGTTGTTGATGCAGTAGTTGCCCACATACAGCGGGGCGAACAGCACGATGCGGTTGCCGTAGATGCGGCGCTTCAGTTCGCGCGCGCCTTCCTTGATCTCTTCCACCAACGCGGGGTCGGTGGTGTTGACGAGGACGGCGGTCTCCTCCATCGTCAGGCGGTTCTTGTCGAGCGACTTTTGGATGATTTCGTGCACGCGCTCAGGAGTGCTCTTGGTGTTGTTGATGTAGTCCCAAATCTCTTCCGAGGAGATAAACGGGCGGTTAGGCTCGTCGGGGATACGACATTTTTCGGGATGGAATTGCATATCAGTTTTTAGTTTTAAGTTGTTCAGTTATCAGTTATTGACTTCGGGACGCGGGACTTCGGGACTTCGAGTCATTTTGTCGTCGCGTAGTCTCGCAGTCACGTAGTCTCGCGTCCTTTTAATAGCGCCGACTTCACCTCGATGCCTTCGATGCGGCCCAACTGGCCCGTGAGGGAACCAATCTCATCGGTGGTGCCTTCGAAAATGACGGAAATGATGCTGTAATTACCACGGGGAAAGCCTTGGTTTCCCACATAAATAAGGACTGAGCCTATTCTCCTTTCCATTTGAATATCCTCCGGATCAGATGATTATGATTCCCGCAGCGGCCTTGATGTCAACGCATCGTCTTCATCTCAGCGTGGTGCGGCTGGATTTGCGGCTGCAAAGATAGTAATTAATTCAAAACAAACATTATTAATCTATTTCGTTTTCCCAAGCCTCCCAATCAGTTTCAATATGCTCTAAACGCATTTTATCTTTAATTCGCTCTCTCATAAAGCAATACTCTATCGTTTTCGGCAGACTCTCGAGCAAACGGCAAAAGCCCTTTTTCAGTTACCAAATCAACCTCTCGCGAAAGCAGGTCTTGCAAATCAAGTCGCATTCCACTTAATTTGAACAAACCAACATGAGCCTGACTATCAAGCACAACCATGATATCCACATCGCTGTCCTCACGCTGCTCGCCACGGGCATACGAGCCGAACAACCATGCTTTCAACACAGGCTGTGTTGCAAAGTACGCTACAATAATCTGTTGTAATTGTTGCTTTTCCATTTTTAAACCTTATCTGCCTGCAAAAATAACAATTTTTCAATAATTCAATACTCCACTTTATCTTGCTTCGCTTCCCAGGCACGGAAAGTTTCAAGGGCCTCATTGCGGAGCAAAGGGATGAGCGGTACGGCACGTTCTTCGACATGCTGCTCTAACTCCTTGTAAATGAAGTCGTCGGCGAAGTCGATGGCGGCAGCATCCTTTTTCGTGTTGCCGTAGTAGATGCGCTTGATATGCGCCCAATAGATGGCGCCGAGGCACATGGGGCAAGGCTCGCAGGAGGTGTAGATGACGCAGTCCGACAGGTCGAAGGTGCCCAACTTGCGGCAGGCCTGACGGATGGTGTTCACCTCGGCATGGGCGGTGGGGTCGTTGTCGCGGGTCACGCTGTTCGAGCTGCCAGCGACGATTTCTCCATCTTTCACGATGACGGCCCCGAAGGGACCGCCGCCGTTTTTCACGCTTTCGTTGGCGAGGCGGATGGCCTCGCGCATGTATTCTTTGTCTTGTTCTGTGATATTCATGGCTGTGTGTGTTTAGTGCAGGGACTGACGTCGCCTGCTTATTGGTTTGTCGTCCCTATGGGACTCCTTATTTTCTGTAACGAGCTTCAAGTTCTGCGCGATATTTGTCGACAATGTTTTTGGCCAAAGCCACGCCGTCGCCTTGAGGCTCGGCGCTGAAGGTGCCAATGCGCTCACGCCACCACTGGCCTTCGTACTTGCAGATGCGCTCGTGGTAGGCCTTTTCATCGAAAGGCTGACCTGCGTCGATGGCGGCATCCACATCCTTGAAGAACTCCTTCCAGCGGTAAGCGTAGTAGGTCGCAGTGAGACCCGCCCAGGCGCGGCTGGCATATTCGTTGAGCAAAGCGTCTTCCTCGCCCCATGTGGTGATGATGTTACGGGCGTTACTCTCGAAGTAGTCCTTGTCCTCTTCCGTGATGCCAATAGCCCTCGCGTCACGAATCCATCTACCAACAAGGAAAGCGCTTTCAGTGGCCAAAATCTTATCTGTATCGTCAAGGATATTGGTCATAGTTTGCTCAATCTGATGCAACGTCTCGTAGTCGCCTTCACGGTAGGCCTTCACATAATCGGCATAGAGGTCGCTGAAATAGTTGCCCAGCAACTGCCTCGTGATGTTGACCACATCGAAGTGACGCGTGCGCGTGTTACAGTCGGCAGCTAGAAGGTCATCCAAGGCATCCAACAAGGTGATATTGTTGTATTTATAGGTCGGAGCAACGTAATACTGGCGGTATTCATCAATGTCACCCATGGTCGGCCTTTGGTTGATACGGACGGTCTGACCCGGCGACGACACCTTATTATATACGCTATCGGCCAACAGAGCCCAAGCGGCACGCATGGCAGGGTCTTCCTTACCGGCACGTTGGTCGGCGAGGCACTTCACCCAGGCGTCCACATCTTTGGTGAGCGGGTCGTTCCAGGCCTTCTCAAAGACATATTCATACATGAAGGGGTTGCAGTCGAAGCCCTCCAAGGTGGAGCCGATGCCGATGAAGTTGTCGCCACCTCTTTCAAAGGCTCTTTCGATTCTCACATTCACCGTGTCAAGGTTGCCTGCCAGCATGGAGTTGCCGCCGAAGTTGCCAAGATAGCACCAAATGTATGGCACGCCATAGTAGGCGTTGGTGCGCTCCCACACGGGTTGCCGTTCACAGTAGTAGTCGAGCATGATGTGTCGGTCTTTCGGCATGGAGGTGATGTAGGCCTCAATGCGATTGTCGACTTCCCAGTATTGGCGCTCGTTCCAGAACAGCCACGCCATCTCGAGCCATTTGGCTTCGGGGTCGGCGGCTTCGAGCGACTCATAGACCTGCCGACTCACACGACTCAGGTATTCAGGCTCCCAACTCGGCGGGATGAGCTCGTTGAAGATGTCGATGCCATAGATATGGTCGGTGCCATAGAACTCAGTCTGCTTGTCGATGAATCTCTTCTGGATATCGGTGTACAACGGGTCGAGCGGGTCGAGGAACTTGCACCAGCAGATGCTGTCGAAGCCCGCCCAGTCGCCTAACGAAGCCAAAGGTGCATCGGGGTAAAGCCTCGTGATGCATGGCGGCACGTGACCTGCGAAACCTGGCAACACGGGTTTCATATTCAACTCACGCTCACGAGCCACGATCTGCTTTTGTAAGGCCTTTTGGTTCTCGAGCCACGACATGGGCAGCGGTCCACCCCAGCGGTCGATGTTCTGCATACGGTGCCAAGGCAGGTGCGCCGGACCCGTGAAGTAGCTGCGGATTTCCTCATCGGTGAGGCCCAAGTCGCTCCACACTTCGTACCAAACGGATTCTTGTCCCGTAATGGCCAAAGGCAGATTAATGCCGTTGAGCGCCATCCAGTCGATGAAATGCTCCCACTGCGACCAGTCCCACCAAGGCAGGGTGTAACCGAAAGTGCAGTAGTTGAGGAAGAAACGGTCGGGCACGCGAGCACTCAAGCTGACGGCTGGATATACCTTGGGCATCACACTCGGAATCTGCAAAGGCTCTTCTTTAAACCAGGAATACTGTGCTTTGCAGAAGTATTTCAGGTAATGGTTCAGGCCCACAGCCATGCTGTTGGCGTTGTTGCCACGGATGACGAGGTTGTTGCCCTGCGTTTCAATCTCGAAACGGTCGACAGTGTCGTTTTCGAGGCGTTCTAGGACAATGTTTTCGGAATATTCAGGCACGACACGGTTCACCAGTCCGCGCATGGCGATGACTTCGGGGTCGGTTTCAGCCTTTTCGGTGCAGGAAACGCACAGCATACAACTCAACAATGTGATGAGAAAGAATTTTTTCATTTGATAATGGTTTTACTTGAGGCAAAAATATGGAATTTGTTGTTATCTTTGCCGAAAAATCAGCCCGATGCGAAAGAATTGGTTATTGGTGTTTTTTCTCTTGCCCGTCCTTGCCGCATGCAACAAGTACGAGTCGCCTTCAGCGAGTGGCGACACGCCCCTGCCCCATCACGAAGGCTCTGTTTATCACATCGGCGATTATTTCCACAACGACACTTTGCAAGGGGTTGTGTTTCTGACTTACGGCACCTCCAATGGGTTGATGGTCAGCCTTGAAGAGTCGTACTTGCCTTGGTGCGAAACCAACTATGTCAACAGCCTAACGGGAGCCACCAACCCTTACGACGGCTGGCGCAACACCAACATCCTCATGGCAAACTACGACCTGAGCCATTACCCTGCCATACGATGGAGCCACCAGCGAAACACATGGCACCTCGTACATCAGAACTTCCTTATCACGTCACGGCAATGGTTTGTGCCTTCGAGCGGTGAGCTGAACAAATTGCTACAAAACCAAGCGGCAGTCAATGCCACACTTGATTCGTTGGGCTATCCGACTTTGGAGGAAAAAACCTATTGGTCGAGCACCGAGCTGGGCACAAGAAGTGCTGCCGCCCTGCGCGAGCAAGACAGCAGCATTGTCGTTATGGAAGCCATAAAAGACCAAGTCTTCTATGTAAGGGCTATCAGAAACTTTTGAATTAATCTCTAACCGAACCGAACCGAAAATAACCGATAGTTTGTTTCGGATGACTTCTGATTAATTCGGTTAGAGCTATATTACTTCTTCGCCACGGGGTCGCAGGTGAGGCCGATACCCAGTTTCTTGAAGATCTTCTGGTCTACCTCGCTGAGCATCGCCGTGCTATGCACCTGACAGTCTTTCAGCTGCGGCAGACATTCAAGGGCTTTCTTGCAGTTCTCGTCCCAGAGGCTGAGCATGGAGAGAGCCACTAATACCTCATCGGTATGCAGACGTGGATTCCTACCGTGCAGGTAGTTCACCTTGGTGGTCTGGATAGGCTCAATCATGGCCTGAGGGATGAGTTTCACCTCATGCGGTATCCCTGCAATATGTTTGGTGGCATTCAGGATCAAGGCTGCGCTAGGGCCGAGCAGGTCGCTGGTGTGGGCTGTGATGATGGTGCCGTCTTCCAATTCGATGGCGGCAGAGGCCACGCCTTCCTTTTCTCTGCGTTCCTTGGCGGCGATGGTGGTCTTGCGGTCGGCAGTGCTGATACGAGCCTGCTTCATCAACAACGCAATCTTGTTCACCTCGCTCTCGGTGCCTTTGCCCTTGGCCAAATTGCACAAAGCGGTATAATAACGGCGGATGATCTCTTGCTTCGAGGCCTCGCAACACACGGCATCGTCGCTGAGGCAGTAACCCACCATGTTGACGCCCATGTCGGTCGGCGACTTGTAGGGGTTCTCTCCGTAGATGCTCTCGAAGATGGCGTTCAACACGGGGAAAATCTCGATGTCGCGGTTGTAGTTGACAGCGGTCTTACCATAAGCTTCCAGATGGAAGGGGTCGATCATGTTGACGTCGCTTAGGTCGGCGGTGGCGGCTTCGTAGGCCACGTTGACGGGGTGCTTCAGCGGCAGGTTCCACACGGGGAAGGTCTCAAACTTGGAGTAGCCTGCCTTGATGCCACGTTTGTTCTCGTGGTAGAGCTGGCTGAGGCAGACGGCCATCTTGCCGCTACCCGGACCTGGGGCTGTTACTACCACCAGCGGACGCGTGGTCTCCACATAGTCGTTGCGGCCGAAGCCTTCCTCCGAGTCGATGAGGGCGACATTGTTGGGATACCCTTCGATGATGCGATGATAATACACCTTGATGCCCATACGCTCGAGACGCTGACGATAGGCGTCGGTGCTGGCCTGACCGTTGTAGTGGGTCACCACCACGGAGTTCACCATGAAACCACGGCTCATGAACTCCTCGCGCAGGCGGAGCACATCCACATCGTAGGTGATGCCCAAGTCGCCACGCACCTTGTTCTTCTCAATGTCGATGGCGCTGATGACGATGATGATCTCGGCTACGTCAATCAGTTGGGAGAGCATCTTCAGCTTACTGTCGGGCTGGAAGCCGGGCAGCACACGGCTGGCGTGGAAGTCGTCGAAAAGCTTGCCGCCGAATTCGAGATACAGCTTATCACCGAATTTCGCGATGCGTTCCTTGATGTGTTCTGATTGGATTTTGAGGTATTTCTCGTTGTCGAACCCGTATTTTTTAGTGGTTTTCATAGTGCTTGGAATTAAAAATACGGGATGCAAAGTTACGTATTTTTCAAAAAAGCAAACGAAAAAAAGTGATTTTTACGAAAAAAAAGTCGCCCCATTGGAGCGACTTTTTGACGTTTTTGGATTTTTCTGGGATTACCAAGCGAAGAGCGGATAGTCCTTCATCATCTTGTTGACTTCGGCGCGGACGGCGTTGATCTTGGCCTCCGAAGCGGTCTTGGTCTCAGGATTGATGTCGCTGATGACGTCGTCGATCAAGTCGACGATGACAGCCATCTTGTCTTGCTTCAGACCACGGGTGGTGATGGCGGGTGTGCCAACGCGCAGACCAGAGGTCAGGAAAGGCGAACGGGTGTCGAAGGGCACCATGTTCTTGTTGACGGTGATGTCGGCAAGGACGAGGGTGTTCTCCACCATCTTACCGGTGATCTCCGGGAACTTGCCGCGGAGGTCGATCAGCATGGAGTGGTTGTCGGTGCCACCGCTGATGACGTCATAACCTTTATCCATGAAGGCTCTGGCCATGAAGGCGGCGTTCTTTCTCACCTGTTGGATGTACTCCATGTACTCGTCGCTGAGGGCTTCGCCGAAAGCAACGGCCTTGGAGGCGATGACATGCTCCAGAGGACCACCTTGGATGCCCGGGAACACGGCGCTGTTGATCAAAGCTGACATCATCTTGGTTTCGCCCTTCGGGGTCTTGCGGCCACGCGGGTCTTCGAAGTCATGACGGATGAGGATCATGCCGCCGCGAGGACCACGCAGGGTCTTGTGGGTGGTGGTGGTGATGAGGTGGCAGTACTCCAGCGGGTCGTTCAGCAGGCCCTTGGCGATGAGGCCAGCGGGGTGGCTGACGTCGGCCATGAGGACAGCACCCACTTGGTCGGCGATGGCGCGCATGCGCTTGTAGTCCCAGTCACGGCTGTAAGCAGAAGCACCAGCGATCATGAGTTTGGGCTTGCACTCAAGGGCGATCTTTTCCATCTCGTCGTAGTCGACGCGACCGGTTTCCTTCGAAACGTGGTAGGCGACGGGCTTGTAGAGTATACCCGAAGCGTTGACCGGGCTACCGTGTGAGAGGTGACCACCGTGCGAGAGGTCGAGACCCATGAAGGTGTCGCCGGGTTCAAGCAGGGCTTGCATCACAGCCATGTTGGCCTGTGCGCCCGAGTGGGGCTGCACGTTGGCGAAGGTGGCGTTGAACAGCTGGCAGGCGCGGTCGATGGCGATTTGCTCGCTCTGGTCGACGATTTGGCAGCCGCCGTAGTAACGTTTGCCAGGATAGCCCTCGGCATATTTGTTGGTCATGACTGAACCCATGGCTTCCAGCACTTGCTCGCTGACAAAGTTTTCCGAAGCGATGAGCTCGATTCCGCGCATCTGACGCTCTTTCTCTTGGCGAATCAGATCAAAGATTTTCTCGTCTCTTTTCATTATTGTTGAATTGTTGATTGTTGAGTCGTTTAATTGTTGTTTCTGACGCAGGACTTCGGGACCATCCCTCTTCTTGTCGTCATTGCGGGTCTGCACCCGCAATCTCCCAAGCGAAAAGGATACCTCTTTATGCTTGGAAGATAGCGTTCCGTTTTCACGGAATGACGGTCCGCTATGACGTCCTAGGGTAGGACGGCCATAAGCCAAAGTCTAATTCCGCTGCAAAGTTGCGAAAATTAATTGAGTCTGCGACAAAAAATCTAACTTTTACTACCTTTGTCGGCCTAAAAACGGCACCTCCTATGAAAAACAAGGCTATTTTCGTCCTTTTGATGGCATTTATGATGGCCACAGCCTTTGCTTGCAAGCCGCAACAAAGACAACAAAATGAAGTTGAAGCCAGAATCGACTATTCCGACACCACCTATTGGTACAGCTGCGGCGACACGACCAAGGCTGCCGATGTCTTCTATGTCTATCCTACCGTTTCGGCTATTTCTTTTACCGAAAACGACTCATCGTGGTTTGCCGACATCACCCTGCCCGAGGTGCGCGAAGAAGCCAACGGCAACCAGCGGTTCAACAAAATGCTGTATGGCGAGTACAACTTCTATGCGCCTTATTACCGCCAGATGATTTTTGAGGCTTATAGTCAGCCTTCCTCTGTTTTGGACTCGTTGGCACAAATAGCGGCAAAGGATGTCAACGACGCCTTCCAATATTATATGGTGCATTACAACCACGGCCGTCCCTTCTTCCTGATGGGCCATAGCCAAGGCTCGCAGATGCTCATCGACCTGCTGAAACACGGCATGACCGAAGAACAAAGAAAATTGATGGTAGCAGCCTATTGCATTGGTTATCACGTTAGTGCAGAAGAATTGGCTGCTTATCCAGAGGCTTTGCAACCTGCCACCGACAGCACGATGCGCGGCTTGATTGTCTTCAACTCCGTGACCGACACGACGGCCCTCGGCATGGTGTCGAGTGGCGACGTGGTGGGCATCAACCCGACCATTTGGACGATGGCACTTGACACAGTTCCGGCTGAGTTCCATTTGGGCATGGCCAAATACAACGAGGCCCGCGATAGCGTCCTCATCGTGCCCTGCCCGACAAGGACCTATCTCTACAAACACAACACCGTCTGTCCCGACCTCGACCCCGAGATGGTCTTCATTCCCGCCTACGAACAGATGTTTCCAAAGGGTAATCTTCACTTCGCCGACTCATGGCTCTATGGCGGCAATGTGGTGGAGAATATGCGGTGTAGGTTGAGGATTTACAAAAATTGACTACTTTTGCACCCAAATTTATTTCGACGAGCTCAATAACCTTAACTAACGATGAAGAATTTTGTTGAAGAACTCCGCTGGCGCGGAATGCTGGCACAGATCATGCCAGGCACGGAAGAACTCCTCCAGAAAGAAATGGTAACGGCGTATTTGGGCACCGACCCGACCGCCGACTCCTTACATATCGGCCACCTTTGCGGCATCATGATGCTGCGCCACCTGCAACGCTGCGGCCACAAACCCATCATCCTGGTGGGTGGTGCCACCGGCATGATTGGCGACCCCTCGGGCAAGAGCCAAGAGCGTAACCTGCTCAACGAAGAGACCTTGCGTCACAACCAAGAGTGCATCAAAGCCCAAGTGGCCAAGTTCTTGGACTTCGATTCGAAGGAGCCCAACGCCGCCGAGATGGTGAACAACTACGACTGGATGAAGGACTTCACCTTCCTCGACTTCGCGCGCGAGGTGGGCAAGCACATCACCGTGAACTACATGATGGCCAAGGACAGCGTGCAGCAGCGCCTCAACGGTACTGCCCGCGACGGCCTCAGCTTCACCGAGTTCACCTACCAACTCTTGCAAGGCTACGACTTCCTCTACCTCTATCAGCACAAGAACTGCAAGCTGCAATTAGGCGGCAACGACCAATGGGGCAACATCACCACGGGCACGGAGTTGATTCGCCGCACCTTGGGCTTCGAAAATGAGGCCTTTGCCCTGACTTGCCCGCTCATCACCAAGGCCGATGGCAAGAAGTTCGGCAAGACCGAGAGCGGCAACATCTGGCTCGACCCGAAGCGCACCACGCCTTACAAGTTCTACCAGTTCTGGCTCAACGTCAGCGACGAGGACGCCGAGAAATACATCAAGATCTTCACCTCGCTAGACAAAGAGACCATCGACGCCCTGATTGAAGAGCACAAGAAAGACCCGGGCATGCGTGTGCTGCAAAAGCGTTTGGCTCAAGAGGTCACTGTGTTGGTGCACTCGCAGGAAGCCTTGGATGCTGCCATCGAGGCCTCCAACATCCTCTTCGGTAAGTCGACCAAAGAAGGTTTGGAGAAGCTCGACGAAGCCACCTTCTTGGACATCTTCGACGGCGTGCCGCAAGAGCACATCGTCCGAACCGACCTCGAAGCCGGCATCCCGATCGTTGACTTTATGGCCGTCAACACGCAGATCTTCCCCTCGAAGGGCGAAGCCCGCAAGATGACCCAAGCCAACGGCGTGAGCGTCAACAAGGAAAAGGTCACTTTGGACAAGGTGATGACCCCAGCCGACCTCATCGACGGCAAGTATATCCTTGTGCAGAAGGGCAAGAAGAACTACTATCTTGTTGTGGTGGAATAATTCAAAATGAATTTGTAGGGCTGCCATATTATGGCAGCCCTACATTTTTTTTGCGTTAAATTATCTCCTTCCAGTGGATTCCAAATACCGAATCAAAAACTCAGGTCGGTCTGTTTGGATGATAGAAGTGCCGAGATTGAGGATGGTATCATAAACCGAAGCCGGATTGTCACTGTCGAAGGCGCGGTCGTCGTCGTAGCCACCGCACAGCGAAGCCCAAATCGTATTGACCCACACCTTCGAACCAGAGTCAAGGACACGACTGACCGTTTCCTTAACCTCGTCATCTAATTCATCAAAGCATATTTCATACGCCATCTGCGGTTCCTCGCTAATGATGTAACTTTCGAAAAGCGTGTGGCTCCATTCTGAGCCGTTGAGTGTAACCACAGGCATATACATCAAGTTATGGCTATGTTCGGCAAGTTTTGACTGGACATCACCCCAGAGATTCCCGCTCTTGATAAGCAGTTGGTCCGTAACGCCTAACTCCTCAGCGATTTCAAGGACTTGGTCGTAGTATTGATAGCCTTGGTCCACATTTACAGTGATGCGGTCCTTACACACCTCAAGTGCTTGTCTCAGTGTGGGAATTTTCAGTCCGGGAATAGCGATACCATGGCCTCGTTTCAGGTCAAATTGTAGGAGTTCTTCATAGGAATATTCACTCACAGGGCCATGACCTGTGGTGGTACGATCCAACGTCCAATCGTGACAAAGCACCAACACACTGTCTTTGGTCATCTTCAGGTCCAGCTCCATCATGTCGACGCCCATGCGAATCACCGACTCAATGGCAGGGATGGAGTTTTCGGGATAGTTGCGCCAGTCGCCGCGATGGGAAACGACAATAACATATTGGGAATTAGGGTCATGCAAGGCCTCAACAACTTTAAGTGCCTTGTTTGCTGGCTCTGTTTTCTCGGTAACCTTAGCATCATTGGAGGCAGAACGGCAACCCACCAAACCAACCATTAATAGCAGGAAAAATGAGAAAAACCAATGAACTCTGATTCTATTCATGTCATACTACTTCTTCAGCGCTTCCTCGGCCTGCTTGATGGTGCCGCGCTCGCCATTAATGAAAGCAATAACGAAAGCATCGGTATAGCCCAATTTCCTTACCTCGGCTTGGCGTTTCGTGGCTTCGGCCTTGGTGGTAAAACGTCCTGAGATATAGCGGAAAGCACCGTTGTATTCATAGACATCGACCTCCTTCACGCCACTGAAAGCCTTGTCGGTAGACGCCACTTTCTTGTCGCGGCTGGCAAACTGCACGGTGAAATAGGTGTCGCCCGTATTAGCTGACGTTTCTTCTGCCACAACTTGACCTGCGGTGTGGTTCTCCGACTCAAACTCCCGCTTATACTCTTCAAAAGCACGGTAAAGAGCGAGTGCCATTTGGTTTTGCCCTTTCTCGGAGTTGAGGAATTGTTCTTCCTTGGCGTTATTGATAAAGCCTAATTCCACGAGGATGCTCGGCATGGCCGTCTTCCAAAGCACCAGGAAACCGGCTTGTTGCACACCCCTATCGTGGCGACCTTTGCTGGAAAACTGCTTTTGTACCTTGTCGGCAAGGTTGAGGCTCTGGCTCTGATAGAGGCTTTGCGATAGCGAGAAGAGGATATAGGCCTCGGTACTGTTGGGGTCGAAGTTATCGTAAGCATCGGCATTGTCTTCCAACAAGATAGAAGCATTTTCCTTCTTAGCCACTGCCAGGTTTTTCTCGTTTTTCGACTCACCCATCACGAAGGTCTCTGCACCGTAGGCCGAGTTGGGCGTCTCGGTGGAGTTGCAGTGGATGGAAACAAACACGTCGGCATCGTTGCGGTTGGCGATGGCGGCACGCTCGCTCAGTTCGACGAACTTGTCCGTCTTACGGGTGTATATCACCTTCACGTCGGGCAGGTTCTCTTCGATATAGGCTCCAAACTTAAGCGCAACGGCCAGATTGAGCGCCTTCTCCGTCGTCACTTTGCCCAAGGCACCCGTGTCCTTGCCACCGTGACCCGCGTCGATGACAATGGTTTGAATCTTCTCTCCTTTTTGTGCCAAGACGCACAAAGGCAGCAGAAAAAACAGGATAAAAACACCAAATCGCGAAATCTTTCGTTCTATCATAGTAAATTCAGAATTAATTGAACCATAGTTTGACACGGGACTCGGGACTTCGCGACACGGGACAGGGACAATGTCTCGCGTCTCGCAGTCTCGCGTCTCGTGTCTAATTATAAAGCTGCACATATAGTCATAAAGTTCATTTGTTTATCTTTGCAGCGGATTTCAAGCGTACAAAAGTAATCGTTTTCACGTTGTTAGAACACACGACACATAAGAATTATTTTCAGACGGCGGCCTTTTCTCTGTTGGCTGCTATGCTTGTGTTGTTCTATGGCTGTAAGCAACTATCTCATACTGAGAAAAATACATACGACTTCGAACAAGCCGAGGCCGACACGATTGTTTCGGTCAAGGAACGCATCGTCGACACGATAACGATGGTTTTTGACACCCCGTCGGGGGACACCCTTCACATAACGGATTCCCTTGATGGGACAGGATTGACCCCGTCTCCCGAAATGGATTCCATTAATGAGACGCAAGATTTTGCGTCGCTACTGGATACATTGCAAAACGACACAACGCTACAGCGCCATCCCCGCCGCATCACGCCACAGCGCTCCGAATCGGCCATCGAGACACAAGTGATCTGCTCGGCTGCCGATTCGTCGTACCGTGACATGAACCAGAAGAAAATCTTCTATTACGGCCAGGCTGAAGCCAAATACGACGACATCGTCCTCAAAGCCGACTACCTTGAATTTGACCTTGAGACCAGTACCTGCACCGCACATGGCCTGCCCGACTCGACAGGCAAGATACAGGGGCGGCCTGTGTTCACCCAAGGCGAGACCACCTTCGAGGCCATGGAGATGCGTTACAACTTCAAGACGAAGAAAGGCATCATCACCAAGGTATGGACCGAGGAACAAGGTGGCTACCTGCACGGCGAGCGCGTCAAGCGCATGGACGACAACAGCATCCACATCCGCAAGGGCGGCTACACCACCTGCGACCTCAAGGACCATCCACACTACCAGTTCAAGTTCACCAAGGCCAAGGTCATCCCCGACGACAAAATCGTCACCGGACCCATCTACATGACCATCGCCGACATCCCCCTGCCTCTTGCCTTACCGTTCGCCTTGATTCCCAACACGAAAGGCAAGAAGTCGGGACTCATCCTCCCCACATACGGCGAGTCGGCCAATCGTGGCTTCTACCTCGAAAACGGTGGCTATTACTGGGCCATCAACGACTACTATGACTTGCAGGTCTTGGGCGACATCTACACCCGTGGCTCATGGGGCATCAAGCCGACCTTCCGCTACAACAAACGCTACAAATTCAACGGCTCGGTGGCCTTGGGCTTCGCCGTCAACAAGATCGGCACCAAAGGCGCAGCCGACTACCAAGAAAGCAACGACTTCAAGATCCATTGGACCCACAAACAAGACCCCAAGTCCCATCCACGACACAACTTCTCCGCCGACGTCAACATCGTCAGCTCCAACTTCAACAAATACAACGCCCAAACCGTCACCGACCAATTGAGCAACACTTTCCGGTCGAGCATCGCCTACCAGACCAACTTTGCAGGCAAGGTCTACCTCACCCTCAACGCCAGCCACAGCCAAAACACATTGACGCGACAAGTCACGGCATCGCTGCCCGAGCTTACATTGACCGTCAACACCTTCTATCCCTTGAAGAATGTCGGAAAGGCGGGAAAGAAACGGTGGTACCAAAGCCTGAGCATGGGCTACACGATGAACGGCAAGGCCTACATCAACGACGTGGATACCGTGCTCTTCCATGGCATTACCGACGACTTCGGCGGCTGGGCAAGGGAGATGTTCCGCGACCATGTGCAGATGGGCATTTCACACAGAATACCTATCAATGCCACCATCAAGCTGTTCAAACATTTCTCGTGGACCAACTCCTTCACGCTGAACGACTACATGTACTTCAAGCACATTGAGCAACAGTGGATTAATGACAGCGACTCGACGGGACACCTGCAAACCGACACCATTCATCGTTTCAGCAACCTCGTAGACTTCAGTGCCAGCTCCAACCTCACCACCAAGATCTACGGCATGGTCAACTTTGCCAAAGGCCCCATCCGTGCCATCCGCCACGTGTTCACGCCCACCATTGGCTTCACTTACCGACCCAACTTCGGCGACCCGAAATGGGGCGTTTATGGCGCATACGTTGACGGCAACGGCAACGAAAAGGTCTACAACAAATACCCGAGTGCGCTTTATGGCACGCCTTCACAAATGCAACAAGGGTTGCTGACCTTCAATTTCGGCAACAACTTGGAAATCAAGGTGCCGTCAAAGAGCGACACCATCACGGGAATGAAGAAAATCCCGATTTTGGAGTCGTTCAGCATCTCGGGCAACTACGACATCACCAAAGACTCGGTCAGATTCTCCCCCATCGCCATCAGCGGGCGCACCACCTTGTTCAAGAAACTAGGCATCAACTTCAACAGTACTTGGGACCTTTATGCTGCCGACTCGTTAGGACACCGCATCAACCGTTTCGAAGTCATTGACAACGGTCGGCTGTTCCGCAAGACGGGTTCGTCGTGGAGGTTCAGCTTGAGTTACAGTTTCAGCCAAAACGACTTTAAGAAACTGCAAGGCAAGCAAGGCAGTCAAGCCATACGTGACGAAATCAACGAAAACGCCCGCAGATCAGGTGCCTTCGACCCCGACGAACTCGACGAAATCCTGGGCAACCCCAACGCTTATATCGACTGGACCACGCCATGGTCGGTCTCCATCAGCTACAACCTCACCTATACCACCTCTTTGGCCTACGCCGCCTTTATGGGCATCGCCACCAACACCTATGTGCACACCCTCGGTCTCAACGGCAACATCAACATCACGCCCAAATGGAAGGTGTCGTTCTCGACAGGCTGGGACTTCGTGAAAAACAACATCACCTACACCAATATCAGCGTCTACCGCGACCTGCACTGTTGGGAGATGCGCTTCAACTGGATCCCCATCGGCAGCTACAAGAGCTGGAACTTCACCATCAACGTAAAGGCACAGGCACTGAAGGACTTGAAGTATGAGAAGAAGAAGGATTATAGGGATAATTAGTTTAGAGTTTAGAGTAGTTTGTAGTTTGCAGTTAGTAGTTTTGAGTTAGTAGTTTTGAGTTGGCATAGCTAACGTTTGCAATGACCCAAAACGCCTCGAAAAATCAACATGTGGCATTAAAACCTGCTCCGTAGGAGCTATCTTTTAATAGAACAACAAAACAGAACGCCCAGCCAATGCTCTGTAGGAGCTATCTTTTAATAACATAGCCCAACACCCCGTTTCGTTATGCTCCGTAGGAGCTTCCTTTTGCTTCATTTTTGAATTTTAAATTTTGAATCTTCAAATTTTGAATTTTAAATTTTTGAATTTTAAATCTTTAAATCTTTAAATCAAAAAAATTCCTACCTTTGTCCCCGACAAACCTTATTAATTAATTAGCCTATGAAAAAAGTATTTACCCTCATTCTCGCATTGGCCTTTGGTTTTGGCCTGAAAGCGCAAACAAGCGCTACGCAAGCTATTGATTTCACAGTCACAGATGTACATGGCACTGAGGTGCATTTGTTTGACATTCTCGACAATGGCCAGTATGTGCTTATCGACTTTTTCTATACTACATGTCCTGCCTGCATCCAAAGCATTCCTCACATGGTGCAGTCCTACTCTAACTTCGGTTGCAACATGCATGACGTGTTTTACATGGAAGTTGACAATGGCGACAGCCAAGCATCCTGCCTCACCTGGGTGAACAACTATGGTGTGGAATACCCTACCATTGCAGGAGCAGATGGCGGCAATAGCATTTGCAGCCAATACGGAATCGGTTACTATCCCACCGTCATCCTCATCGCACCCAACCACCAAGTTGTCATCCAAGACTTGTGGCCTATTAGCAACGTCCAGAGCATCATTAACGCCTTGCAAGCACAAGGCGTTCAGCAACACGACTGCGACACCCCTGTCGTTTACGACCCACAAGTGGCCCTTAGCATCGACGAGGTGACGGAGAACAGCATCACAGCCACGTTCACGCCCAATGAAGATTGTGCTTCGTACTACTATCTGTGCGCCACCGAAGCCGAGCTTACGGAATGGGTTGCTGAACTCGGTCAAGACCTCCCCGCGATTATGCAAGAGCACGGAGTTGTTGAAACCAATACGCTGACGAACATCTTCGACGGCCTGATTCCTGAAACAGAATACGCTGTCGCTGTCCTCCCCGTCGACCCCGACGGCAACTACGGTGAGCCTTCCTATGAAATCGTCACCACGCTGCCCTTACCGGTGGTTTATGACGAAACGCTGACATTCAGCATGGATACGGTGAACTTAGTTGACAATCAATATGAAACTTATTGGGTTACCATTTATAATAACACCGCTGAAGATGCTATTGTCACCAATATTTGTGACGAATTCGGATGGTTGGCTTTCAATATGGATGGCGAAGATATCTATTGCAATAATCCAATAGAAATCACCATTCCACAAGGCGAATCGAAAGAGTTAGGCATTACAATTAATGTCGTGGCAAAAGGCATCGTGTCTGATATTGTCACCTTGACAAGTAACCTGCCCGATGCCTCATTTGTTGTGGTGCTTGAAGAACCCTGGTCCGTCAATGACAACACATCTTCCATCAGCCTCTTCCCCAACCCCGCCAACGAAAGCGTGACCCTCATGGGCGAAAATCTTGGCATGGTGCACGTCTTCAACGTCCTAGGCCAAAAGGTGGATGAATTCGAGGCCAGCGGCAGCGAAATACGCATCAATACGACTGGCTACGAGAACGGCGTCTATGTCGTCAAGGCTGGCGAACAGACGATGAGGTTTGTGGTGAAACATTAAAACATTAAACTAGAAACAACGAAACCCCACCCTTGTGCGTCATGGCGGAGGAACCGTCATTCCGCACAAGCGGAACGCCATCTCCTGAGCAAGAAAGACATTCCTTTTGCTCGGGAGATTGCGGGTCAAGCCCGCAATGACGTTTGAAGGTGGGGTTTAAACCCTTAAACAATGAAAATAACCATCCTTCGTTCCACATTCCAGAACGACGAATTTGTCAAGACAGAATACGCCGAACTGATTCATCAGCTGGAAAAAGAATGCCAGGCTGAAATCAATATCATCGGGGACGAATCGGTAGAGACGCGATTAATCGCGTCTCTACAAAGGTTACCCGATGCCTTTATGATCGCCACCGGCGGCGTCGAAAACCTATTCAAACGCCTTTGGGAGGCCATCGATGTGGAGATGATGTGCTCGCCACATCGCCCGAAAGCCGTCACGATGATTGCCGACGGGCGCAACAATTCCCTAGCGGCCTCATTGGAGATATTGACCTACCTGGGAAATATCGGGGTAGAAGGAAAGATTTTGCATGGGACGAATGATGAGATTGTTTCGGCCATGGTAGATACGCACGGCCGTGCGTATCTGCGGGGCCGAATCGGATTGTTTGGTCCACCCTCGGATTGGCTCATCGCCAGCGGCGTGGACCACCATTATCTCTGCCAACACTACGGCATCGAAACCATTGACATCGACCTGCAACGGGTCATCGACGGCATCAAGGCCGTTCCGCAAACCGAGGCCGAGAAGGTGGCACAATCCATGGTAAATCGCGCCAAGGCTGTCAAAGAACCCTCCGATGCCGACATGATGGAGGCCGCCAAAGCCTACCTTGCCATCAGAAAGATTTGCCAAGAGGAGCATTTGGATGCCATGACCATCCGCTGCTTCGACATCGTGAAGGCCTGCGGCACGACGAGCTGCTTGGCCTTGGCCCTGCTCAACGACGAAGGCATCGTGGCAGGCTGCGAAGGCGACATGCAGACCTTGCTCAGCATGTTTTTAGCCAAACGGCTCTGTGGCGAAGTGGCATTCATGGCCAACCCTTCGCAACTCACCGACAAAAGCTCCATGCTGGCACATTGCACCATCCCGCTCACCATGTGCGACGAGACCGTGGTACGCACACACTTCGAGTCGGGTATCGGCGTGGCCATACAAGGCCTCCTACCTCTGACCGACTACACCTTATTTAAATGGGGCGGTCCGCAACTTGACCGTTACTACGTCACTGAGGCCAAAGCCATCGAAACGCCCTATAGCAACCATTTCTGCCGCACACAAATCACGCTCAACGTGAACCTGAAGCCTTATCTGCTGCAACACTCCATCGGCAACCACCACGTCATCATCCGTGGGCGTCATGCCGATGAAATCCGAAGATTCATGCAGTCACAGGGCATTACGGAATGCTGATTTGTCGACGGCTATAACAACAGAAAACCGCCCCGAGCTATCGAGGCGGTTTTCATATTAATAATAAGGAGTGATTACATCATCAGGAACGACATCATCACACCAGCTGCCACTGCCGAGCCGATAACGCCGGAGACGTTCGGGGCCATGGCATGCATGAGCAGGTGGTTCGACGGGTCGTACTTCTGACCTTCCACTTCGACGACACGGGCGCTGTCAGGCACAGCCGAAACTCCAGCGGCACCAATCATCGGGTTGATCTTCTCCTTCAGGAAGAGGTTCATGAACTTGGCACCGAGCAAGCCGCCAGCGGTGGCCACGCAGAACGAGGCGGCACCAAGGGCAAAGATCTCGATGGAACTCATGGTCAGGAACACGGAGGCTTGCGTCGAAGCACCCACCGTGAGACCCAGGACGATGGTCACGATGTCGATCAACGGGTTGGAGGCCGTGTTCTGCAAACGCTTCACCACGCCCGACTCCTTGATGATGTTACCGAAGAACAGCATACCCAGCAGCGGCAGAGCCGTGGGGCTGATGAAGGTGGTCAGGATGAGGCCGACGATGGGGAACATGATCTTTTCGGTCTTGTTCACCATGCGCGGGGCGCGCATCTTGATGAGGCGTTCTTCCTTGGAGGTCAGCGCGCGGATGATAGGCGGCTGGATCACGGGCACCAGAGCCATGTATGAATAGGCTGCAATGGCGATGGGGCCGATGAGGTTGCGCGTGCCGTTCATACCGTTGGCCAGACGCGAGGACAGGAAGATGGCGGTGGGACCGTCGGCACCACCGATGATACCGATAGCGCCAGCCTCACGCAGGTTGAAACCAAGATACAAGGCACCGATGAAGGTGAGGAACACACCCAACTGGGCGGCGGCACCGAGGATCATCAGTTTCGGGTTGGCGATGAGCGACGAGAAGTCGGTCATGGCGCCGATGCCCAAGAAAATCAAAGGCGGATACACACCCGAGGTCACACCGAAGTACAGGTAGTTCAACACACTGCCCTTCTGGTAAAGACCCGTCTGGAGGTTCAGTTCACCGCTTTGGAACACACTCGTCATCAGGCCTTTCACGCCTTCGATGTCGTTGTTGACCAAACCATAATCAGCCATGTTCAGATGCTCGACCTGCTTGATGGCTTCGCTCAGCACCATGTGCTTGTCGCCTGGGTTGTCACCAAAGACAGCCACCAATAGGGCCTTAGCCGTGTCCAAATCGAAATTGAGTGTGGCTGGATCTAGCGCTTGCAAATTGGCCATGGCATCGGCGAAGTTAACGCCGAAGCCTTGGAAGAACGGGATGTTACCGACGATAATACCCGTGCCGATTGGTATGAGCAGCATGGGTTCAAACTCGAAGCGGATGGCCAGGAAAATAAAGAGGATACCCACCAAAATCATGATGATGTTGCCAATCTTGCAGTTACGGAAACCCGTAAGCAGCCAGAAGTTGTGCAGACCTTCGCTCAGACGGTCTTTGGTTGACATTTCCTTGACTTCCTCTTTAGCGGCCGCGTGATTCTTGGCGTTCTTGTTTTCCAGCGTGGTCACACGTTGGTTAAGGTTATCGATTTGCTGACCCAATTCAGCCGACTTTTGCTGTTCAGCGACAATCGCGTCAGCCAGCTCAGCCAGTTGCGCGTTGCTTTCCTCAGGGGTCATCTCGCTCATCTGCTCGGTTTTACCCAAGTCGGCGACCTTAGTAGCGAACATCGGGTTATTGACGACCGCGAGGTTCAGCAACATCAGGAGCACCAACGAGCCGAGGATGACCGCAGGTCTTCTGTAAATACTTTTCTTTCCCAACATGACCTTATCCAATTACGATTAAAGTATCACCTTGAAGCACATTGTCGCCCTGACGGCAGTTGATGGCGGTAATGGTACCGTCGGTCTCGGCCAGCAGGTTGTTTTCCATCTTCATGGCTTCGTACATAAGCAGCTTGTCGCCCTTCTTGACGGCGTCGCCTTGCTTGACGAAGATCTGCATGATGGTTCCGGGAAGCGGAGCGGCCATCTTGTAGCCGGCGCCACCTGCGGCAGCCGGTTTCGGGGCAGCAGCCTGAGCAGGAGCACTGGCGGCAGGCTTGGCAGCGGGACGGGCCACGGGAGCCACCACAGGAGCGGCCTGCTCTTCCATTTCCACTTGATATTCGGTGCCATTCACATTGACAGTGGCCATGTTGCCTTCAATGTTCTGGACTTCCACTTCGTATGGTTTACCACTAATGGTGAATTTGAATTTTTTCATTGCTTGAATAGATTAATGATTCCAGTGTCTAACTCCGTAATTCTTGTCGTTCCACGAGGTCTGGTGACGCTCGATGGTGATGACGTTGCTCTCCTCATCGTGGAGGTTGGTCGTGAGGTACAGGGCCATGCCGATGGCGGCTTGCACCTCAGCGGGGATTTCGCCTTCAGCCAGCTTGGTGACAGGCTTCACCGTGGCAGGTTTCACCTCCTTCACCTCGTTCTTCTGGGCGTCTTTCTTCTTGAAATAGGAAGCCACGCCGCTGAAGATCATCGAAAGGATAGCAAGGGCGATGATGACGATGAGGAATCCCGCTATGGTGACGATCCAGCCTTTGGTGTAGACCCAATCTTCGTGAGCCAACAGTAATGTAAATTGTAACAGGTTCATCGTTTCAAGGATTTACGGTTACAGCGGGATGTTCGAATGTTTCTTCTCGGGGTTGGCGAGGCGCTTCGTCTCAAGGGTGCGCAGGGCACGGATGACACGGAAACGGGTGTTGCGCGGCTCGATCACGTCGTCGATGTAGCCGAACTTGGCGGCCTCATACGGATTGGCGAACTTCTTGGTGTATTCATCCACCTTCTGGGCCACGAACTCGGCACGCTCTTCAGGATTGGTGATCTCGGCGATCTTCTTGCCATCGAGCACCTCAACGGCACCGCTGGCACCCATCACGGCGATTTCAGCCGACGGCCAAGCGTAGTTGACGTCGTTGCGCAGCTGCTTGCAACCCATCACGAGGTGCGAACCACCGTAGGACTTGCGCAACGTGACGGTCACCTTCGGCACGGTCGATTCGCCGTAGGCATACAACAACTTGGCGCCGTGGACGATGATACCGGCATATTCTTGGCCCGTGCCAGGCAGGAAGCCAGGGACGTCGACCAAAGTCACGATCGGGATGTTGAAGGCGTCGCAGAAACGGACGAAACGAGCGCCCTTACGCGAGGCGTCGCAATCCAACACACCAGCGAAGAAAGCCGGATTGTTGGCCACGATACCGACCGACATACCATCGAAGCGGGCGAAGCCGACGATGATGTTCTTGGCGTAGTTCTTATGGATCTCGAGGAAGTCGCCATTGTCGACGATGGCCGTGATGATGTCGGCCACGTTGTAAGGCTTGTTCGGGTTGTCAGGAATGATCTGGTTCAGAGTGTCTTCCATACGGTCGATGGGGTCGTTGCACTCCACCAGCGGGGCGTTCTCCATGTTGTTTTGCGGGATGAAGGAGAGCAGACGACGGATGAGGCCGAGGCCTTCCTCTTCGCTCTCGACGGCGAAGTGGGCCACGCCCGACTTCTGCGAGTGGATGCGGGCACCACCGAGATCGTCGGTCGAAACGTCCTCACCGATAACGGTCTTCACCACTTTCGGGCCAGTGAGGAACATGTAGCTGTTCGCATTGGTCATGATGATGAAGTCGGTCAGAGCAGGAGAATACACGGCACCGCCGGCGCAAGGACCGAAGATGGCTGAAATCTGCGGGATGACACCCGAAGCGTTGATGTTGCGTTGGAAGATCTCAGCGTAGCCAGCGAGGCTGCGTGAGCCTTCCTGGATACGGGCACCGCCCGAGTCGCAGATGCCGATGACGGGAGCGCCAACTTTCATGGCTTGGTCCATCACCTTACAGATCTTGAGGGACATGGTCTCACTCAAGGCACCGCCAAACACGGTGAAGTCTTGAGCGTAGACGTAGACGATGCGGCCGTCGATGGTGCCGTGACCGGTGACGACGCCGTCGCCGAGGTACTGTTGCTTGTCGAGACCGAAATCGACGGTGCGATGGGTCACGAACATGTCAGTCTCTTCGAAGCTGCCTTCGTCGAGCAGGA
>CADBZW010000038.1 GCA_902799345.1 uncultured Bacteroidia bacterium | reverse complement strand
GCTATTAGGCGTGGCGGTCACGGTGCAGGTCTGGCCGTAGTTGAAGGTACCGCTGTCGGTGCCGGGGTCTTCGCCTTCCACGATGGTGATGTCATCGACTAGCAACGAGGCTTGGTCGGCGTTGGCGGTGTGGCGGATGGCTACATAGCCCATGCCGGAATAGCTGCCTAGGTTGACGTTGACCACGGTGTAGTTGGTGGAAGTCACACGCGTCGCAGACACCACCGTGGTGGTGAACTGGCTGATGGCGTTGGTGCCCGTTGACACGAGGACGGAGTAGTAATCGGTATAGCTTGTGCTTGTGGTCTTGAAATAGAAGCTCATGCTGCCACCTAGCATAAACTGAGGCGAGATCAGCCAGTCGTCGACGGCGTTCGACTCGTCATAGACGGAGCCGATGTAATAGTTGCCGCCATGCGTAGTGTAGTTCTGGTTGGGGTTGCCTGACTGACCCACGGTCCATGTCGTCGAGCCGTTGTCGCTGCTGCCGACGGTCCAGCCTTGCGTGGTGCCGTCCTCGAAGCCGTAGGTGAAGGTGTCTCTGTTGCCGCTCACGCTGACCGAGCCGCCCACGGTAGGATCTGCGGTGGCATTGATGGTGAAGGTTTGGGCGGCGAAGTTCGCGACGAGGTTCCTGTCATAGTTCAAGGTGAAGGAATAGCTGGCGTTGGTGGAGACCACTGTGCCATTCTCGGTCCAGTTTTGGAAGGTGTAGCCTGTGTTGGCTGTGGCGGTCACGGTGCGGGTTGAGCCTGCGGGGAAGGTGCCACCGCCAGTGACGGTGCCGCCAGCGGTCGGGTTGGCCGACACGTTGATGGTATATTCAGAGGCACTGCCACCGATGATGTTGATGTCAGCGATATAGGTGATCTTGTTGTAGCCGAACACGGTCAAGGTAGCGGTGCCGGTGGAACCGGGAGCCGTGAAGGTGATGTTGCAGCTGCTGTTGGTGATGGTGGCCGATCCCATGATTTCGCCGTTGCGGGTCAAGGTGGCCAAAGCACCGTTACCGTTGGTAGCGTTCACGGCGAAGCTCGTCGCATTGGTGTACATCGTGGGAGCGTGAGTCACACCCATGTTTTGGGGAACAGCGTTACGCAGGGTAAGGGTGGGGTCGCCGAAAAGAATCCAGGTCTCATAGGTGCCATAGTTGGTGCTTGAAGAGGCGCCAAGGTCGAGGATGGCCATGTTTCCGTTGATTGAAACACCACCCATGGTACGCCTAATTCTGTTGCTATAGGATTCAACTAAGATGTCGACCATCTCGTCTTGACCATATTGTGGGGGTGTCCAAGGCTGTGAGATATAGGAGAACATGCCACCGATGGCACCTGTAGGATTACCATTGCTGTTGTTGGTGGCGCGCATCCATGCCTCGGCGAAGCAGCCACTGCCGTAGTCGTACTTGCCGTTGAGGCAGGCCACTGAAATGATATAGGGCAGTTTGTAGTCGTTAGTCAAGGCATTGACGTGAGAGTTGCTGTAGCTGAAAACCCCCCAGCTCGTCTCGGAGCCATGGTTGCAATAGTTGATTATGCTCACGCCTTCGTTGATGTGTTGGCTGACAACGTTAGCACTAGAGGCTGTCGTCCCACTAACGTTTTGATAGTCACGGTAGACATTTGTGTAGTTGTAGTTCAACAAGTCAGTCCTAATGTTGTCGATATGCTGGTAGTCCGATTCACCTCCATCGTGACCTTGACCAGCACCTTCGTTTTTACTGACACCTTGTCCGATGGGCAGCCAGGTTGCCGAAGCGTTCAAGTCTCTTTCGTAGTTGATGACTTTGTTGACATGGTTGGTCACTTGGGCTGCGGTCTCACAGCAAAAGCGACCGATGATCACGTCGTTGTAGCGGTCGCTACCAGCGACTTGTCCGTAAGGGTTGTCACCCTTGCCGGAATAAGAACCGGAGCCTGCACTCACACCGGGGATCTGTGCCACGTCGCCAACGAGAAGGACGTCGGTCAAATTGGGATGTTGGTTATAGTAAGTTGTGATGTAACTCTTGATAGCAGTGTTGGTAGAGCCGGCAGTACTCGTTCCCACCATGGTGGTAGGACGACCGATTTGTTTCTTCCATGCCACAAAAGGCTCCATGGCCGACATGAAATTGTCGTAACAGATGACGAGCAACTCGCCTGCCTCTTCAATGGCTGTATATCTCGACATAGAAGCCTCATAGTTGATATAACGGTTCTCGTACATGGCCTTGAATTCGGGATCCATGACGAAGGTGGCGTTGCGGCTTTCGATGATGTTGCGCGTGTCGTAGCCAATCTTATCCATGCTTAGGACGAGGTGATGATACACTCTGAGCACCTTTGTGATGGGGTTGTACTGGCAAGGTGTTACCATCATGTTCTGTCCTCTCACGTCGCGATGGATGTATGGCTCATCGAGTTCCACGAGTTGGGCAGGGAAGAAGGCGTCGTGCCGATAGACCTCACCATAGGTGTAAGGCACGTCATCAGGGTTAATGCTACGCGGGAAATCGCCTTTGGATGGGGCGATTTCCATGTTGGGGTAGTCGATGTACTCGGAGCTGATGACTTGGACGTCCATCAAGGCTCTGTCGCCGATGATGGTGGGAATCGGAATCATCGGGAGATTAGGCTCCCCGGCGGCAGCGACGCTGACGGTCTTGGGAAGAGACACGATGCAGGCCTGACCTTGAGGCGTGGTGACCTCGGAAGTGAAGAATCCTGACAGTTGCAGGTCAACGGTGATGTTGCGCTCCGAAGAGGCGACAAGCGCTACTTGGTACTTGCTCGGGGTGTTGCCACTAATGGCAGTCCACTGCTGGCCGAAGGTGACGAGGCCCAGCATGACGAGCAGGATAGTAAGGATATGTTTTTTCATAGTGGAATAAATTGATTTTCAAAGGGCAAAAATAGTGATTTTTCTAAAATCTCCGATTTTTTTGAACAAAACTATCAAAACTTGCAAAACTTTCTAATTATTGAAAAATGGCGGCTGCACAACCGTGTCGCCGCCGGAAAGCAGCCGGTTGGCATGCTTCCCATAACCAGGAAAACGGTTTTGCTGGTTTTGTAGGTTTTGTGATTTTTATGAATGCTTTTTGGTAAACGCCACCGAGTCGCCCCAAGCGTTGTATAAAACCTTGTGTCCGATGGCGGCGAGGCGCACATCGAGGCAACTGTGGCATTCGTCAGGTTTGTCCTTTACGCAAGCCTTGTCGGGGTAGATGAGGTAGTTCTCGCGGAACTCGTTGGGTGTGAGGTTGGGCATGATGACATTTGCGCCAGCGAGGATAGCCTTCTCGCGCCCCTGTGGGTCGACGGTTTGGTTGGCGGTGGCCGCCACCATATTGATTTCGGGCATCATTAGGCGTAGGATAGCAATCATCTTCAAGGTCAGCTCCATGCGTTCCTCGGCAGACGGGATTTGGTCTCTGTATTGCCACAAAGGCGTGTCGGGGTGGGGGATGAACGGCCCCATGCCGACCATGGCTACATCTTTTTGCTTGAAGAACAACAGGTCATCGGCGAGGTCATCAAGAGTTTGGAAGGGGAGTCCCACCATCACGCCTGTGCCGGTTTGGTAGCCGACTTTCAATAGGCTGTCGATACAGGCGAGACGTTGCTTGAAGTTGTGTTTTTCATCATGCGGGTGAATCTTATAATAAAGGTCTTCGTTGGAGGCCTCAATGCGGAGCAGGTAACGGTGCGCGCCTGCCTCAAACCAACGGCGGTAGGTCTCTTCGGTCTGCTCGCCAAGCGAGAGCGTAATGCCGAGGCTGCCGTTGTCGATCTTCTTGATTTCCTTGACCAAATGGGTGATCTTATCTACAAAAGCCTTGTCGCTCCTCTCGCCGCTTTGCAGTGCTACAGAGCCATAGCCCAGCTCATGCGCCAGTTTGGCGCATTCAATGACTTCTTCATCGCTGAGCGTGTAGCGTTCCACCT
This sequence comes from uncultured Bacteroidia bacterium, assembly GCA_902799345.1. Taxonomy (GTDB): domain Bacteria; phylum Bacteroidota; class Bacteroidia; order Bacteroidales; family F082; genus Limimorpha. The sequence goes on along the minus strand of CADBZW010000038.1, from coordinate 18,641 downwards.
TCAGGTTCTTGCAACGCACACCGCAGTAAAGGCAATATTTCGTGCAGATGTTGCTGTATTCAATCAGCCCGCGCAGGTGAACGTAATTGTCCAGATGCGCCAGCTTGGTCTGCAAGGCTTTGTCGAAGAGTTTCTTCTTGTCGTCGCCTTCGGCAGCGAGGAGGGCCTTGATTTCTTCGTGCGTCAAGGTCCCTGAGCCCTGAGCCTGTCGAAGGGTCAAAGGACCGATTCTATTTAGTATTTCAGTGATGGACATCTTCAAAAATTTGCGGCAAAAGTATGAAATTAATTGCACCCTGCTAATAAAAATAATTCGACATTTTGCGAATTTATCAAAATAATGAGTATCTTTGCGGCGTGAAAGTCACATTTGAACAGATATATTTGAAGGAATTGTACGATAAAGGCAAGACCAGCGACAAGAAGCATCGCTTCCAGCCTGACATTGTCAAACGGTATCAGCAGCGAATCAAGACTTTGGTTAGTGCCCCGCGTATTGAAACGCTTTATCAAATCAAGTCGTTGAATTATGAGGTGCTAAAAGGCGACAAGGAGGGAGTCTCTTCGATTCGGGTCAACGACAAGTACAGAATTGAGTTCCTTGTGAATACCGAGGAAGAGCCATTTGTGACTATTTGCAACATTTTGGAATTGTCAAACCATTATAAATGAGAACAATATGATTACAAAACAAAATATGGATCCTCAAATGGTTGCCAACAACATGATGCCATCGGAACCTGTGCATCCTGGGTCATTGTTGAAGGAAGAGATTGAATATCGCGGAATTACCCAGAAGCAATTAGCGCAGCAAATGGGTGTTTCCTATTCCGTTTTGAATGAAATTCTCAATGGAAAGAGACCCATTTCCATTGAATATGCCTTGTATTTGGAAGCCGTGTTGGGCATCGATGCTCAATTATGGATACAAATGCAGGCGGATTATAACCTCCAGGTAGCAAAAAGTGACAGGAAAATCAATCGCCATCTGCTTGAAATCAGGAAAATCGCTGCGGCGTTATGATTTCCGAAAAATGTATATATTTGCAGGGTAAAAAAGAAAAGTATTAGTTGAACCAAAATAATCGGACGAAAGAAAAAGCTAAACACAATAGACATATTATAATCAGATAGCACTTGTTGCTGTCCTTGAACACCAAAGTTCCATTTAGTCCCCGTTTGGGCGGGGCAACACGTCAAGGACAAGTTGCAATTGCCGTAGTTGCTACGGCGTGGAATACTTGTTAGACGTGTAGGGCGTGGAACCCCTGGTGTTCAAGCAAGGAATTGATTCCACGCTTTTTTATTGTATGATTGTAAACAATACGAATATGGATACTGATGAAGTGAAACACAATATTGAGAAAACGATTTCCACAGAAGAAGTATTATTGGATGAAGGGAATAGTAACGAAAGAGACAAGACGTCAGATAACAAACGAAAATCAACAGTTTGGAAGGCCGTGTTTTTTGTTGCAATCTTTTTGGTTTGTGGTGTTATTATAAAGCAATTCATGAAGGGCTTTTATGAAGGTATTGAACAAGCTGTTAAGCAATCAACAGAGGTTGATGAGATTCTCCCACCGATGGAAATAAGTGACCCGAAGCACTGGAATAATTATGCTTTTTTCAATGCATTTTCAATATATGTACCTATTACGGTTGAAAAACAAATAAAAGATAGTCCATATGGGAAGAATTTGGCCAATAAGGGAATGCTTCAACTTCGGGATGGTATAATCATATTTAATCAAAAGGGATTGTGTGACTTGAATGCAGAGGCTAAGGAACAGTATTGCCGTATCATGTTCCAATACTTTGAGGGACAGTGGAGAGATTTTCCAAAAAGAGATGAAATTGCTCCTTTGGATAAGATGGATGATTACATCGAAGAGATGGTTACAAATGAACTTCGTCCTAGTAGTCGGTTAATGAGTTCAATCAATCGGAAATGGGTTAGCATCAACAACGCTAATGCAATCTTGGTAGATTACAGAAGAACAGGCTACAACTTTGATTTTACTACTCCTGTCAAGTGCAAAATCCTTCTGTTTTCAGATAGCAAAAGAATGGTCAAAATGATCCTTGCTTATAGGGAAAAAGAATCAGACATGTGGGAAAAAGACTTTGAACAAGTATTGAGAAGTTTTAAATGGATAGATGAGGGAGTTATTTCTCCGCATTTTGATAGTATAAAAAACTAAAAGATGAAAACAGTAATCAAAAAACAAATATCATTTTAATATGGAAAACAAAGAAATGAATTCTGCGGTTGAGTCAGAATCAAATGAACAAAGTGCTTATGTATCAAGCGAGCTAGTAGACCTTGGTATTCAGGATAATATCCGCAATGATCAAACAAAGACCACTTCTGATACATCTGGAATTCAACCAGTGATGAAGTGGAATTGGGGAGCGTTTGTATTACCCTTTTGGTGGTGTCTTTTCAGTTATTGCTATTGGCAATTACTATTGTGCTTGCCGTATGTGAATATAATCGGAAGGTTTATTGTAGCGGCAAAAGGAAATGAATGGTCATGGAAAACAGGAAAATGGAAAGATGCTGACTATTTTAATAAGACACAAAAAACATGGAATAAGGCAGGTATCATTTTTCTAATAATAATCCTTCTGTTAATAGCAGCTTTTGTTATTTCAGATTTGTTTCGCGTAAGATATTGAAATAGTATATGTATTGTAGGCATTGTGGAAAGGAAGTTGCAGATGATTCTGCATTCTGTCAGTATTGCGGTGGACAACTTCATGAAGAAAGAAAACGGAAGATTTCTTCTATGAAAAGATTCCAATCGTTAAGTAGGAATTGGCAAATCTGCATCATGTGTTATGTGGTGTGGTTTTTGGTCGGTATTTGTGTTCTTGTCGCATTGGGGCCTTATGGTTGCGAAGATTGCTATTGCAATAGTTTTTCTGAAGTATTATGGCCGGTATTATTAGCGGTTGTTGTAGCTCCGGTGGCAGCTTTTTTCGTTTGGTATTATTGCACTCATTTACAAACAGAAAAGAGGGAAAGGCCGAAGGAAACGAAAATGAAAGTAAAAAAAAGCAAAGACCCTGAGATGGTTAAGAAAAACAATCCCTTAGATATAAGAATGTTCACTTATCCTTTGGTTGATTTTGCAATTCAGCATGGAAATATGCAGGTAAAAACAATGGCCAATCCGACCACCAATGAAGTGCGTTCGTTTTGTGTTTTTACAAATGAGCAAGGAATAGAAACCGTAGTGTATTTTTCCCAAGAGTTGGGACCGCTTCGTCCTCAAGAGATAGCGGAAAGGAAAGAACACCTTGTTGTTGTGCAAAAAATGGATGGGACTTTTGAGTTGGAATAGTAGTGCTGTTTGGAGCAAAAGCCATAAAAAAAGAAGACTGTCTGTGAACTTTATATTAACCTATCTTATCTATATAGTATAAAGGCGCATTAGAATATTCTGTTGCGCCTATTTTTTTGCCGTTAAGGAAAAAAGCTGTACCTTTGCCGCCGAATTGCGAAGCAATCAACGCAGTTAATTTGAAAACGAGAATTTTTATTTTATGACCAAACCATTGAAAATCGTGGTGCTTGCCAAGCAGGTGCCCGATACTAGAAATGTGGGCAAAGACGCCATGACACCGGAAGGCACCGTCAACCGCGCCGCCCTGCCCGCCATCTTCAACCCCGAAGACCTGAACGCCCTTGAACAGGCCCTGCGCCTCAAGGAGCAGAATCCAGGCAGCACCGTCGGCGTGCTCACCATGGGCCCGCCGCGCGCCGGTGAGATCATCCGCCAAGGCCTCTTCCGTGGAGCCGACACGGGCTGGCTGCTCACCGACCGCCTCTTTGCAGGCGCCGACACCCTCGCCACTTCGTATGCCCTCGCCACCGCCATCAAGAAGATCGGCGATGTCGACATCGTCATCGGAGGCCGTCAGGCCATCGACGGCGACACCGCCCAGGTGGGTCCCCAAGTGGCACAGAAACTGGGTCTCAACCAAGTGACTTATGCCGAGGAAATCCTCAAGATCGAGAACAACATCGCCACTATCCGCCGCCATATCGACGGTGGCGTGGAGACCGTGGAAGTGCCGCTGCCTTGCGTGATTACCGTCAACGGTAGCGCGGCCCCCTGCCGTCCCTGCAACGCCAAATTGGTGATGAAATACAAGTATGCCTCATGCCCGCTGGAGCGTCAGCCCGAAGATTCTCGCGCCGACCTCTATGCCAGTCGCGACTACCTCAACCTCAACCAGTGGAGCGTGGCCGATGTGGATGGCGATCCCAACCAGTGTGGCCTCTCTGGTAGTCCCACCAAGGTGAAAACCGTGCAGAACATCGTCTTCCAGGCCAAGGAGAGCAAGACCCTCACCGCCAGCGATGCCGATGTGGAAGGATTGATTAAGGAATTACTTGAAGAAAAGATAATAGGATGACGCGAGACTACGAGACTCGAGACACGAGACTTTGGATTGTCCCGCGTCCCGCAGTCCCGTGTCCCGAGTCAAAAAAGAGAATGACTTATGAACAACGTATTCGTATATATCGAGACCGAAGGCACACAGGTGGCCGAAGTCTCCCAGGAGTTGCTCACCAAAGGGCGTAAACTGGCCGACCAGCTGGGCGTGGAACTGCATGCCGTTGTGGCTGGCACGGGCATCAAGGGCAAGGTGGAAGACCAAATCCTGCCATACGGCGTGGATAAACTCTTCGCTTTCGACGGCGAGGGCTTGTTCCCTTACACCTCTGCACCGCACACCGATATCCTCGTCAACCTCTTCAAGGAGGAACAACCGCAGATTTGCTTGATGGGCGCCACCGTCATCGGTCGCGACCTCGGCCCGCGCGTCAGCTCTTCACTGACCAGCGGCCTCACCGCCGACTGCACCCAACTCGAAATCGGTGACTTCGACGATGTTAAGACGAAGAAACACTACGACAACCTGCTCTATCAGATTCGTCCCGCTTTCGGTGGCAATATCGTGGCTACCATCGTCAACCCTGAGCATCGTCCGCAGATGGCCACCGTGCGCTCGGGCGTGATGCAGAAAGCCATCTACGAAGGCAAGGCCAAGAACGAAGTCGTCTATCCCGAGGTGAGCAAGTATGTCTCGCCCGAGGCATACGTGGTGAAGGTCCTCGACCACCATGTGGAGGCCGCCAAACACAATCTGAAAGGCTCGCCTATCGTGGTGGCCGGCGGTTACGGCATGGGCTCGAAGGAAGGCTTCGACATGCTGTTTGAACTCGCCAAGGTGCTCCACGGCGAAGTCGGTGCCTCGCGTGCCGCCGTCGATGCGGGCTTCTGCGACACCGACCGCCAGATTGGCCAGACGGGCGTCACCGTGCACCCGAAGGTGTATATCGCCTGCGGCATCAGTGGACAGATCCAGCACATCGCAGGTATGCAGGACTCCAAGATCATCATCTCGGTGAACAGCGATCCTGACGCACCTATTAATAAGATTGCGGATTATGTCATCAATGGCGCCGTCGAAGAGGTCGTTCCCAAATTGATCAAATATTACAAACAGAATTCGAAATAATTGTGGTGTTTGTAGAGACGCGATTAATCGCGTCTCTACCAGGCACATACAATAAAAATAGAACAAAATGGCAAATTATTATAACGACAACCCGAACCTGCAATTCTACCTTGACCACCCGCTGATGAAGCGCATCGTCGAGCTGAAGGAACGCAATTTCGCTGATAAGGACACCTACGAAGATGCTCCCGTCGATTACGAAGACGCGATGGAGAACTACCGCCGCGTTTTAGACATCACGGGCGACATCACCGCCAACATCATCGAACCCAACTCCGAGAGCGTCGACCTCGAAGGCCCGCATTTGGAGAATGGCCGCATGATCTATGCCTCCAAGACCGTGGAGAACCTCGACGCCTGCACCAAAGGCGGCCTTTGGGGCGTTTCCATGCCGCGCCGTTACGGCGGCTTGAACCTGCCCATCACCGTCTTCTCTATGCTGAGCGAGATGGTGGCCAGCTCCGATGCTGGTTTCCAGAACATCTGGTCGCTGCAGTCGTGCATCGACACCTTATATGAATTTGGCAACGAGGAGCAGCGCATGAAGTACATCCCGCGCGTTTGCGCAGGCGAGACCATGTCAATGGACCTCACCGAGCCTGATGCCGGTTCCGACTTGCAAAGCGTCATGCTGAAAGCCACCTACTCCGAGAAGGACGGTTGCTATCTGCTCAACGGCGTGAAGCGTTTCATCACTAATGGCGACTCCAACATCCACCTTGTGCTGGCCCGTTCCGAGGAAGGTACCAAGGACGGCCGCGGCCTGTCGATGTTCATCTACGACAAGCGTCAGGGTGGCGTCAACGTGCGTCATATCGAGCATAAGCTCGGTATCCACGGCTCCCCGACCTGCGAGTTGACTTACAAGAATGCCAAGGCTGAGCTTTGCGGTGAGACCCGTCTGGGCCTTATCAAGTACGTCATGGCTCTGATGAACAGCGCCCGTTTGGGCATCGCCGCTCAATCGGTGGGTTTGGGACAAGAGGCTTACAACGAGGCGCTGAAGTATGCTGGTGAGCGTCAGCAGTTCCACAAGAGAATCATCGAATTTCCTGCAGTTTACGACATGCTTTCGCGCATGAAGGCTAAGATCGACGCCGGTCGTTCGCTGCTTTATATGACCGCTCGTTATGTGGACATCTACAAGTGCCTTGAAGACATCCAGCGCGAGCGTCCACTGACGCCTGAAGAACGCGCCGAGTGCAAGAAATACTCGCGTCTCGCTGATGCCTTCACGCCTCTGGCCAAGGGCATGAACTCTGAGTACGCCAACCAGAACGCCTACGATGCCATCAGCATCCACGGTGGTTCGGGCTTTATCATGGAGTACAAGTGCCAGCGTCTCTACCGCGATGCCCGTATCTTCTCGATTTACGAAGGCACGACGCAGCTTCAAGTGGTGGCCGCCATCCGTTACATCACCAACGGCACCTACCTCACCATCATGAAGGAAATGCTCGAAAACGAAGTCTCCGAGGACCTGAAGCCCTTGCAGAACACGGTGCGCACCCTCGTGGAACTCTACGAGCAGAGCATCAACTACGTGAAGGGTGCCAACAACCAAGAGGTTCAGGACTTCTTGGCCCGTCGTCTCTACGACATGACCGGCGACATCATGATGTCGTTGCTCATCCTCGACGACGCCACCCATGCCCCGCATCTCTTCACCCAGTCGGCCAACGTCTACGTCCACGCCGCCGAGGAAGACGTCATCGGCAAGAGCGTTTACGTGAAGAACTTCATCGAGGAAGACCTGGTGAACTTCAGGGCGAAGGCCAAGGAAGTGGCGGAGTAAACCAAGTGCTTTATTAAAACGAAAATCGGTGCACCTCAATTGAGGCGCACCGATTTTCGTTATTGTGCCACGAGATCACTCCAAATGCGTGTATTTCTTCGACACCCAAACGAAGTTGCCGTGGAAGTTGATTTCGAAGAAGTCTTCCGTCTCGCCTATATACAAAAAGCGTTCGCCCACCTTCGGGTGACGGTTGGTGCCATCAGGCCATTTGAAGGTGTCGGCACTCGTCGATGGCTCTAACCGCAAGCGTAACTCTGATCCGTCGATGACGACATAAACCTCTTCTTCTTCATATCCTCCTTCCTCGAACCATTCATCATCAGGTATCAGATACCTTTCAGTAGAATACTCGTATTCGGGGTAATATGCCATAAAAATGGTGCTGAGTCCTTGGTAGAATGGATCAATGGTACCATCAACCCAACGGCGCGCCCAAAAATGGAGGAAACGATAACTGATGTTGGAAAAGACGTAGCTGTCGTCATCGAGCTTCAAGCGATTCAAATAGAACCCGACATCATAATCGTCATATTCCAAGCCTTTTGTTTCAACGGATGTGTTGAAAATCCCTTCGCGTTCTTCTTGGCTATAGGTACCGTCATAAAGCGCGTCGTGAATCACCATCATAATGTGCATCTGGCGATACAAGTATCTGTCGACGAGCGGCTTGCTTCGTTCGACAAACAACTCGTCGGAAACCACTGTTTTGGCTAGACCGGCAAGATATTGGATGGCTTTGGGGTTGTAGTGCCCGAAATCTTCTTCGTTGTCGAGGTCCCATTGACCGTCGTGGTGTGGACCCGAAACGTAAAGTGGGTAGGGGAGCATCTGTTGAAGCTCGTTCAACGAGATGAGCGAGGCGAGATGGCTTCCCGTGACGCGGATGCCACATTCCGGCCAGTAGTCGAACTCATCGGTCAAGGTGTGGTAGGTCTTGTCGAGGTTCAAGGCGGCGTTCCTGAAGCGTTCTGTGTTGTCGTCGCCGCCGAAAGAGCAGAACAAAACGATGAAGGCAAAAGCCACTAAAGCAGCGACTTTTGTGCGATGATTGGAGTTGAGTTGTTTCATGGTGTAAATGTTTTGAGGGCCCACAATTCAAGCCGTCCTCGTTTGGTGGTTGTTATTCCACCAACCGAAGCGTCCAAAAGTCTGAGCAGTTGTTAGTCTTTGAGATGTAGTCGTAAGGCATCCAGAAGTAGCCGTTGTCGCCCCAGTTCTTGCCCCAAGAGTTGCGCACGAGAAACATCCTGGTGTCGTTGTCGTAGCCCGCTGCCATCACGGCATGTCCGCCGAGCATGTCCTCGTCGTCTTTGGGCATAGGCATGATGCCCGTTTTCTTTACTTCGTCCGACACAAAGCTGTCATATACGGAGAAGCCGAACACAAAGGGGAAGCCGCTGGCCAAGCAGGAGCGGAGGTGGAACAGGTTGGGCGTGACGCTCATATATTTCAGCACCTGGTTGTCGAGGGCGTCTTCATAGCATTTCTTTGGTGGTTCCTTTGTGAACTTCGCCCCATGCTTGGTGCTTTTGCTGTAAGTCCAATCTTTTTCGAAGCAGACCCCTTGCTTGTTCAAGGTCTTGACACCGTCTCTAAGGTAGGCGCCGCTATCCGACATCACAGTGTTCATCATCACGCGCTCGTTATAGTACACGAAGAGCCGCGACAACCGTTTGGTCTTCTGTCCTTGCACCTTCTTGCAGCATTCAAAGGCGGCAAGCAAGGCATGAGCCGTACAGCTGCCCAAAGAGCCTTGGTCTTGTACGGGCGAGCAGATGTTCCTGAGGTCTACCTTTGACGGCAGTTCGCTTGCGCTGCCCACCTTCAGCGGGGGCTGGTAGATGTAGTCCCTGGCGTCGGGAAGGTCGGGAAGCCATCCGAACTTATACTTCAAATGCTTGGCTTTGTTCACAGGTAAGTTATAGTTGCTCATGATCTTTAGTTTATGGTGATGTATATTTTGCAGTTATTCAAAGGCTTGATATCTTTCTCCCAAGCTCTTTTTTCTTCGAGAAGGACGATAGCTTTCCCTTTGGCAAGGGCTTTGATTTCGACCAGCGAAGGGAAACTCTTGCCCAGTGGGGCAGTCGCAATCTCTTGTGTCGGTTCGTGCCGCTTGATGTTGACTTCGGTGACACTCTCGTCGTTGGAAGCGATGGTCCAGCAATAGCCGCCTCCCTCATGGCTCTCCAATTCAAAAGTGCGGGTTTCGTTGACTTTTAATGTGATTCTCTTCCTCATAGTGGCGATTTTGGTGGGTGTGAAAGACGTATTTTGGCACAAAGATAGTCTTTTTCTGAATAAAACAAATTTCAGAGGAGACTTTTACATTTCAAGGCTTCTGGTAAAGCCGTCCCTGCCAAGTGTTTCTCTCCTCCATACGCTTCTCGATGCGGCTTAACACCTCGTCATACCGCAGCTTCATCCATGGCTCGCTGACGAGATAACGCGGCGGCACCTCGCCCGCAAAACGCTCAATGACGATGTCGGGGTTGAGGCGTTCGGCAAAGTCGATGACGAAGTCGATATATTCCTCAAGGTCAAAGAGATGGAAATGCTCGGGATGCTCAAGGTATTCCTCGGCCATTGGGGTGCCTTTGAAGATTTGCAGTTGGTGGAACTTGACCGTGGTCAGAGGCAAGCGGGAGATGACATCGGCGGCGTCAAGCATTATGGTTTTGGTCTCTCCAGGCAGACCGAAGATGAAATGTGCCCCGCAAGGGATGCCGTGTTCAGCTGTCATGCGGATGGCTTTTTCTGCTGTGGCAAAATCATGTCCTCTGTTGACGCGCTTCAAAGTCTCGTCATAGACGCTCTCCACCCCATATTCCAGCATGACATAGTGCGTTTTTTGTATCTCGTTGAGGTACTTCAAAAGGGCCTCATCGACCAAATCCGGCCTTGTGCCAATGACGATGCCGATGATTTCGGGTGTTTCCAAGGCTTTTGAGGTCATAGATACACTTGCCTCGCCGTGCATGTCATACCGACCGACGGTAGGAGGGAGAGTATCTATGCACGGTGAGGTTCGGTATGACATGGCCTCAAAAGCCTGTTCATAAATCCTTTTTAGCTCTTCCAACGGCTTGTAAGTATTCGAAAACGGCTGAAAATAAGCCAGATACTTATTCGCCCGACGATACCGCCTTTGGTGGAACTTTATACCTTCCTCAATCTGTTGCTTGATAGACTTCTCGGGCCGACAATACGACGGGTTGAAAGCCTCGTTGCTGCAAAAAGTACAGCCGCCCGTGCTGATTTTGCCATCGCGATTGGGGCAACTGAAGCCCGCGTCGATGCTGATTTTCTGAACACGCCCTCCGAACTGCTTCGTGAAGTAGTTGCTGTAGCTGTTGAAACGCCGGTTGTCGCCCCACGGAAATAACATAGCGGTATTATTATATCACAAAACCTACAAAACTAACAAAACTATTTGATAGGAGTAGGGAAAACACGCCAACCGGCTGCTTTCCGGCGGCAACGCGGTTGCGAGCCGCCACACTCGTGTATCTGAAGTTTTGCATTGTTTTGCTAGTTTTGTGATTAATGATTGATATTAGAATAATAAGGATTATTTAAGAAAGTATCATCCGTCAAGGTGTTGAGAAACGCCTTCAGCTGCGTCTTCTCCAAATCGGTGAGCCGCACGCCACCGTCCATCACGTGGTGCATCAGTGGGTTGATGTTCTCGGAGTCTTTCACGCCTTCGCTGTAGAAGTCGATGACTTCGTCCAAAGTGGTGAAACGCCCGTCATGCATATAAGGTGCCGAGACGGCGATATTGCGTAGGGTAGGGGCTTTGTAGGCACCGATGTCCACTCGGTTTCCAGTGACGGAATGGCGGTCTTCGGGGTCGTTGAACTCGTCGTCCAAGCCGTTGTTGTAGAATAGGTTGGTGGTCATCAAGGCGTTGCCGCCGCCACCATGGCAATGGAAACAGTCGGCACCTTCTTCGGTGCAAAACAACAGGTAGCCTTCCAGTTCGTCCTGGCTCAGCTGCTCTTCCCCGCGAAGATAACGGTCAAACTTGCTGTCGGCGGAGACCAAACTCCTCACAAACTGCGCAATGGCTTTTTCTATGTTGACAAAGGTGATTTCACGGCTCCCAAAGGCTTTCTCAAACAACTCGGGATAGTCGTCGGTCTTTTGCAAGTACCTCACTACTTGATTGGTGTCTGCATTGATTTCCACGGGACTCGTGACTGCCGCCAAAACCATGTCTTCAAGGGTGGCCACGCCACCATTCCAGCCCAAGCCCGTCCTGTTCCAAGCCAAGTTGACCAATGGCAGCATGGCGTGATGCGTGCCCGTTGGTGCGCCATATTCAAAGTTCTTCTCCTGATGATGACAAGAGGAACAGCTACGGATGCCATCGGTGCCGTCGCGGCCGGAAAGTCTTGCGTCGTAAAAGAGTTTTCGCCCCAACGCCACGCCTTCCTCGGTCATGGGATTGTCGGCAGGGATGTTGGTGACGCTGGGAAAATAGGATGGCTGAGGCATATTGTAAGGCGTTGGACTATAATGATAGTGTTCCGGCTTGCATGAAGCAAATACAAGGAACATACTAATCCATGTTAAAACCTTATCTAATCTCATTGTGTCCTTAGATTTTTAAATCTGGATTGCTTCGTTCCTCGCAATGACGCGAAGCGGCAGTGGGATTCTGAAATCTTTCTTTCGCATTATCCCAACTCCAAAAATGCGGTTTTGGAGCGGCTTTGCGCATGAAGCCGTTAAAGCCTTTCAAAAAGCCGTCTTTTTTCATCGCTATATTGTTGTCTTTTTCGTCGTTGCTTATGGCAAAAGCGTCATGTCCGTTTTCTTTTAAGGCCTGCTGTGCCGCCTGGTTTTGCATGATATGGCTGCCCAATTCGTTGAAGTCGATCGTGTTGGGATTGCGGAACCAGTTGTCGATGACCATGGTCAGGTCAAGTTGGTTTTCGATGTTCGCTCTGACGTTGAAATCGATGGGTATTTCTACAATAAAGTAGTTTTGGTAGAATTCGGTGCAGTCTTCGTTTTGGCCGATACCGAGGTGTATGGCCATGGGCGCGAGACGACCTTCTGCGTCCAAATATTTGCCATTCAGTTTCATGTAATGGTACCCCCCGCCTAACGGTTCGGGCCAAAACATCTCCAACTCGGGCGGGTTGTTGAACAAACCTGTTCGGTTGTCGTTTTCGTCGAGGCCAAAGGTGAACCGCAGCGCTTTGTAATGCCCTGTGGGAACGTGATTCATACGTAGCGCTTGGCTCTCAGGGATGTTGGTGTCGATGTAGAAAATCTTAGGCTCCAACGCGTTCCATGCCCCAAGCTCGTTCTGCAGCTCCATGTTGGAGATGAACCACTGGATTTCGGTAATCATAAACTCGTTTTCGGCTTCGTTGTGATAGCATAAACTATCGGTAGTCAGCGGATTGCCATTGACGGAATAACCGATGTTCACCGAGAGGTCGCCACAGTCGGCAGGTTTCTTGCACGAAACGAGCGCCAAGGCCACCAAAAGCATAAGAATGAGCCGTGTTTTCGTCATCTCTTTCTGAATTCGATGGCGAAATTACAAAAATTCTGCCAAAATGCGTAATTTTGCCGCTCAAAAACGAAAAGTTATGGCAGAGTTCAAAATAGGAGATAGAGTAAACTTCCTTAGCACCGTTGGCGGTGGCAAGGTTACGAAGATTATTGATTCCAGAATGGTGATGGTCGAAGTGGAAGACGGCTTCGAAATCCCGACTTTGATTACGGATTTGGTGCTCGATTACCGTTCCATGACCGCCCCGAGCAAACAACAACAGACGGTGGAAAAGGTGCAGAAAGAGGTTCAGGGACAGGAACTTCTGAAGCAACAGCAGGCCGAAGAAGCCCGGAAAGGTGGTCTGCGCCGTTTCGCAAAAGAGGCGGAGAAGGAAGGCATCTACATGGCCTTTGTTCCCCACGAGCAACAATGGCTTCTCACCGGCCCGTTAGATGTGGTGCTGGTCAACCACACACCTTACGAGATGCTTTACACTTTCACCATCAAGGAGGAGGACAAATTTGCCAACGTGGATTTTGGCCAAGTCGACAAATTCGAGAAGATTGTCATCGAGACCATCTCGCGCGACGACCTCGAATACTGGCTCAATGGCGTGGTGCAAGCCATTCTGACGGCTGAAACCTCTGATTCCGTGCTGCTTCCGCTGAATGCGCCTTTCTCGCTTCGCCCTGGACGTTTCTACAAGGAAGGCAGCTATCTGCCTTCGGGTATCTTGGGTGAGAAGTCGGTGATGATTTGCCTCTCCGAGCTTATCGCCTTGAAGCAGGGTGGCAGCGATTTCACCAAAATCATGAAGGAAGGCATTGGCTCACAGGCTCCTGCAAAGGACTTGGTGAAGAAAGAAGCCCCCATCGACAAGCACCGTGTGGCTCCGGGTGAGGCTGTCGTTGACTTGCACATCGGCGAGTTGGTCGACAATATCCTTGGCCTTTCAAGCCACGACATGTTCAAGATCCAGATGGACTATTTCAAGAAGATGCTCGACAGTGCCATTGCCGCCGAGTACTCTAAGGTGACATTCATCCACGGCGTTGGCAACGGCGTGCTGAAAAATGCCATCATCGAAGAGTTGAAGAACTACAAGAACACCGAGAACCGCATGGCCAGCATCGCTAAGTTCGGTGTCGGGGCGATTGATGTAATTATCACAGATAAAGAGAAGTAATCGGTATTTCTAACCGAAAGAATCCGAAGGAATCCAAAATCGGATATGTTTGGGTGTGTTCGGTTAGAGAAAAAATGGGCAGCCAATTCGATTTTGGCTGCCCCAATTATTTTCGTGAACCCGCAGGGAATCGAACCCTGAGCTAAGGAACCGGAATCCTTTATTTTATCCATTAAACTACGGGTCCAAAAGGGCTGAAACAAGGCTTCGTCCCTTTTCGGACTGCAAAAATAGGAAGAAATCGCCAATGTCAGAAGATAAATTTGTAATTTTGCCGCCTGAAAGTCGAAAGACGACTTGTTAAATAACTGAAATTTAATTGTTTTGAGATGATGAATAAAGAGAATGTGAAACAACAAATCCTGTCGTATGCCTTGTTGGTGCTAGGCTCGGCATTGTTCGCCATCGGCGACGTGATGTTCGTGAACCCGTATCACCTCGCTCCTGGCGGTGTGTATGGCTTGGCTAACGTGTTCAACGCCCTGTGGGGATGGAAGATCTCCTTGGCCGGTATCTGCATGGATATCCCGCTGCTGATCATCGGCACCATCATCCTTGGTCCCAAGTTCGGCATCAAGACTATCATTTCAGTCATTCTGATCCCCGTGTTCACCTATATCCTTGAAACATGGTGGGGTTATGCGCCGCTCATCCACGACGGTGCCTTCTTCGACACGGAGCTGCAGTCGTCGCTGTTCTTCTTGGATGGTGAAGTGCAACGCTACTTCATGCCCGACTTCTTCCTGAATACCATCGTCTCCGGCCTCATCTATGGCGTGGCCATCGGTGTCATTTTCCGTGCCGGTGCCACTTCGGGCGGTTCCGACATCATCTCCATGATTATCCATAAATACACCAAGATCAGCCTCGGTACGCTTGTGATGGTTGTGGATAGCATCATTTCACTCACCACCTTGATTGCATTCGAGGACATCCGCCTGCCTATCTATTCCATCCTTCTGATTTACATCGAAGGCAAGGTCATCGACCTCGTCGTGGAAGGCGTGAAGAGCTATAAGACGGCCTTCATCGTCACGGATAAGATTGATGAGGTGCGCAACTTCATCCTCAAAGACTTGGACCGCAGCGGTACCGTATTTGCAGGCAGTGGCTTATACCAAGGTGCCGAGCGCAAGATGATTTACGTCACCCTCAACCGTAGCGACTTGGTGAAACTGAAAGCCAACCTCCGCTTCCTCGACCCGAACGCTTTCGTCAACGTGATTGAGAGCTCCGAGATTATGGGTAATGGATTTAAGGCTTTGCCGACGGAGTAACGCAATTGTCACAAAACCTTCAAAACAAGCAAAACCTATAAAGCAGTAAGAGGAAAGCTGCCAACCGGCGGCTTTCCTGCGACTGCCTGGTTGGGCAAGTCGCTCATCGTAAGAACTGTTTTGTGGGTTTTGTCAGTTTTGTGACCTTAAGACATAATCAATTGCCACAGGGAAATACGCCTGCTCCAGTTGGTGGATCTTAGCCGCCAGGGAGTCAGGCGTTTCTTTTTCATCCAAACTGACGCGGGCTTGCAGGATGATTTCACCGCTGTCGTACAACTCGTTGACATAGTGAACGGTAATACCGGACTGGGCTTCCTTGGCCGCCACTACGGCTTCATGCACATGCTCGCCATAGAAGCCCTTGCCTCCATATTTCGGCAACAGGGCAGGATGGATGTTCACAATCTTCTTCGGGAAAGCCTTGACGAGGTTTTCGGGCAACTTCCAAAGGAAGCCTGCCAACACAATCAAGTCAATGCCAAGGTCTTGCAACTCCTTGACGAAGGCCTCGCTTTTGAAATCCTCTCTGGTGATCATGCGCAAGGGGATGCCCAAATTCTTTGCACGTTCGATGGAATAGGCCTTGGGATTGTTGCACACAACGTTGGCGATTTCAACGTCGTTGTTGTCGGCAAAATACTCAGCAATACGCTGCAGGTTGGTGCCGTTGCCGCTGACGAATATGGATAACTTTTTCATTCTCTGTATTTTATGGTGACGGTTTCGTTTTTTTTCAGGTCGAACCAAATCAGGTAGCCTTCGTCCACTTTGCGGAAGTCGATGGCCTTGCCTTCCACGACGACGGGCTTGGAGCAAAGCAAGGTCAGGCCTTGGATGGCTTCGCCATGGTTGATTAATCGCACGGCTTGGTTGTTGAGGATAAGGTATTCGACGTTTTGCAGTTTTTCGTAATAGCTGAGGTAAGCTTCCACCGTTGTGGGCAGGATTTTCTTCTCTTCACGGAAGCGGGCGAGTTGGCTCAGCGCGAAGTTGAATCCGGGCATCGCCACGGCGTTGCCTTTTTCGTCGTATTCCCAGAAGGCGCGCCAGGGGTTGCTCCAAGCGGGATAGGTGTGCGTGATAAACACATTGTGCTGGTCCACAAGACGTTGCAGGCGAACACTATCGAAATAGTAATACCATTCCCGGTCTTCGTTTACCTCAAGCGTGGAGGGTGTCGACCACAGCAGGAAGTCCTTGTCGCCGTTGGGCAAGGTGGTGATTTGTCGGTTGGGCAGCGCATCACCGAAGCCGTCGTAGGGTTGCACGAAGTGGTTGTCGAAGTTGTAGCGTTCCATTCGGTTTTCCTCGTAGTAAGGGTTCCAAAGATAGCGCACGCCGTTTTCCTTCCAGAGGTCTGCGGCATATTGGGGCGAGTCGGGGAGGAGACCGTCGCAGACCATGTCCTCGCGATTTTTCTCGGGACCATTGTTGTAGCCGTGGTCAATCCAGCTCTTGGTGCCAAATTGCTTTTTCATGAAACGCATGGCCTTGGGGAACTCGCTCGGGATGGTAGTGTAGATTTCGGGAGAGTGCAGACAAATCTCAAAGCCTTCTTTCTTGATGGATTTCAGCAGCTTATAGAACTCTTTGTTCGTCTTGATGGATTCGATAAGTCCCGTGAAACGTCCTTCGCTGGTCTCGGCATTGGTGATTTGGTCGGGATTCCAGTAAAACACACTCTTCGTGACGGGGATGTTATAGTAACAGAAGCCTCCAACGGCATCTTCCGGTTTGGTAATGTTTTCATTTCCAAAGAGTACGGCGCGATGCGTTCTGATGTCGGCCCAGTCGGCATGTTCGGTGAAGATGAAAGCCGATTGGTAGCCGTCCCAGACGGGCATGAGACGAGGTAGGTCATCTGGAGCCTTTGAAAAGATGTTGAAATCGCCTGTCAGCACCTCACCGGCTTTGACGTTACGATAAGAAATATCTTCGAAATAGTCGCTCGTGTCGCTACGCATTGGGTAATGCAACAGAGGATGGTCGCGCCAATAGTCGATGTTGAAACAGGCGGTGCGGTTTTCGATATCCAATTGCAGAGACGAAATGCCCGTGTTATGATATGTGCTCCAACTGATACTGTCGTTTTTGACCGTAAATCCTTCGCGGTCAAGGTAATAGGATGACTGTAGATGGAGGCTGTCGATGTGTTGGTTTCGACGGAAAACGGTGATTTCACCATCGGGCAAAGGCAATACGAAAGCCAAACGGAGCAGTTTGACGTCTTCTTTGAACCGTGTCTCGGTAGTGATATTGAAACCAATAATGTTGTTGGGGTCAAGCTTGAAGCCAACATGCATGTCTGTCACTGAAATCGATGGGTCGCTGATGGTGTCGCCGTCAGCATTGATGTATTCGACGATAACAATGAAGTCTTTTTCGGGAAGAAAATATTTTGTTGCTAATGAAGTTGAATCCGTGCTTATCTCGGGCTGATAGCTTGGAAATGCATGGGCGTTTATCTCCAATCGCGCATCATCAAACAGCAGTCTTTCCTCGCCTTTGTTCCAGATAAAGCTTTTGATTGTGCCGCTCTTGATATAGTCGGAAGGGAAGACGAGGTCGAGGCTTGCCGTTGACCATTCCGTTGTGTCGCTCATAAAGCGGTCAAGGGGATAGGCTTGCCAGAAATGGGTACCTGTCGAGTCGGTGATGGTGATGACGATTTCTGCCTGGGTGTCAAGTTTGGCTTTGAAGCGGAAACTGTATTGGCAGCGGATGTTTTGAAATGGGTGGTCTTTGCTAGGCTCAACGTTGAAACCCAGTCCATACTCGCGGTTGGCATCGCAAAGGCAGACGTAGTTTTCGCCCTCGGCAGTGCTGTCAGCAACGATGTCGAGGTTGTGCCATGGCGGATACCATGTGTATTGGTTCTCGAAGTCGTTCGAATAACTTTGGGCCTGGGCTTTCAAAATGGGGAACGCCGCAAGGAGCACTATTATTAATAGGTGTAGGTGCCTTTTCATTTATTGGGATTATGGGGCAAAAATAGTGTTTTTCTTGAAATCGGACAAAGGAAAATGGCTTATTTGAGACGTTTTGGCACCTTTTCTATTATTAATAAGCTGTCGAAATCAATGTTGTTTATATGTGGACAAACTTTTATTTATCAGATTTACAGATACATAACTAATACAAGAAAAATATTTTCAATAAAATGTTGCGTGTAATGAAAAAAGCTGTACTTTTGCACCCGCTTTCGGAAGGAACGAGGGGACGAGAGAGAGGGGAGACGGAAGCGCAAGTTCTTTGAAAGTCTGAGGCCAGCACAAGATACCTGCGCCGTTGCGAAGCGGCGCGAGGGAAGGAACCTTTTAAAAG
>CADBZW010000037.1 GCA_902799345.1 uncultured Bacteroidia bacterium | reverse complement strand
CAGAGAAGTTAAGCCCCGCCGCGACGATGATACTGCGGGAGACCGTGGGAAAGTAGTTCGCCGCCCACCCTTAACGGAAACCCCGCACCTGAAAAGGTGCGGGGTTCTCTGTTTTTAGACTGTCGTCATTTTTATTCTCTTTTTCATTTATTATGAAATATGTTGTTTCGCATCAAGAAAAACTATAACTTTGCTTCATTAATTCAATAGCCTATGAATAGATTTACGCTTATGACTTTTTTGCTGCTTCTTTCAGTCCTGTGCTTCGGACAAGAAGTCGAAACGGTATCGGAACGCTTTCATTACCAATACCTGAAAAAAGAGCAGAAAAAGGAACAAATCCAAAAGGACAACGAGGAACGTCAACGTAACTGGCAGGAAGAACTGGCCACAATGAAAGCCAATCTTGCTGAAGGGCAGCGCGTTTCCGATAATGTGAAGATTGAGGTTCAGACTGAGGTTCAGGACAACAATCTTGTCATATCGGTCGCCTACGAGACCCTTGTCGTGGCTGATGCTGCCGACGACTATGCCCTCGGCAAATACACCATCGAGAACTCCAACGCCTGTATGCTGATGTGTAACTTCTTGAAAAACAAATTGGAGAATGAACTTGCCGATTATCTGAAAGAAGGTGCAAAAGTGGATGTGAGGATTACGGGTGCCACTGATGGTACGCCCATCCGCTCGAAGATTGCATACAAAGGCGAGTATGGAGACTTTACAGAAAAACCTATCTCCTTGAATGGCGCGCCCTACAACATGACCGTAACGCAAAAGACGGGTGTCACCACCAATGGACAGCTGGCATTCTTGCGCACCCAAGGCGTTGAGGACTTCCTGAAGACCCAAGTGGAGCCGCTAAAGCATACGGAAAATATGTTCCATAGTATCGCTGTGGAGAACAAGGAGAAAGGCGGAGGCTACCGCCGCGTTTCGGTGGAGATGAACATCCTCGGTGCCTTTGCAGAAGTTGAACCCGAAAATACCGTGAAGCCATGAGGAAACCTATTTTATTTGTGTTGCTCAGCCTTTTCATAGGCTCGCAAATGGCTGTGGCGCAAGACTATGTGACCAACATTCGCGCCAAACAACAGGACAAGATGGTGACGATTACTTACGACTTGAATGTCCGTTCCGACGTGCGCCTTTTCATTTCCATTGACGACGGACAAACCTATACTGACACGATGAAGGTGACGGGTTATGTCAACCGCGTGGTGCCGGCAGGTAAGAACCGCACCATCCGTTGGCAGGCATTCAACAATTTGGGCTACGGTGATTATCCTTTGATCCGTTTCAAATTTGTCACCAAGGACCCGCCACAATCACAGACACCCAAGGTGAAACGTATTCCGAAGATTACTTTTATCACCTTGAACGGCGCCTACACCAATACGTTTAACCCATCCGTGGGCTTCACTGTAGGACAGGTCAGGAAATTCGGTTGGTTTGCTTCGGTGATGAGTGGCTTCAACTTTGCCGGCCTGGCACCGGCAGCCACAAGCGATGCCGAGGGTTATGTGGGTGAAGATCTGCCCTTCTACAAGGACGAATATGCGCACACGGCGCTCTCTATCATGGGTGGCGGCGTGATGCGCTTGAATGATTGGATGTACGTAAAGGCGGGTGTAGGCTTCGGCAACCGCTCGCTGTCGTGGAAGACACTTGACGACCGCTGGGTGCGCAACGGTGGCTATTCTGCCGTGGGTGTCGATGTCTCGGCAGGTATGATGTTCAACTTTAAAGGCTTTGTCCTCTCGTTGGATGCCGTGACGACCAACTTCAAGATTTTTGAAGGCAAGATCGGCCTGGGATATAGTTTTGAAAACCGTTAAAACCGAAAGACAATGAAAAAGATAAGCATAGCAATTCTGGTTCTTGTGGTGGCCTTGGCCTCTTGCAAAAAGACCCCTGAGGTGAACCTGAAATATGTGGATGTGGAGCGCGACTTGATTACCGTGGGCATGACTACTGCCACGGTGCAGTGTGACTATGACTACATCGCCACACTAAAGAAAGCCTATTTTTACTACGGTGAAGGTGCAAACGAGGCCGACATGAACACCGCGGAGATGCGCGTGGTGCAAAACACGCTGTATGTCGACCTGACCGGCTTGAGGGCAAACACCACTTATAGTTATTTTTACGAGTTCCACAATGGCTTCAACTCCATGCGGACGGCGTTGAAGACGTTCAAGACTGAGGTTTCACCTGCTGGAGTGACTTTGCCAACCGTGGTGACAGCATCGGTAACAGAGATTGCAGCCAATTCCGCCAAAGGTGGCGGTGAAGTAACCAATGACGGCGGCGCCCAAGTGACTGAGCGTGGTATATGCTGGAGTACTCATGCGAATCCTACTGTGAGCGACAACCATGTTGCCGCAGGTGAGGGAACGGGTGCTTTCACCGCACTGATGAATGGTTTGGAAGCCAATACGACCTATCATGTGCGTGCCTATGCCACTAATGAAGCGGGTACGGCTTATGGATTGGACAAGGAGTTTACAACGCTTTCAAGTGGCGGAGGTGGAAACGGCAATGCACCTGAAGGAGCTATCAATGGATTGTTTACCATCAATGAAAATGGAGACCAAGTGTATTTCTCCCAAGGCAACTTGCAGTATCAGGCCTCGACTAATACTTGGAGATTCGCTGAGCATCAGTGGGATTATGTTGGTGGAGTTGATGTTCTAACAAATAATATAGGCGGCAATGTTTTTGAAAATGGAGTAAAATGCGATAATTCCCTTGTGTCATCTACTTACAATGGCTGGATAGATTTGTTTAATTGGGGAACAAGTGGATGGGATAATGGAAATGTTTATTACATGCCATATGATACTGGATATATTGATGACATCTATATTGGTTTTGGTTATGGCCCAACTGATGGGACAAACTATATGTTCGATTTGACGGGTTCATTTGTTAACGCTGATTGGGGTGTTTACAACTCTATTATCAACGGTGAGAATATGCCAGGCTTGTGGCGCACTTTGACAATCCATGAATGGGATTGGTTGCTATTAAATCGTAATACAGAATCTGGAATCCGTTTTGTAAAAGCTGTTGTTGACGGTGTAAATGGTGTTATTATATTGCCTGATAATTGGGACGTTTCGGTATATGCTCTGAATAGTGCTAATGTAAGTGAAGTTCCTTATACTGTTAATGAAATTACCACGGAGAATTGGGCTGCTTTAGAGATTGTCGGTGCCATATTCTTGCCAGCATCTGGATACCGTGCTTTTGATAATAATACTTATTACGTCGGTAGAATGGGTTCTTATTGGTCGAGTTCTTTCCATGATACTCCAGGGTGCGCATGGGGTGTTTCCTTCGATTTAGACGACTGCTATTTCGGGAGTCGTTACTATAGTAACCTCCACTTCGCTCACCCTGTTAGGCTAGTGTGTTCCAGTATTCAGAATAATTAACCCTTTATCAAAATGAAAAACCTATCCATCATATTAGCATGTCTCTTGGCGGCCATGATGTCCTGCACCAAGAGCAAGGAAGTCCATCCTGAAATCGGAGATGGCAACGACGAAATCGTAACGGTGGGCATAAACGATGTCCATGTGAAGTATGCTCGGACAGACCATGCGGAACTCAATCGTGTGGTGTTCCATTATTGTCCCGCCGATGCCAACGGCAACGCCCAGCAATTCGAGGCCGCCGAAATGATAAAAAGGGAAACGCTCTTTGAGTTGACCCTCAATGACTTGCTGAGTGACACGCTTTATTGGTATTACTATGAGTCATTTTCCAGTGGAGGTGAAGCTTCCAACAGTTCTCAAAAGACGTTCCGCACACAAGCATTTGACCAGCCTGAGCCGCCTACACCACCAACTCCTCCCAGTGGCGCGCCTGAAGGAGCCATCAACGGTTTGTTCACTATCAATGAGAATGGCGACCAGGTGTATTTCTCGCAAGGGAATTTACAATACATAGGTAGTGCCGCCACGCCATATTGGAAGTTCGCCGATAACCAGTGGGATTATTTGGGTAATGGACAAGGCAGCACTTTTCAAAATGTTGACCGTGACCTTTTCGGCTGGGGCACCAGTGGCTGGAATAATGGGAACAGGTATTACCAGCCCTACGATACTGAGAGTTCCTTGGATAGCGAATCGGGTTATGGCTATGGGCCTACCGACGGAATGAACTACGAATACGGTTTGACATATGACTACGCTAATGCTGACTGGGGCGTTTACAATGCCATCTCCAATGGTGGTAACATTCCTGGGATTTGGCGTACATTGACATGGGAACAATGGTACCATGTTTTCAATTATCGTACTACTTCTTCGGGCATCTGTTATGCCAAGGGCATTGTGAACGGAGTGAATGGTGTCATCTTGTTACCTGACGAATGGGATCCATCGGTGTACGCACTGAACTACCCCAACAGACCGGATGCACGATATAACACTAACGAGATTGCTTTGGAAAATTGGGCTACGATGGAGGCTAACGGTGCCGTCTTCCTAGCCGCTGCGGGCTTCCGCGACGGGACATCGGTCTCCTTTGTGGGCAGCGAAGGCAGTTACTGGTCGGCCTCTTACCTCTATAGCAATGGCGCGTACGACGTGAACATCTTCGATTCAGACCTCATGACGGGCAACGGCAACAGCCGCTTCACTGGTCGGAGTGTGCGCCTCGTTGCCCCTGCCGAGTAATTATTCCTCGCGAATGAAAACATGATTATCAAGACAGCCTGACCATTTGGTTGGGCTGTTTTTTATGTTTTTGTTGTGTTTTTGTTGTGGTTAGACGCGATAAATCGCGTCTCTACAAGATCTTGTCTTTTCCTTTGGTATTAACCTTAATATAAACGTGTTCGCCTGTAGAGACGCCGATTTATCGCGTCTCAAAGACAAACAACGGAATACAAAAACGCCGATTTATCGCGTCTCAAAGACAAACAACGGAATATAAAAATCGTCGATTTATCGCGTCTCAAAGACAAACAACGGAATACAAAAATCGTCGATTTATCGCATCTCGATTGACCTGTCAAAATAATACGAACGATGTAGCGTTATCAAAACAAAACAATCGATTATGTCCGAAGAGAAATTCAAGGACCGTTACAGAATCGCATCGGCGCGAGCCGCATGGCATGATTATCTGGGTGGGGCATATTTTGTCACGATTTGTACCAAGGGCCGCGAATTCTTTTTGGGAAAGATTGAGAATGAACAAATGCATTTGTCGGAAATCGGGAAATATGCCGATGAACAATTTCGTGATGTTTCTTTGTATTATCCTTATGCGGAAATACCTTCTTATGTGGTAATGCCGAATCACATTCACGCCATCGTCATTATCAATGATCGTCATGATACTTGTAGAGACGCGATTCATCGCGTCTCAGAAACAGAAGAGAAAGAAACACCCACCAAAAACAGAGGCGGAATCACCAAGACAGACAACCCAATGTTGTATAAAAGCCTTGGTACGGTAATACGTGGCCTAAAGGCCCGCGTGACACATTATGCCAATGAGAAACACATTGATTTCGCATGGCAATCGCGTTTCCATGACAGAATAATCCGAGATCAAAGGGATATGAATGAGACCGCAATTTATGTTGCGAATAATGTTGCCAAATGGTCTGAGGATGAAATGAATCGTTGAAATTTGGTATATGGTAAAGGTGATCGTAAGGGGTGGAGACGCGATGAATCGCGTCTCTACAAGGTTTCACGATATAAATGGTTAATTCCCAAAATCAACCATCCCATTTGTATAGACGCCGATTTATCGCGTCTCGAAAAGCAACATTACCAATTTTTTCCTATCTTTGCCCGTTTTTACAATGCAATAAATCTACTCCAATGATAGACATCAAATTCTTAGTCAAGAACCCCGACGTGGTCAGGGAGAACATCAAGAAGAAATTCCAAGACAATAAGTTGCCCCTCGTCGACGAGGCCATCAACCTTTACACACAATATTGCGACTGCCAGCAGCGCGCCGACGACCTGCGCTCGCAACGCAACTCCATCTCCAAGGAAATCGGCATCCTCTTCAAGAACAAGGAAGTCGAGAAAGCCAACGAGATGAAGAAACTCGTCGAGGCCAACGCCCAAGAGCTGGAACAGCTCGGCAAGCAGCAGACCTCGCTCATGGAGCAGCTCACCAAGGTGATGTACGCCATCCCGAATATCATCGCACCTGAGGTGCCGGTAGGGAAGGACGACACCTTCAACGTGGAGAAGGAACGCTTCGGCGAACCCGTGGTGCCCGACTTCGAGGTGCCTTACCATGCCGACATCATGGCCAAGTTCAACGGCTTGGACCTGGATTCGGCCCACCGCGTGGCAGGCAACGGCTTCTATTACCTCATGGGCGACATCGCACGCCTGCACTCCGCCGTCATCACCTATGCCCGCGACTTCATGATCGACCGTGGCTTCACCTACTGCATCCCGCCTTTCATGGTGCGCAGTGAGATTGTCTCCGGCGTGATGAGTTTCGCCGAGATGGATGCCATGATGTACAAGATCGAGGGCGAAGACCTCTATCTCATCGGCACCAGCGAGCACTCGATGATCGGCAAGTTCATCGACCAAATCGTCCCCGAAGAGAGCCTGCCGCTGACCCTGACGAGCTATTCGCCCTGCTTCCGCAAGGAGAAAGGCGCCCACGGCATCGAGGAACGTGGCGTGTACCGCATCCACCAGTTCGAGAAACAGGAGATGGTGGTGCTCTGCAAGCAAGAAGACGCCGACTACTGGTACGAACAGATGTGGAAGAACACCGTCGACCTGTTCCGCTCCATGGACATCCCCGTCCGCACCCTGGAATGCTGCTCGGGCGACTTGGCCGACCTCAAGGTGAAGTCACTCGACGTGGAGGCATGGTCGCCGCGTCAGAAGAAATACTTCGAGGTGGGTAGCTGCTCTTATCTCGGTGACGCCCAGGCCCGCCGTCTGAAGATCAGAACCAAGGGCAAGAACGGCACCTATTTCGTGCATACTTTGAACAATACCGTGGTCGCCCCGCCGCGCATGTTGATCGCCTTCCTGGAGAACAACCTCCGCGCTGACGGCAGCGTGGCCATCCCGAAAGCCTTGCAACCCTATATGGGCGGAAAAACTGAAATCAAATGATTAGGTCACAAAACTTTCAAAACCTTCAAAACTTGTTTTTGTGGGATGGCGGCACCCAACTGGGTTGGCGCCGGAAAGCAGGCCGGTTGGCTGCTTTCCCACTTCTCTCTTGGGTTTTGGAAGTTTTGTTGGTTTTGTGATAAAAAACTAAAGATATGGATATATCAGTTGTTGTACCCCTGCTGAATGAAGCTGAGTCGCTGCCAGAGTTGGAGGCATGGATTCGTCGTGTCATGGACGAGCATCAATTCTCCTACGAAATCGTCTTCGTCGACGATGGCTCAACCGACAATTCCTGGTCCGTCATCCAACAGCTCTCGCAGGTCAATCCCAACGTGAAGGCCTTGCGTTTCAGACGCAACTATGGCAAGTCGCCGGCGCTGAACGAGGGCTTCAAAGTCGTGGAAGGCGACGTGGTCATCACCATGGACGCCGACCTGCAGGACAGCCCCGACGAAATCCCTGAGCTTTACAAGATGATCAAGGAAGAGGGCTACGACCTCGTTTCGGGCTGGAAGAAGGTGCGTTACGACTCCAAGATCGCCAAAAACATCCCGTCGAAGTTCTTCAACTGGACCACGCGCAGGATGTCGGGCATCAAGCTGCATGACTTCAACTGCGGTCTGAAAGCCTATCGTAAAGAAGTGGTGAAGAATATCCAGGTGTATGGCGAGATGCACCGTTACATCCCTGTCATCGCCAAGATGAACGGCTTCGGCCACATTGGGGAGAAGGTGGTGCACCATCAGAAGCGCAAGTTCGGCACCAGCAAGTTCGGTATGAGTCGCTTCGTGCGTGGCTACCTCGACCTGCTGACCATCAACTTCATCTCGAAGTTCAGCAACCGTCCGATGCACTTCTTTGGATTGCTGGGCTCCATCACCTTCCTGATTGGTTTCGTTATCGCCATCTATCTGGCCTGCATTCGCCTGTTTGCCCACGCCTACGGCATGACCAACCGTCCGCTGTTTTATTTCGCGCTGCTGGCCATCATCATCGGTGTGCAGCTCTTCTCAACGGGTTTCCTCGCCGAGATGATCACCTCCACGCAACGGGATAAACGGGTGTATTCCATATCGGAGAAGATCAATGTGGATTGAAGGGGGTTAGAGGGAAACAAATCTGCCACTAATCTATAGTAAAAAATCCAGCACTTTATAGATTCCCAAGGGAAATGCTCCGCATTCGACGGAGTCAATGACATAAAGTGCTGGATTTTTAATTTGTTTCAGATTTGTGGCCGATTTGTTTCTAAAAAAGAAAGCCTATTCTTTTCAATACAAATCGTCTATATTTCCATCAAAGCCCTCATCGAAGCTGTCGCCGAACTCGTCGTTGAACTCGTCCTCGTCGAACTCGTCCTCAAACTCATCGAACGGCGAGTCGTCTTCGAAGTCGTTGTGCTCCCAGTCGAAGTCGCGCTCCAAACGTGATTCGTCGAACGAGTCCTCCTCGTCGTGGCTGTTGATGAAGCTGTCGATCTCGTCGTCGCTCATCTTGTCGAAGTTGACGTCCAATAAGGCCGAGTCGTTGATGGAGCGGCTCATCGACTTCAGCTCACGCATCACGGAAGGGGAGACGTAGAACTCATCGATGTTCTCTTCGCAGTATTTCAAATATTTGGGGTCTTTCTGATACACCTCGGCGATGGTCATGCCCTCGTATTTACCAAAGGTGAAAACTGAATCAATGTCATAGAATTTCATATTATGTCCTTTCTTTTTTGTTCTTGCAATAGCGCTTTTTCATGCCGCAAATATCATGCATTTTTCCTTTTTTCGCAACAAAAAATCACTTTTTGAAAGCGAAAAACACGGCGAGGATGATGAGGATGAACGCGACGATGTGGTTCCAGCGGAAGGTCTCGGTCTTGAAAACGGTGATCACGATGACGGTGAACACGGTCAAGGAGACGGCTTCTTGTATGACTTTCAGCTGGATAAGGTTGAAAGGGCCTCCGTTTTGCATCGCACCAATGCGGTTGGCGGGTATCATGAAGGAATACTCGAACAAGGCGACGCCCCACGACATCAGGATGACCAGGAAAAGCGGCCAGTCTTTCGACGAGGGGACAATCTCGAGCAGCTTCAGCTGTCCATACCAGGCAAAGGTCATGAAGACGTTGGAAACGATGAGTAAAAGGATGGTGTAGAGGCCTTTCATTGGGTTTCGTTTTTATTGGGCTGCAAAAGTACGGGAATTTCTTTCATGTCCGACATTTATTCCTATTTTTGCACAACCAAACTAAGACCCCATGAATGCTACCATCATATTAGCCGTTTTTGTTTTGTACACCGTTCTGTTGTTCGTGATTTCGCATTTCACGGCGCGCAAGTCCGACAACAATGCGTTTTTCCGTGGCAACAAGAACTCACCGTGGTTTGTGGTGGCCTACGGCATGATTGGCGCTTCTTTGTCGGGCGTGACGTTCATGTCGGTGCCGGGCGGTGTCTACACTGGGCAATTCACTTATATGCCGTTGGTGTTTGGTTATGTGCTTGGTTATGCGGCGATTGCGTTGGTGTTGTTGCCGCTATATTATCGCCTTAACCTCACTTCCATCTACACCTATCTGAACATGCGCTTCGGTCCTAGGTCGGAGAAGACGGGGGCGGCGTTTTTCATCTTGTCACGACTATTAGGCTCGGCATTGAGGATGTATCTCGTTGTCTTTGTGCTGTATGAGTTTGTCTTCAAGGACTGGGGCATCCCGTTTTGGGTGCCGGCGGTCATCTTCATCGCCATCATCCTGCTCTATACCTTCAAAGGCGGCATCAAGACCGTTGTGTGGACCGACACCTTGCAGACGACTTTCCTCTTGTTGGCTGCCTTTTTGACAGCGTTCTTCATCTTGCGTAACCTCCACATCTCTTTGGGCGACCTGCTGAAGTCGGCTTCCGAGAAAGGCTATACCAAGGTGTTTGAGACCGACTGGACGCACAACAAGTTCTGGGTCAAGCAGTTGTTGAGCGGCATGTTTATCACCATCACAATGACCGGCCTGGATCAGGATATGATGCAGAAAAACCTGACTTGCAAGAACCTGCGTGATGCACAGAAGAACGTGATGACTTCAAGTCTGCTCTTCGTGGTGGTCAACGCCTTGTTCCTCTGCTTGGGTGCGGCTTTGATCTATTATGCACAGGTGACCGGTTTCCAGCTGCCTGTCAACGATGCGGGTATGGTGGTCAACGACAAGATCTTCCCCTCGGTGGCCTTCTCGTTGAGCAAGTTCACTGCGGTGGTCTTCGTCATCGGCCTTGTGGCAGCAGGCTATTCCAGCGCCGACGGCACCTTGACTGCCTTGACGACCACCTTCTGTTTCGACTTCATGCACTTCGACAAGAAGCAGATGACCGAGCAGCAAATCACCAAGACGCGTAAGTGGATCCATGTAGCCTTCGCCTTGCTTTACTTGCTGGTTATCATCGCCTTCAGGCCCTTCCACAACGAGTCGCTTATCGACAAGGTGTTCGACATCGCAGGCTACACCTATGGACCTCTGTTGGGTCTGTACACCTTTGGCCTTTTCGTCAAGAACAGAAAAGTCATCGACAAGGCCGTGCCCTATATCGCTGTGGCTTCGCCTGTCGTCAGTTATTTCCTGAAGGTGTATTCGCCTCAGCTGTTTGGTGGCTATAAGATTGGATTTGAAATCTTGATTATCAATGGATTATTGACATTTCTTGCTCTTCTGCTGTTCAGCCGAATGGAAAAAACGGCCGTGGAATCGTGAGATTGTCGAAAAATATGTATTTTTGAAGTTTGAATCTAAACCTAATAACTATGAATAGAATTTTCAAATTCGCACTGGTGCTTTTGGTTTTGGCCTTTGGAGGTCAACTACAGGCACAGTTCACTACTACCTTTGCCAAGAACGTCAATCCTGGTCAGCAGAATGGCTTGTATTATTCCTTGCCCCAGACCATGCTGAAGCTGGATTTCATCATCGAGGAAGTCCAACTTGAGAAGGGCCCGCTCAGCGACTATGCCTCCAACTATTTCGAGATGGAGGACATCGTGGATTATGCCACCACGGAGTATCAACTGCTCGACGTGAAGATGTCGACCATCGCCAGTCCCGACCCCAATGCCTTGTTTTTCGTCACCATGACGGGAGCAAGAGGCGGCAGCAAGATGCAGTTCGACGTGTTGCCCAACGGCATCATCCGCAGCGTAGGCGTCGGCAATGACGCGGAAACCGTGGAACCCACTCGTCCTGTGCAGGAAAAGCCCCAATGCTGCCGTGAGGAAAGCGGATGCGAGGGGGGCTTCGTCGGGCTGATGACCGCCGGAAAGACCAACGCGATGCTGGCCAAGGAAGTCGCCGACAAGATTGCAGAAATCCGCAAAGCCAAGTTCTATTTGATTTCGGGCGACGTCGAAACGGCCTCCAACCCTGAGACTTTCAACGCCATGTTTAAGAAGTTGGACGCCATGGAAAAGGAATACACCAGCCTGCTCTTGGGCAAGCGCGTGGCGAAGAAAGTGGTGAAGACCGTGTATGTGGTTCCGAACAAGGAAGTCCCGACGCAATCGGTCGCCAAGTTTTCCGAGAGCGAAGGCCTCACCGTGGGAACAGGCGGCATCGGGAGCATTATTACGGTGCAGACCTTGCCGATGAATACCACCGCTGCCATCAACGCCCCAAGCCAATCTGCCGTGGAGTCGATGACGTATGAAAACAAGGTCTTCTACCGCATCCCCGAGATGGCGAATGTGAAGGTGAGCTTTGAAAGCGAGACGTTGTTGGAAGACAGGGTGATTGTCAACCAGTTGGGTGCCTTGCTGACGGCACCGGTGACCAACTCAAAGCTGACTTTCGACACCGAAACGGGTCAGATTGTCAACATGAGGATGCAGTAACAGCCTCCTTGACCTTCACCAGTTGTCTCAAGAGACTTTCAGCCAAGTCTAAGCGGAGCATATTCGCCCCGTCGGACTTGGCTTTTTTAGGCTCAGGATGCACCTCCATGAAGAGGCCGTCGGCACCTGCCGCGATGCCTGCCTTGGCGATGAGGCCAATCATCTCGGGCTGTCCACCCGTGACGCCACTGCTTTGGTTGGGCTGCTGCAAAGAGTGGGTGACGTCCAAAATGACAGGCACATCAAACTTTTGCATCGTGGCGATGTTCCTATAATCCACCACCAAATCCTGATAGCCGAACATCGAGCCGCGCTCGGTGAGCATCACCTTGTCGTTGCCCGACTGACGCACCTTCTCCACGGCAAAGCCCATGGCCTCGCCCGAGAGGAACTGTCCTTTCTTGATGTTGACAGCCTTGCCTGTCTTGGCAGCGGCCACAAACAGGTCGGTCTGACGGCAGAGGAAAGCTGGGATTTGCAAAACGTCAACAAAATCGGCAGCCATGGCGGCTTCGTCGGCAGCGTGGATGTCGGTCACCACGGGGAGCTCGAATTCCTTGCCGATTCTTTGCAGCACCTTCAAGGCTTTCTCGTCGCCGATGCCTGTGAAAGAGTCCAGCTTGGAGCGGTTGGCCTTGCGGTAGGAGCCTTTGAAAACCAAGGGGATGTCAAGTTTTTGGCAGATGCTTTTCAAGGTCTCGGCGATGAAGAGGGGAGAGGTCTCGTCCTCGATGACGCAAGGGCCGGCCAAGAGGAAGAAACGGTCGGGGCGTAGGCCTTTCAGGAAGTCGAATTTCGTGGTGTCCATGGTGGATATTTTTTGCAAAGATAGTGTTTTTTTGAATGTCGGCCCTTCGACAGGCTCAGGGACCTTGGCTTTTTGCGTTTTAGCAGGCCCTTGAGCTTGTCGAAAGGCCGTCTTATCATTGTTTCTTAAAACGCGGATGATAGTTGGTTAGTGTGTCACGGAGCAACTCGTCGGAGATATGCGTGTAGATTTCCGTGGTGCTCACGCTGGCGTGGCCGAGCATCTGCTGTACGGCTAGCAGGTTGGCGCCGCCTTCGAGGAGATGGGTGGCGAAACTATGCCTGAAGGTGTGCGGGCTGATGGCCTTGGTGATGCCATTTTTCTCTGCCAAGTCCTTGACAATGAGGAAGACCATCTGGCGTGTGAGGCCTGTGCCGCGGCTGTTGAGGAAGACGGTGTCGGTGAATTTGGGCTTGGGTGTGATGTGCAGTCGGGCGCCTTCGATGTATTGGAAGAGGATTTTCAGGCTGCTGTCGCCGATGGGCACGAGCCTTTCCTTGCTGCCCTTGCCGATGATGCGGAGGAAGCCGTCGTTGCGGTAGATGTCGCTGATTTGCAGCCCGATGAGTTCCGAGACGCGCAGGCCGCAGCCGTACATCACCTCGATCATCGCCTTGTTGCGGTGGCCGGTAGGTTGGCTGAGGTCGATGCTGTCGATCATCTTTTGGATTTCCTCGTAGGTGAGCACCTCGGGGAGGTGTCGTCCCAGGGTGGGTGAGGAGATGAGCACGGTGGGGTCGGTCTCGGCGATTTCCTCTTGGATGAGGTAGCGCCAAAACGACTTCAGTCCTGACAGGATGCGGGCTTGTGAGGTCGCCCCGATGTTCATGTCGTAGAGGTAGGCGAAGAAAGTCTCGATGTCGCCTTGTTTGATGGCGTTGATGTCTGTTGACTTCTTCTCTGCTTCGAGGTATTGCAGAAACAAGTGGACGTCATGGCAATAGGCCTCCACGCTGTTGTCGGACAGCGAAAGCTCCAGCCGCAGGTAGTCGGCGTAGTGCTTGATGAGGTTGGGGGTGATATTGACAGGCAGCTTATCCATCGTTTTGTTTGTGCAAAGGTACGTTTTTTATTGCTGTGGGTGTCGTTTTTTTCTACCTTTGTCCCGAAAACTAATCTTATCAAACCATGAAAAACACGAAATCAAATCTACTATTTGCGACTGCTATGGCCTTATTGATGCTCGCTGGCTGCACGAACAACAACAAAGAAAACAGTACTGAAACTGCCACTTCCGATATGGTCTCCTTCGATGAGGTGTTGGCCACTCGCAGAAGTGTCCGCAGCTACGATGCCACGAAGACCATCAGTGAGGCCGAGGTGCGCGAGCTGCTTTTAGCTACTCAGGAAGCTCCTTCATGGGCAAACCAGCAACCTTCTAAGTATTATGTTGCCATGTCTCCTGAAAAGGTCGAGGCAGTGTCGAATCTTGTGGGCGAGCGCAATAAGCAGAACATCGCCGGTGCTCCCGTGTTGATTGTCTCCACCTACGAGAAGGGCAAGTCGGGCTTCTTCCGTGGCGAGCAGACCAACGAGGTGGGCGACGGCTGGGGTGCCTACGACAACGGCCTCAGCAACGCCTATTTCATCCTAAAGGCCCGCGCCAAAGGCTTCGACACGCTCATCATGGGCATGCGTGACTCTGATGCACTTCGCACGCTGTTCAACATCCCTGAAAACGAAGCCATCATGGCGGTCATTTCGTTAGGCTACAGGTCGAGCGAGCCACGCCAGCCTGAACATAGGCCGTTGGAGGAGGTGGTGGAGTTTTTCTGATTAAATAAAGCTTAATTGTAACTCTTACTTTTTTCCACACGATGTAGTTCTCCAGCTTGTATGTGATGAATTCATCGCTTTTGCGGAAAAGTTCGATGTCGCCCTTCTTATCGCGCCACCAGCCGTTGAAAGTTTTTTGGTTGTGGCCACCAATAAGGTAGATTGCATTATCTACACCAAGAGCGAGCACCTAGGCTAATCCATGCTTTCTATGCACAAATAAATAATAAGTATCAGATTGAAAACGGAAAAATCTTACTTTAGCGATATGAAACAAAGAATAGGCTTTATGTCGAGAAGATTTGGAAATGTAACGCTCGGTGAGATAAATGAAATGTTGATTTCGTTTATAGGTAAGGATATGTATCTTTCGTTTTGGGAGAAAGAAAACCAGAAAGAATCAATTGATGCATACAAAAAACATCTTGACAGGTTGCTTAAAGAAGATGAAAAGAGCAATTTGTCGGATCTTTGTCTTACTGATGATAGATCTATTGCCAAGCTTGTGTTTGAAAAGATTTTGCCATTTTTGCATGACGAGTATTCCTTATCAGATAAACTTTGTGATTTTATGAAGGATTTCGTATATGGTTTATACAATAGATTCATTCAAAATGAATTGCCAATTTTAGATTATTGCTCTAATTTCGATTCGTTTCGCATTCAAGACTATTTTGAACAAGCCCAACAAAAGTATGATTTGGCGTTTGAAAAAATAAGGGAACGCTATAAATCGTTGGAAAATTTTTATGTGAGTTTTGAGAATGATGGAACAATAAAAAATACAATTAATGCAATTAGAGGGCATGCGAAAAATCCTACATGGAATGTCTTGGAGCAAATGCTGAAAAAAATTACAGAAGACAAACAAATCTCAGCATTACTAATTGATGCGTATGTAATGTTTAATATTTATAACTCTTTGCATGATAAAGTTGAAACACAATCTATAATCGATGGTTGTCAATTTGCTGCGATTGATTGGGTCTATGAAGGAATGCATTTTTATTTTTATGACTATGGTTATAAAAAGAATGAAAGGCGTGCGGATAAAATTTTGAGGTTTATTGAAAAATGTACAGAGGCTTCAGAATTTTATTGTAAATGGTTTAGGGCGTATTATGCTGTTGCAAAAGGAGATTTAAAGAGTGCGAAGGTATATTTTGAAAAGGCATTTGCTGCACGTCGTTTTGCAGGGCGTCAGTTTGAAAAATTTATAAAACAGGCATTTGCTTTGTCTTGCTATCTTGATTTCAATGCAGACAAGGTTAGAGATTCTGCAGATGATGATAATAAATCAAAAAGCCCATTGTCCAGTGATGCAAAAAAGTATTGGAACTATGGTTATGCTGTAGGTGTTTTTGATAGAAAAGCAGAGGAAACGCATTTGATAACGTATTTTAGAGTTGAGCATATTTTAACTTACTTTGGGACAGAATTGTTTCCTGAAAATTCAGAATTTTATAAAAAACTATTGGATGAGCGGCAATTGTTATGTATGGTAGATCCAGACGAAAGAGAATATAATGATGAATACGAAAAAATAAGTAAATTAACCGAAAAAAAGATAAATACGCGTATTAGATTGTTTGGCTCACATCCCACAAAAAATCCACCGATAACAGTGGTGTTGTTTTATTTCAACGGCTGCTATTCTTATGGTTACTATGACTTGGCAAAAAAATTCATTGATTTGGTAAAAGATTGGCTGGATAAGTTTGGCATTTTAGATTTTAGTTTGTGTTCAGACAAGGGGTGCACAATCGCTTGCGATGCGATTCAGCAATATAAAAGTTTGAAATTGCATAAATTGGATTTAGACCTTACGGAATTGAAGCAGATAGTAATGAAAATCATAGAGAAATCAGATAGCGATTCTTTAACGAAAAATTCATTACAGAAAAAGAGGAGTGCTTTGCAAGAAGCCATTGAATCGTGCGATTTGGACATTGTAAAAGCCGTTGTTGAAAAATTATACGACATTGAACATCTACGGATTTCTCCAGATGAAGATTCTCCATTATACTATGCAATTAACAGGTATGTAGGTTTATATCGTTATATAAAAGACTCAAATTTTAAAATTCAGGATGGAAATATAAACTATCATAATTTAGTTGTTCCTGGACTGACAAAGGAAGATAAAACCCAATATATTAAGGTTATTGAATCAAATCCGAAATTGGCCGAGGAGATATACAAGATTATTATGCAACAGTCATACGGAGTGGAAGAGTTGTGGGGTTCCGAATTAATTGATATACAAAATATTTGTCTCTATCTTATTGAGCAAACAAAAGACCAAGACAACTACTATATGAAAACAAATGATGGGAATCTTGTTACCAGTTTGCTGTTCGCCGCAGAAAGCAATAATGTAGAAATTTGTCGTGACCTAATCAAACATAATGCTGATCCAAATAAATATTATCCAGATACATTTCTTCAAAGATGCATTTGTTGGGAAAGTTGGGATGTTCTTGCAATGTATTTGGAAGATTTTCCAGAACAAGCAAAAATAGGTATAAATGAAACAAACAATATATTTCATTTGCCATTATTGAAGGCTTTTCTGCAAAAATTCAAAGTAAACCAAAACTATACAATTACTTATCGTGATTATATTGTTGAGCTATTCAAAAAATGTGGAGCTATTTATTAATCCATAACGTATTGATACATATTGGAATTAAAGTATCTTCTGTATAATTCCGAGCCGTTTTGCGGTGTGCATATCTCATCTTCTCTGAATCGATATTGTGCTCTCGGGTATTGTTATTTTTGCCATCATATCGTAACTGTTGGAGAATCATCACAAAAAAAATGTCTGGATTTTGTTTCTTCACAGGTGAAAAGGTTGTAGTACTTTTGCTTCGTCAATCACAAATGATTGGCGATAATATAATTTAAAATAATGAAATCATGCACACACAAAAACCCAACGACCAAAGGTCAAATGTGAAGAACCCAAACAACAGGCAGTACGCCGTTGATTTGAAAAACCAAATCAAGCAAGGGCAAAGAAGACTCTCAATGATGGGCAACATCGATTGTTCTCTGAAAGAAAAAGTAAAAATGAAGCAAAAAGAATTATCTAAACTACAAGACCGAAAGAAAGGAGGTGTAACACAATGAGTTGGAACAGTGACGCATATCACACTGATGATGATTATGACAATCATGCTAACCAGATGAATCCCAATAACGATGAATATTGGCATTCAAGAGAGGATTAAATCCGTAGGAGCGTACATGGATCCGCTCCTACTTATTAAAAACTAAACTAAAAAGAAAGGAATTGAAAATGTCAAACAAAGGCAAAGCAGGCTGGCCCAGCAAGACTGGTAACAAGAGTGGCGGAGGTCGTGACAATAATCCGCCTGGAAATAAATAAGGTTCTCTTGGCTAAGCCGCGCATCACGCGTCAATTTTTCGCCGTTTCGTGGCAATGTATCTGAAAAAGACCTATATTTGCAACCCATAATGTAGTCTTTTAATCGATTCGCTTATGAAACAAGCCCTTGAGTGGGCAGAAGAATTGGATAGGATATAATCTAACATCAACGCTGGACGGGTTTTCTGAATACTCCACATTTTCAAGACAAACAATCCCGATGGCAGTGATAGATGTTGCGTGTATGCGCGGCTTTTGTCATCGTGTCGGATTGTTTGGGAAGTGGAGTTCCTCAGAAAACCGGCAGATAAAAGTTCCGCGCTTTTGTTTGGATGTCAGGCAACCAAGGACTTAATAATTAACCAAATAAATACACGCAAAATGAAAAAAGCATTACTTCTCCTTTCAATCCTCATTGCGGCCTACGCCAATGCGCAGACCTACAAGATCGGTGACTTAATCGAATTTCCCGACAAGACCTTCGGCGTCGTGTTCTACCTCAACCAGCAAACGGGCGACGGTCTCGCCGTCTCGATGGACGAGATTGAAACCCAATGGGAGGCCGCTGACGACGAGGAAGACTGCCACAACATCTACAAGCTCCTCGACAAGGGCAGCTATGGTGAATTTTGTATCCCAGGTGCAGGACTAGAGCAGACACGCCACATCCTTGAACAACTTGGCCCGCAATATGCACCCGCTGCCGCATGGTGTTCTATGCATGGCGAAGGATGGTACCTGCCTAGCGCCTCCGAGCTTTACCACATGCTTGTTGTGGTCAATGACAACGGCGGCGACAGCGGCCCGCTTTCAACCATGATTAAGTCTCATGGTGGACAGCCTATCGATTATAAATACTACTGGAGTAGCTGCGAGGAAGACGCGGAAAATGCCTTCAACATTTGCACCATCAAAAAGAAAAGAAAAACTTCGGAAGGTAAAACCGAAGAGCAGGGCGTTAGAGCGATAAGACTCTTTAAACTGTAACATAAAAACACACAACTAACCTCAAACAATAAACCTAAACATTTTTCATCATGAAAAAACTATTCCTTATTTGCCTTATGGCAACAACAATTCTTGCATTTGACTCTTGCAGGAAAGACCCTGTTTATATTGATGACAATGGCAATGTCATTGATAGCAATCGCAAACCTATTGCTAGTTTCACTTACTCAACCCAGCAAATAACAGGTGGTCTTGCTATAAAATGCAACAACACATCTTCATATGCCACAAGTTATGAGTGGTTTTGTAATGGCTCAACCAGCTATCAAACCAATCCGACTTTTTATGTATATAGTGCTGGCACCTATCGATTGGAACTGACTGCAACTAACCAATACGGTAGCGACTACACCTATAAAACAATCACCGTCACGGCAGCACCAACTGGTTATGAGATTACATCGTTGAAACTTACCAAAATCCCCATGCTCGACGGCAATAATGCTTCATGGGACACAGGCATTTTCGGTGGCGGAGAACCTGACATTTTCTTTAGAATAATGGATGAAGACAAGGCGGTTACTTACTACACAAGCAGTTACTATACGGATGTGAGTTCTTTCCCGATATCTTGGACCCTCCAAAACCCTCCTCAAATGGAGATTGGTACCAAATACATCATCCGGTTCCTTGACTATGATGATGGTATAGATTCCCATGACATTATGATCAACTGTGTATGGCAAGTTAATGCCTCTCAGGCTGGACAGACAACAATCAATTGGAATGGCCAGACAGGCACCATCAGTTTCGTGGCGGGTATCAGGTGGCTTTATCCCGCAAAGGGGACAGAAGAGCTAATCTGCGTGGAAGAAGGCTCTAACGAGGTTATTGGAGAAGTCCTTCCTGAATAATTCGACAGTAATTCACATTAAATCCTGATACGATGAAAAAGATTATTATCACATTAGCAATTTCTTTTGCCATGATCGTTGCCTGCATGGCACAAGAAGTTAAACCTGTGGTGAGGGCATCCGCCAATACGACACAAACCTATGAAACCACAAGGGGTTCTAGCGGAGGCTCTTGGTCCGAGAGACCTTATATAAAAGGCGCTCGTTTCAACGTGTATTTCGATTTTGGCTTCGACATTGGCGGTTACAAAAGAATGGTTTATACCACTAGTGGCGCCGTGTATGATACTCGTGCCACGCTTCTTGGAATGCATATATTCAACCCAACTTTAGGCGTACGTATCTTCGACTATGGATTTGTTGGTGTCCAAATCGGCTATACCGACTTGGAAATGTTGTTCAGCAAAGTGGTACGAAACCATAGTACACAGCGTATCAACATGCTTACCCAAGGCTATCCATTAATGCTTGACTTTAGAGGATACTTCCCCATCAATAAAGACATCCATCCATACGTTGAATATGCCTTTGGCTGGTCGCCGGAGTTTATCGTCTGCGAAAGCTACAATGGCGATGTGGACTGGATGTATGAATACAATGGCTGGTTCAATAAGACCCGCCTCGGTGTTGGCATCGACATCAAACGTCTCTCGCTTGGCCTCGGTTGGAACCGCAATTGGGGCTACGGAAACGACGGCACAATGTTTAAACGCGACTATTTCTTTATGAAGATAGGCGTGAAAGTGGGGAGATGTGAGTGAATGTTAGCGTGTCTATAATAAAAACTACGGGGCGCAAGGCTTTCAAGTCTTGCGCCCCGTTTGTTTTAGGAGCTTGGAATACTCCTAACTCCTCACTAATTACTCCTCATTAATCCAAGGTGTGAATCACCAGGCCCGAGCGCAGTTTCGGCTCAAACCAAGTGGTCTTGGGAGGCATGATGTTGCCCGTGTCGGCGATGTCGATGATCTGCTTCATGCTCACAGGATAGAGCGCGAAGGCGACCTTCATCTCACCGCTGTCGACGCGACGCTTCAGCTCGCCGAGGCCACGGATGCCACCAACGAAGTCGATGCGCTTGTCGGTGCGGAGGTCCTTGATGCCCAGAATCTTGTCGAGGACAAGGTTGCTGAGGATGGTGACGTCCAACACACCGATGGGGTCGCTGTCGTTGTAGGTGCCGGGTTTGGCAGTCAGGCTGTACCACACGCCCTCGATGTACATCGAGAAGTTGTGGAGCTTGTTGGGCTTGTACTCGGTGCTGCACTCGCAGTGGCAGGGGAACTCACAGTTGCACTTGCCGCCGTCCTTGGTGCAGTCGCACTTGCACTCAATGTCGAAGCTCTCTTGCAGGGCCTTGAAGAAGTCCTTGGTGCTGAGGCCGTTGAGGTCTTTCACGACGCGGTTGTAGTCGATGACGTTCAGCTGGTTGTCGGGGAAGATGACGGTCATGAAGTAGTTGTACTCTTCCTTGCCGGTGTGGGCAGGGTTCTTCTCTTTCTTCTCTTGGCCGACGAGGGCTGCGGCAGCGCTACGGTGGTGACCGTCGGCGATGTACATGGCCGGAACCTTTTTGTCGAAGAGTTCAACCAAGCGGGCGATGGTGGCCTTGTCGTCGATGATCCAGAAGCGATGGCCGAAGCCGTCTTCCT
Source organism: uncultured Bacteroidia bacterium (assembly GCA_902799345.1). GTDB lineage: Bacteria > Bacteroidota > Bacteroidia > Bacteroidales > F082 > Limimorpha. The sequence goes on along the minus strand of CADBZW010000037.1, from coordinate 2,295 downwards.
TGGCGATGAAGTCGTAGATGGGCTTCTCGGCGGTGATCTTGCTCACGATGGCGTCGATTTCGGCGACGGCAGGGTAGGCGAAGAACACAGGCTCGACGTTGGCATTGGTGAGGCGGACGTGCTTCATGCGGTCCTCTTCCTTGTCCTTACGGGTCAGCTCGTGCTTTTTGATGACCTTGTTGACATAGTCCTCGCTGTAGGCGCAGGCCACGATGCCATACTGCCAGTGGGCGTTGGCGTCGGTGGGGTTCATGCTCTGGGCATAGATGTAGAGCTTTTCCTCTTGGTCTTGCTTGATCCATCCGAAGTCTTTGAAGCTATTGAAGTTTTCGACGACTTTCAGATAGGTCTCGAGGTCGCTGTCCTTGTGGCCTTCGGGCAGGTCGATTTCGGCCTTGGTCACGTGGAGCAGGCTATAGGGGTTGCCCTCGCATTCCTTGCGTGCCTCTTCGGTGTTCAGCACGTCGTAGGGACGGGAGGCGAGTTTCTGGACGATGTCCACACCAGGACGCCATCCTTTGAACGGTTTGATAACTGACATTGTATTAGGTTTTAATTGATAGTTCTTTGTTTGTTTTCTGACAGTCAGACTTCTAGGTTATTGACTGAATCATGTTTCTGAAAAGAGAGGATGAGCGCGCCAACCATCTTGGTGAGCTCCATGAGTTCGTTGCGGATATCGGCTTCTTGTGTCTCGTCAATGAGTGACTGTTTGGAGGCCAGAGCGCAGAGCATCACGCACTTGCCGATGTTCGACTTGGCTTTCTGCAGGTATTCGATAAACTCCGTTTTTGAACGTCCGGCACCTTCGATGATATTAGCGGAGATATGGCCAGCTTCGTTAAGGAATTGGTCGATGATGATCTTTTGGGCGTTTGTTTGTACAGTGTTGCTGAGGGAGAGGATGGCATTAGTGAAATCGACGGATTTGTGGTAAATGCGGAGTCCCTCAAACTTGAAAAAATTGGTGGGTTTTGTGTTTTCCGGAATCATTATCAGGCAATTAAGGAAAAGACACCACAAGACAAGCTTGCGGTGTCTTTCACAGTTGGTTAATTATTTGTTCACTTGGAAGCGCTTGTTGCCAGTCTTGAAGAAATCGGCGATCTGGTTGGCAGCGGCCAGGCCAGCGTTGATGTTGGCTTCTTCGGTTTGTGCACCCATCTTCTTGGGCGTGGCGAAGTAGCGGCCTTCGAAGGCTTTGAACTCGGCGTCGGCATCGGGCATGATGTCGGTGATGTACTTGATGTCGGTGCGCTCGGCCATCAGCTTGAGCAGTTCGGGCTCGTTGATGACTTCCTTACGGGCGGTGTTGACGAGGATGCCACCTTTGTGCATCTTGTTCACCACAGCGTAGTTGATGCTCTGCTTGGTCTCGGCAGTGGCCGGGATGTGCAGGCTGACCACGTCGCAGGTCTCGAGCTGACCACGTCGCAGGTCTCGAAGAGGGCGTCGCGGTTGGCGACGGCGTGAACGCCAGCCTCTTCAATCTTGTCGGCGGGGACGAATTCGTCGAAAGCATAGACATCCATGCCGAAGCCCTTGGCGATGCGGGCCACGTTGCGACCCACGTTACCGAAGGCCAGCAGGCCGAGCTTCTTGCCCATCAGTTCGCTGCCGCTCTTGCCGTTGTAGAAGTTACGGACGGTGTAGACCAGCATACCCATGACGAGTTCGGCGACGGCGTTGCTGTTCTGACCAGGGGTGTTCATGGCCACGATGCCTTTGGCAGTGCAAGCCTCGAGGTCGAGGTTGTCGTAACCGGCGCCGGCACGGACGACGATCTTCAGGTTGTTGGCGTGGTCGATGACTTCCTTCGTCACCTTGTCGGAACGGACGATGAGGGCATCGGCATCGGCAACGGCCTTGTAGAGGTCATTGACATCGGTATATTTTTCCAAAAGAGCCAGTTCATAGCCGTTCTTCTCAACGACTTCGCGGATGCCGTCAACGGCGATCTTGGCAAAAGGCTTTTCAGTTGCAACTAATACTTTCATGATGTTCTATTTGTTTGGATTTTTTTTGCTTTCAGCTTTCAGCAATCAGCTTTCAGCACGCTTTAACCGAGCTGATAGCTGACTGCTGATGGCTGATAGCTGTTTTTACTTGTTCGCTTTTTCGAAATCTTGCATGCACTGGACGAGGGCTTCGACGGCCTCAATCGGGCAGGCGTTGTAGAGGCTGGCGCGGAAACCACCGACGCTGCGGTGACCCTTGATGCCGACCATGCCGCGCTCCTTGGCGAAGGCCATGAAGGCGTCTTGCTTGTCCTCGTAACCGGGGGCCATGACCCAG
>CADBZW010000036.1 GCA_902799345.1 uncultured Bacteroidia bacterium | reverse complement strand
TCGATGTCCTCTTGGTGTTCCTTTTAAAAGGTTCCTTCCCTCGCGCCGCTTCGCAACGGCGCAGGTATCTTGTGCTGGCCTCAGACTTTCAAAGAACTTTCGCTAAACCTCTTTCATAATCATTGTCTCCCCTTCGTGTTTAGCGGGTGCAAAAGTACTACCTTTTTCTAAACTGGCAAGCACTTTTTTCAAATATTTTTCATCTTTTTTCCATCACACTGACTATCAGTAAGAAAAAAGTTCATCATATTTTCTTTTTTCTAGGTTTTAGGGTGGTTTTTGAGAGAAAAACGAGCACTTGGGGCGGTTTTCGAGGGAGTTTTCATGACCATAGGAAGGTATTTCTTCGACTTTTTTGAGGAAAAAGCGGCCGTGAGAGGCTTGGTTCGGGGGACATGAGAGGCTTGGTTCGGGGAACACACACATTATTATATATATAAGGGGACGGCTTCCTGATAGATTTAGCTTCGCTGAAATCATAGATATTAATATTAGTCAACACAGAGCGTTTGCTCCAAAAAAACAGTCATTATTGAGGTTAGCCAGGGAGAAAAACACCGCTTCGAGCGCGACGCTCACAATAAATTCGTCTGCAAATGACCTATACCATCTTCGACGGCGACGGCATCCGTGTGGCCATGCGCCAATCGAAGCACAACATAATCAGAGAAGGCTACACCTAGTTATTACGACACCGACAACGGTCTGTTGATTTCCGCCGCTGCGGAGAACGACTCCGTGTCATACCATTACATCGACCTGATGATGGAATAAGGATTCGCCGACAAAGCGATCAATAAGAGACGACAAAAGCCGCCGCAAGGGACCCTTGCGGCGGCTTTCTCTTTTCTGCCATGTCATGCCAGCATAGGCCCGCGCGCCCGACCCAGTCGGTCTTTGACGTTCCCACACACGGCACTAGGAAAGGAAACTGCACTAATGGACAACGCTCCCGCTCCTTGCCGTCATCGCGGGCCCAGACCCGCGATCTCCTATGTTCTTGGGATTCGCTCCTGTCGTCGCTTCGCGTCATCGCGAGGCACGAAGCGATCCATTTATGATAGATTTATGTAAGATTTGTTTCAAAAAAACTGCATCAATTTCATTCCCAGTTACTTACCAGACAGCAAACGACAACAAACGACTACAGTCGACTACAAACGTTTAATCAACGGATAGGTTTTGACAAATGGCGTTTCTTTGCGATAACAAAACAATAAAAAAAATGGAGCAAACAAAACAAATAACCTTACCCGAGTTCATCGAGACCAATCTCCAAAGGACAAAACAACTATTCAAGATTCCGACCGACCCAAACAAAGAATTCAGAAGCGAAAGGAGAATTGTAATCAGAGAGGCTTACAAGCTATTGCTATCAAAACTAAGTGGAAAGAACTATATCAAGAATGATTTCCTGAACGAGAATGTTTACATTATCTGGAAAGAAAGCTTTCAAAAAGCCTCAAACAACGCCACCCGTTGCTGGCAAACCACATACGCTGTGCTTAAATTACCCGAAATCATCAAACATGCCAAACCATTTGACGAAAAATACAGATTCACAGACATCAAAAAAGGCATACAAACCAAAAACCGGTATGTTGAATTAATTAAACTGAGATACACCTTCAATAGCCAGAAACTGGCTTACATGAATTTCACCATCGAGCTGACGATCGGAAAGAAAAAGGATGGGAAACACGTCCAGTACAGCTTAGAGCACATAAAAAAAGCGTGTAGTTAATCCATGCCGAAGCCGATCTACACGTTTTATGATGAATGCGCAGTAAATCCATGCAAAAGCCGATCTGCGTTTCACGCTGCAAAATTACAACTTTTCCATAAACCCGCAAGTTTTTTTCTCTAACCGAAATGAACCGAACCATGCCCAAACCTTTCGGATGCTTCGGATGGGTTCGGTTAGAGATTGTTTAACGTGGCACCAGCAGGCATGTCATGCCGACGCTGGCCTGTGCGATGGCGGGCATCTGTGGTTTTCTTGTCCTTTTGTCTTGAAACAAAAGGACCAAAAGTTCAAGGCCGCCTCCATCGGGCCTCCCCACGGCTGTCTAAACGCCTGACCCTCAGGTCGCGGAGTGCCTTCTGCGAAGGCAAACGACAAGCGCCGCTCCGTGAGGGTCAACCGTTTAGCCATCCCTTGCGGGCGCTTCCCCGCCCGGCGGCCCTTCCTCCCCGCCCAACCCGGTCGGTCTTTGGCGTTCCCACACACGGCACTAGGAAAGGAAACTGCACTAATGGACAACGCTCCCGCTCCTTGCCGTCATCGCGGGCCTTCCCCCTTTCAAAGGGGGTGCCCGAAGGGCGGGGGATTAAGGTCCCGCGATCTCCTATACCTTTGGGAGCCTCCCCAGCAGCGCCAAGGCAACGGCCCAGAGGACCGTCCACAGCGGCACGAGGATCATGAAACGGCTGTGCTTGGTCTTGTGCCGGAAGAGCATCATGCCCAACCAGCAGCCCAGTCCCCCGCCCAGGCGCGCCACCCACAGCAGCACCCGCTCAGGGATGCGGCGGCTTCCCTTGTGCTTCGACTTCGCCTTGTCCACGCCGTAGAGGACGAAGCCCAGGAGGTTGATGAGGAGGAGGTATAGGAGGAATAATTGGTGCATAAACCTATGGCTTCTCAGTACCTATAAGAACAATCCGACCTCCATTAAACAAATTCCCACATCGATTCTGGTGTGACCACAGAAAAGTCAGTATCCGGGTAGGCCTCGGCAAACGCCATGGGCATCGTTGGTTTTTTCTTCGGACTCCACTTGAATTCGAAGGCGTGCATCATGCCGTCCTCTAACTCGACTAAGTCAATTTCCTTTTGGTCGTGGTTGCGCCAGAAATATAGTTGTGCGTAACTACCGCAATAGGCGTTGCGCTTCACTCGTTCACTTACCATAAGATTCTCCCACAATGCGCCTACATCGTTACGCACTTCCAAAGGGGCAAAATTGGAAAGGACTGCATTACGAACCCCGTTGTCGTAAAAATACACTTTCTTTCCTTTCTTTATCTCATTTCTCAGGTTTCGACTAAAAGAATCGAGGCGGAACACCACAAAACACTTTTCGAGCAGCCCGATATAATTCTCCACGGTCTCCTTATCCACACCAAGCGTGTTTGACAACTCGTTATACGACACTTCGTTGCCCAATTGCAAGGCCAACGCCCTGACCAACTTTTGAACCAGTTCCGGTTTCTTTATACCACGATACGACAAGATATCTTTATATAGATAATTGTTGGTCAGCGTCATGAGTGTACGTTTGGCATCGATGGGTGAAGTAACTACATCAGGATACAGGCCAAAGACAAGCCGTTGTTCCAAAAGGCGCTGCTGCTCACGTTCTGAGGTATCAATAGCCAGTTCGCGCAATGAAAGCGGGTAGAGATAATGCTCGATTAGGCGTCCCGTGGCGGGTTCGTTGATGTCATCGGACAAAGACAGTGACGAAGAACCAGTCACAACTACTTGGGTATTGAGTTTCAAGTCGCCAATTTTCTTCAGGACGAGTCCGACATTATGGACGCGTTGTGCTTCATCTATGAAAACCATATCATAGCCGCTTAATAGCGACTTCAGCTCTGTCGTGGTCTTGTCTTCGAGCAGCAGGGTGTCGTCCAAGTCATCGCAATTCAAGCGCAAGCAACGTTTGTCGGGATCCTGCATGGTGTCCAGCAGCGTAGTCTTTCCTACTTGGCGAGGGCCAAGCAAAACGATGACCTTTTTCTTGTTGAAATCAGCCAACACATTCTTTTCCGCAATTCGTTTAATCATATCTCATAAGAATCAGACTGCAAAGATAGAAAAAAAACTTCAAACCGCCAAATTTTGCCAAATTTGGCGGTTATAACCGAAAATTTTAGCCGAATTTAGCGGTTAACCATGCCGTTTACAGCCCAGGCGCGCCCGACCCGGTCGGTCTTTGGCGTTCCCACACACAGAGTCCGTTGTTATCGGTCCCTTTCTTAATGGCACGCTCCCGCTCCTTGCCGTCATCGCGAGCCTTCCCCCTTTCAAAGGGGGTGCCCGAAGGGCGGGGGATTAAGGTCCCGCGATCTCCTACACTCTTGGGATTCGCTCCTATCGTCGCTTCGCGTCATCGCGAGGCACGAAGCGATCCATTTATGCCAGATTTATGGAAGATTTATTTCCAATAAAAAACATCAATTTAATTTCCAATTACTTATCCGACAACAAACGACTACAGTCGACTACAAACGTTTAATCAACGGCTTAGTCTAGACAAATAGCATTTTTTTGCGACACAATCGTAAAAACAAAGGAAATGGAAGAATTACAACAAGGAGCCTTCGGGCCCATCTACACCCAATTCATAGGAAAACCGAAAGAGGCCATCAAATTTCTTAGGCAACAACAAAAAGGAGAATGTATTGCTGCTCTGCATCGTGACGACATTGGAGATATTGATATCGTTTGGGGCGAAGTGACAGACGAAATAAAGCATAGAGGATTTGGGCTGTCGCATATCATCGACAAACATGAAGCCGACATCAACCGACTGGGATTTCAAATTGAGGATTTCATCCCTATCATTGTACAGTATGGGAATTTCAACTTGAAGAAGTCAGACAGTCAGAAAATGGTTTTTGAAAGCAGGGGATTCCGTTTTGTCGTGGCCATTCAAAAAGACAATGGGAACACGAAGAATTGGCTTTTAACCGCATTTGACCTAACACAAAAGCCGAAGTAGAAACTCCGGCTTATGTTTTATCGTCACTGTCAAAAGCATCGACGTTGACAGTTTTGCATTGCCTACGCTGTATGGCAAAACGATGCTGCAAAATTACAACTTTTCCTTAAACCCGCAAGTTTTTTTCTCTAACCGAAATGAACCGAACCATGCCCAAACCTTTCGGATGCTTCGGATGGGTTCGGTTAGAGATTGTTTAACGTGGCTCCAGCAGGCATGTCATACCGACACTGGCCTGCGCGGTGGCGGGCATCTGTGGCTGCGGTTTTTCTTGTCCTTTCTTCTTGATAAGAAAGGACCAAAGAATCAAGGCCGACATCATGGGCCAACCGCACTAGGCGACCGTGGTTGGTGAGCCCGTCGAACCACCCCCCATGTCGGCCGGGCCCGCGCGCCCAGCCCGGTCGGTCTTTGGCGTTCCCACACACAAGGTCCGTTGTTATCGCTTCCTTTCTTAATGGCACGATCCCACTCCCTGCCGTCATCGCGGGCCTTCCCCCTTTCAAAGGGGGTGCCCGAAGGGCGGGGGATTAAGGTCCCGCGATCTCCTATGCTCTTGGGATTCGCTCCTGTCGTCGCTTCGCGTCATCGCGAGGCACGAAGCGATCCATTTATGATAGATTTATGTAAGATTTATTTCCAATAAAAAAACATCAATTTAATTCCCAATTACTTATCCGACAACAAACGACTACAGTCGACTACAAACGTTTAATCAACGGATAGGTCTTGACAAGGTTTGCATCTTTGTAGCGTAAAACTACTTGTATTATGGAAACAGGAAAAGAAAACGAAATTGTACTTTATCAACCTAACGAAATGGTCAAACTTGAAGTGCGGGTACTAGAGGATTCCGTTTGGCTTACACAGCAACAAATTGCCGACCTTTTCGGGACAAAGCGTCCTGCCATCACAAAGCACCTGAAGAACATCTACTCCAGTGGTGAACTTGATGAAAGTAGCACATGTTCCATTTTGGAACTTATGGGTAACGATGGAAGACAAATGTACTCCACCAAGTTCTATAACCTTGATGTCATCTTGTCCGTTGGTTATCGCGTCAATAGCATCAATGCAACAGCGTTCCACCGATTCCTTATCATCGACAGCCAAGTCTATCATCTGGGTGCATCGCTCAAGGACTTGGGGAGGAAACTTTTTGCCTTCAGCAAGATGGGGCTGGACAAGGACTTGCTACTAGGACAAGTGATGTGAGACAGCTGCTGTGGCAGGTTTCATGAAAGAGGCATTCCCTACGCTAGACTCCAGCTGCCATGTCATGCCAACAATCACCGCAAAGCAATCCAAATCATGATTCCCACTGCCGCCACAAGTCCCACGGCCAGCAAGGCAATGGTCCGCTTGCGTTCATTGAGCTTGTTGGCCATCCATGCGACCTTGTTCTTCATGTTGGCCATCTCCTCCACGTTGCGTTTCTCCCTTTCCACGTAACCTGCACGCTCTTCCTTGAAGTCCTTCTCTTGTTTCGTCAGCCTTTTCTCAAGGCTGGCAATCTGGTCGGCATACTGCTTGCTCACCTGCTGCACCAAAACGGCCTTCGACTTAGCTTTCATGTCGGCCACGCGTTCCACAAGCTCGCTGAGATACTGCCCCAATGCAGTGGGTGTAGCCACTTCCTTGTCGGCAATTTCCTTGAAAGTGAGTCTTTCTTCGGGATGGCCCACAGCGGAGACGACGGGAGTATTAAGGTGGCTCAAAGTCTCCAGCACTTCAAGATTGTCTAGGCGTTCGATGCCGATGCCGCCGCCACGCACCACGGCAATGACATCGAAGCCTTGGCTGTCGATCTCACAAAGGCGTTGGCACAGCGGTGCCGCCTTGAAGAAGTCGGAGCGGAACTCAGTGAAGTCGATGGCAGCCTTGGCAGCTTGTATGCCCGCCTCGAAGTCCGACATGGTGATGGAGTTGTTGGCGAGCAGCAAGGCCACTCGCGGGCGCTCGTCGGCTAACAGACGTTTCTCAAGCACACCATCCACGTTGCGGAAGCCTGTCTGGGACTTATGGCGACGCAGCTCGGCTTTCTTCTGGTCGGCGGCGCTTACGGCCTGTTCCTGAAGCTTTTCGACTCGAGTCACGTTGAGGGTGATTTGCACGCTGCCGCGTGGGTCGATTTTGCGTTCGAGGATGCCTGTCACGGTAATCAGGTTGCCATCGATGAGGGTCTCGTAGAGATCCTTGGCTATACGCAGCGTGATTTCATCTTGCGAGGACTCGTCGTGCAGCCCTGCGTAGGCGTATGACCAATTGGGGTTGTTCTGCCGTTGTTGGTAGATACCGCGCAGGTTGACAAGCTTGGCAAACTCGTTCTGTCGACCCAAAGCCGCGCTGAAGATGGCGATGAGTTCAGAGGGCTTGTAAGTGGAAAAGTTGTTGTTGGGTTGGTCTGACATAAGGGTGATGTTGATTGAAACGGCAAAAGTAATATTTTTCTTGGTTTCAGACTTCGTTCTGACGAAATGTGCATGACTCAGACTCTATGACGACTGTCACACTTTCTATTATAGGATCAAGCAGCCATGTCATGCCGACGCTGGCCTGTGCGATGGCGGGCATCTGTGGCTGCGGCCATTTTTTTCCGTCCTTTTCTCTTGAAAGAAAAGGACCAAAAGTTCAAGGCCGACATCATCGGACCCAACACACAAAGCGGACGCTTCCCCGCCATGTCGACCGAGGCCCGCGCGCCCAACCCAGTGGAGGGTTGGCGAACCCGCATTCAGCAGACTATGCTCACGCCTTTTGCCGTCATTGCGGGCTTGACCCGCAATCTCCTACGCAATACTACTTTAGAGGTGCTGAAGATTTTTTTATCTTAACCCAAGTCATTCCAATACTATGCAGCCAACCGCTTAATGAATCTTCAGCGAGGTCGATGTCATTAGTTGGCCCTATCCATATTTCCTTTATTGCTTCAACAGGTAAATACACTTCAACATATGGAGAAATAAATCCACTCTTAATATCGTATTTTATAGGGTGAAATTGATTTCGTTTTGTTATGCAACAATGCCCATAATGCTCCCGGAGTGGTATTCTACATTCTTTCTCATATTCAAAATGAGAATCTTTGGAAATAATGCTTAAGTCTATGGTTGGAGATAGATGTTCTGAATTGCAGTGATAAGAATCAAATATAAAATTAGCAAGTGTTTCAATTGCTTTTTGATTGTATATGCAATCCACCAAGTCATATCCTTGATTGACGATATGACATGCATCAAATCCGATTGACAAACCATGCCCTCCATGTCCATAATAGTTCCACATCGGCAACAAATCAGATTCTTTAGAGAAAGAGACCGAGAACAGTTTTTGCAAGGCTTGAATAGCGCTAGCCTCTTGCATCTCTTTTCTTCTCTTATATAGCGGATTTTCTGTTGCTGGACAACGAACTTGCAATCCGTCTTTTGTAACTATTACTGATTCTTTCCCCTCTATACTTCGCTCCTCTGCTTTTGTTATCCCCCTTGGTATTAACAAGCCCTCTAAGGCATCATTCATATACTTAACGCTATACGCACGAAGTACAGCTCGTCCATTATTGATGTTTTCTGAAGACAAGATCCCTTTAAATAGCACATCCCATGTCGTATAATGATATACAATACCCGGAGTATTTACTTTGACTATATCCTTACACTCTGGATACTTTATAAATAACTGATTAAGGCCTCTGTCTTCGGCCAGAGGATCGTTTCCCGTATATAGTGATGGTGGTCCTGGCTCAAATGGTATCCACCCTTCACTATCCAACAATTCTTCGTTGGGATTGAACACACTTCTTCCATCTTCTAACATAATGGTTCCTGGATACCATATTTTTCCGTTTGGGCTGTCTTTATAATAGTGTTTCATAGGTTAATTCTTCATATAGTGATGGATGTTACCACTGCGATGACTTTAGCATAGCAGCATGGGGTTGCATATGTCATTTTAAAGTTTTTGTTAAACAAATTATGCAACCATTAGCATTGTTGCAAGTGAAGCGAGGCCTTCGGACAGGCGACGGAGCCAATGTCCATCGGTTAGCTTATGCTCAACGATGTATTCGCGGAGTTTTGTGCGCCACAGCTTGTTTTGAAGTAGCACCCATAGGTCTTCGTCGAAGCTAGCGTTGCTGACATTCTCTTTTAACCAAGCCCTCGATGGCGTTATTCCTTTATCGGCCTCCTTTTTGAGTTGCAGGTGCCAGAAACCATCGGTGGACAGGTGCCAGAAGGGGTTGGAAATATCGGCGGGTTTGGCGAACTGTGATTGGTGTGTGTATTCGAGCATAAAGTTCAGATAGCGGGCTTCGAGCCACTCGTTTAGCGTGAAGCTGTTGGCGGTAAATACACCTTCGTCGATACCGTCAATTAAGGCAAGCATCAGGACTGGCTTGGCCACAATCACCTCACCTTGGATTTTCGCCTGACGGATAGACATAATCCTTTCCGTATAGTAAGCGAAGCAACGTGAGTAGTCGTAGTATTGAAGTATGTGGTTCATAGCATGTTTTTCGTAGGATATGGATAAAAAATAATGATGTGCAATATTACATATTTTATCAATCCATCCATGCCATGAAAAAGAAAAAGACAAGAAAAGGCTATCTTTCTAGGCCGATGTATCCAACAACCACCTAGAAAAACAACGGTCACACCTCTACCGCCATGGCGGACAAAGTTCCGCCATCTCTTACGCATCAAGAAAAACTAATCCAACGGTTCAGGCTCATCGTCATCCGAATCATCTGACACCGATGCGTCAAAAGTAAGAAACACTTCTAAAAAAGCGGTTTCACGGTAGAAATAGTTTGGGTCGTCTGTAAGTTTATCCTCCATAAAATGAAAGCCCCAGTTGGCATATTCCTCCATGGTTTGCATTAACATATCAACCGCCTTACGTGCAGTAATTTCCCCTTTTTCTAAGGCAATAAAATCAATGTCCGTACGGGCAATAAGGGCTGTAAAAATATACTCGCGAAGTTTTGGGTATGCTTTTCTACCTTTAACAGAATCTAAATTGCCCCAATACTGAATAGGTTGACCGAAAGTCTTTCGTTTTTGTGTATCATCAATAAGCGGTCTTTTTTGTTTGAAATACAGCCCTATAAAAAAGGCTACAATAAATATTTCATATCCACCTCCAAAAACTTTTCCTCTATCCTCTCTCATCGAAGTAGCACCTCTACCATAGTCACAAAAGTTTTTGACGATACTGTCTTCATATCTTTTTTCCCATTGTGGGTTTCTCGTTGCCCACAAATCATATAGTTTCTCTGCGGCCATAATAAATTATCTTATTTGATTAATAACTGTTTGAATTGTAGACAAATCTTTTTCTTTGAAAGGTTCAACTCTCTCAATTCGGTAAACAGAGCAAGAGAGTTTATTGATTGTATCATAATCCAATACTTTTTTTCCAGTCGCCTTATCAACAACAAGCAAATCCTTAGTGGCGATAACACATTGTTTATCAATGGTATCTATTACATTGTAGAAGGTGTCTTCCTTGAATCCACCAAATGAAGACGTAGGAGCATCAAAAATCAATGGATAATCTTGCTCTCGTTTTAAAGTAGTGATTTGAGAAATGGCAAACAAAACCGACATATACATTGTCGTTTTCAACGCGCCATTAGGATTTTCAATTCGCGTACCGTTTTCGCTGTAAAGTTCGATGCGTGCGGAATTGTTGATGGTTTTTCTGATTCGTATTATTCCGTAAAAGTCATTTTTGTTCAACTTCTGCAGATACTTGTTTGATTCATTTTCAAGCAATTGCAGGAAGTTGTTGATGTTTTGCTCTTTGGCGTTTGCAAAAGCTTTGGTTATTCTTTCAAACGCAGTGTGGACACGTTGATACACTTGTGTCATTGAACTTGTTGGCTCAAGTTTAGATAATTTTTCTCTTATTTCATCTCTCGAATTCTCCTTGAACTTCAATGTGGTTTCCAATTCTGAAACACGACTAACAGCACGGCTTTTTGCTTCGAAGAAACCAGTCCAATCGGATATGCTCTTATCAAGAAAATCTGGACTCAATCCTGATTGCACAAGTAAATCATTTAACTCATTTTCAAGATCCTTAAGCTGTTTGTCAACTGCCGCCAATTCAGCTTTTCTTTTAGATACAAATTCTAACCTATCAGAAATGACATAAGTGATTTGTGATATTTCTTGCTCTGTCTCACCGCTTAGTTTGATCTGGCGTGCATGCAACTCATTAATGAATGAATTAGGAAACAAAGGAGCTTCTTCTTCTTTCACAAGAGATTTTTTATTAGCCTCGGCAGTTATGTGAGCTAAATAATCATTCAACTTGTCGCACATATATTTATAGGCATCAGATCCTTTGGGAGCAGGGCGACCACACACTTTACACACCTCTTCGTCAATCATTTCTTGCATAGTTTCTTTGTCTGGAAGATTCCATGGTAATGGAACAAAATCGTTGGCAAGTTTCTGTATTTTTGATATTGCCTCCCTTTCACCAGCTTCTTTTGCTCTACGCTCTGTCTCTTGGATGTCCAGTCTTCGTTTCTCTTTGCTCAATGCAGACACCTTTGCAGAATACTCTTTAATTATCGATGGGAAAGAACGCAAAATCCAATATTCATCTAAAAGATTTGTGCTATACTCGCACATAGCTAGTCCAGCCAATTTTGCTCGCTTATCTTTAAGACCTTTTATACGCTCTTTGAAATCTTTATATCTCTCCGATGTTTCCTGATTCTTTTCCAGCAATTCCAATTTTGAAGTGAACTCAGATATTGAAATTTTCTTCTGATCCAATTCTTTTTTTATGTTCTGAATATCGTTTAATACATCATTCAATTCTGCATTTAGTTCTTTTGCTTGTTTCGAAACCTTTTTGTCATTTTGCAATTCACGGTTTGCAGCATTCGCTGATTTTTGTTCAAAGACTTCTGTTAATTCAACCAACTTGTCATACTGCCTAATACCTGAGAAAGTGTCAACAAGCGTTTTCAATGCAGTATCATCATCTTGGAAAACATCAAGTTTACTTTCTCCTTTGAACAAACAATACTTTCTAATGACAGGTTCAAAACACATATTCAATAACCTGTCCCCCGTAATAGATTGACGTTCTGGACCGTCGATAAAAAAGCCGACAAACTTATAATCCTTTGTGCGGAAATTTGTTTCAGAGACTTTTTCAAAAATAAAACTTTTCTCTATCTCTTTTTCGCCATCATGTTCGAAAGTAATATTTACTGAAACCACATCGCATTCACCTATTTCCATTTCAGCTTTTCGCTTTTCGGAAATGTGTGATTCTTTTCGATCTTCGCCAGTTGTGTCAAACAACCATTCCAAAGCTTCAAACAAGGTTGTTTTTCCATCACCATTGTCACCAATTACCAGAGTAAGACCTTTTGACAATGAAAGGCGATTACTCCCATAATAGCTTCGGAAATTTTTTATTTTTATTTCCTTGATAATCATATATTTGCTTTTAAAAAGTTGCTAACTTCATTGTAAATCTCTTTTTCGGTAGCATTTTGCTCATTTCTATTAATGATTTGAGCTATAGCTTGAATAACAGCGACATCAGAATCAAGTGCATCTGACACTGTACTATAGTCGTTCGGATTGTAGTCATAGAAATTAACCAGCTGCTCATCTTCGATTACAGCTTGTAAAATCTTATCGCCATTTGTTTGATATGTACTCATATTTACACTAATTAAATAAAGATAGATTATAATGATTTAATACATCTTCTAATTCATTGTCAGTATCATTCAGATTTTCCGACAGCAAAGCAAAGTCACGAACACGTTTCAACTCGCCTTTTATCATATTCTTTTCCAATTCATAACATTCTTCATCAAAGACATTATCTGGAACGACTATGAGATCATGAATGACGGCAAAGCGTTTGTCTTTGTGTGTGCGCAAAACACGTCCACGGCGTTGAATAAATTGGCGTGGATTTCCAGTACTAGCGCAGAAAATAGCCAATTCACTTCGCGGCACATCCACGCCTTCATCCAAACACTTCATCGAGGTAAGCACATCAATGCTTCCTTCGGCAAAGCCTTTGAGCATAGCATCTCGGTCTGTTGATTCGGAAGTGAACTGGCGAACAATAATATGGGAGTCAATATCACGGACAATTCGAGTGAAATCGTCAATCAAATGCTCGGTTTCGGGATCAGTTACAATTGTGTCAGATTTGTCGAAAATATCTGCATCAAAACTATCTGGCTTGTTGCCTTCTGGCACATAAACCAAAGTGTATTTCAGGCTTCCTTTTTCTTCCATCCGCTGTTGAACAATTTGTTGAAAAGCAGACAACTTATTTGCTGCTTTATGAATGATACGTTTGCGCTTTAGCAAAAGCATTTTCAGTCGTTCCTGACTTTCGTCGTCGTGGAAACCCATTATTTTGACAATCTTCTTTGTAAGCTCAACATATTCAAGCATTTCGGTTTCCGTCAAATGTACAATGTGCGGGTAGTAATAATAACGACACAAAGCACCGTTTTGAATGGCTTCAGCCATAGAATACTCAAAAGTGTACCCATTGGCACAGCCAAAGAAATCCATTAATCTACGGTTGCCTACATCATCGTATTGTCGTTCAGGCGTAGCTGAAAGCCCGATACGGCGCTTATATTTTATGTCTGACAAACGTTGGGCCATCAAGCCGCCTCCCATATTATGAGCCTCGTCAGCAATTAAAAGCAGTTTGTTTTTTGGGAATTGGTTTAATTCCATAAAAACATTGGAGCGGACAAAAGAAGCATAAGTTGAAATGATAATGTATGACAGTTTATTATCAGAATTTGTCATTTCCAACAATCGAAGATTGGCAACAGCAGATTTCCAATTATTGTATTTTGAACAAACCTTGATAATTGTACTAAAATTGAATTTTTTACATTCAATTTCCCATTGTTCAACCAGAGTAATGGTTGGAACAAGTATCAACGCCTTATAATACCCATTTCGAGGATGCTTGAATATCTCTAACAAACAATTTAGTGCTGTGATAGTTTTACCCGTACCGGTCGCCATGGCAAACAACCCCTTTTGGGGAACTCTCCAATTGTCATATGCTTGTTTCTGATAGTCTCGAGGACCAGATTCATATGGAAAGCAAGGTTTGCCAAAATCAATCGGTTCTATAGTTTCGCTTTGTTTCTTTATTCTTTCAATCTCAATCTCTACTTTGTTTTTTGCTTTATCCAACGCTTTAACTACTGATCTAGGCAAGGTGTCATTGGCAATATCTTGTTGTATGAATTTATACTCATCTTCTAACAAATCTTTCAATTCTTTATTCTTAAATGATTCTGTGATACGAGTTTTTACTTTGTCGGTCGAGACAAATACGACATTCTCATCTTTTCCAGTGAACACAAGTTCAAAGTCTCCATTGATTTTGTTAATTGTAGCAGATGCAGGGTTGCCATCCCAATCGCAAAAAGCCGTCAGGCTTTCAATATTGTCAATTAAAGCCGACCGTGAAAAATTACAAGAGCCATCAAAGCCTACTTTGTTTACGCCATCGCTAAAATTGCCTGTTTTAGTGTGAGAAATGCCAATGCCGTCTTTGGGAGTAACAATCCTAATATCAAGTCGATTATTGCGGATAAGCCATGCAAGACAGTCAAAGAAGTGTTCATCTCGTTCAGACAGAGTGCTTTTCAGTTTTTCAATGTCGTTGATGTCGAAAAACGGAATAGGTGTATCGAGTTTTCCGCTAGCAATGGCTTTTTTATCCTGTTCCGTAAGAATATCATTTACAATCAATCTCATACGACCCCCATTGTATAGGAACGATGCGAAACCGTCAGCCAAAACATTGATGGCAGATGAGGAAAAGAAGCCTAACATCAAATCGAACTGCGTGGCATTACACAGACAATCAGAGAAGAAACCGATAGGTTCCCACTCTGTCCGCGATTTGAAATGGCGGTGATCTGGAAATAATACATCTTTAAGCATTGTGATAGGTCTCGTTTACGAATTTTTCTATTCCTTCGAAAAATATATCAAATACTAATGTTCCTTCATCGACTTCATCTATTTGTTCTGCGATAAAGGAGGGAACTTCTATGTGGAATTCCTCGAAAAACTCCTTGTTATTACAAGAATCACAAATACAGCATTGCCATGCTTGCTCTCCCATTTGTTCAAAGAAAATGTCCTCTTTAGGATGTCCACTGTCGTCTAAGGAATGCTTATAGGGGGAGTCTTCTTCTAAGTCACACATGAATGATTCCTGCCAATTATCATAATATCTTTTGGCGTAATTATAACCTGCCAACCGAATTTGCTCAAATATTCGTTCTTTATCTATCATCATATAAAACAATTAGCACACATTATTTCATCACCAAGAATGTCCACAAGCGTTGTCCCTTTACTTTGCATACGGTTCTCTTCTTGGCGTTTTATTATGTCTAGTTTGATTTGTCGAACTCGTTCAGGTTTACATAGCTCAGCCAAACTTTCATTCTGGTTCCACGTATATCCGTCTTTCTCAAACTCCATCGCTTTTTCGTAGAGATCAGGGTGCTGTTCGTAGAGCCAGATCCACTCGATTTTCTGTTGGAAGAAGCAGAAATAGCATCCAGAGCGACTGCGGCAATACGTGCCCGTTTTGCCATCCACCTCGAATGGTATCTCTTCGTAGTAGGCTGGCACACCAACACCGCTTTCTCTCAACAGACGGAAGATATCGTCTTTAACCAATACGTCCGTGTTGTCAAGTAATGGGAAATCGTCAAGTTTACCCACTGGATAGTCCGTCGTTTTCAGGAACTCGAATACTGCATGATTGAACAACTTGATGTCGTAATCTAAAAGAGAATTCATCTTCTTCGAGTAGAAGAACTGCTTGGTGATTGGCCTCTTCACTGTTTCCAGAATCTCATCGCGAAGGATTCCCTGAGGGCAAAGCCGCTCATAAATATCAACAATCTGATCCAAGCTCTCATTATTTAGGAACTTATTGATGACATCGATACTCCAGATGTTTTTTCGGAAGGGAAAGATGGCTTGGATATTTGGCTTTGATGAGACATAACCGTCTCTATCTTCATCGCCACGAATGCCAACATAAGAAACAGCATAGTCTTCGCCCACATATTCCTCAAACTTATCTAGCTTCATTTTCTTTGTACACCATCGAGCTTGTGGCGATGGCAGGAACCCGCCCATCGCTTTCAGAAAATGGTGAAATGGTGTCGGCTCAGGACTACCTTCAGCAGCCCGCAGTCGTTCTATTTTACCCAAATAGGCTTCAAGACGATTTATGAGCGTTTCCGTTTCGGCTAATTCACAACCTGTATCAGAATTGTAATACTCAATCTTCAACGATGGATATATCTGTTTCAGATAGATGGCGAGAGCCGCGCTGTCCTTACCACCTGAGATGCCTAATATATGTCTCACTTTTGTCATTCGTTCATCTTCTTGTTAAGTATCGACAGTAATGTGCATATGTCAACATTAGTGTCACCTGATAGCATCTTGCTGATTTTCTTTTCGAGGGCATCGGACTTGGGCTTATCTTTCTCAGGCAACAAGTATGTTTGGGTTCTTACATTAGTCCCCTTGTTGGTTACCAAATCAAAAGAATATGCCTCATTCCGCTCCGAATCTCCCTCCTTCTGAGAGATATCAGAATATTTCTCGCACTCACGGAACAGATAGACCAAATCATCTGCCAATTTATCTTCTTGTTCGTCTCTCAATGCGTCAAGCCTCTGTTCAAGGATGGTATAGCAGATAGATTGGTACCATAGTGTGCGATTATCATATTCTGTCATCACATGATGATAGAACTCACGCTGTTTACCTGTCAGCAAATATGATTTTACATTTGCCAAACGATCACGAACCTCGTAGATGTATTCAGAATAATCAAAACTTTGTAAGCCAAATCCTTCCACCAATCTCGCCTCAATGCGGTCAAGCAGATGGGAATAGCAAGAACGCAGTTCCTTAACGGCTCGCTCAATGATTTTTCCATACTCATTTACAAACTCTTCCTGTTGCAATTTTTCCTGAGTGAAGCCAAGTGCTTCTGGCAAATCCTCAAAGAAAGCCTTCTCCGGGTCTTTTGCCGTTGCCAGTACATCACGGAATTTCATCGTTGATTCATGGTCAAACTTGCGGGTATGCTTGGTGTATTCATTCAGTCGCAAATAGAAATTGAGGAATGGTTTAATGGTCTCAATGAAACTAGCATTGGTGATAGAAAACTCATCGCCAAGATTGACGAAGCGACGGTATTGGTTGAAGAACCCCAGCTTTACTCCGTCTACAGCGAACTTCTTAATCTCAAAATCGCCAGGATGTTTTTGGAGCAAATCGAAGAACTCCATATTTACATTAGGCATGAACGCTCCCTTCGAAGCATCATAAAGGGCAAAGTCCTGACGCTTTATAAAGAGATAGGTCGGTATCCAAAACTCCAAAAAACCTTGTTTTAGCTTATAAGGCTGGGCAGTCAACAACTTAATAAGATCCGAAATCTTTCTCGCTTTATTCTCCGAACTATTCAAAAACTCCTCGCATGCATCCCATAATGGCATAAATCCTTGTTCGGTTGGAGCATCTGCAAAGTCACCATTCTGGTGCAGACCGGTATTCAACAATAAAGATGAATATATGGTCTTCTCTGGAGGGAATTTATCTTTAGGAAAGCCCATTCCATCTTCGGAATAGTGTTCTGTCAAGTACGTGAGATAACTTTTGCGAGCAGCGCTTATTGTTCCACTGAGTTTGTGCTTGTTGAACAGTTCGTTGTTCATAACAGGAGTTTTGCTGTACACTTCATTGCAAACTCTTGACAACAACCGGTTGAAGTCGAGTTGCGACTCCACCTTTTGTTCTTTACCTCCAAACACCCATACAACCCTATTCTTATAGGAGAACAGGTTATCGCTGATAGCTTTATTGAGTAGCGTTTCTTCATACTCCTTAAGCTTTTGGATTTCGGTCACGGCCACTCTGTCGTTTTTATCAAGCACGCGCTCTAGTAAGTACTTATATTTTTTGATGTTGTACAAGTGGTCAACAATGTCCTCGGTATTGGTGAAGTATGCAAATATAAGTGCGTGGTCTGTCACTGAACTAAACTCTTTGATTTCATCCAGCGCTTTCTTGTGGATAGAGAAAATAAGTTCAATATAACCATCCGTGTCGCCAGTAGGCACGACATCCAAAGGCTCTTCAAGAATCATATAATCAAAGAAACGCGGAGTTCCTTTTTGATAGAAATGGGCTTTGACTGGAGAAATCCTGCGGTTAAAAAACACATTAAGCTCATCGACGAAAGTAACTGGCCGAGACACCATTAACCCAGCTTCACGTATCTCTGCTTCAAGGTCCACATCTGTCCCCTCAAAGAGCATAATGCGATCTTTGTAAACAGCGTATCTGATAATCTTCTTAGCGATTAGCTTTTGGATAACCACCTCTGCATTTTCAATGCCCATAGCATCTTTGGCATATGCTGCCAGATGTTCGATGGTAAGTCTGAATCCAGCAGTTCCAAAAAGATTCAACAGCCCAATGGCTTTTACCAGATTCACAGCTTGAAGCATCTCTTCATTACTGTCCCAGTCCTGTCCTTCTACTCGCTCAATAGACACTTGAATCGTGCTCCAATTCATAGAATCAGCATTAGCATCTTTCAGATAGGAGTAGAAATTGTAGAGTACGTAGTCGTAAACTTTCTGTAGGTTGTAAGTCTGATGGTCAGCTGGCTCAAAATTTGAAATTGAGTTAGTACCTTTTGCTGCAAGGAAAGTGAAGAGAGAACGCTCATTCTGTCCATATCGCTGAATGGCAGTAGTAATAGTGTAAGTTGAGAATAAATCCAATGGAAACAGCTGTTTGGCAGTTTCCAAAGGGAAGTCTTTTGATACATATCTAGTTTCCTTTGCCAACTCATATAATGGCACCAAATTCTTTGCGTCAATTGCCTTTCTCTCTTCTTTCAATTGGGCCGATGCCAAATGTAGCAGTTGTTCCACTGGCTCTACAAAGGTGATTTCCTTGAAACGTCCTTTTACCTTAGTCCATTCGTTTGCTTGCTCCTCAGTCAGGCCCTTGGAATAGGCGCCAAAGTTCTGATGAAGTGTCGTCAAAAGCATCATCTGACGAGAAGGAACGTTTACAAGTTCAGATAGTTTCTGAAGGAAATACAACTCCTTTTCTGGGTTATTCTTGGCAGCATGTTCCAACACTTTACCGAACTCATCAACAACTATCAGTAGGAACTTGCCTTTCTTCTGGCATTTCGCATAATAGTCCTTCAAACCATCAAGGATGCTGCTGGCGGTTCCGTCCAAATTCAAGGCTTTGCTCAACAATGTTGACATCTCAGCATAGTCGCCTATAATGTTCATAATCTCAAACGACTTGGCATCAGAGAGGTTCTTGGCATCCAGCAAGTACTTCTGTTTACCAGTTTTTTTCAGGTCAGCTTCCAATGCCAGCAGAAAACTTGACTTTCCTGTGCCGTATGAACCAATAATCGTAAAGGAGTGTATACCAGAACGGAAATCGTTCACAATGTTGTGAATAGCATTCTGTGCATTGGGGGTCACGAGATATTGACTTCCCTCTGCAAAACCATTTTCGATATTAGCGGATAAACTAAACGTTCGTGCCATAATAATCATTTAAAACCTGTTCTACATCTAGGTCCTTGGTGAACTGAACCTGTTTGATACCTGCCACATCGCTGTAGGCTATATGCTGACCATATTCACTCGTCAACTGCTTTAACATTTCTATCGTTTCGAGGTCCTGCATGCAAAACAGCAACCCTATTCTTTCTTGAATAGTATCGAAAGAGATGGTATTATCTCCCTCTTTCTCCTTCAACTTCAAAAGGCCATAAAGGAAGATTTCTTTTGTCACTTTACGCTTTCCATCTGTGTTGAAGTAATAGCCTTTGCCTTCCGAACTTTGTCGAATCAAATCCAGGTCTATCAACAGTGAAGAGAAGTCCTCGTTGGATTGGGGTTTACGAGGGAGAGAATAGTTTTGCAAAAGAACCGCTACATCTTTTCTCATGGTGTTTTCATTAAACACAGATTGTTTCCCCGCTTCAACAAGTTTCAATTTTGCATAAGTTACTACCTGTTCTCTTTCGAACTTGGAACGTTCTCTTTGCAGCCCACAAAAGAACATATTATAAAGAGAGGCCTCTTCTAAGAATACAAGATTAAAGTGCAACAGCCAAAGGGTTGCCAGGTCTTCTATGTATTTGTCTTTACCATTGTTTTCACTAAACAAATAGTTGCCCAACTCTGTTGGCTTATTGGCATCACAAATGCCAAATACACGCAGCCAATAGCGAATAGAGGCGACCATATTCTTTCCAACACCCAAATCGACTACGGCATCAGGGCTATTAAAGTCCTTCCCCTGAACAATGAAATCATAACCCTTCTTCAACCAGAGTGCTTTACATGGAAAAGACTCATGTCCAGAGAAAACATATTGATTTGAATTGCTTGCCATTTGTATAGCCATTCTAAATACCTGGCCTTGGCTCCAACGACCAATAACAAATAGAAAAAAAGACGTGGAGCCAGTTCTGATGCCCGTTCCACGTGTTGAGGCCTTCGCATTGCCCTGTCAGTCGAACCGAGCAACGCTGAAAACCCCACGCCGAATGATTATATGCTGAGATATAAACATTCCATGGGGCGTTCCCGCTGCTTTGTTTTTGACTGACAGTTTGAAGTTGCGAAGTTCCAACACGTCAAAACCAAAGCGTCCAGAAAACGCCTTTTGTCAATAAGTCTTGCTTCTTACCACTTGTATGATTAAAAGCAGTCGCAAAAATAGGAATAAATATCTTTTATTATAGAAAAAACACATAAAAAATCTCCCCACAAGCCAAAGGCTCATGGGGAGGCGGCGGATAATGTTTTCACTTAATTATTGTCCGCCAAAAATCAATTCATACCGCACTTAGGCGCTGATGGCACCATCGGTGACGTCGGTGACGTCGTCCTCAAGCTCCACCTCGATTTGGAGATGATCGCTTTTGCGGCGTCGCGTGTTCAGCCTGTTGATGATTTGCATCACCACGGCGAGATGCTCGGCGTAGTCGGCAGGCTGTTTCACAGCCATGGCTTCGAGATAGTCCACGAGGGTCTCGAGCCGAGCCGCCGCCTCACGCTTCAAGGGCATCAAGGGCTGGCCCTTGGGTGCGGTGCCCTTGGTCTTGTCGACCTGGAACAACGCCTCCTCCAAGGCCCCAGCCGCATCTCTCACACCACTGATGCGGCTCGCCATTTCGGACAGACGCTCCACGTGCTCCTGCATGGCGGGCGCAGCAAGGTCGCGCAGCAAGGTCTTCATGGCACCCACGCGCTCGCTGGCCTTCATCCAGGCAAACGGCTTGCTGTAGGAGTCGAACACCTGCCTGAGCGCAGCGGCGCTGGCCTTTGTCGCAGAGTCCTCCACATATAAGCAGGATTGGATGTAACTGGAAGTGGCCTTGAGCCTTTCCGTCAACTGTCGGTTCTCCTGCATCACGGTGATACGCGCCTCTTTGATGTGCATGACGTCAAAAAGGGCGTTGTTGGCCTGTGCCAGCGAGGCAACCAAGCCGTTCAGGTATTCGTCCGAGGTGCTGTCCTCGAACTGATGGCAGATCTCCAAGAGACCCGCATGGTACTGATTAGAGTCCAGTACTAAACTCAAATGTAAAAGTTTCTTCATTTTTTAAAACTTTTTTAGGTGAAACATTTAGTTGATTATGAGTATTGTTGTTTTCCGACGGCAGCGGCCCTTGCCGCCGGAAGGGAGTCATCAAAACGCCTTGCGCTGAAGCTTTACACCAATCCCTTCGTCCTTAAAAGTCTTGGTCCAACACCCTTACCCCCTCATGCGAGGGGTAAAAAGTCTTGAAGCATGACATTAAGTCCGAATTTGAGACCCTTTCGGTCTTGCGCCGGGAGGAAACACACCTCAATTGAGGGGTAAATGGTCTCGACACATGACGAAAAGTCGGGATCTAAGTCCTTTCGGGTGTTGGACCAAGAACTCACACCCCTCAGGTGAGGGGGTAAAGGTCTTGACGTAACACCTTCAAGGGTGTTTACTAGGGATTAGGCAGCTATCAGTGACCGAGGAGGTCGTCGCCTGACGACTGGTGGCACGAGGCCATCAGGTAAGAGCGGCAGCGGGGTCGCGCCGCCACCCTCGCTTGCGGATGGGTTCCGCCCAGGCTCAGCTTGGCAAGATGATGTAATAAGAGGTAACGTGAGTTTTGGGGAAGGTAACTCCTACCTTGGAGTTCGCAATCGACTACGACGAGATATTGTTCCATCTCGGAGTACAGGTCGCGAACGAATTGGTCGTCGGTGGGGAGAGTAAAAAGATACATTTTTTCTTTTTAATGAGTTAAATGAAATATTAATTTTTTGCAGAGATTCACCTTGAACCTCGGAGTGCAAAGATAAGCAACATATATCGTTTGCCGCAAATTAATATTGCAAATATTTATCAACAATAATATCAACATGTTAATTTGCTGATTTACATTATAAATACATAGAATTTCTATTATTTAGAACAGAAATAAATAGATATAAAAGATAATGTAGGACAGTAAAATAAGGATAACTGCATAAGTTTTTGTGGGGAGAAATTGTGATCTTGGTTGGTGAAAGAGTAAAACAACACTAACATACCGCAGCCATAGAGGCCCGCCCTACAGTCGGTATGACCTAGCTGCTTTAGCAAATTTATGTATAAAAACCGACCCACAAGCCTTTTGGCTCATGGGTAGTTATTAGGAGTATTAAACACTATTTCAGCATTTGGGCAGTCTATCCTCTACCCATCGCCTCAATCAACCGATAAACCACCGAGGGAGGATTTTTGTATTCCTCCAAGTTCTTCGCCCTTTCGATGGCTTTCTCCATATTTTCTCTCCGATCCGGTCAATGCCCCTTTTTCGTATTCTTTATTTCCCAATGTCCAGTCTTATTGCTGCCAATACGGACAATGATTCCTTCCTTTTTCAGTTCGTTGAGTCGACGTTTGATAGTGGCTTCAGAAACACCTATCAATGCAGCATATCCGGCGTAATTCAACGAGCCATCCCGTAGAACTGCCTGATACAATTGTTGTTTTATCGGGTCAGAGAATGTGTTTATCGGGTCAGAAGCAATGATTATCGGGTCAGCGTATTGCGATTGCTTAAATTCTTCAATCTCTTTGCGGAGGTTCCTAATGTGCTCACCCATCATGAATTCACGGAAAGATTCGAATGAGTCCTGTTTCCGAGCTTCAACCAGTGCCTGAATGTATTCCGCCTTGTCTTCCTTGACAATCTTCACTGGCACCAATCCGAACTCGTATTGCAGATAGTTCATTACAAGGCGCGACATGCGTCCGTTGCCATCCACCCATGGATGGATGGTCACCAACTGGCAATGGGCATCGAAACTCAACAGATACTGATCTATCAGATTATCGGTATCCATCAACTGACGACGATGTTCATTCGTCAACTGGCAGAACTCAGCCAACTTCCCTGGCACTTTCTGGATATTCATGTAAGACTGGCCACCTGTACCGGCCGTTACACCTAACAAACGGAGGTCGCCTTTCGACGCGTCAAACGATCCGTTTGGCGTGTTATATCGCGAGCCTGTATTCTTCATCACCAATGCCGACAGCGTTTTCAGCATATCTACCGAGAAGTCAGCGTGTTTGCGAGCCAATTGCATGGAATGCTCGTAGGCCGCTTTCAGGTCGAGGTTCATCATCTGCTCCTGAAGCGAACGTCCTTTGGCCGTAATGCCCTCGTCAAACAGCAACTGGTTCTCAATCTCAGTCACCGTCGAGCCTTCGATGGCCGTGGAATGGGTAATGAGCGAGTAGAGATAGAACTTTTGGTAGTCTATCTGCTCTGCTATGCCCAATGAGTGGTATTCATTGAGCTATTCAAGGAACCTATTTATCTGCTCTTTTTTCATTACTCCATTACATTGTTCTCATTTAGAAACTGCAAATATATAAACTTTACGGTTTGACTTGGCTTGTTGGCCTCAATAAATCTTCACCGCAAGCCTCTCGGCTCATAGGCGACAACTTCTCGGCATATCATATTAGGCATTTCATTCGCTCTTCTCTCGCCCTTCCTTCGCCCTAGCCATACTCAAAGGGTATGGTTGAGTATGCCTTCACCTTGCCAACACCTTGCCTAGAGTATGCGAAAGCCTACCCTCTTCTTTCCTTATTGCCGGACAATGTAATTTGCTGATTTTGGTTGTCACTTTCGTGTCCTACGACTGAATCAAGTTGACGGGTTAATAATTTAAGACTGTTATGAGTTGTCAGCCGCTTTT
>CADBZW010000035.1 GCA_902799345.1 uncultured Bacteroidia bacterium | reverse complement strand
GAACAGAATCATGAGAAAGTCAATGATAATGCTTGTGACCATGCTGTTGATGGCAATGCCGATGCGCTCGCAGGTGTTCCTGACGCAGGAGGACCTGGACTCGGAGCGCGACGGCCAGTGGGAGGACCTCGGGCTGATCATCCCCATCCACGAACAGGACTTCGACCAGGCGGAGCCATGGGCTCCGGTGGGCAGCGGCATCGCCATGCTCGCCGCCCTCGGTGGGGCTTACCTGCTGGGTAAAAAGCGCAGGGGAGAGGACTAAAGGCTTGCGCCAAATACTAATCCATTGGGAGCCAAAGCGGGTTTCACGACCTCCCTTGGCTCCCTTTTGCATCCAACAGCCATGGGAAACATCCTGAAGAACATAGAGGCCATCCGCAAGGATAGCGAACCTTAACAAATACATTGAATTGCTGGAGAAGAAGCAGGGTACTAAAGGCTGAATAGACTTATTTTTGGATGTTATTCAGCCTTGTGGGTTTGTTTGTTGATAATTCTTTCTAACCTATTGTACCATTCCTCCCCGAACTTCCGTATCATCGGGGCTTTGAGGAACTTCCACAACGGGATGCCCTCGTGTTCGCCTTTGCGTTTGGCGGGCACGCACACGCTCCATTCGTGGTAGAGGATGTGAGTGAAGCCGTCTTTTTCCACTAGGCGGATAGGGTAGAGGTGGCATGAGATGGGTTTCCAGAAGTCGCATTTGCCTTCCAGATAGGCTTTTTCGATGGCGCAGAGAGCAGTGCCGTTCTCGTGAAAGTAAACGAAAGCACATTCCTCACCGTTCACCAAGGGCGTGACGAGCTCACCTGTCTCGTCGTAATCGTAAACATCATTTTCTTCAATGACTTTGATGCCTTCGGGCCGCATATACGGCTTGATGGCTTCGAGGTTGTCTTCAATCTGCTCTATTTCAGAGGCTTCGAGAGGTGCGCCGGCATCGCCAGCCACACAGCACCAGCCTTTGCAGCGCGGCAGGCAGCAGCAGAACTGGGCGTTCAGGAATTCGTCGGTGACGACTACATTGTCGAGGATAATCATGGCGCAAAGATAGTTGTTTAATTAATTGAATGGTAAAGGAAAAAAGACTAATTTTGCACCGATTTTTAAAAGCTGTCAGCCATCAGCTGTCAGCTATCAGCTCGGTTTCGACCGGCTGAAAGCTGATTGCTGAGAGCTGAAAGCAAATTTTGAATCTTTGAATTTTTAAATATTAAATTTAAATCCAAGAAAAATGGCTTTTAACCTCAGAAACAGAAACTTCCTGAAGTTGTTGGACTTCACTCCGGAAGAGATTAAGTTCTTACTGAAACTTGCTGCCGACCTCAAGGCCGCCAAGTATGCAGGCACCGAACAACCCCACCTCACGGGCAAGAACATTGCCCTTATCTTCGAAAAGACCTCGACCCGCACCCGCTGCGCCTTCGAGGTTGGCGCCAAAGACCAGGGTGCCCATGTGACCTACCTCGGTCCCACCGGTAGTCAGATTGGCATCAAGGAGAGCATGAAAGACACCGCCCGCGTGCTGGGTCGCATGTTCGACGGCATCGAGTACCGTGGCTTCGACCAAGCCACTGTTGAGGAGCTGGCCCAATACGCCGGCGTCCCCGTGTGGAATGGTCTTACCGCCGAAGCTCACCCCACTCAGATTCTGGCCGACTTCCTCACCATCCAGGAGCATACCGACAAGCCCCTCAACCAGGTGAAGTTCGCTTATATCGGCGATGCCCGCTATAACATGGGTAACAGCCTGA
Source organism: uncultured Bacteroidia bacterium (assembly GCA_902799345.1). GTDB lineage: Bacteria > Bacteroidota > Bacteroidia > Bacteroidales > F082 > Limimorpha. Next base: position 22,731 of record CADBZW010000035.1, on the reverse strand, counting down.
TGGTCGGTGGTGTGAAGATGGGTATGGACATCCGCATTATCGCCCCCAAGAAACTGCAGCCTGCCAAAGATCTTGTCAAGAAGTGTCAGGAAATCGCCAAGGAAACTGGTGCCAAGCTTACCATCACCGACGATGTGGAGAAGGGCGTGAAGGGTCTTGACTTCATCTACACCGACATCTGGGTGTCGATGGGCGAGCCCGACAACGTGTGGAAAGAGCGCATCGATATGCTGATGCCCTACCAGGTCAACGCAGAACTGATGAAAAAGACAGGCAACCCCAAGTGCAAGTTTATGCACTGCCTGCCTTCGTATCACAACTTGGAGACCAAAGCCGGCCGCGACGTTTATGAGAAGTTCGGCTTGAATGGCATCGAGGTCACTGAGGATGTGTTCGAGAGCGAGAACAGCATCGTCTTCGACGAAGCCGAGAACCGCATGCACACCATCAAGGCCGTTATGGTGGCCACGTTGGGTGACTAATCAATAGTCCAAGTGCAACAAAAAAAGGGAACCCACGGGTTCCCTTTTTTGTTTGGATGACTTCAACGTCATCAGTGGCTGACCACGACGCGTTGGTTGCTGACCGTGCCGTCGCTCTGGCGGATGTTGAAGAAATACACGCCGTTGCTGTACTGGCTCAGGTTCACGTTAACGTTGTTGCCGTTGGCGGAAATCGTTTCTACCAAGGCACCCAGCACATTATAAACCTTCACACTCTCAATGGCGTTTTGGGCCTCGATGCGGATGTTGCTGCTGGCGGGGTTGGGATAGAGCTTAGGCTCGGCAGAAACCTCGGTGACGCTCAACACCTCGCCGTCGATAGCCACTTCAAACTCCAGCACTCCAGCGTCTGATGTGACGACGACTTTGGTATGTGCCACGCTCTTTTCCTCGCCCAAGGTGTTAGGCTCGATGACGAAGGAGAAGCCTTCGTTGTAGGGCAGCACGTAAGGCAGCTCTTCGGCGGTAATCGTCAGATATTGGACTTCTTCTTCGTTCACTTCTTCGATGGAGAGGATGTTGATGTCGGCTTGTGTGTTGTGGTTGGCATTGCTGACGCTTACCTCGGCCGACAGGGTCTCTTCGTTCAGCACGAAGCTATGTTCTTCGGTGATCAGGCCCATATCTTGCAAACTCTCAGCCACCGTAGTTATGGCTCTGATGGAAGTCTTATTGTCGGGATACAAAGCTTCGACGGCAATCACGTAGAACACATCGTGATTACCAGTGTAGGAATACGTCGTCTCAGTCGTGTTCTCTTCCACCAATTCATTGTTGATATACACATTGTATCCAATAGGAGTGCCTTCCGTTGGGGCATCCCATGAGGTGTTTAGGCAATAGCAGTCAGCTTCATTATCCAAGACACAGGTAAGGTTTTCGACAGGATATGGATGCACATCGGTGTATTCGTATGCGAAGTGGCTGTTATAGACATAGGAAGAAGCATAATTCTGTACCCAAATAGACACTTCCAAGTCGCTCATTTCCTCGACATGTGTCGATGACATGTTTTGGCTGAACTCAAGGTGTTGTAATTCGCCCGCCGTGAAAGTGAAGTTCGATCCTTGTCCGTTGGGCAACATCTTCATGAAGATGTGGTGGAACGAGGTCTCGCCATTGGTGCCCACATTGCCCGTAGTCACCTTTTCGTTGACCGAGATATACACGCGGGCTGTAATGTCGATATAAGGCATGACGTCAGCTTTGATGTTGATGACATTACCTTCAACAGTGAACGAACCTCTGACATCGAAGAAACCGGGTTTGTTGGCTTGTTGGTTGAACACAGCCAGGCTACCGCCGAAGGATTCACCATCAAGGAACATGGACGGAACGCCATTCACACCATAGTAAGTTCTGCGCACACCGCCTTCGGCAGTGTAATATGGGTCACCATTGCCAGGCCAGTTCATTTGGTACTTGGTATAGGTGAAACGCCCCACATTGTTATTGCAGAAGGTGTTCATTTGGTTGTTCACACTCACGCAAGGTCCGCAGGTGGACGAGGAAAAGTGTTCGATCATGGGATACTTTTGGGTATAGGCATGGGACACCATGAAATCTTTCGAAATGACGTTGTTGGTGGTTATGTCGTCTTCAGTACCATTAGCAGCATCGATGGTAATGGTCAAGTGATAAGAACCTGGGATGAGGTTAATCGGAGTTGCAAAACTTATCTCAGCAAGACCCAAGGAAGCAATATTTGTTTCAATAGTTTCGTGCACCGGCTCGAAACCGTCAATTTGATAAGTGGCTTCCACACTGGTGACAGTTGTGACACCATAGTTTAATACGTTGAAACTGATGGTCTGTTCTATGGCATTGGGAATAACATCGAGTAAGTTGATAGAGGAAACGCCAAGATCAAGGTTTTCAAGTGTAAATATCTTAATGTCATCAAAATACCAATTGTTAATGGCATAGGAATTGCCTGAGAAAACAATAGCGAATTGGACGTTTTCATGGTTCATGTCAGGGGTGGAGATTTGTTGCATCACCGTCCAAGTACCACTAGAGTTATACGATTGGCTCCAGCCTTGATTCCAGGTTGTTCCGCCATCAGAAGTAGTAGCAATAGCAAGCGGATGGGCACCCGAATAATTGTCGAGTGCATGTTTGAAAGAGAACACCACGCTGTTGATTCCAGTCAAGTCAATGGCAGGAGAGACGAAACGGGAAATGCCGTTGAATTGCGGCGTGTCTTTCATTTTCAATTCGTTACGGTCTCCACCTGCATAGTTAGTTGTTGAAATACTCCAGTTGTTAGTACCGAGACCAACAACGTTCCATCCTGCAGGCATGGAAGAGCCATCAAAAGACTCGCTAAGAAGCGTAGCACGGTTTTGCGCCATCGTTGCCGTGGCAAACAGCAAGGCGAATGCAAATAGTAAGGTTTTCTTCATAGTGAATGTTATTAAGAGTTTAGGGTGCAAAAATAAGAACTATTCTGAAAGTTGGATAGGTTTTTCGAAAAAAATCGAAATCAAAGAAAAATCAAAGAAGTAACAAAACCCCATAAACCACCACTACCAAGAAACTATGCTTGACCTGTCGTCCCAAAAACGGGTCGAGTAGTTCTGGTTCTGTCTTCTTGATGGCAACCAGATCCTTGACAAACAGCACAGAAAGCAGCAAAAACAGGTAGGAATACCAAGCCGCGTGGTGCAAAACAAGGTAAATGGTAAGGCAAACAAAGGCCATACCGATGAGCAGGCAATGGTAAACAAAAGCCTTTTTCAAGCCTATTTTCACCACGAGGCTGTTCTTGCCCGAAGCCTTGTCATTCTCATAATCCCGCATGTTGTTGATGTTAAGCACGGCATTGGAGAGGAAACCCATGGCCGAGGCAGGTAACAAGACACTGAAATCGAGTTGTTTGGTGGCAAGATAGAAGGTCCCCGCCACGGCAGCCCAGCCGAAAAACAGGAAGCAATACAAGTCGCCGAGGCCACGATAGCCGTAAGGCCGCTTGCCTAAGGTGTAGAGCAATGATGCCAACACCGCGCCGATGCCCAAGGCGGCAAAGACGGCCAGCTCTTTCCAAGTCAAGCCAGCGAAGACAAAGAGGAGCAAGGCGCCTGAGATCAGGCAGATGGCGGCGACGACAGCCATCGCCTTTCTCATCTCCTTTTCTGAGATTTCGCCGCTTTGCAACTCACGTTGCGGCCCCACGCGATGGGCGCCATCGACGCCCTTCTTGAAGTCACCGTAATCGTTGGCGAAGTTGCATAGCATCTGCAACAGCATGGCGGTGAGGGCACAAAAAGTCAGACATAACCAGGTCCCTGAGCCTGTCGAAGGGCCGGTATGAATAGAGAGAAATCCTCCTAACAGCACCCCCGAGAAAGAGAGCAGCAACGTCCTTAGACGCGCTGCTTTTATCCATGTATTGAACTTTGCCATAACTTTTTTATTTTCACAAAACCTATAAAACTTACAAAACCATTTTTTTAGACTGGGAAAGCAGCCAACCGGCCTGCTTTCCTACGCATCCTTGCGGATGCCGCTTGGGTTTTAATCGTATTTTCTAATTGGGAATCCATCGGAACCATATACTTCATTGTTTTCCGAATCAAAGAAATAACGTTCGATTTCAGCAAACCTTGGATAGAAATTCACCAGAATACCCACAGATGCTTTCATTAGTCTCATATAGTTGAACAATTGAGCTTTATGTTCATTGCTTAAACTCTCAACAGACTTCAGCTCAATAATAATATCATCATTTACCAAGAAATCCAACCGATATGTAGATTCCATTTCCTTGCCGTGATACAAAGGATGGAATGTCAACTCTTTCTCAAAAGGGATATTCCTTTCCGCCAATTCCAATTGAAGGCCTTCTTGATAGACTTTTTCATTCAACCCCGGCCCCAATTCCTTATGAACCTCATGAATTGCGCCTATTGTATCGTAGGCATAGCTTTTAAGGCTTCAACATCTATCATATCAGTTGCATTTTAAAAACCGACGTTAGTCGGGGGTGGCAACGGCAAGCGGTTGCGAGCCGTTGCTTGTTCCCTCGACTATTGTTTTGATGGTTTTGTCGGTTTTGTGACCCCAAAAAACAAAAAGTTATCTACGGCGGCCTCCGCCACGGCGACGTGGTGAATAGTAATCTCCATCGTCATAACGGCTGGCGCCACGGCGACCTCGGTTCGATTCTCTCGAAGAATAGCCCCCGCCACGCGAGCTGCTGCCCCGTGAAGAACCGCCTCTCGAGCTTCCACCTCTCGATGAGCTACCCTTTGAGGAACTGCTGCTCTTCTTGGCGCCAAAGCCACGCTCGGCATTTCGCTGCTTGCGGCTCGGGCGGTCGTCATCGTCGATGAAGACATCGATGTCGTCCAGATGGTCTTTCCAGTCGGGGTCGAGCCACTCGTGACCGTCGCGTGAGCGTTCAGACTTATAATAGGTCCTGTCGTCGTCGAAGTCTTTCTTTTTCTTCTTCGACTTCTTCTCGGAGAACTCCTCATATTTGGTCTTGCGCTCTTTCTTCTCTTGGAAGTCGTCATGTTTCTCACGGCGTTCGCTACGGAAGTCGTCGCGGTCGCGGCGTTCCTTGCGTTCTTTCTTCTCGCCGAAGTCTTTCTTTTCGCCTTTCTTGCGTTCGGGTTGGTCTTTGGCCACCTCCACCACGATGCCGCGCGGGTTGCTGTGCGGGTCGGCGAAGCACTCGAGAATCAACGGGACGAAGCTGCCTTCCACATCCACATACGAGAAGTCGTCATAGAGGTCGATGCGGCCAATCGGGATGTTCTTCGAGCGGGTGACGTCGTTGATCTTGCCGATGATTTTCTGCGGCAGGATGTGGTCGTTCTTGCCCATGCCGAAGTAGAGGCGCTGCATGGTCTCGTCTTGGTGCTCGCGTTCCTTTTTGCGTTCTTTCTTGTCTTTCTTCTCGTCGCGTTCGTTGACGTTGAGGTCGACGGCGTCTTTGTAGTAGTCCAGGAAACGGTTGAAGTTGAGCGCCACCATGCGGGTGATGAGTTCCTCGCGGCTCATCCAGTCGAGCTTGCGGAACACCACAGGCAGGTAGTCGTCGATTTCCTCGCGGTTGATGTCGACGTGCTCAATGCGGTCGATGTGGTTGAAGAGCTGCTTCTCGCAGACTTCCTTACCCGTCGGAATCATGGCCTTCTCGAAGGGACGCCCCACAATCTTCTCAATCCTCTTGATTTTGCTCTTCTCGCGCAAGTTGATGAGGCTGAGGCAGATGCCGCGTTTGTCGGCACGACCCGTACGGCCGCTGCGGTGTACGTAGGTCTCGATGTCGTCGGGCAGGTTGTAGTTGATGATATGGGTCAGCTCCTTCACGTCGATGCCACGGGCGGCCACGTCGGTAGCCACCAGCAGTTGCAGGCTGCGTTTGCGGAAGTGGTCCATGACGTTGTCGCGCATGCCCTGCGAGAGGTCGCCATGCAAGGCGGCAGCGTTGTAGCCGTCTTGGATGAGGTTGTCGGCAATTTCTTGGGTCTCGAGCTTGGTGCGGCAGAAGATGATGCCGTAGATGGACGGCGTGTAGTCGATGATGCGCTTCAGCACCGAGTAACGGTCCTTGGCAGCCATCATATAATAGATGTGGTCGACGTTGGCGGTACCGCTGTTGCGTTCGCCCACGGCCACCTTCACGGGGTTGGTCATGTACTTGTTGAGGATGGCCTCCACCTCCTTCGGCATGGTGGCCGAGAAGAGCATGGTGTGGCGGCCTTCCTTGGGCATGTACTCGAGGATGTCGTCGACTTCCTCTTGGAAGCCCATGTTGAGCATCTCGTCGGCCTCGTCGAGAATCATCGTCTTCACGTTGCTGAAGTCGACGCGGTTGCGGCGGATCATATCGCGCAGACGGCCGGGCGTGGCCACGATAATCTGCGGTTTCTTAGCTAAGTCCTTGAACTGTAGTTCGATGCTGGCGCCGCCGTAGACGGGCACAATCAGGATTTCGGGGATGTACCTGGCATAGTTGCGCAGGTCGCGGGTAATCTGCATGCAAAGCTCACGCGTAGGACAAAGGATCAAAGCCTGAACGCAGCGCTGTTCGGCGTCGATTTTGTTCAACAAAGGCAAGCCAAAAGCGGCCGTCTTACCCGTTCCCGTCTGTGCAAGGCCAACGAAATCAACATCGCTCTCAAGGAGCACAGGAATCGCTTTTTCCTGGATAGGCATAGGATTTTCGAACCCCAGCTCCTTAATAGCCCTCAGCAGAGCGGGATTCAATCCAAAATCGGTAAATTGTGACATGAAATAAAATTATGGTGTTAATTGAGGCTGCAAAAGTAGTAATAATTAACGAATTAGCGGAGAATAATCTTCAAAAAGCGCCAAAAACAGCCCGACGATACCAGTTTTTTCCTAAATTTGCCCCTCGGTTATGAAAAGGAGAACCTTTTTTGTCATAGTACTGTTGTTGGCGGTTGGGCTTACGGTCTTCTTCTGTGGAAGGCGGTGCAGCCATGAGATCCCCGTCGTCAACGTCGACAGTCTCTTCATCGACATGAACAAGGCGATGGTGGCGCAGCGCACCCAACAAGCCGACAAGGTGTTCACGGGCATGTCGCGCAACGGCTTGAACGGTGTGGTGCTCTATGCAGAGCAGGGAGAGCTGGTTTATGAAGAGGCCTTTGGCTGGCGCGACCTGAACAAACGCCATAAGGACTCCATTCGCATCGACGACGCCTTCCAGCTGTCGTCCGACTCGAAGATGTTCACCGCCGAGGCTGTCATGCTGCTCAAGGCCGACGGAAAGCTCGACTATGACGACGACATCCGGAAATACATCCCTGAGATACCTTATGCCGGTGTCACGATACGGCATCTGCTCACCCATTGTTCGGGCTTGCCGCGCTACGACTCGATGGCGGATGAGTTTTGGCCCGACCGCAAGAAGCCGTTTTCCAATGAGGCTTTGATAAAAATGCTGGTTGAGCGAAGGCCCGAGCCTTACGGCACGCCGGGCGGAGGCTTTTTCTACAACAACATCAACTATGCCTTGCTGGCGTCGGTGGTGGAGCGGGCGAGCGGACAGCATTTCGAGGACTTCATGCGCGAGCGCATCTTCGAGCCGTGTGGCATGACGCATTCCTATATCTATTCCATGCGCGACGACACGGTGGTGTCGCTGTATATGCCTGTCGAGGTGCATGGCCACGACGTGTATCGCAGCGGTCCGGTGAAGGCGCAAAACGACTACCTCAACGGCGTGATGGGCGACAAAATCATGTTTTCGACGGTGGAGGACCTCTATAAGTACAACCAAGCCTTGGACCAAGCCCTGCTGTTGCCCGACAGCCTGCAAAGAGAGGCTTTCATGCCGGGTTCGCCCAAATGGAAAAACGACGAGAACTACGGCTTCGGCTGGCGCATGAGCAAGGAGCACCCCAATGCCTATTTCCATTTCGGCTGGTGGAAGGGCTACCGCAGCCTCATCGTCCGCGACGTGGCGCACCGTCGTTTCCTCGCCATCCTGACCAACACCACGGTACAGCTTCCCAGCGATGTAATCTGGGACTTTGTGAGCGACACCACTGTGATGCTGCCAGAGTCGACGCCTTGGACGGGGGAATAAAAAAGCGCAAAAATCCCTTATAAGGATTTTCGCGCTTTTTTTGTTAATTTGTGAGTGTTCTTACTTCACCACCAACTTGAATCCCACGCCATGCACGTTCTGGATGTCGACGTTGGGGTCGTCCTTGAAGTACTTGCGGAGCTTGGTGATGTAGACGTCCATGGAGCGGGCGTTGAGGTATGAGTCCTCGTTCCATATCTGCTGCAAGGCCTTCGAGCGCTCCAGCGTGTTGCCCATGTTTTCGCACAACATCAACAGCAGGTCCGACTCCTTGGAGGTCAGTTTGTGGACCTCGTCTCCTTTGACGAGTTCGTGGCGCGGCGCGTTAAACGAGAAACTACCCAGTTGGTAGGTCGAAGGCTGGGCCTGTACATACGAGCATCTGCGATAGATGGCCTTCACTCGGGCCAGCAGCTCGTCCATGCTGAAAGGCTTGGTGACATAGTCGTCGGCACCCAGACGGAAGCCTTCAAGGATGTCTTCGTTCTCTTTTTTCGCGGTGAGGAAAACAAGCGGCATCGACGGGCTGACGGACTTGATCTGCTTGGCCAAGGCATAGCCGTCCATGACAGGCATCATGATGTCGGTGATGCAAAAATCAAAATCGGTGGCACCAAAAGCATTCCATGCCTCTTGCCCATTTTGGCATAAAGTAGTGATGCAGCCGTTGGCATCTAAATAGGCTTTGAGGATCATCCCAAGGTTCCTGTCGTCTTCTGCCAATAAAACTTTAATACGTGTCATAAGGTAAATAAAATCAAAAATACCCGGTAACGGGTCGGTTCTTAAAATTGTTTGCAAAGATAGTAAAAATTCCTTTATATTACGCAGACAAATGGTTTTTATTGTGTGGAATTACAATTTTTTGTCTTATCTTCGCAGCATCTTAACACATTGAAATCATGAAAATCGACCTTACGCATGTCCAACCGTTTTTGGACGAAAATCTAAAAAGCAATTTAGAGGCAAGAGTATCAGAAGTTTACGAAACCATCTTCAATAAAACTGGTGCCGGCAACGACTTCCTCGGATGGGTGAACCTGCCTTCCGAAATCGACGATAATCTTTTGTCCGACATCGAAAAAACCGCCGCCGACCTGCGCAAAAAGTCCGATATTTTCGTCGTCATCGGCATCGGAGGCTCCTATCTCGGGGCCCGTGCCGTCATCGAAGCCCTGCAAAACCACTTCGCGCCGCTCACTGGCGACAAGCCGCTCATCGTCTATGCAGGCCACAACATGAGCGAGGACTACCTGCACGACCTCATGGCCGTGCTGGACAAGAAGGACTATTCCTTGGCGGTCATCTCCAAGTCGGGCACGACGACGGAGCCGGCCATCGCCTTCCGTATCCTGAAGCAACATATCATCAATAAGTATGGCGAGAAGGAAGCCGCCTCACGTATCATCGCCATCACCGACAAGGCCCGCGGCGCCCTCAAGCAGCTGGCCAACGTGAAGGGCTACAAGACCTATATCGTCCCCGACGACGTGGGCGGCCGTTTCTCGGTGCTCACTCCCGTGGGTTTGCTGCCCATCGCCATGGCAGGCATCGACATCCGCGCCTTGGTGAAAGGTGCCGTCGAGATGGAAAAACTGTGCAAGGCCCAGCCGACCGTCGACAACCCCGTCACCCAGTATGCCGTCGCCCGACAGGTGCTGTATGGCATGGGCAAGACCAACGAAATCATGGTCAACTACGAGCCGCGCCTGGTCTACTTCAGCGAATGGTGGAAGCAGCTCTACGGCGAGAGCCACGGCAAGCAACACAAGGGCATCTTCCCCGCCTCGGTCACTTTCAGCACCGACCTCCACTCGATGGGACAGTACATCCAGGACGGTTTGCGCAACCTCTTTGAGACGGTGATTTCGGTCGAAAACTCGAACCACGAGCTCCGCATCCCCATGGAAAACGAAGACCTCGACCAACTCAACTACATTGCTGGCAAGCGCATCAGCGAGGTGAACCACAAGGCTGAGCTGGGCACCGTGCTCGCCCACGAAGACGGTGGTGTGCCCAACCTGCGTATCGTCATCCCCGAAGTCTCGGAAAAGGTGCTCGGCGAGTTGATCTATTTCTTCGAGATGGCCTGCGCCGTCAGCGGCTACATGCTGGATGTCAATCCGTTTGACCAGCCCGGCGTGGAGGCTTACAAGAAGAATATGTTCGCGCTCTTGGGCAAGAAGGGCTTTGAGGAGCAGACGAAGGTTTTAAACCAGCGTTTGAATCTGTAAATCTAGGCTGTAGGGCTGTCACACCGTGGCAGCCGCATAAAACGAAAAGCGGCTGCCATAATATGACAGCCCTACATGCCTAATTGAAAAAATGTGTATCTTTGCACCCTCAAAACATAGATAACACCTAAAATGGACGTACCCAAAGACGACGTAAACTCACAGTTTACATTTACCTACGACGACATCAAAGGCACCGTGCATGTGGTTGACCACCAAACGGGCGAAGAATACGACCTCTTGAAGGAAGACACCGGCTGGTTTGATGCCGAATTCAAATTTGATGTTTAAGGTTCAGGAAACAAATCCGAAACAAATCTTATCGTAAATTTGTAGAGACGTAGCGCGCTACGTCTCTACCGTTTTTTGTTTATTTCTTCCGTTTCCAGATCTGCGAGCGGCCCAACAGCCCGGCCTTATCCAACGAACCGCGTAGGACGAGTTCGTCAGTCTTGGCCTTGTAGGTGATCTTGCCGTGGTAGGTCTTCTGGCTCTCGGGGTCGTAGACGTGGCCTTTGAGGTGGTCACCATCGACCTTCATATCCTTGAAAAGTTGGGTGCCGACCACGCCTTCATATCCTTTTGGATAAGGTGCTTTCATCTCATGATACTTGCCGTTGGCGTCTTTCTCATACAGGGTGGTAATCACGCAGAGGTAAGCGCCGTTTTCCTCGTAGATGTTGACGGTGCCACGCATGTCGCCCGTCTTGTCGTCGAAGGTGTTCCATTGTCCGAGCATCTTGCTCACTTGCGCCTGACCCATGATGGCCGTGGCGACGAAAAGGCATAAGAAAAAGAGTTTTTTCATGGGTTTGGATTTTGAATTTGCAGGCAAAAATACAAAAATCGTGCTAGAAGAGAAAATTCCCATGTTTTTGCTCACTCCTTTTATCGGCCAGAAAGGCATCTGGCTCAGCATGCCTATCGCCGAGGTAATGACGTTGATGATTAGTATTCCACTGGTACTTGTTTCGATGAAACGTCTTACGTCGAAGTCGTGAATCGTCTGTTCAAGGTAATGGACTCAAACCCTCACTTGACCATCTTCGTTAGTTCATGAGGGGAATGAACGAAAAACTCCACCGAAGGCCCTTGTAGGTCTTTGGCGCTCTGATTTCCACGAGGTTATTGCCTTTATTCAAGTGAATACGAGCAGGTTGACGCATCCAGTAAAGCTGCTCGTCGGTGAAGGGCTGCTCTTCCTCGGGCTTGCCCCAAGTGTTGAAATGATAGTCGTAGGCCCCAGGCTCATCCCACGGCTTTGGCGGCAGAATCTCCTCTCCGTTCACGAAACACTGACCATTGCCTTCCCATCGGCCTTGCTGTCCAATGCCATAGCCGTTGCGATTGGAACGCGCTGGCACACAGAAGCCTATCCAAGCCTCAACATCCATGTCGCGCTCGGCGGTGATGACGGTTTGTGCCGTGGCCAAGGCCGTGTCGCCTACACTTATATGTTTCGTCTGGCAGAAGGCATCCAAGTCAACAACGCCACCGTATGCCGCAAGTGATTCATGTTCATCTATCTTCACCTTCCAACGGATTTGCGCATTGGGAGCCCAACGCATTTTTTCCTTGTGGAAACGGTCGCGGTGAAGGACCATTTTCTCCTCGAAGGCGGCCAGCTTCTGCCCTGCCTCGGTCGAAGGGTCGGGCAAAAGGTTTTCGTTCTCCACCTCGCCCGCATTGCCCCCGTTCCAAAAACGCTCGGCGAAAGCCATCATGCCATTAATCATGCCGTTGTGCAGGGCGATGTTTTCCTTTTTGTCCACACGCACGTCGTTCCAAAGGCAGAGGATGCCACCCAATGCCTTCGTAGTGTCGGGGACGGATTGCGCGGCGGCGGTGTGCAGGAAACAGCGACTCGTGAACAGCATCGGGTCGTAGTAGTTCAAGTAGCCGACGAATGAATCGAGGTACTTCCCGCCCTTCGTCGTAGCGGCGGCGTTGGAGCCAGCCGCCTCGTTCCAAATCTGCCTGATCACATGGTCGGAAGCGGACAAGCCCGGATCCCATGCAATCGCCTGACGGTCATGGCTTTCAACCACATTCTCAATCCATTGCATGAATCCCTCACGGTCTTCGATCCACACCTCGTCGGAACCTATGTGGATATAGGGGCAATCGGACTTCGGAATCTCACGGAAGAACTCTTCAAGGCACTTCTCGAGCACTTCACGGCCTTCTTTCGAATCCATCGTGAAGCCAAAAGCGTCCTTGAAATAAGTGGAATGGCCGGGCATGTCGATTTCGGGCACCACGGTGATGCCTCGTTCACGGGCGTAAGCGATCAATTCGCGGATTTCGTCGTATGTGTAGAACTTTCCTTCGTCACGGCCCCTTCTTTGGTACTGAGGGTCGTTGAGTTGTGGATAAACCTTGCACTCAATGCGCCATGCAGGATAGTCGGTAAGGTGCCAGTGGAAATAATTCAGTTTGTAGAAGGCCATCAAATCCAGTGTCGCCTTAAGCATATTGATGGTCTGATAGTTGCGACCCGTATCGTGCATAAAGCCACGGAAAGGATATGCTGCCCAGTCGTGGATTTCCACATTGGGCACACAGCCTTGATCATCCGTTAATTGGGAAAGGGTGCTTTGGGCCCAAACAGCGTTGCCCGAAACGAAGGCCTTCCCCTTTCGTATGACCAACTGGTACTCATCGGGGTTGGCAAAACTGGTGATGGAATCGATGACGACTTCTTTTAGTTTGTGATATCGCGTTCCAATTTGTTGGAACTCTTTAGGCTCGGGGATGAGGGCGGTCGAAGTGTTGGTTATCTGTTCGCGGCAGGAAATCAACCCTATCAGCTGTAATAAAAAGGTGAATATCAATATGAAACGTTTCATAATAGACAAGTTTTAGGCCGTAAAAATACGCATAATTTGGTTTGCTCGGTTTTTGGGAAAGCTCCACTATCTTCTGGGAGTCATCAAAAAGGCGTATCTTTGCAAGCGCTAAACGAAACTGACGCTGAAATCATTGAGAGATAGACATGATGACCATCGACACCGCCAATATGTGTTCCCATTTGCAGAAGAAGCTGTTTGAAGAGGATGGCGAATACCATCGTCTATGGATGGCCTTGCAAGACGACGAGGACCTGACAGCCGTGGTTCGATCGCGGCAGCTCCACATCTATCGCAATGGCAAGAAAGTGTTGGTGCTGGCTGGGAAGTCCGCTCCGAAGATTATAAGGGAAGATCCGATTTGTGAGATGATATCTAATAACGTCTAGAAACAAACCCAATAATGCACTTTTTTTAGTGCATAAATTAAAAATATTGCACTTTTTTAGTGCACATAGACGACATCGAGTACGGTCATGGAATTACAATTCCTTTATGAACGTTTGGGCTAAGCAAAGCTCCTAATACTCTTGCCCACGTTGATGAAATGGTCGGCCACACGCTCGGCGTTTTGCGCCAGTGAGATGTATTCGGCTCCCACCTGCGGTGTGCATTGTCCCGCCACGAGTCGCTTAATGTGTTGCGATTCCATGGTCTCTGTGAAGCTATCAATCTGTTCCTCAATCTGGTAGGCATATTCAAGAGCCGTGAAGTCAAGGTCGTGGTAGGCTTTCTTGACCTCGTTGTAAAGGGCCGTAATCTTCCGCGCCATCTCCTTGATTTCCAGCACTGCAGGTGCAGAGAATGTCGCATTCTGGGTCTGCAGGCTCTCAGCATACTCCACGATGTTTTCGGCATAGTCGCCGATGCGTTCCAGGTCACTCACGCTTTTCACGCTGCAACTGAGGTACTTACTATCAGTTTCGCTAAGCGCTTTTGATGAAAGCACCGCCACATATCGGGTCAACTCGCTATTCAGGAAGTTAAGCTCGTTTTCGGTCTTCTTGAACTTTTCCAAATCACTGAAATCTAATGTGGTGACGATATGGATGGCACGGCAGAAGTTGTCGTGTGCCAACTCGCCCATGTTTTCAACTTCAGCCTTCAGCTGCCTGACAGCCAAGGCAGGCGTGACCAGCATCGAGTCGTCAAGGAAATGCAGATGGAACTTGTCGTCGCGAAGCTCATAGACATCGTCGGGAATGATGCGGCACACCAAGCGAACCAAGGTGTTGGTCAAAGGCAGTGCGACCAAGGTGGTGCAGACGTTGAAAACGGTATGGAACATGGCCAGCTGCACCTGCGCGGCGTGCGGGAACATAGCCTCAAACATTCTCCCGTATCCCCAATCTCCTTGGGTGAAAAGATGAAGGAGCAAGGCGATAAGCAAAAACAGAGTAACACCCATTACATTGAAAAACAAATGGATGAGGGCCGTGCGTTTGGCGTTTCGGCCACTGGTCATGCCCGCCAGAATCGCCACCACGCACGAGCCGATGTTGGAACCCATCGTGAGGTAGATGCCTTGGTCGAGCGAGAGTAGCCCCGCCACGACCATGGTAATGGCGATGGACGTCAGCACCGACGACGACTGGATGATGGCCGTCAGCAAAGCGCCGATGAAAACGATCAGCAGGGGGTTACTGATGGTAGCCAAAAACTGTTTCACAGAATCCAAGGCGGCAAATTCATCCATGGCGCCCGACATGATGCCGAGACCGACAAACAGCAAGCCAAAACCAGCCAGGATGCTACCGGTTTGCTTCCACTTCTCGCGTTTCGAGAACATCATCACAAAGGCACCAATGCCGGCCAAGGCCGAGAAGAGCACTGTTGTGGAGATGCCGTTGCCGCCAAACATGCCCACGGCCACCAGTTGGGCGGTGACCGTGGTACCGATGTTGGCGCCATAGATGACCGTGGCGGCCTGTGTGAGCGACATGATGCCCACGTTCACGAAGCCGATGACCATCACCGTCACCGCGCCCGAGCTTTGGATGGCCGCTGTGCCCACCGTGCCGATGCCCACGCCGAGCCATTTGTTGTTGCCCATCTTGGAAAACAGCCGCTTCAAGCCCGCACTGCTGGCACTTTCAAGGCTGGAACTCAACATTTTACAGGCCACCAAAAACACCCCGATGCCTGCGATTAGGGTTAAAATTGCGATAATAATGAGCATGGATGTAGATTTGTGAAAGCGGCCAATGAGAGTTTATTGACCGCTTTCTTTATGAAGAAATGATTTGACCTCTTAATTGTTGTCGATATGGATTACGTTGAAGTTGCTGTCGAATTCAATTTCAACGCCATTGCTTAACTCGATTTCCCAACCGTTTGCCCTTTTCTCGATTTTGTCAATATGCTGGTTGGGATAATTCGTGGTAACGTAGGCAGCAATCTGTTCGGGAACCAGTTCGGCGGGAACGACGCCATAAACATTAGATTCATCGCAGTCGATGCTCTTCCATTCGAAGGCGAGGTTGAAGGTGATTTCAGTACCGTCGGTCAGTTTCACATCATAGTCATCCTCGTCTGCCTCGACCTTGAGAATGCCCACTTGCGGAAAATAAGTCTCGACAAAAGTGTTGATTTCCGTATAGTCACTAGGCGTTCCGCCACCATTCCCGCCGCCGTTTCCGATGACATTGAAATTGGTGTCGAACTTGATTTCCTGTCCATTCTTGAGCTCAATCTCCCAACCATAATACTCTTTCTCGATTTGTTCGATCTGTTGGTCTGGGAAGTTGGAATTTACGTATGCAGCAATCTGTTCAGGAACGAGTTCGGCGGGTACGGCATGATAAACCATACCTTCTTCGCAGTCGATGTGGGTCCATTCGAAGTTGAGGTTGAAGGAAATCTCGGTACCATCGGCGAGTTTCACCTCGTATTCGTCGTCTTCCGCTTTGACAGTAAGGATTTCGGTTTGTGGGAAATAGTTGCTTACAAAAGTGGTAATTTCCGCATAATCGGTGTTGTTTCCGCTTCCGGTGCCATTCCCATTTCCACCATTGTTGACGACATTGAAATTGGTGTCAAACTTGAGGTCAACGTTGTTGTCGAGTTCGATTTCCCAGCCATTGCTTTCCCTTTCGATTTCATCGATGTGCTGATTGGGATAGTTGGCGGTGACGTAGGCCGTAATTTGTTCAGGGACAAGAGTCGCTGGAACGGCATCATAGATAGAGGAATGTTCACAATTCACCTCCACCCATTCAAATGCTTGGGTGAAATACACTTTAGTGTTGTCACTTAGAATCACTCGATAGTAATGCTCAGTCTGGTTACAGCTGAGGATGCTCGTTTCGGGAAAATGTGTGTTGACAAACGAGACGATGGCTGTGTCGATGTTGGTCGCACTAATGGGAGCACCATATTCTTCGGCCTCCCATTGGTTGTTGTTACTGGTTGCGCCTCCACTGGGCGTTTCTTTTGTGCATGATGCCACTGCAAATGACAGTGCAATGAATGCTGCAAATAATGCTAATTTCTTCATTTTTAGTTAGATTTAGTTGATAATAAATGAATTATGGAATAAAAAAAGATGGTCCGAACCGAAGTCCGCACCATCTTTACTGTTTTTCAGGACGATATAATTATGGCTGTAAGCCTGGCTTTTCCTTGGGGCATAACGTCTCACCTGTCCAAGACGCAAAGCTGCCGAACATAGATTTTCATTTTGTTCGTCGCCTAAGGTTAGAATTGGGCATAGCTCGCATCTGCTTTGAAAACCTTCCGATGGACTATTGAGCAAAAACTCCGAATCCTCGTCTTCGTCAAACTCATCTCCATCAAACGACATATTAGACAGGATCTCTGTTTGTTCCATGACGTACAAATCCTCTTGGGCCGTGCTGGTAAGGTCAAGAAGGAACAGGCCCATCAGGATGAGGGCGACGACAGAAACATATTTTCGGAAAAAGTCAATCATGTTTGTACTTAATAATAACGGATATGTACTGGAGTTATTGTTGGATTGAGCAAAAAACATGCAGTCGTTCAATCATTTTTCCTGAATTTCTGTGGACTCGTTCCCACTGCCCGACGGAAAAACGTTCCGAAATGGCTTTGGTTTTGGAAGCCGAGTCGGTCGGAAATCTGCTGGACGGAGAGGGTGGAGGTCAGCAGCATCGACTTGGCCTTTCGAACCAGGCAATCCGTGATGTTGTCGCCAGCCGTTTGCCCCGTCACTTGTTTCACCACGTTGGAGACATAGACGGGCGTAAGATGCAGCGCATCGGCGTACCACTTGATGTTGTGGTGCTCGTGACAATGCATATCGACCAGCGAGAGGAACTGTCCTGCCAGTTCCTCGGAGCGCGAAAACGGTTTTTGGGAGGAGAGACTGTTGGCATGGAATTCATAGAGGAAAGACGAGAGCGACTGGATGAGTTTTACTATGGTTGTCCTCCTCTTTTGGGATTCCTTCTGCATTAGAGTCTCCAATAGGTCAAGATAGTGCATGATGGTCTGCATGCTTGTCTCGTCAAGTTGGGCGGCAGGACGGGCATAGGCATATTGCACGTCATTGTAGTGTAGCGAAAGTGACAACTCCTCTGCGATAACTGGTGAAAAGGAGAGCAGCCGAACCTTTAAGTCTGGGCTGCTATTGTTATAATGCAACACATGGTCGTTAAAGACATAAAAGGCAGCTGGAGCTTTCATCTCGAAATCGACCATGTTGAACTTTCCGCTGAGCGTGCCTTGTGTTATGAACAAAATGGCATAATGGCTGGTGCGGAAGTATTGTGGTATGCCTTCCTCGGCGTAATTCCCGATTTCGGCCACCTGTATCTCATTGTTTTTCCAAGCTGTACGCTTTGTGATGCTCGACGAATTGCTCAAAATAGGCAGATCGTCGCTTTTGTCCTTTTCAGTAAACATATCCTTGTTGTTGTTAGATTCTATTTTAGAACAATTTGTGGAGGAACCTAAAAGGTTGATTGTATTTAAATAATGATGATGCAAAAATAAACATTTTTTGAATTTTGCAATATATAAAATAGAACATATTATGTCGTTTTAAGGACACCGTTATCCTACAAAATGGTTTTACCTTTGCAGCCTCGTTTTTTTACATCATTTTCTATGAAAATCCTCTTTGTTATAGACACTTACGACACCAACAATAATGGCACCAGCATCTCGGCACAGCGTTTTGCGGCAGAGCTACGCAACCGTGGCCACGAGGTAAAGATCCTAACCTCGGGTGAGCCGGGCGACGACCGTTTCGCCTTGCCCACCTACAAGATGCCCATTTTCCAGCCGTTGATGGACAAGCACAACTTCAACTTCGCCTCCAATGAGAAAAAGACCATCCATGAGGCGGTTGAATGGGCCGACATCATCCATTGCTTTCTGCCGTTCGCTATCGAGATAGAAGCCAAACGCTATGCCGACAAGATAGGGAAGCCTTCGACCGCAGCGTTTCACATCCAGCCGCAAAACATATGGTCGTCGGTGGGACTGGGCAAAGTGGATTGGATCCAAAATGGTACTTATATCGGTTTCAGGGATTTTCTCTACAACAAGTTCAGGCACATCCATGCGCCTTCACAGTTTATGGCGGATGAAATCAAGCAGCGCGGTTACACTGCTAAAATCCATGTCATCTCCAACGGCATCCAGGATGCTTTTCTCAAGGCAGGACATCGCAACATTGACGAGGGAAGGCCGGCCAAGTTGCCCGAATTTGAAGGTAAGATATTGATCATGATGGTGGGGAGGCTTTCGGCTGAGAAACGGCAAGACGTACTCATCAACGCCGTCCCGCTTTCAAAGTATGCCGACAAAATCCAGCTTGTCTTTGCGGGTCATGGACCAAAGTTTGACGAATATGTCGCCTTGGGCAAGACGTTACCCCATCCGCCGCAATTCGTATACAAGAACCAGGACGATTTGATTGCCTTGCTGTCGCAAGCCGACCTATATGTGCACGCCAGCGACATGGAGAGCGAGGCCATCTCATGCATCGAGGCCTTTGCCACGGGTTTGGTGCCCGTCATCGCCAACTCGGAAGTCAGCGCCACGCCCCAGTTCGCTCTCGACGGTCGCAGCCTCTTCAGGGCCGGTAGCCCCAAGGACCTTGCTCGCGCCATCGACTACTGGCTTGACCATCCCAAGGAGCGCGAATATATGGGGAAAATCTACGCCAAAGCAGCCAAAAAGTACAGCCTTTCCAACTCGGTGCGCATGTTCGAAGACATGCTGAACGAGGAGATGGAAGACTGTAAAAACGTGGAGAAGTAAGAATAAGAGGCGGAAAATAGGTTGGTTTTTGGGGCTAATAAAAAAATAACTATTTTTGCACGGTGAAAACACCTTGAGAAGAAAGATGAAAACAAACATATTAAAAAGAAACTGTGCAAGATACACTGCTCCCCAAGAGGCTCAAGCCAAAGGGATCTACCCGTATTACAAACCCATTGAGTCGGAACAAAGCACGGTGGTGAAGATTAAAGGCAAGGACGTGTTGATGTTTGGCTCCAATAGCTATCTCGGCTTGGCCAACGACCCGCGCCTGAAGGAAGCTGCCATCGAAGCCATCAAGAAATACGGCACCAGCTGCTCGGGTTCCCGTTTCCTCAACGGCACACTCGACATCCACGTCGCTTTGGAGAAAAAGCTGGCCGCATTGGTGGGCAAGGAAGCCGCCGTCTGCTTCAGCACGGGCTTCCAGGTGAATCTTGGCGTGGTTTCGGCTTTGTGCGGGCGCAACGATTATTTGCTTTTGGACAGCCTCGACCATGCCTCTATCATCGAGGGTAGTCGGCTTTCGTTTGGAAAGGTCTGGAAGTATAACCATAATGACATGAACAGTCTGGAGGCCAAGCTGAAGCTGTGTACTCCCGACTCCGTCAAGTTGATTGTCGCCGACGGTATCTTCTCGATGGAAGGCGACATTGTCCCCTTGCCTGAAATGGTGGCCTTGGCAGAGCAATACGATGCCGACATCATGATTGACGATGCCCACGCACTGGGCGTCCTCGGCCATCAGGGTAGGGGCACAGCCGACCATTTCGGCCTTACCGACAAGGTGGATTTGATCATGGGCACCTTCTCCAAGTCGTTTGGCTCGTTGGGCGGTTTCATCGCTTCCGACTTCGAAACCATTAATTATTTGAAACACAATGCCCGCTCGCTGATTTTCAGCGCCAGCATGCCGCCCTCCAACGTGGCATCGGTCAGCAAGGCCATCGACATCATGTTGGAAGAGCCGGAACGCATACAGCATCTCTGGGATTTGAGCAACTATGCCCGAAAGCAGTTCAAGGAGCGGGGCTTCGATACCGGCAAGAGCGAGACGCCGATTATTCCGCTCTTTGTCAGGAGTTCGGAGAAGGCTTTCTGGCTCTGCAACAGGTTGTTGGACGACGGTGTCTTTGTCACACCTGTCATCGCTCCCGCCGTTCCCGAAAACGATGTCTTGATCCGTTTTGCTTTGATGGCCACTCATACTTTCGAACAAGTGGACGAGGCGTTGGACAAAATCACCAAAGCGTTTAAGGACGCTCAAATCATCGATTAATGGTCGTTTTCATCACAGGGATTTCCTCGGGTTTCGGTTTGGAGACTGCCCGTCTGCTGTCGCAGGAAGGCCATGTCGTTTACGGGACCGTGCGTCGTGAAGTCACGCCGTTGCCTCAGGTTAAATACCTTCGTTTGGATGTCCGTGACGCCAAGGCGGTGCAACAGGCGGTGCAACAAGTCGTTGAGGCGGAAGGCCGCATTGACGTATTGGTCAACAACGCCGGAATGGGCATCGGTGGACCGCTGGAGTTCGCCACAGAGGAAGAAGTCAGGGAACAGATGGATGCCAACTTCATGGGTTTGGTGCATTGCGTCGACGCAGTGTTGCCCTACATGAGGAAACAAGGCTCTGGCAAAATCATCGCCCTCAGCTCCATCGGCGGCTTGATGGGACTGCCGTTTCAAGGCTTCTATTCGGCCAGCAAATTCGCCATCGAAGGCTATTGTGAGGCTTTGCGTTTGGAGACCAAGCCGTTCGGCATCACGGTGACTGTCATCCGTCCCGGTGACTTCTCGACGGGTTTCACAGGTAGCCGAAAGAAGGCGGTCAACGAAGAGGCATTTCGGGCCTATCCCGCCTATCAAAAGGCCATCGACAAGGTGGAGCAAGACGAAAAGGGCGGGCTGAAGCCCCAGGTGGTAGCCCAAAAAATCAGCAAAGTCATCCGCATGAAGCATCCACGCTATGGCTATGTGGTATCTTCTTTCGAGCAACGTCTCTCGGTGTTCCTGAAACAAATCCTGCCAGCAAAATGGTTTGCTGCAATTTTGGGAAAGTACTATTATCTGTGAGTAACATGGCAAGCAACCCCAACTTCGTTCAACACACAGATTCGTGTTCTGATACGGACGCGAATACACTGAAAGCACAGCTTCAGCTGGAGCCGCATCCTGAAGGCGGTTACTACCGTCAGCTTTACGGCAACGATGCCTCAGGCAAGAAAGACGTCTCCACCATTTATTACATGTTGACGGGAAGCGACAAGTCGGCTTTCCACCGTCTGCATGGCGTGACGGAGATATGGTACTATCATGCTGGCGAGCCGCTCAATATCTATGTTATCGGCACGGATGGAAACCTGGCCGTCCATACACTCTCGTCCGAAGGCGAGATGCAGGTGGTCATCCTCCCCGAGCAATGGTTTGCGGCCGAAATCCCTTCGAAAAAAGGCTACTGCTTGGTAGGCTGCGCCGTGGCTCCCGCCTTCAGCTTCGAGAACTTTGAGTTGGGACAAAAAGAAGTGCTGGTGCAACAGTATCCCCAATATGCTGAACTTATAACGAGACTCACATGATGACCCTCGACACCGCCAAAATGTGCTCACACTTGCAGAAGAAGCTTTTCGAAGAGGATGGCGAGTACCATCGTCTTTGGATGGCCCTGCAAAATGATGAAGAGTTAACTGCCGTGGTCCGCTCGCGCCAGCTCCATATCACGCTGCGGAAAAAATAATTTCAAAAAAAATGAGAAATATCGCTTGCGATATAAAAATAATTCCTATTTTTGCATCGTGAACGATATAAATTGAAAAATGGCATACGAACAACTGAAATTGGACAACCAGCTGTGCTTCCGTCTCTACACGGCGGCACGCCTCACGATGGGAGCCTATCACCCTTATCTCGACCCGCTTGGCATCACCTACCCTCAATACCTTGTATTATTAGTGTTGTGGGAGCAGGACAAGCAACCGGTGAACGACATTGCGCACAAACTGTTTTTGGAAACCAACACCGTCACGCCGCTCCTGCAACGCATGGAGAAAGCGGGGTTGGTCAAGCGCACCAAAGGCAAGGAAGACACCCGCCAACGCATCGTCTCTTTGACGAAAAAAGGCATCGAAATGCGCGAACAGGCTAAGCACATTCCCGATTGCCTTAGCAACGAAATCATCCAAATAACGGGCGAAGAGGAAGAATTTGTCAGAATGATTCCCACGCTCGACAAGCTTATCGAAGGACTAAAACAACAATAAACAAATCAATAAACACTAAAGAAATGGCTACGATTTATGACTTTAAGGCCCTGAACAACAAGGGCGAAGAAG
>CADBZW010000034.1 GCA_902799345.1 uncultured Bacteroidia bacterium | reverse complement strand
CGCCTTCGGCGTAGTAGACGGCGTAGTCGTTGCCGCCTTCGGGGATGTAGAGCTTGGTGTGGCGGGGGTTGAGCTGCAGTTTTTCAAGGTTGCGGCCTTGTCCGAAGCGGAGGCGGGCGCGGTCGATGGTCTCAGTCGATGCGCCGTCCTTGGTGGCGATCAGCTTGTTCACATTCATGTTGAGGATGCCTCCCTTGCTTCCCGTGGGTGCCGCCGTCCTTGAGTAGACCAAATTGTCGTTGGCTTTTACCCTGACCATCACGCCGCCCATGGGCGGGATGGCCACGGTGTTGTCGTTAAGGGAGAATTCCGCGTAGCCCGACTGGGTATAGTCTTCTATTTCGTAGAAGTCCAAGTTGCCGCCGTTTGCGGTCAGGTAGGCGTTGCACACGAAGGGGTTGCCCACCAATTTCCAGCCGTTGAATGGCGCAACACCTTCTTCATAATCAAGAGGATAGTCTTGATTTACGCTTGGCGCAACTTGGCCTTTGACCGAAATCGTGGTGCCATTTTGGCTGGCATACAGGTAGCCCTTGTACGGATCTAATACATCATTATTGCTAACATGCCTCCATTCCAAATAGACATTCTCTTCTAGGTTGTTATACTCAAAAGTATAGAAGTCGTAAGGGTTAGCAGTCAGTAGTCCCTCAATGCATTCGTCTTCCTGATAGATGCCGCTGACTGGGAACGAGATGATTTTGTAGCCCAGGTTGGTTTCTTCATTCTCCTGGAGATAGGCGGGGATGACCCTTTCGATGGTGACTGCCACGTCGCCGTTGTTGTGCTGCAGCTGGCCGCCGTTCTCGATAGTGATGGAGCCATAAACGTAGCCTGTGCCTTCATCAGTATAGAGCGTGATTGAATTGGCTTGGGCTATGCATTCGCTTGGGATGGTGCACGCGGCTTTGATTTGCACGTCGTCATTGATTGTGGGCAGCGTCGTGACGGCAATATCCGGATTGCTATACTGCCAGTTGGTTAACTCGTCCCAGTTGGCGTTGTCAGTGCCGTCAGCGTTAGTGAATTCGTATGTAAGGGTTTGAGGCGTGAAGGTAACCTCGTTGCTCACCTGGCCGCAAGTGCTGCTCACGCGCACCAAATACTCCGTGCCTGTCTCTCCATTGAAAGTGTAGGGGCTGGTGACGTTGGACGCAAAGTTAGACCATGTGGTGGTGGGGATGTCTCCTGTTCCTGTGACTTGGATGGCATCGAGGCCAACGCCATAACCATAATTTCCCCAAGCCGCAAATCGAATGAACTTGGTGCCGCTGGGAATCGGCAATTCGGTTACTTGTGTCCATGATGATACGCCACCCGTATAACTGCCGTTTTCCACATTTGAATAAGTTGAACCATCAGTGGAGTACTGAACATAAATTATATCAATATCATTACCCCATTTTGGGTTGATGTACTTGAAACTTACCTTTATATCCGTATACGAAGACAAATCGGTATTTAATGTTAGATACGTGTATGTATTAACACGACTGTTTTTATATGCGCCAACATTATACGAGCCTTCTCCTACTGTGGTATAATTAGAATGGCCAGTGCCCGATTTTCTTGCCCATGTATAATCATTATTATCTGTTGTCACTGTCCAGTCGCCAAGACCAGTCTCAAATCCTTCGCTGTTAATCACCACAGTTCCCGTCGTCGTCGAAGCCGTTCCCAATTCCACGTTATAACCAGCGTCGCCGCCTTCCCAAGTGAGCTTGGCTCCGTTGGCATTGATGCCGCTAACGGTGAGGTTGGTGGGTGCGTAGCAGTTGGAGGCGCTGATCTGGGTGTTGTGGGCTTCCATGGCAAGGGTCCATGAGCTGCCGCTGCCCGTGAGGGTGCCATAGTCGGCGTCGTAACTTATGCTGCTGCCGTTTAGGGTGAGGCTCACTTCGTCGCCGTCGCCGGCATAAAGCACATCGTCAAACAGGATGCCCGTGCCGTAGCTGGTGATGCCGCTTGCGCTGTAAGTGTGGGCAGTGCCAGCATTATCCACGGTGACAGTGCCTTGGCCTGTGATGGTGTAGGCAAATTTGCCCTTGTCGCTGAGGTTGTACACCAAGGTTTGCGTGGTGGCGTTCAGGTTCGAATGGTCGAGGGTGTAATAGGTGTTGGTGACGGTTCTTGTTGCAGTGATATTGCCCGCATTGCCCGTACAGCCGATGGGGTGGAACTTGCGGCTGCTGCTCGAGTTGCTGTAGTTTCCGTTGAAGAAGCAGTCCTCTATGGTGAGACCTGTGAGGACGTCGCTCCAGCCCACCAAGCCGCCCACAGGGTTGGTGCCCGTGGCGGTGATGGTACCCGAGTAGACACAGCCTCTCATGACGATGTTGGATGTTTTGCCATGGCCGATGATGCCGCCCGCATAGTCGTTGTCGCTGGTGACGTTGGTCTTCACCCAGCAGTTCTCGATGGTGTTGGTGCCGCTCCACGAGTAGCCCACGAGGCCGGCGGCATGACGGTTGGTTTCGTTCACTGTGCCTTCAACGACTAGGTTCTTGATGGTGGCGCCGACGATGTGTTTGAACGGGGCGTTGCCTGCATTGCCGCTGCTGGGAATGTTCACATTGAGCGTGTGGTCTTGTCCGTCGAAGGTGCCGCTGAAGGGCGTGCTGCCATCACTACCAGTGCCTACGGCCACGGTCACAGCGGTGGTGATGTTCTCATCGAGGTAGACGGTCTCGCCGCTGTAGCTGACTCCCGAATTCACAAGGGCGGCAAACTGCGCCCAGGTCATTTGCGTCGTCGATTCCGTGTTGGCGATGCGGTATTTTTTTTGGAGTACACTGATAACGGTATTACCCGTACCTTTGGCAAGAGTGTAAGGATTGGTAGTACCCGAAAGAGTGCCATTGGTGACCACGAGGGCGTAGCCGCTGAGGCTACCCGAGTAGGTAATGTTGAGTTGCACGTTGTCGCCGTCGCCGGCATAAAGTATATTGTTGAACTTGATGCCCGTGCCGTAGCCCACGATGGTGCTCGTTTCAGGTGTGTAGCTCGTGGCTGAGCCAGCGTTAGCCACGGTGATGCCCGAGGCCCCCGTGATGCTGTGCATCAGTTTGCCTTGCACAACGCTACCGCAGGTTTGGGTGTAGTAGCAGTTATTGAAGGTGCCACCGTTGCGCGAGAAGTTGGCACTGTTGTCGCCGGAATGATCAGCATCGAATGTGATTGCAGTCGGGGCGAAGACGCAGTTGTTGAAGGTGGCGGTACCATTATTCCAACCCACAAAACCGCCACAATAGCGGGTGCTTGAACCCGTGATAGAACCCGTGAAGGCGCATCCGTTGAAGGTGACCGAATTGCTTTTTATATAGGAGATGAAGCCGCCGTGGGTGCCATCTTCGATGGTCTGTGAGTTGATAGTGACATTGCTGACGCAGTTGGTGATGGTGCAGGCGCCTATTGAGCAGCCCACTATGCCGGCAGCGCCTTTGCCCCCTGTCTGGGTGACGGTGCCTGCGGTTTTCAAATTCTTGATGGTGGCGCCATCAATGCAACGGAACGGAGCGGTGAAATACCAGCCACTGCTAGCACCACCAGAAATGTCGAGGGTTAGCGTATGGCCTTGACCGTCGAAGGTGCCTTTGAACGCATTGCCTACCGCATCTCCCGAGATTGTTCCAGCCATGGTGGTCACAGCGGTGGTAATGTCGTTCATGAGCGTCACCGTTTCGCCGTAGTAATCGTGGCCGTTGTTCACTGCGGAGCAGAAGGCTTTCCAATCGGCAACGGTACGGATTTCGGTGATGTATCGGCATGTCCCCGTGGTGATGGTGGCATTCCAGCCTGCCCTCACATTCGAATTGTCGGATTTCCATACCGCCTTCAAGGTGCCAGAGGTTGCTGTGTATGAAGTAGCTGTTGTTATATTGCCACTAATGTTGCTACCATTACCACCCAATTTGGCAATCTGGGTTTCGCCGTCGTAGAGTGTCAGATAGTCCCAGCTAGAGCTATAGCTTTCTACAGCGAAGCTGTTGAAGGTAATTGTTATATCGCCAGTGCAGGTGAAGATGGCAGTGTAGCTTTCGTTGTTGTTGTATTCTCCACTTGCACCACCCGAGTCATAGAAGTTGTAGGTAGAGCCGCCGCAGGTGAGGTCCTCATTTAGATTTTGGTTAAGGACAAATCCATTACCGCCGCCATTCGATACCTTAAACCGGAACTCGCCGAGTTGGAAAACAGATTCACTGCTAGAATTTTGGGTGGCGGTTACTTCAAATTTGAAATACTGGTAAGCAGTGGTATTGGTAAACGTAAATTCGGTTGAATTGGTTGTCGAGATGCTACTTGCAGAGACATCAGATTTGCTGTCAAGTACTGTCCAAGGTCCACTTGAACTATTGCCGGCATATACTGTCCAGCTTTTTGGGTTTCGGCCGGGGTATGTGTTGCTTCCATGGCCAGTGTCGTATCCGGGGTAAAAAACATAGGCCACGGGAATGATTGGAGAATCAGTGCTGAAAGTTACAGAAATCGTTGAATTCCAAGGTCTACCATTTTGAACAACACACCACTTGCTATTAGCGGAACTACTGTTGTCCTCTTGATTATCCAATAATTTTCTAGCATCACCTTCGCTATAAAAATCGCCAGTATTATTAACTCCAATGTAATTGTACTGGTAATGCAGTGTTTGCGCCCAGGCGCTCGTTGCTCCAATCGTTAGGAGCATCAAGAAGAGTAAAGTTTTTCTTTTCATGTTTGAATGTTTTTAATTGATACTATGGTTTAAAGATTTAAGGATTCAAAGATTCAAAGATTCAAAGATTTCAAGATTTCAAGATTTCAAGATTTAAAAATTTCAAGATTTCAAGATTTGAGGATTATGATTTAGATTCTTTTTCATGCATGTTTTGGGCGTGGCAGGCATCCACGATGGTTATGGTGTCGTCATCGATGGTGTAGGCGAAGTACCACTTGTCGGTGTTGGCCATGTGGTAGTTGGCCCAACGTGTCAACGTAGGTTGGCGCCTGAGAAGGGTGCGCTCAATCTTATACATCGAGAACACAGCGTTTTGCACATCGCGTTTCAAATCCTCCTTGTCGTAGGTGTGACGGTACTTTTTCGCCACGTTGCTATAAAACGTGAAAATCTTCCGGGACGCACGAGGCTTGACGATATATTTGTAATCAACCGTTTGCATAGATGTCGTCAATTTCCTCCATGATGAGGGAGTACAGCTGTTCTGGCGTCATATCCTTCTTAAGCGCCTTCCTCCGGTTTTCGGCCCGGCTGTGTAAGTCATCTTCCAGCATCATGTCCACACGGTGCTGGAGCCAACGACCGATGCTCTCGCGGCTTGTGAGTCGCGGGTCGATCTGCCGTATGGTGGCTTCGTTGATGTTAATGCTTACAGTGCACATCTTTTTCTCCTTCCGTTTTGTTTTTCCACACCCTACTTGCCGTCAGGGCATAGTTAGGGCATGGTTTTAACTAAATAAATTGTACAAAAATAGATAAAAAAACAATACGGAGGCATTAATTGTGGAAAAAAATTTAAAAAAACTTTCGGCTTGGTTGCAATTGGGCTGGAGGATTGAAGATTCAAAGATTTCAAGATTTCAAGATTTGAGGATTTCAAGATTTCAAGATTTCAAGATTTCAAGATTTCAAGATTGGCTTTTAGCTTTTAGCCGTTAGCTATTAGCTTGGTAGCAACTGTGCTGATAGCTGACGGCTGACAGCTTATAGCTTTTCATGATTTCAAGATTTAACTTCGTTGAATGCTTCGCATTTCAAGATTTCAGGATTTCAAGATTCCAGGATTTCAGGATTCATGTGGACTATGCTTATTCTCCATCGTAAAGCGGTTTGATGTTGCGATCGTCAAAATGATGGCTGTCGCGAATCATTTGTTTCATTTCTTCGGCACTCATTTCACCTTCATAACGCAGTGCCATCAGTTCCTTCACGAATTCCTCGTCGGAAGTCTTTTTCTTATGCTCTTCGTGCTGGATGGTATTGATGAGGAACGCCACCAATGCTAGCTTCTGCTCCATTGTCATCTTCTCCATGAGGTTCAGATAGGGAGCCATCGGAGTATTCATTACTTCTAATGCCAGTGCTGTCATAACTGTTTCGTTTTTATGTTTGCAACTTCATTGGTATCGCCTTAGCGTGTATGCGTCGGCAAATATAGTAAAGTTTTTCTTTTCATGTTTGTTTTTGTTTGTATTTGTTTTGTTTGATTTGATATATTTCGGGGGGTAGGGATTTAGTGATAAGTTATGATTCAAATCGGTTGTCGTTTTGCAAGTCTTCAGGATTTCTTTTGCAGTCCCACACCATTAAGATGGAGCAGGTATCTTGTTCGTATAGGTATATTAATTTGTATCTGTTCCACACTACAACATAACGGTAGTTTTTCTTCAAATGCTCAAGCACCGGTTCCTTGGGCCCCATCTCAGGCATTTGCTCCAATCGTCGCGCGAAAGCTATAAACTCCTTTAAAAGCTTATTGGCGGCACTATGGGAGTAGCAAGCCTCATAATAACTGAAGATGGCTTCAGCGTCTTCTATCGCCGATGGGGTTATTATCACCTTTACCATGTCTCAACCAGGGCTTCAAATTCATCAAGTGTAAGGCAGCCTTCGCCTTTTTCGGCCTCGTCGGTGGCTTTCAAGGCGCGTTGCACGGCTTCCTCAACCGTATATTGGCATGGCATCGGGGTGGCGCTCAGTTTCCATCCCATCCTGCGCGAAAGCAGCCGAAGCATCGCCAAGTCGGTGTTAGGCAGTGAGAGCGTCACGTTTTCTATGTTAGTGGTTGTCATGGTTTTTCTCCTTTCGTTTTATGCTTGCTATGCCTTCGCTTGCCATCAAGGGCATAGTTAGGGCATGCAATTTACTTATAAGTATTGTACAAAAATAGATAAAAAAATCAATACGGAGGCATTAATTGGGAAAAAATTAAAAAAAGGCTTTCGGCTTACAGTTCTTCCTTGAGGTAGCGGGCGGTGTAGCTCTCCCCGCAAGTGCATATCTCCTCGGGCGTGCCTTGGCAGACGATGCGGCCACCACGGT
The DNA here is from genome assembly GCA_902799345.1 of uncultured Bacteroidia bacterium. GTDB lineage: Bacteria > Bacteroidota > Bacteroidia > Bacteroidales > F082 > Limimorpha. Next base: position 20,385 of record CADBZW010000034.1, on the reverse strand, counting down.
CGCCGCCCTCGGGACCCATGTCGATGATCCAGTCCGCCATCTTGATGACGTCCATGTTGTGCTCGATGATGAGGACGGTGTTGCCCTTGTCGACGAGCTGGTTGAGCACGCTCATCAGCACCTTGATGTCCTCGAAGTGGAGGCCCGTGGTAGGCTCGTCCAAGACGTAGAGCGTCTTGCCCGTGTCGCGCTTGGCCAACTCGGTGGCCAGCTTCACGCGCTGCGCCTCGCCGCCGCTGATGGTGGTGGAGGCCTGACCGAGGGTGAGGTAACCCAAGCCGACGTCTTTCAGCGTCCTGATTTTTTGTATGATGCTCGGTATGTTCTCGAAGAACTCCACCGCCTCGTTGATGGTCATGTTGAGCACGTCGTTGATCGACTTGCCCTTGTAGCGCACCTCCAACGTCTCGCGGTTGTAGCGCTTGCCTTGGCATTCCTCGCACAGCACCGTCACGTCGGGCAGGAAGTTCATCTCGATGACGCGCACGCCCGCGCCCTTGCAGGCCTCGCAGCGACCGCCCTTGACGTTGAACGAGAATCGTCCTGCCTTGTAGTTGCGTATCTTCGACTCGGGCAGCTCGCCATACAGCTTGCGGATGTCGTCGAACACCTTGGTGTAGGTGGCGGGGTTGGAGCGTGGCGTGCGCCCGATGGGGGCCTGGTCGATTTGGATGATCTTGTCGATATGCTCCAAGCCCTCGATGCTGTCGTAGGGCAGCGGCTCCTTCACCGAGCGGTAGAACCGTTGGCTGAGGATGGGGGAGAGGGTCTCATTAATTAAGGTGCTTTTGCCCGAGCCGCTGACGCCCGTCACGCACACCATCACGCCGAGGGGCAGGTCGAGGTCGACGTTTTTCAGGTTGTGGCCTCGTGCACCTTTTATTAATAGGTGTTGTCCCGCCAACGCCTTGCGGCGTTCCTTGGGCACTTCTATCTGGCGTTTGCCGTTGAGGTAGTCGCAGGTGATGGAGTGTCCGTCTTTGATGTCGGCAGGCGTGCCGGCGAAGACGACTTCGCCACCATGACGTCCCGCGCCGGGACCGATGTCGACGAGGTAGTCGGCGTTGAGCATGGTGTCCTTGTCGTGTTCCACCACGATGACCGAGTTGCCGATGTCGCGCAGCTCCTTGAGCGACTCGATGAGGCGCTGGTTGTCGCGCTGGTGCAGGCCGATGCTGGGCTCGTCGAGGATATACAGGACTCCTGTTAGCTGCGAGCCGATTTGGGTGGCCAGGCGGATGCGTTGCGCCTCTCCGCCCGAGAGCGACGCCGCGGGACGGTTCATGCTGAGGTAGTCGATGCCGATGTCGAGGAGGAAATGCACGCGCTTGTGGATTTCCCTTAAAATCTCCTTGGCGATATCATTTTGTCTCTCAGTGAGTTTGGAGGGCAGCTCGTCAATCCACTTGCCGAGGCTGAGTGTGTCCATGTTGGCCACCTCGGCGATGTTTTTGCCGTCGATGCGGAACCACTGCGCCTCTTTCTTGAGTCGGGTGCCGCTGCAGACGGGACAGGGCACGTGGTTCATGAACGAGCCGGCCCAGCGGGCGATGGTGGCCGAGGCTTCCTCGTTGTTTTGGCTCTCGATGAAGTTGATGATGCCCTCGAAGTTGATTTTGTAGGTCGAGGTGATGCCGAGGCTCTCGCGTTTCACCTCGAAGGTCTCGTTGGTGCCGTAGAGGATGACGTCTAAGGCTTCGTCGGAGATGTCTTTCAGTGGCGTGTCGAGGGTGAAGCCGTACTTCAGCCCGATGGCTTCGAGCTGGCGGAAGATCCAGTTGCCTGCCTTGTAGTCGCCTGCCGGGGCGAGGCCGCCCTTGCGGAGGCTCAAGTTGGGGTTGGGGATGATCTTGTCCTTGTCGACGACGGCGATTTCGCCCAGGCCGTTGCACTTGGGGCAGGCACCGTAGGGCGAGTTGAACGAGAAGGTGTTAGGCTCGGGGTCTTCGTAGGAGAGGCCGGTGGTGGGGCACATCAATAATCTGCTGAAATATCTTAGGTTTGAGGTTTGAGGTTTGAGGTCTGAGGTGGCTTGCGCACCTTTCATACCTCTTTCCTCTACACCTCTTACCTCATCGTTAACTAAGACCATGAGCAGTCCTTTGCCGTAGCGGAACGCAGTCTGCACCGACTTCTTGACGCGGGAGAGGCTGTCCTCGTGCACCTCGATGCGGTCAACCACGATCTCGATGTCGTGGGTCTTGTAGCGGTCCACCATCATGCCGAACTCGATCTCGCGCATCTCGCCGTCCACACGCACACGGGTGAAGCCTGCCTGACGGATGTGCTCGAACAGCTCGCGGTAGTGACCCTTGCGGCCACGGATGGCGGGGGCCAGGATGTTGATGCGCTTGCCATCAAACTCCTTGAGAATGAGGTCGGTGATCTGCTCTTCGGTGTAGCGCACCATGCGCTCGCCGGTATTGTAGGAATAGGCCTCGCCGATGCGGGCGTAGAGCAGGCGCAGGAAGTCGTAGATCTCGGTGATGGTGCCCACTGTCGAACGCGGGTTCTTGTTCACGCTCTTCTGCTCGATGCTGATGACGGGGCTGAGGCCCGTGATCTTGTCGACATCGGGGCGTTCCATGTTGCCGATGTACTGTCGCGCATAGGCCGAGAAGCTCTCCATGTAACGGCGTTGTCCCTCGGCATAGATGGTGTCGAAGGCCAGCGACGACTTGCCGCTGCCGCTGATGCCCGTGACGACCACCAAGGCGTTGCGCGGCATGGAGAGGTCGATGTTCTTGAGGTTGTTCTCGCGAGCACCGAGGATCTCTAAGGTCTTATCTTCACTGAATTCGTTCATCTCCGTTTTTTCGGGCGGCAAAGTTACGATTATTTCTACATATAATTTTCGATGGTATTATCAAAAAATGTATTTTTGCACGCCATTAGTAAGTATATTTACAGTAAACCAATTTACTATTTATGGAACCTAGGTTTAGAGGACATCTTGTCGAGGAGCTGTATAAGGACTATAGGATCAAGGAGGGCATGAAGGCCTGCATGAACTGCGGCGTGTGCACTGCGGTTTGTCCGGCTGCCGAGTTCTACAGATACAACCCGAAGAACATCGTGAACATCGTGGCCCGCAAGAGCGAGGCTGACTTGGAGGAGTTGCTGAAGAGCGACACGATATGGTATTGCGGCGAGTGCATGTCGTGCGTGACGCGCTGTCCGCGTGCCAACGCCCCGGGCTTGGTCATCATGGCCTTGCGCAAGCTCTCGATGCGGAGTGGGCTCTATATGGAATCGGAGAAGGGGAGGCAACAGTATATCGTGGTTAAAGACTTGTGCAGCAATGTCTTGAATTATGGCTATTGCGTGTATCCGCGCACCTTTGCTTACGAGACGCATCCCGAATACGGTCCCGTCGGGAAATGGGTTTGCGACCATTTGGACGATGTGCATGTCCGCATGGGTTCCAACCTCGATGGCGACGGTCCCGGCGGATTGCGCAAGATCCCCCAGGAGAGCCTCGACCAGCTGAAGAAGATCTTCGACGTCACAGGTGCCACCGAAATGATGGAGCAGGTCTTGAACGATGCCCACGAAGAGGCGGAGCGGGAACACCTCACCGACGAGGAGTATTTCATGAAGGTTTACACACAAAACGACTGGGAGAGACATTTGAATCATTAAAGCTATCAGCTGTCAGCCGTCAGCTATCAGCACAGTTGCTGCCAAGCTAATAGCTAACGGCTAAAAGCCAATCTTTAAATTAGAAATAATGAAATCTTGAAATCATGAAAAGCTATAAGCTGTCAGCCGTCAGCTATCAGCTCAGTTGCTGCCAAGCTAATAGCTAATAGCTAACGGCTAAAAGCTAAAAGCCAATCTTTAAATCTTTGAATATTAAATCTTTGAATCCCACATGATAATCGAAGGCAAACAGAAGATTTGGTCCGACTACCAGAAGGACATCCCTAACGACCACTATTTCTATGTGAGGAGTTGCATCCGTCAGGCGTTTTGGCCGGGCTCGGAGGTGACGTTTCTTGACATCACGCGAAACAAGCTGGGCAAGGATTTCTACGAGAACCCATACCATACCACCTGTGGCGGCATCGCCTATCACAGCGACACGATACCGCAGGAGACGGCCATGACCATCATCGCCCGCCAGTTCGCGCTGATGCACGAGAGCGGCTATGAGAACTACGTCTGCTCCTGCATCACCTCGTTCGGGTGCTACACCGAGACGTTAGAGACCTGGCACGAGTATCCCGAGCTGGAGGCCAAGATCCGGCAATATCTTTGGGCCTCGTGCAAGAAGGAGTTCGCCAAGCCGAAGTATCTCGCCCATGCCAGCGACCTCATCTATAAGTTCCGATTCGACATCGCCAAGCAGATGAAGTTCCCGCTGGTCAACGTCAAGACGGGCAAGCCCTTGAAGGTGGTCGAGCACATCGGGTGCCATTATTCGAAGATGTTCCCGTCGAAGGGCTTCGGTGGCGCCGAGTATCCGCATGTCTTGGTCGGCATGATTGAGGCCTGGGGCGGCGAGGTGATTGACTACCCCGAACGCCGTCATTGCTGCGGCTTCGGCTTCCGCCAGTATTTCGTGCAGGCCAACAGGGGCTATTCCGAGTCGAACACGCACAAGAAGTTCGAGTCGATGGAGCCTTACGAGCCCGACCTGATCATCACCAACTGCCCGGGCTGTCCCTATTTCCTCGACCGTTGGCAGTATGTCATCGCCGAGCAGACGGGCAAGACCTACGGCAAGAACGGCTATGGCATCCCGGCCTTGACCTACGAGGAAGTGGCCGGCTTGGTGATGGGTTACGACCCCTGGGACCTCGGCCTTCAGATGCATCAGGTCGCCATCGAGCCGCTGTTGGAGAAGATGGGCGTCCCTTACGACCCGAAGAAGAAATATCAGGGCATCAACGGCAAGGACCTGGGCCAGCCGATGTGTCCGTCGTGTATCAAATCAGTTTGAGAAAATGAGTAAATCTTACTTATGAAAGAGAATATATTGATCATTGGCGGTGGCGCCGCCGGAATGGAGGCTGCCGCGCAATTGCAGCAGATGGGGATGAATCCCATCATCGTCGAGAAGAGCGAGGCGCTGGGTGGCCATGTCGCCCAGTGGGACAGGCTGTTTCCCGCCTTCCATCCCGCCAAGGACGTGGTGGACGCCATGCTCGACAGGGTGAAAGACGTCAAGACCTATCTGAATACCGAAGTCACAGACATTCAACGCACGGGAGGTGGCTTCCATGCCGTATTGAGCAACGGCGAGACCCTCGACGCCAAGGCCGTGGTTTTGGCCACGGGCTTCGATGTCTTCAAAGCCGAGCGGAAACAGGAATACGGTTACGGCATCTATAACAACGTGATGACCAGCGTCGAGTTGGAGAAGTTCTTCAGGACGGGCAAGGACGAGCGCATCAACAACCCGAAGCGTATCGGCTTCGTGCACTGCGTCGGCGCCCGCGACGTGAAGGTCTGCAACACCTACTGCTCGAAGGTGTGCTGCGCCACGGCGTTGAAGCAGGCCTGCGAGATCAAGGAGGTGTTTCCCGAGGCCGAGGTCTACACCTTCTACATGGACTTGCGCATGTTTGGTCCAGGGTATGAAGACCTGTACCTCAAGACGCAGAAAGACTTCGACGTGAAGTGCGTCCGTGGCCGTGTCTGCGAGGTGTCGGAAGACATGGATGGCAAACTCGTCATCAAAGCGGAGGACACCTTGTTTGGCAAGCCGTTGAGGATGACCCTCGACGTGCTCGTGTTGATGTGCTCGATGGAGAAAGACAAGAGCATCGACGCGATACAGCAGAAGCTGGGCGTGGGCAACAACAGCGACGGCTTCATGCAGAACAAGGACATGTATCTGGGCATGAACGACACCGCCCAGGACGGCGTCTTCGTAGCCGGTGCCTGCACCGCGCCCAAGTCGCTGCCCGACACCATCGGCGAGGCCCGCTCGGTGGCGGTACAAGTGTATAACTATATTAATAAGGTGTAACATGGATTTCGGTTTCTGTTTGTCACCCAGCTCGCATGTCAAGATGGACAGCGTCGACCTGACGACGTTCAACCGCCTGAAGGAGACCAACCCCGACATCAACACCTGCATCGCATGTGGCTCATGCACGGCCACCTGTACGGCAGGCCACTTCACTGAGATGAGCTTCCGCCGTATTCTTCTGATGCTGCAGCGAGGCAAGGAAGACGAGGCCAAGAAAATGATTCAGCGTTGCATGCTCTGCGGCAAGTGCACCCTCGTGTGTCCGCGCGGCATCAACATCCGTAAGATTTTGTTAGACATTACACGATGAACCCACAGATATTCCATCCTTTTGTGCTCCCCTTCGTGATCGGCATGGCGTTCGTGCTGACCTACTGTGTCGTGGGGCTTTTACGCGTCATCGGCCAACTGCCGAAAGACGACAGAAAGAAATTCTGGCGCTCACTGGTGACGCCCAAGACGGCATGGGCCAATGTCCGCGACCTGTTTGGCGACTGCCTGTTCCATGTGAAGATCTGGAAACGCAACCCGATTCTCGGCTACATGCACACTGCCATCGCCTTCGGCTGGTTCATGATTATCGTGATAGGCCACGTGATGCTGTTTACGCTGAAACCGCTTGAAGGTATTGAAGCCCAGGGTGTTGAGCGTATGCTACCCAACTTCTATTACCCGATTTTCTACAAGTTCTTCGCCACCGAGACGCCGGTCTTTGCCATCCTGATGGACTTCTTCCTCCTGATGATCATCAGTGGCATCCTGATTGCCGTGGTGAAGAAGATCCATTCGAAGATAGTAGGCGTGAAGCGCGTCACGAAGTTCGGTTTCGCCGACAACATGATCCGTTTCGCCTTGTGGACCATCTTCCCCTTCCGTCTCATCGCCGAAAAGACGAACATCATGGCTTTCTGGTGGATCTATTCCATCGACTTGTGCGTCTTTATGTTCATGTTGCCCTTCACGCGTTACATGCACATCCCAACGGAGGCCTTGTTTATCCTCTTGCGTCATGCGGGCTTGAAACCCCGTGAGCCTCGTAAGGGCTATGCCTTGGCGCAACTCTATTCCTGCCCGAGCTGCGGCTTGTGTATCGACGCCTGCCCGATGAGCGTCAACGACAGCAACAGCGGCAACACCTCGGCGTATTTCATGAAGAAGCTGAGGAATGGCGACAAGGAAGAGGCCCAGCGTATTGCCGAGACCTGCATGCAGTGCGGCAAATGCGTCGCTGTCTGCCCCGTGAGCATCGAGTCGTGCGACATCAAGATGAGCCAACGCGAGGCTGTGCCGTATCAGATCCATAGCGACCACTCCTATCTAGACGGATATACCTGTACGGACACATCGAATGTGTCCGACAAAAAAGCCTGTGTCCTCTATTTCGCAGGCTGCATGACCCAGCTGACGCCCAAGATCATGCGTGCCATGAAGCAAATCATGGAGGCGGCGGGCGAGAAGTATGAGTTTTTGGACAAGGACGGAGGCATCTGCTGCGGTCGCCCGATGCTGTTGAGCGGCAAGAGGGCGGAGGCACAAGCCATGATGGCGAAAAACACCGAGCTCATTAAGGCATCGGGTGCCACCAAGCTGGTGCTTTCCTGCCCGATTTGCTATAAGGTCTTCAAAGAGGAGTATCATCTTGAAGGCGTTGAGATCCTGCATCACACGCAGTATATCGACGCGCTTCTCAAGCAGGGCAAGCTGAAGGTCGGCAAGAACGACGTCAACTACGTCTATCACGACCCCTGCGAGTTGGGAAGAGCCTTCGGTGTGTACGACGAGCCTCGCGAAGTACTTGAAAACGTGGGTCATCTGCGTAAGGCGAAGTCGGAAAAAGAGTTGAGCATCTGCTGTGGCGGTAGCCTTGGCAGCTTCAACCTGACGCAAAAAGAACGCGACGAAATCACTGAGAATTCCGTCGCTGATCTGATGTTCAACCAACCTGACGAGATTGTGACTGCCTGCCCGTTGTGTCTGAAGACCTTTGCCAGGAAGTCGCCCGTGGCGGTGAAGGATCTCGCCGAGGTCGTCGCTGGTCAGTTACAGTGACCTCATCTTGCCGTGGGTCTTGGCGAATTTCCCCGTCGGAATCTTGATGTCGTAGCTGTTTCCCGCTGAAATCGTCAGCGAGTTGCTACGCAGCCAGGGGTTGTAATACTTCAACATCTTGTAGTTGGTGCCTTGCTCGTAGGCGAAGTCCACGAGGCTGGGAATCGACTCCGTGACGGTGACGGTCTTGGTCTCGTAGGGTGGGTACCATCCGTTGTCGCTGATCTGGTAGCCGTATTTCTCGGGGTTCTCGGTGATGAGCTTGAGGGCGAGGATGCGGAGCATATAGCGTTGTGTCTCCTCGGGCAGTTGCATGTCGTAGTACGAGTCGACGCGTTGCTCATCCAGCACCTTGGAGATGCGTCCGTTGCCGCAGTTGTAGGCTGCTGCCGCCAGGGTCCAGCTGCCGAACTTGCGGTACGAGTCTTTGAGGTACTTGCAGGCGGCCACGGTCTCCTTCTCCACGTTGTAGCGCATGTCCACCTCCTTGTTGATCTCGAGGCCGTATTGTTTGCCCGTCTCGCTGATGAACTGCCAGAAGCCTACGGCCTTGGCGGGTGAGACGGCATTGGTGAGTTCGCTCTCGATCATTGAGAGGTACTTGAAATCCTCGGGCAGGCCGTATTTCTCCATCAGCGGCTCCATGACGGGGAACCATCGGGTGGTGCGTTTCAGCAGCAGGAGAGTGGCGGAGTGGCGGTACGAGTTGACGATGATCTCGCGCTCCAGCTGTTCCCTGACATAGAACAGGTCGAGCGGCACTTCTTCGCCGCAAAATGTCATGGTCGTGGGCAGCTCGATGTCGTGCGTGTCGTGGTCGATGCTGTCGAAGGCGAGGTATTCGCGGTCGGTGCCGACATATTCTTCTCGCTGTTCGTCGTTTGATTGTGCCAACGAAAAAGTGATGGCTGCGGATACACCTATTAATATAATAGCGAGGCCGCAGGCGAGGAGGAGGTTTCTTGTTCTCATATTGTGGATTTCAAATTTCAAAATTTCAAGATTTGTTTTGCTTTCAGCTCTCAGCAATCAGCTTTCAGCAGGTTTTAACGAGCTGATAGCTGACTGCTGATGGCTGACAGCTCATAAGATAATCAAAACGGCGTAACAAAGTCCTTGAACATTGGCGAGACCTTATCCTTCTCTGAGAGAATCGGCTCCTCGATACCCCAGTGGATATTGAGGTCGGGGTCGTTCCAACGGATGCTGCCTTCCGAGGCTTTGTTGTAGACGTTGGTGCACTTGTAGGTGAACACCGAATGGTCTTCGAGGCAGACGAAGCCGTGGGCGAAGCCTTCCGGGATCCAGTACATGAACTTGTTGCCTTCGGTGAGCACCACCGACTCCCACTGTCCATATGTCGGCGAGCCTTTACGCAGGTCGACGGCCACGTCCAACACGGCGCCTTTCACCACGCGCACCAGCTTGCCTTGGGCGAAGGGTGGCTTCTGGAAATGCAGTCCGCGCAAAACGCCTTTCATCGACTGCGATTCGTTGTCCTGCACGAAGGTCATTTCGAGGCCGTGCTCCAGGAAGCGCTGGCGGTTGTAGCTCTCGAAGAAATAGCCGCGGTCGTCGTAGAACACGTCCGGCTTGATGATGAGGAGGTCTTTTATTTTTGTTTCGATGATTTCCATAATGTTTCGTTTGGGCTGGTAGAGACGCGATTAATCGCGTCTCTACAAACCAAATGATTATAAATGAACGCATTCACCATACGCCGCGGCCGCAGCCTCCATGATGCCTTCCGACATGGTGGGGTGGGGGAATACGGCGTGGATGATGTCTTCGCCTTTGGCGCCCAGCTCACGGCAGAGCACGGCGGCGGCGACCATCTCGGTGACGTTGTCGCCGACCATGTGGCAGCCGAGCCAGTCGCCGGTCTTGGCGTCGAAGACGACCTTGATGAAGCCATCGCGGTTGCCGGCAGCGGTGGCCTTACCCGAGGCGGTGAAGGGGAACTTGCCGATCTTCACCTCGTAGCCTGCTGCTATGGCCTTCGCTTCGCTCAGTCCGACGGAGGCGATTTCGGGTGTGGTGTAGGTGCAGCCGGGGATGTTGGCGTAGTTCAAAGGCTTGGGGTCGAGGCCGCAGAGCTTCTCCACGCAGATGGTGGCTTCGTGGTCGGCCTTGTGGGCCAGGGCGGGACCGTGCACGATGTCGCCGATGGCATAGACGCCCGGCACGTTGGTGCGGTACCATTCGTCCACGTTGACCTTGCCGCGCTCGGTGGTGATGCCGAGTTCTTCGAGGCCGAGGTTGTCGATGTTGGTTTGCACGCCGACGGCGCTGAGCACGATGTCGGCCTCCACGGTCTTCTCGCCTTTCTTGGTGGCGATGGTGCACACGCACTTCTCGCCTGTGGTGTCGACATGGGTCACCGAGGCTTCGGTCATCACGGTCATCTTCAGCTTCTTGAAGGCGCGTTCCACTTGCTTGGAGACTTCTTCGTCTTCGTTGGGCACCACGTTGGGCAGGAATTCCACCAAAGTGACCTTCACGCCCATGCTGGTGAAGAAGAAGGCGAACTCGGAGCCGATGGCGCCTGAGCCGACGACCACCATGCTCTCGGGCAGCTTATCGAGGACGAGGGCTTGGCGGTAGCCGATGATCTTCTTGCCGTCGATGGGCAGGGCGGGCAGCTCGCGCACGCGTGAGCCGGTGGCGAGGATGATATGGTCGGCTTCGTAGAGGGTGGCGTTGCCTTCGGCGTCGGTGACCTCCACCTGTTTGTCGGCGGTCAGCTTGCCGTAGCCGGCGATGACGTCGACATTGTTCTTCTTGAGGAGGTACTGCACGCCCTTGCTCATGGTGTCGGCCACGCCGCGGCTGCGGGCCACGACGGCTTCCATGTCGGGTTTCACTTCGCCTTCCACTTTGATGCCGTAGTTCTCGGCATGGTTGATATAGGTGTAGACCTGTGCGCTCTTCAGCAGGGCTTTGGTGGGGATGCAGCCCCAGTTGAGGCAGATGCCGCCCACTTCAGCCTTCTCGACCACAGCGGTCTTCTTTCCAAGTTGTGATGCTCTGATGGCAGCCACATAGCCTCCCGGGCCGCTGCCGATAACGATGACGTCGTATTTCATATTTTGGGATTTAAAGATTTAATATTCAAAGATTCAAAGATTTAAAGATTTAAGATTTGAGGATTTAAGTGTTTTGGATTGTGTTTTCGTCGGTTTGGTCTTTTGGGGTGTCTTCGTCGTGCCTTTTCCGCTCGCTAATTCTATGCACCACCTTGGCTAAAATTACCCAAAGCGTGAAGAAAGCCACTACGCCAACAATCCAAACGACCAATAATTCGGTAACCATTTTGCTTGATTTTGGCTGCAAAGGTAAGAAACTCTTTCTGATTTTTCAGGGCCTATAATAATATAAGGTGTAAAAAATGTTGCGCGTTTTGGAAAAAACACTAAATTTGCAACATCAACCTAAACGAAAGCGCTATGAAATACGACACCAATCCAATTCATCTCCTCTACGACAACGAGGAAATGAGAGAAAGAATCCTTATGGTGATGGACGGTCGCGACAAGACGACGGGCATCACTTTTGTCAGCCTGTGCTACCAAATCATCCAGCTGGGCTTCCAGGAAAACAAGGTGAAGATTCCGGCCGACACCATCATCACGAGCGAGGAGTTGGCTCCCGAGGAGCAAGTGCGAGTGAGCCGCATCCTGTGGGAACTCATCTGGGACCGCAAGGTTTTCCTCCTCTTCGGCCGCAGCGACCTACTCGGCTTGAGCAACGGTGAAGACCGTTTCGTTAAGTATTGATTTTTGCCAAAATAGAGGAAGAGGTTGCGGTGAAAGACGAAAATGTCTATTTTTGCCGCATCGAAATAATGTAACTATGACCACGAATCCTACATTGAATGTGCAGGTGTCTTATGGACAGCTGTTGGCGTTGGCTCTCCAACTTGCCAAAGAGGATCGTTATAGGCTTTGCAGAGAACTTCTTTGTGACGAGCGTGTTGAAAGCATGAAAGCTTTGCTGAAGTCGATTCAAACGGATGAAATAGACGAGGAGACTATCAAGGCTGAATGCGAAGCTGTAAGACAAGAAATGTATGAAGAGAGAATCGCTGCCAAGCAATGAGGAAGCATTGTGTCGTGTGGTGGTTGACACCAACCTATGGATAAGCTTTTTAATAGGAAAGAGACTTGAGGGGTTCCTTGATCTCCTCGGGAATCCTTGGTTTGAGCCGGTTTCGTCTCAACAATTAAACGAAGAAATCTTGCGAGTGGCTCGTCGGCCAAAGTTCCATGATTTTTTCAATGAAGAAGATGTGAATCGTTTAGAGGAGTGGATGACGTCCCATTGTACTATGGTTGAGATTGGTGAAATTCCATCCAGATGTCGCGATCCCAAAGACGATTTTTTGCTCGAATTGGCTGTGCAATCCAATGCCATTTATCTTGTCTCTGGTGATGAAGACCTGCTCGAACTAGGCCAAATTGGAGACTGTAAGATTATGACTTATGCCCAATTTAAGGCAGAATGGAGCTGATTTATGTTGCTTTTTGTCTTTTGTAAAGAATAGTATTATATCGGAATAATCTGATAATTAGATAATTACAAAATATTTTTCTTCTTTTTGTGAAAATTTTCAAAAAAGTGCGCGGCGTATTGAAAAAAGTTGTACTTTTGCACCCGCTGAATTGAATGAGGGCTTGCCCTTGAAAATGATATAGTTAAGGAACCTGATAAGGTAAAACGCAATAGGTTTCTACACGAAGTGACGCCAAAATCAAGCGTAAAATTCGTCACGGAGTGGGTTTTATAGACTTCTAAGCCGTCCTAGGCTTATTATGTTCCCTGACTACATCTCGAAAAGTGCTGCCCTCGGCCAGTTTGGTACGAGTCTGAAATTGATTTATAATCAACGGATTAAACAACTAACAAATTAAACCTAACAAATTTAAAATGCCGACTATTCAACAATTAGTGCGCAAAGGGCGCCAAAAATTGATCGACAAGAGCAAGTCTCCTGCATTGGATGCTAGCCCACAACGTCGCGGTGTATGTGTTCGTGTTTACACGACGACCCCCAAGAAGCCTAACTCAGCAATGCGTAAGGTTGCCAGGGTCCGTCTGACCAACCAAAAGGAGGTCAACGCCTACATCCCCGGTGAAGGCCACAACTTGCAGGAACACAGCATTGTGATGATCAGAGGAGGTCGTGTTAAGGATTTGCCGGGTGTGCGTTATCACATCATCAGAGGTGCTTTGGATACCTCCGGTGTTGAAGGCCGCCGCCAGCGCAGGTCGAAGTACGGTGCTAAACGACCCAAACAAGCCGCAAAGAAATAACGATTAGTCAAAACAGAAAGACTTAAAAGACATGAGAAAAGCTAAACCAAAGAAGAGAATTATCCTTCCTGACCCCAAGTACGGTGATGTTCAGGTCACTAAGTTCGTGAACAACATCATGCTCGAAGGTAAGAAGAATTTGGCTTATCAGATTTTCTACGAAGCAATGGACATCGTTGAAAGTAAGCTCAACGAAAATCCAGTTGAGGTGTGGAAGAAGGCCCTGGCCAACGTGACCCCTCAAGTGGAAGTAAGAAGCCGTCGTATCGGTGGTGCTACCTTCCAGATTCCTTCAGAGATCCGTCCTGCCCGTAAGCAGAGCATCGGTATGAAGAACCTGATCGGTTATGCCCGCAAACGTCACGAGAAATCGATGGCTCTGAAGCTCGCTTCGGAAATCATGGCAGCTTACAAGGAAGAAGGTTCTGCATTCAAGAAGAAAGAAGAAATCCACAGAATGGCAGATGCCAACAAGGCATTCTCGCATTTCAGATTCTAATAGGAGAGAACAGGAATTATGCAAAACGGACAGGAAAATATGATCAACGCTCTCAGCCTGACTCGTAATATCGGCATCATGGCACACATCGACGCCGGTAAGACGACCACGACTGAGCGTATCCTCTATTATACTGGCCGTAGTCATAAGATAGGTGAAGTCCACGACGGCGCCGCCACCATGGATTGGATGGTTCAGGAGCAGGAACGTGGCATCACCATCACCTCTGCTGCAACAACGGTGTTCTGGCATCTCAACAACGAGGCCTACAAGATCAACATCATTGACACCCCCGGCCACGTCGACTTCACCGTCGAGGTGGAACGCTCGCTGCGCGTGCTCGATGGCGCCATCGCCATCTTCTGCGCCGTCGGTGGTGTGGAGCCTCAGTCGGAGACCGTTTGGCACCAAGCCAACAAATACAACGTCCCGCGTATCTGCTACGTCAACAAGATGGACCGCGCAGGCGCCGATTTCTTTAAGGTGTTGGACCAAATCCGCGAGAAGCTCCACGCTACTCCGGTGGCCGTCCAGCTGCCCATCGGCGCCGAAGACGACTTCATCGGTGTCGTTGACTTGATCAGGAATAAGGCGTACGCTTGGGAAGAAACGGACAACGGCTCCGTTTACGACGAAATCGAAATCCCCGAAGACATGAAGGACATGGTGGAGGAATATCGTACCAACCTCATCGAGGGAGCCGTCGAAGACGATGAAACGTTGTTCGAGAAGTACATGGAAGACCCCGACAGCATCACGGAAGCCGAAATCATCGGCCAAATCCGCAAGGCTACGCTTGACCTTCGCATTTGCCCCGTGCTCTGCGGTTCGTCGTTCAAGAACAAAGGCGTGCAGCCTCTGCTTGACGCTATCGTCAACTACCTGCCCAGCCCCTTGGACATCGACCACGTGAAGGGCGTCAATCCTAAGACCGGACAAGAGGAAATCCGCAAGGCCGACCCCAAGGAGCCTTTCTGCGCCTTGGCGTTCAAGATTGCCACGGACCCCTTCGTCGGTCGTCTTTGTTTCTTCCGCGTCTATTCCGGAACGTTGAAAGCTGGCGAGATGGTGCTGAACGTGTCGACGGGTAAGCGCGAACGCATCGCCAAGATCGTTCAGATGCATGCCAACAAGCAGTTGCCCTTGGATGAGATTTCGGCTGGCGACATCGGTGCCGCCATCGGATTCAAGCTCATCCGCACGGGCGACACGCTTTGTGTTGAGAACAAGCCGCTGGTGCTCGAGAACATCAAGTTCCCCGAGCCCGTGGTCAACATCGCCATCGAGCCCAAAGTCACGGCAGACCTCGACAAGCTTGATCAGTCCTTGGCCAAGTTGGTTGAGGAGGATCCGACGCTGTTCGTGCACACCGACGAAAATTCGGGCCAGACCATATTGGCAGGTATGGGCGAATTGCACCTTGACATTATTTTGGACCGCCTCAAGAGAGAGTTTGGCGTCGAAGTCAACTCCGGCCGTCCGCAGGTCGCGTACAAGGAAGCCTTTACTCAAACAATTCAGCATCGTGAAGTCTATAAAAAACAGACCGGTGGCAAGGGAAAGTTTGCCGATATCGAGTTCACTATGGGTCCAGCCGACGACGGCGTGCAGGGATTGCAGTTTGTCAACGAAGTGAAAGGTGGTGTCCTCACTGCCGAGTACATCCAAGCCACCGAGAGAGGCTTCAAGGGCGCCCTCACCAACGGCGTGTTGGCGGGCTTCCCCGTGGAGAATCTCAAGGTTGTCCTTACCGACGGTTCGTTCCATCCGGTCGACAGCGACGCCCTCTCGTTCGAGAGCGCGGCACACATCGCCTTCAAGGAGGCCGGTCTCAAGGCCGGTGCCGTATTGATGGAACCTATCATGAGAGTTGAAATACATTGCCCCGACGAGTACATTGGTGACGTCACGGGCGATTTGAACAAAAAGAGATCGATATTGCGCGAAGTCATCGCGGAGATTGGTTTCCAGACGATCAAGGCAGACGTGCCGCTGGCGGAGATGTTCGGATACATCACCACGCTGCGCTCGCTGTCGTCGGGCCGCGCCAACTTCAACATGGAGCTGAGCCACTACGCCCCCGTCCCCGAAGCCATTGCCGAAGTGGTGATCAAGAAGGCAAAAGGTCTATTATTCATTTAAGCAAACAATTCTATAAATAATAATTATTGTGAGCCAGAGAATTAGAATCAAACTGAAGTCGCACGACCACAACTTGGTTGACAAGTCAGCCGAGAAAATCGTGAAAACCATTAAAGCGACTGGAGCTGTCGTCAGCGGTCCTATTCCGTTGCCGACCAACAAGAAAATCTTCACCGTTCTCCGTTCGACCTTCGTCCACAAGAAATCGAGAGAGCAGTTCGAGCTTTCGACCTACAAGCGTTTGCTCGACATCTACAACTCGACTTCGCAGACGATCGACGCACTGATGAAACTGGAGCTCCCCAGTGGTGTTGAAGTAGAAATCAAACTGTAAAATTAAACCTATCTAGTACAACAAATTAAAAAGCTAAAGTAGCATGTCAGGATTACTAGGAAAAAAGATTGGGATGACGAGCATCTACGACGAGGCCGGAAAGATGGTTCCCGTCACTGTCATCGAGGCAGGTCCCTGCGTGGTCACCCAAGTCAGAACGATTGAGAAAGACGGTTACAGCGCTATCCAGTTGGGCTACGACGAGAAGAAGGTGAAGAACACCTCCAAGGCCGAGCAAGGTCACTTTGCCAAGGCCGGTACGACCCCCAAGAAGCTGGTGCGCGAGTTTTCGCGTTTCGAAGAAGGCCACAGAAAACATTTGGGCGAGACGCTTACCGTCGACGTGTTCATGGAAGGCGAGTTTGTTGATGTCAGCGGCATCAGCAAAGGTAAAGGCTTCCAGGGCGTAGTGAAACGCCATCATTTCAATGGCGTTGGACAAGCAACTCACGGTCAACACAACCGTTTGAGAAAACCGGGTTCCATCGGTGCTTGCGCTTATCCTTCGAGAGTGTTCAAGGGATTGCGCATGGCTGGTCAGATGGGCAACCATAAAGTGAAGGTGACGAACCTCCAGATCGTGAAGGTCGTCCCTGAGAAGAATTTGTTAGTGGTGAAGGGCGCCGTTCCGGGCCATAATAACGGATATTTAAAGATTGAGAGATGGAGCTAAGTGTTTATAACATCAAAGGCGAAGATACTGGCCGCAAGGTCCAGTTGAACGACGACATCTACGGCATTGAGCCTAACGAGCATGTCATGTATCTGGCAGTGAGACAATACCTTGCCGACCAACGTCAAGGCACTCACAAGTCAAAGGAACGCAGCGAGTTGTCGGGCAGCACCCGCAAGCTCTTCCGTCAGAAGGGCACGGGCGGTGCACGCCGTGGCGACATCAATTCACCCCTGCTGAGAGGCGGTGCCCGCGTGTTTGGTCCCAAGCCGCGCGACTACAGCTTCAAGCTGAACAAGAAAGTCAAGGTGCTGGCCCGCAAGTCGGCCCTGTCGAGCAAGATCACTGACGGTGCCATCAAGGTCGTCGAGGACTTCAACTTCGAAGCCATCAAGACGAAGCAGATGGTCAACGTGCTGGACGCTTTCAACACTTATGATATTCTGAAGGCCAAGAACATCTTCCTCACCGAGAGCGCTCTCCAGCCTATCGTGGAAGTCTTGAACAGAGAGTTTTAACCCTTAAAAAGCACGAGAGATGATTATCATAAAGAAACCCGTCATTACTGAAAAGATGACCGCTGTCAGCGAGAAGCTGAACAGGTTCGCTTTCATCGTCGACAAGAACGCCAACAAGTATCAGATCAAGGACGCCATCGAAAAGCTCTATGATGTGAAGGTTGAGGCTGTCAACACGATGAACTACGCAGGTAAAAAGAAGTCACGCTACACCAAGTCGGGCGTCATCAGCGGCCGCACTGCTGCTTTCAAGAAAGCTGTCGTGACATTGAAAGAAGGTTACACAATTGACTTTTATAGCAACATCTGATCATGGCACTTAAGAAATACAAACCTACAACACCAGGTCAGCGCTTTAAGGTTATTAGCGCATTTGACGAGATCACGACCGACAGACCCGAGAAGTCGTTACTGAGACCCAAGAAGAGCACGGGTGGTCGTAACTCCAGTGGTGAAATGACTGTCCGCTACCGTGGCGGCGGCCATAAGAGAATGTACAGAGTCATTGACTTCAAGCGCGACAAGGATGGTATCCCGGGCGTTGTGAAGACCATTGAATACGATCCCAACCGTACCGCCCGCATCGCCCTTGTGTTCTACAAGGACGGCGAGAAGCGTTACATCATCGCCCCTGCCGGCCTCCAAGTCGGTCAGGAAATCCTCAGCGGTAAGGGTATCCAGCCCAACGTGGGCAACACGCTTTATCTGAGCGAGATCCCCTTCGGTACCATTATCCACAACATCGAGCTTCGTCCTGGCCAAGGCGCCAAGATGGCCCGCAGCGCCGGCAGCTACGCCCAGCTGATGAGCCGCGACGGCAAGTACGCCATCCTGCGTATGCCCTCAGGCGAAACCCGTATGATTCTCCAAGCTTGTAAGGCTACCATCGGTAGCGTCAGCAACGCCGACCACAACCTCGAGAAGTCAGGTAAGGCTGGCCGTAGCCGCTGGCTCGGTCGCCGTCCCCACAACCGTGGTGTTGTCATGAACCCGGTCGATCACCCGATGGGTGGTGGCGAAGGTCGTGCCTCTGGCGGTCACCCGCGCTCACGCAAGGGCTTGCCGGCAAAGGGCTACAAGACCCGTTCGCCGAAGGCTGCTTCGAACAAGTATATCATCGACAGAAGAAAGAAGTAATTTAATCAGGAAAATCGCATAAAACTATGAGTAGATCACTTAAGAAAGGACCGTATATCCACTACAAACTCCAACAGAGAGTGATGGAAAACGTCGAAAGCGGCAAGAAGACCGTCATTAAGACCTGGTCAAGAGCATCGATGATTTCTCCTGATTTCGTCGGACAAACGATCGCCGTCCACAATGGCAACAAGTTCATCCCGGTCTACGTGACTGAGAACATGGTGGGCCACAAGCTGGGCGAGTTCGCTCCGACCAGAATCTTCAGAGGTCATGCTGGTAGTAAAGATAAAGGTAACAAGTAATACTAGGTAACAATGGGAGCAAGAAAACACAATAGAGCAGAAGCTTTGAAGGAAGCTCGCAAGAATGTCGCCATCGCTCGTCTGAACGATACCCCGACATCACCTTACAAGATGCGCCTTGTGGCCGACATGATCAGAGGTCAGAAGGTGGAGTTGGCACTGCACTCGTTGCAATACTCGACTAAGGACGCCGCCAAGCCGGTTTACAAGCTGCTCCGTTCGGCCATCGCCAACTGGGAAGCCAAGAACGAAGGCAAGCGCGTTGAAGACAGCAACCTTTACGTGAAAGAGATCTGGGTCGACGAAGGCCGTACGCTGAAGCGTATCCAAGCCGCCCCCCACGGACGTGCTTTCCACATCCGCAAGCGCTCGAACCACGTTACGATTATTGTGGATAGCAGAATAGCTAACGACGCAAACGAAGAATAATTGGAGAATAAAAAGAGTTTAAATAATGGGACAAAAAACTAATCCTATAGGTCTTAGATTGGGAGTCATCAAAGGATGGGATTCCAATTGGTATGGCGGAAAAGACTTTTCGGCCAAGCTCGTCGAGGACGACAAGATTCGCAAGTATCTGAACGCCCGTCTCGGCAAAGCCGGCATTTCAAAGATCGCCATTGAACGTTCCTTGAAGTATGTCACTGTCACCATCTTCACTGCTCGTCCGGGCATGATCATCGGCAAGGGCGGCGAGGAAGTCGACAAGCTGAAGAAAGAACTGGTGAAGCTCACCGGCAAGGAAATCCAAATCAACATCAACGAGATCAAGAGACCTGAGCTGGACGCCTACATCGTTGCCAGCACTATCGCCAAGCAGATTGAAGGCCGTGTGTCGTATCGCCGCGCCATCAAGACCGCTTCGTTCGGCACTATGAGAATGGGCGCCGAGGGCATCAAGATTTTGATTTCGGGTCGCGTTGGAGGTGCCGAAATTGCACGCTCCGAGTCGTACAAGGAAGGTCGTATCCCGCTGCACACGCTGCGCGCCGACATCGACTATTCCCTGGTGGAAGCCCATACCTCTTACGGCCGCCTCGGCATCAAGGTGTGGATCTGCAAAGGTGAAATCTATGGCAAGCCCGAACTGGTGCCCACCACCGTCAGCGCTCCTGCGAAGAAGCAAGCTGGCGCCCCGCGTCCCGCAGGCCGTGGTCCCCGTCGTGGCGAAGGCAAACGTAAATGATCGTGTTAATCTTTAAAAGTTGAATCGATATGTTACAACCTAAAAGACAAAAATACAGAAGGCCACAGAAAGGCAAGATGAAAGGCAACGCTCACCGCGGCCATGAACTTGCTTTCGGCTCTTTTGGAATCAAGACACTGGAAGAGGCCCTGATTACTGCCCGTCAGATCGAGGCCGCCCGTCAGGCCGTCACCCGTTACATGAAGCGTGAAGGCCAAATCTGGATCCGCATCTTCCCCGACAAACCCA
>CADBZW010000033.1:5711-48504 GCA_902799345.1 uncultured Bacteroidia bacterium | reverse complement strand
CTTTTAAAAGGTTCCTTCCCTCGCGCCGCTTCGCAACGGCGCAGGTATCTTGTGCTGGCCTCAGACTTTCAAAGAACTTGCGCTTCCGTCTCCCCTCTCGTCTCACCCCTCGTTCCTTCCGAAAGCGGGTGCAAAAGTACAGCTTTTTACAATACGCGCAACATTTTATTGAAAATATTTTTCTTGTATTAGTTATATATCTGATTATCAGTATTTAAAAATACTGAATATATATAGGAAAGGGGATTTTACACACCTATATTAATATAAAGAGGCCTCACCACCGTGGCAAAAAAGCGTCCTCAATATGGTCGATTTTGGGGTTTCCTTGGTTAAAAACGATGGAAATGATATCAAAACGGATGTCAAGGTCCAACCTTTTGCTGAAGACATAGGCATTGGCAGCATAGACAAGACACCTTTGCTTTTGGCGTGTCACCGCCATGTCGGGCTCGCCGAAGCCGTCGCTCTGGCGGGTCTTCACCTCCACGATGACCAGCGTCCCGCCGTCTTTGGCGACGATGTCGATTTCCTTGTGCTTGTTGCGCCAGTTGTGCTCCAAAATCTCGTAGCCTTTTCCGATGAGATAGTTGACGGCGAGCTCCTCGCCGATCTTGCCTAAATCGTTGTGTTCTGCCATAACGGGGGATTTAAAGATTTAAAGATTTCAAGATTTCAAGATTTAAAGATTTCAAGATTTCAGGATTCAAAATTCAAAAATTTCCTACTTCATACCTCCTACCTCCTACCTAAACCATTATCAATTATCAATTCTCAATTCTCAATTCTCAATTGTCAATTCTCAATTGTCAATTGTCAATTCTCAATTTCTAACTCCAAACTGAACAACTGCCAACTAATAATTATACCCTTTCCCAATCTTCATCTTCTCCGTCTGGTAATGGCCGAGGTAGACGATGCCGAGGTTGCCGTCGATGGCGATTTCGTCGCCCATCTTCAGCGGATGGCCGTTCAGCTGGCCGAATTCGTCGTTGATGTCGACTTCGAGGCCGTCGCAGCTCACCACGCAGACCTTGCCAAGACGCACCGCAGTGACCGCCGCGTGTGAGGTAGCGCCGCCACGCGCCGTCAGCAGACCGTCGCAGTCGAAGATCATGCCGATGTCTTGAGGCACCGTGTCGGGACGCACCAATATGATATCACTTCCAGGATGTTGCTCGCGCAAGGTCTTGATTTGGTCAGCGTTGAACGCCGCCAAGCCGTTCATCGCGCCGCCGCCAATGCCCATGCCGTGACCGAGTTGTTGCATCTCGTCGGGCGACTGCACGAAAGCGATCTTCTCCTCTTCCGTCTTGAGGTCTTGGTCGCGGATCTGCAGGATGCGGAAGTCGTCGGGGTTATCGGATTCGAAGGTGAACTCCATCTCCTGCGGGCTGTAGCCGAGGTGCTCGGTGAGTTCGACAGCGATGGAATAGATTTTCTTGTAGATGTCGGGTAGCATAGTCTGCATCGAAGGGCCTTCCAGTCCGGCGGCCTTGCGCTGCGTCTCGCCGATAGGCAGCGGCTTGACCAGTCCGCCCACGATATCCTCGCCCTGGCTGCGCAAGGTGAAGTCGCCATAGAGGTGCACGCCCGGACGCTCGCGGTGCGGGTTCTGCGTGAACACCACGCCTGAGCCGGAGTTCTCGCTGCGGTTGCCGAAGATCATCTGCTGCACTATGACGGCGGTACCCCAGTTCTCCGAGATGCCCAAATGGCGGCGATAGGCCAAGGCGCGCTCCGAGTTCCACGACTCAATGACCATGTTGACGCAGTCAATCAACTGCTTGAACGGGTCTTGCTCGAAAGCCACACCGTGGTCGGCGAGGATGCGTTTATACGACAGTGCCACCTCGCGCATCTGGCCGATGCTGAAGTCGGCCTTCATCTTCACGTTGTTTTTCTGCTTGAAGGCGTTGATTTCGTCGTCGAACACATCGCGCTCGATGCCTTTGGCCATGCCCCAGCTCTGCAAGAAACGGCGGTAGGAATCCCACACCGCCCAGGCGATGCTTTGGTCTTGCGCAATGGCTTCGGTGATTTCGTCGTTCAGGCCCACATTCAAGAAAGTGTCCATGGCACCGGGCATGGAAATGGCCGTACCTGAACGCACCGAAACGAGCAGTGGATTCTCAGGTTTCCCGAACTTGCGCCCCGAGAGGTTCTCCAACTCCTCGATGTGCTTGCGAATCATGCCATGGATTTCCGTCCGCAGCTCAGGGATGGTGTTGATGGTCTCGTTGCGGCGGAAGGTCTCGGTGGTGATGACGAAGCCCGAAGGCACCGGCATCCCGTGCAGGTAGAGGTTCTTCAGGTGGTAAGCCTTGTTGCCGATAAACACCTGGTTGTCCATCTTGGGCGTAATTTCCCAGAAGGGACAAATCAGCATCTCCGAGTTGTAGGTCATGATGTCGCTGATGAGTTTCGCGTTAAGGGTGGTTTCCATGTTGCGCAAGGAGGTGAGGATACGCCCGATGAAGTTGTCCAAAGGCTGCATCAGGAAGGCATCGGAAAGCAGGTCGCGGTGGAACTCCTCCGATTTCTGGCTGATGAGGGCCAACGTCTCACGCTCGCTGAGTTTCCCTTCGGGGTCGAAGAGCTGCGGGATGACGATTTTCAGCGGGTATTCGTACGACTTCAGGAAGTACTTGATGATGATGCGGCGCACATCCTCGGCGATGAACTGGAAGATGTTGATATACTGGCCGAACGAGAAGCTTCGCGAGGTCAACGAATAACGCAACATGTCGAGTTTCGAGTTGAAGCTCTGGTTGGTGATGCCGTCAAGCTCAAGCCCATTACGGAAAAATTCGAGGATTCTATATATCTGATTCAGCGTGCGTTCCGAGATGTATTCGAGGTTGATGCTCTGCACCACCTTTTCCATGAGCTGGGTGGCCACACGCTCCAGACGGAAGGTCAGGCCCATGGCCTCAAACTTGTTTTCGCGATAGGTGCCATACATCGACGGGATGCCGATGGCGATATGGCGCTTGTGGTAGATATTCTCCCAGCCTTCGCTCTGCTCGGGGTTGAAAATCACGGTCTTGAGCTTATCCATGAAGGCATAAATCATCGTCAGCGAACGGCCAAAGTCCTTGGCTTTGTAAACCCTTTCGAACTCGTCGATTTCCTCGTCGGGGATGAAGGGGAAGCTCCGCAGCGAGCTGAAGATGTTGACCGACTCGAAGCTATATTTCTCGCGGAGGTAGGCGTAGAGGTCGCGGATGTCCATGAGACGGGCGTGTTCGCGCTGGCTGATTTCTTCGTCCAATTCGAGGCGACGGGCGGCAGAGCCGATGAGGTTTTCGTAGTCGTCGCGCGACAGCATCAAAACGTCCTCGGGGTTGAGGCACGATATCTCGCACATGGTCTGCACAAGGTTGTGGACATGCACAAACCAGGTGCTTTCCTTGTCGATGCTTTCAAAGACGTTATTCGGCAAGATGGGTTTCAGCAAGTCGAGGTTGCCGTCGCTCCAGAACTTGAACACATCGAAAGTCAAGGCTATCAAGGTGTTATTGCTCTCGGTGTGTACCTGCTTGCGGAGGAAATGCACCAGTTGGTCCTGACGGCCCGAGATTTCGTCCATGTTGGTGGTAACGTTACGGATCTCGCCCTCGGCGCCGATTTCGTTGAAGTAGACGGGGAAGATGCGCGTCAGCTGCTTCACCTTCTTATAATACGGCGTGATGTTGGAGTTCAAGACCTTGGTGATCTCGCGCTGGAAGAGGTCGGTGTCGCTGAGGAAGATGCCGCCCAACTTCAGGTTGACAATCAAGGCGGAGAGCAGTTTCTCCAACGGCGACTTGGCGTGTTCAATCAGTTCGAGCCACACGCGGATGTTCTTGATATGGTTCTCATCCACAGAGAGTTGCCAGTCCTCGCCGACAAACACGTTGCCTGGCGTGACGAAGCCGAAGGCGATGAGTTTCTTCTCGAAGTAGTTGACGTATTCCTTCATCTCGGTCTGGTCGACGTCGATGACTTTCAGGCCCAAAGTGAGCTGGAAGTCGAGCACGGCCGACATATAGTCCTTGCGCAGCTCCTCGGCGAGGTCGAAAATGGTGTCGATGAAGGGTATCAGCTGCTCTTGCGGCATCTCGTCGATGGCGTCGCGCATCATGCGGTCCATGTTCCAGATGAGGCGCTCGCGCTGGTTCTCCATGCCCGGCAGGTGAAGCAGGAAGAAGACGTAATGGAACTTGGTGATGAAATGCGGGAAGGCCTGTTCCGACTCGGTGAAGCGCTTGGCCACCTGCTCGAAGTTGGGCATGTCGGTCAGCTTCTCCCATGTGTCGGCAGCGTTCAAGTCAGCCTTCAGCTGCTCGAAATACGGCTTGCCCACTTCCTCACACACTTTTTTGACTTCTTCCTCGGTCAGCAGGGTTTTCTTGCTCTCCACCCAGTTTTCCACCTGCGACGTCTCTTGCCAATAGCGGTAGTTTTCTTGCAGCATCATGCGCAGCAGTTGGCAGGCTTGTTGCTTGAAACGCTCGTCGTTGGCCACCTTGTCGAAGTAACGACCGGCGTGTTTCGTGGCCAGGATAAAGACGTCTTTGTTGGTATCAAAGGCATCGTTCAAGATATTGAAAACCGTAGCAACAAGAGCATTGCGAGGCATGATGCAATCCAAAGTGGCCCCATCGGCACTTGAAATATCACCCTGTGAAGTAGCTTCTTGACTAGATTGCTTCGTCGTTCCTCCTCGCAATGACGTAAACGTCTTATCGGCAAACTCCATCAAGGTGATGATGATGCTGAGTCGCAGCTTGGCGGGCACTTCGGGCTTCAGCAGGCTGTGCATCATCTCCAAGGGGATGTGGAGCGCGTTGGCGGGCACGTCGTCGCGAGTGTAGAACCAGAAATCGTCGAGGAGCATCTTGCGCAGCTCTTCTGTGACGAAGGTATGGTTCGACAGCGGGTGATGGTATTCGGTGATACATTCCTTGGCCCGCTTGTTGATGCCGAAGTATTTGGCCGACAGGGCGATAAACTGTTGGTGTTCTTCAGGGATGAAGATATCTTTGTAGCGCGTTTGCGCCAGATTGGCTTCGAGGGCGCTTGATTTGAAAGGTTCGGACATGGTTTGATTGATAAAGTTTGCAAAAATACGCAAATTTGAATGAAAATTCCTGCGAAAATCGTAATTTTGCCGCTTCTTTTGAAAACGATTAATCTCTAAATACTAACACAATGGAAAAGATTAAAGTAGGTATCAATGGTTTCGGCCGCATCGGCCGCAATGTGTTCCGCATCATCTGCGAACGTCCGAATCTCGAAATCGTGGGCGTCAACGACCTGACGAGCACCAAGGTGCTGGCCCACCTGTTGAAATATGACTCCACGCAGGGCAAGTTCCCTGGCACCGTGGAATATGATGAGACCGCTCTCATCGTCAACGGCCAGCGCATCCCCGTCACGGCCGAGCGCGTGTTCCGCTCGAAGGAAAGCAGCAAGGGCGGCTATGGCGACCACCTGAAGAACGGCGCCAAGAAGGTCATCCTCTCGGCTCCCTCGAAGGACGCCATCGACGCCACCATCGTGGTGGGCGTCAACAACAACGACCTGACCGACGACATCGAGTGCGTCAGCAACGCCTCCTGCACCACCAACTGCCTGGCTCCCGTGGCCAAGGTGCTGAACGACCGCTTCGGCATCGAGCAGGGCTACATCACCACCATCCACAGCTACACCAACGACCAGGTGATCCTCGACGGTCCTCACAGCGACCTGCGCCGCGCCCGTAGCGCCGCCATGTCGCAAATCCCGACCACCACTGGCGCCGCCAAGGCCGTGGGCATCGTCATCCCCGAACTGAACGGCAAACTCGACGGCATCGCCGTCCGCGTCCCCACGCCTACGGGTTCGCTCGTCGACCTCGTCTGCATGCTGAAGACCGAAGCCACCAAGGAAGAGATCAACGCCGCCATGAAGGAAGCCGCCGAAGGCCCGATGAAGGGCGTGCTCGAATACACCGAGGACCCGATCGTGAGCTGCGACGTCATCCACAACCCGCACAGCAGCATCTTCGATGCCCAAAGCACCATGGTGATGGGTAAGATGGTGAAGATCATGTCGTGGTACGACAACGAATGGGGCTATTCCAACCGCATGGTCGACCTCATCGAGATGATGAAGTATTGATTTATGGGATTGGCCTACGGCCAAGATTATTGGGATTGCCTGCAGCAAGAAATCTTTCAAAAATCTGTATTAAAATCTACCAAAATGATTTTTGAAAGATTTTGAAAGATTTCTTGCGAAGCAACACCAAAAAGACATGTAGAGACGCAAAATTTTGCGTCTCTATTGTTTTTATCGGACGATGGTGATGGAACCTTGCAAATGCAGTTTCTCCTCGCCAGTCGGGGCGATGTAGGTGATGTCAGTAATATAGAAATAGGTACCTGGCGAGCATTCCAATTTCGTCATCTTGTTCTTACCGTCCCACTGAATGAGCGGGTCGTCGGTGTCGCAAAGGATATTGCCCCAACGGTTGAAGATGACCGTTTTGGCTCCCGTAATCAAGTCCAAGCCCGTCACCTTAGGTTCAAAAACGTCGTTGAAACCATCGCCGTTGGGCGTGAAGACATTGGGCAACACGTACGAGAACTCCTCCTCAGGCTCCTCATGGCCGATACGCACCGTCTTGATGGCGGAATAGTTGACCAAAGGCCGCATGACGCCTTCGAGAGTGTAATGGCCAAAGGTGCGGACATAATAACGATAGGTGGCGTCGGCCTCCACGTCGGTGTCGGTGTAGGCAAAGCCCGTCACCGAAGCAATCCTGACAAAGTGGTTCTCCACCTCTTTAAACACCTGGGTGCTGTCGACGAGCCATGGCACCTCCTCCGTCCACGAGAGACTGGCTTCGTTATTGGCGCCGTTCGCCGTGAGCAGCACCGCCGATGCCGTGGCACTCGTGCCCATCAGCTGATGGGTGGCATCACGCATCTCCACCTTATATACTAACGACGTCACTGCCGCCAAGTCCACATTGGCGTCAAGGAAGGTGGTGTCGGCACCTTCGTAAACGACGGCGGTCTCACCTTCGAGAATGCGGGTCAAGGCATAGCTGAAGGGCGCTACGTATTGTTCGTCGATCTCTTTCGGCTGGGTCCAACAGGCCCTGACCTGCCCCGACTCGAGGTCGATGCTGTCGTTGGTGACATGGGTCATCAGCGGGCTGTCGTTTTTCAGGGTCACACAGGCCGGGTCGCTGACGATGCTCATGGCGCCGTCGGGGAAACGGGCCACGACGCGGTATTCGTAGGCCATGCCTGGTGGGAGGTCGTGGTCGGTATAGGTGGTCGCCGAGGGATCCAACGTCGCCATCAGCTGATAGCCGTCGCGGATGCCCGTCTCGCAGAAGTCGGGTTCGTAGCCGTCGCAGCCTGCCTTGCGGTAGACCAATAAAGCCACGGCGTTGGGACATTGATAATGAGCCCACGACAAGGTGGCGTCGTGCCCATGCATCTCGGCGACAAGGGTCTGGGGCTTGGGTCCCATCACTTTAATCGTCACCGTCTTGACATTGGTCAGGCTGATAGGCTCACTGTCGTCCTTGGCGTGAATCACCACCTGATAGGGCGTGTTGCGGATATGGGCGTTGACGGTGTTCCAAAGGAACTCCATCTGAGGCTGCAAGCCATAGGCCGACTCGGGGGTCAGTGTGGCCGGACTCACCGCCACCTCGAAAGGCGCACCCGAGGCCGTCAAGGTGACGTTGTCGCCATCGGGGTCGGAGGCGGAGATGACGAAGTCGAGCTGTTCGCCCGCCACGAGGCAATACTCGTCGTTGCAATTGATGTTAGGCACGTTGTTGCTGCATGCCGAGACGAGGATCTGCATGTCGCGGATGACGGAGCCAATCTTCACGCCATGGCGCCATTCCTCGATGATGAACGCCACGTTGTATTCGCCTTGCAGCACGGGGTTCTCCCAGCGCAGGTCGCCCGTGACGGGGTCGATTTCGAAGGCTTGCGAGGCTTGGGGATAGCTATACCCGGGAATCTCCATGCCATTCATGCCCTTGCAAGGCAGCAGGCGGTAGCTCAGGCTGTCGCCGTCGGGGTCGTAGGCCGAGGGGTTGTGGATGAACAGCTTGCCCACGCAGGCCTTGTCGACAGGCGCGTTGAGCAGCTGCACCGAGTTGTTGTAGCCCATAAACGGGTTGATGACCAGTTCCGTCTCGATATACATCGGCACCGTCACCGAGTTGGGCACGTTGACCACGCCGTAGTTGCGGTTGGCGTCCTCCATGCTGATGACGTAGGTGCCTGGGGTAGCGTAGTTATGGGTCTGACGATAGGTGTTCTTGATGCAGTTGTCGCCCATGTTCGACCATGCGATGCGAGGGATAAATTCCTCGGCGCCGTCGCCCCAAAGCACCAGCAGGGAGTCGCGTTGTTCCCAAGCCGCGTTAGGGACATTGTAGGTCGTCAGCGTAATCTCGTAGGCATTGCCGCCCACCCATGCGTATGTGATTTCTGCCGCACGCTGGTGCGTGGCCTTGGCGGAGAGGACGAAGCAGAAGAGGAACGCACATGTCATTCCGAGGATTTTGAAGGCACAGATACGATCTCTCCTCCGTCGTTCGGTATGACATGCCTTCAAAATCTGAAGCGAATCTATGTGCGTTCTACTATTCATAGCCTAATTGAAACTGCAAATGTAGTGTTTTTTGGGGAAACAGCGAAAAATTCAGAAAAATGGATTATTTTTGGCTATTTGGATGCATTTTTATGGTCAGATAGCCAAAAATAATATCAAAATAAATCATCTAAAGTAATTTCTTGTCGAACATAATTGATTGAATATTTGTTCTTTACAAGGCCATTTGAAGTAACCATTGCAAAAAACAAAGTCTTACGCTTGAAGTAATTTTGCACCTCGCTCAATCGTGTTTCAATCTTATCCCATTCCGCCTTTGTGATGAGGTAAGGCCGCTCCGAAAATTTCATCTCGCACACCGTAACAGCTCGGTCTGCACGATCGATAACCATATCAACCTGGGCTTGTCCTGAATAATAAGAGCAGGTTTTGGTAAGGATGCCAGAGATGCCTAATTTCTGTTTAATCTGTTGTAAATGAGCAAAACACAATCTTTCAAAAGCCAAGCCTCGCCATGTAGTGCAAGTGCTTGTCGTCAGCAAATGCATCCATGTCTCATGGTCGGAATACGCACCGTTTTTCAGGAACTGGAAATAAAACAAGGTGAAGCTGTCCGAAAGCTGATAAAGATAAGGCACCTCCCCGATGGTCTTGTATTTCCGAATAAAACCGCACTGTTCAAGAGCAATGAGTTTCCGCGTCAAGCCGCCGCCATTGCTCAGCTTGGAGCCTTTGGCAATCTCATCGCGAGTATAGCCCGACTTCTTCTTTGACAAGGTTTCCACGATGCGAACATAATCCTCTGATTTCGAGAAAAGTGAATTATAAAGATTGTCGAACTCGTCAGCCAGAAGTGCCGATTCTGCGAAGAAAAGCCTGTCTACATTTTGGGCCAGGCTTCGGCTCTTGTCAAGCAGATGCAAATAATAAGGTATGCCACCGAGAATCATATAGCACTCCGCCACACTCATATTATCCCACTTAAACTTTTGGCTTTCAAGATATTCCTTGGTCTCAGACAAGGTAAACGGCAGCAGTTTCATCTTGCAAGTCAAGCGGTTATGCAACCCACCGTGATTATTGATGACCTTGTTGACCATCCACGAGGCTGCAGAGCCACACACCACAAGCACAATGTCGTTGCGTGCCGAAGCCCATTCGTTCCAAAACAGTTCCAAGGCCTTCAGAAACTCGGATTTCTGCGTATCCATCCACGGTAACTCATCCAGAAAAATCACTTTCCGCTTCTTTTTTGATTTCGCGACCAAGGCCTCAAGCCGTTCAAACGCCTCAAACCAATTGTAGGGCACGGCTTGTTCGTCAGGCGAGCCATAACGAATCAGTCTATTATGGAAATGGGCCAATTGTTCTTTCCGGTTGCCACGCGCCACCCCTGTAGCATAATACACAAAATTATCTTGGAAGAACTCCCTGACGAGATAGGTCTTCCCTACCCTGCGGCGGCCATAGACCACCACAAATTCCGAACTCGTTGAATCATAGATTCTTTGCAGTTCTTTTATTTCTTCTTTTCTGCCTATTATTTGCATTGCTTCAGAATTATTTCTGGCTGCAAAGGTAGGATTTTTTCATTAGATAGCCAAAAATGATGATTATTTTTGGCTATTTGAGTGCATTTTTATGGTCAGATAGCCAAAAATAATATCAAAATAAATCATCTAAAGTGATTTCTTGTCGAATATAATTGATTGAATATTTGTTCTTTACAAGTCCGTTAGAAGTCACCATTGCAAAAAACAAAGTCTTACGTTTGAAGTAATTTTGCACCTCGCTCAAACGTGTTTCAATCTTATCCCATTCCGCCTTTGTGATGAGGTAAGGCCGTTCCGAAATTTACTGGACGACCAAGATAAGTAGGCAAGCACAAAAAGTCCACGCCATTAGGCGTGAACTTATTGCACTTATTCTCACTTACCATTGAAAGTGTCCAGTTTTCAGCGGAGAGAAAAAGAGCGTAAAGCTCAGTGTTTTAATTATTTGTCAGTTATATTCCTATTTTTCTAGAATTCAGTTTTTTGGTTGTGTATTTAGTTGAGCGGCACGCCATATTCATAGATGGTGTCGCTGGGTAAATCAATGCGTTCATTCCAAGTAATAACACAAAACAAGGCGCACCCAATCAGGTGCGCCCTGCTTCATTTCAATCTGCCTAAAGCAATTACTTGTTCTTCAGCAAATCGCGGATTTCGGCGAGGAGTTCCTCTTGCGTCGGGCCGGCGGGAGCGGCAGGTGCCTCTGGCTCCGACTCAGGTTGTCTCTTCAGCTTGTTGATGCCCTTGATGACCAGGAAGATCGAGAAGGCGATGATGATGAAGTCGAAGACGACTTGCAGGAAGTTGCCCCAAGTCATACACAGCTCGGGCTTCACCACGGTCTCGCCATCCATGACGGCTTCGCGGATGACCCACTTCCAGTCGGTGAAGTTGAGACCACCCGTGATGGCACCGATGAGCGGCATGATGATGTCGGACACCAATGAGGAGACGATTTTACCGAACGCGCCGCCGATGACCACACCGACAGCCATGTCCATGACGTTGCCCTTCATGGCAAACTCCTTGAATTCTTGCATAAATTTACCCATAAGCGATGATGTTTAATTGTTGATTGTTGAAATGATAATTCGACGTAGTCAATTGTTGAACTGTTTATGAACGCAAAAATAGGAAAAAAACACTTCCTTTTCACACGGATTGCCATTAATTTTCCACGGATTGCCATTATGGCATTGTCCTCCCCCGCGTCTGAAAGACGCAACCTCCCCTAACCGTAGGTCGCGACCTACGGCAGAACACCGCCAGAACACCACCAAAAAACAGCCAGCCTCCCCAAAAAGAAGGCCGCCTCAATCATCCAGTCTCTTCTGCGCTCATGCCGCAACGCGCTCTCACGCCCGCGACACCGCACAGCTCGTTTAGTTGGCATCCCACACCAAACGGACACAGTGCCATATCGATGGTTTTATGCCACTTTCAAAAGGTCGAGGATGGAATAAACTCGACTCATGTGTTCAAAGGTGAAATACTGGTCGTCCAAAATCATCCATTCGCTACGCTCCTTGAGCGACATCTGCTTGATGTCGGGAAACATCGAAACGGGTACTACGATTTCACGTCCATCTGTCAAACGGGCAATAAACATGCCGCGACGAGAAGTGAAGTCCAGGTCCTTGATACCTAAGTTCACATTTGGAATCTTACACATAATATCATTCTCCTATCTTCTTATTTTTCAATATCTTGTGGTTTTGTCTTTTCACCCCTGAATGTCTTTGTAATTTGTTCGTTGATAAAGTCCCAATGCCTTTCAATAGCCTCTGTCAACTCTCTATTCTCTTTGGATGTCAATGTCGATTCCGCTATCTCCACACACTTCTCACCGTTTGACTCAATCCAAATCTTCGCTATCGATTTCAAATGGCGCTGCCCTTTGCGAAACACATGGACATGACGTCGGTTGTCGTTCGCATCAATCGGAACAGAAACGAGGATAAACGCTTTCAGGAATGCCAACTGACCCATAATAATGTTTTCGTATTATGCCTGCAAAAATAATCATTTTTTCCAAAACCGCCACATCTCCATGAAAAACACAAAGCCCCCACAGTCGCGGAGCGACGGCGGACTTTCCCCTTAAAGGGGGCAGGGGGATTCGGCAGGGGTGAAGTCCGCAAGGACGGGAGCCCCTGCAAGACCGCCACCCAAAATCCGGCTGCCACGGTGTGACAGCTCTACAGCCCCTCCCCCAGCGTCTGAAAGACGCAACCTCCCGTAACCGTAGGTCGCTGACCTACGGCAGCTCCCCGGCAGGCAGCACCCCGGTAGGGACAGCGGGTCTTGACCCGCTGACGCTGCCGCCGTCCATCCTACCGCAATAAAAAACATAGAGACGCCACACTGTGACGTCTCTACGATCTTCATGCGGGAATGGAAAATATCCCTTCCCCCGGCTTGCGGAATCGGAAATCCCGCCTCCTTGCTAACCGCTTAGTTGGCATCCCACACCAAACGGACACAGTAGCCATACTCGCGCTGCAAATTCTCAATTGCAACTCTAGGAGCGGTATAAGTCGCACCTGATGCACCTAAAACGACGATGTGCAAGGCCTTCGCTTTATAAGGATTACTATCAGTACAAGTGGACGACCAATAGTAGCCAATACCTGCGCCAATATACGGTTCATAATTATAGCACAAATAATCATAGTATCTTTCTTTATAGCGATAGCCCACGCACGGCAAGAACACGGCTCCGGCGTCAAGCATCTTTTGCACATCAGGATTACTATTACTATTCTGAATTATAGCCGGATTACCTGTTACAGAATTAAAAGTGTAGGAGCCTGTAAGGTCTGAGCCAGAGTAGTTATCAGGGAACACGAAGACACCAAGATATGATTCACCAGATTCTTCTATATAATTTCTTAAAAATACCCTTAAGAAACGTTTGTTTCCCCTCACATTGGATGGGCCATTGAACAAATAAATCCACTCGTCTGCACTCAGTGTGCGCCAATTGCCACCCTCTGGACTACTCTCCGTAAACACACAGGCCCAGTCTTTTGCCACTGCTGCAGTCTTAGTCAGATTCTCATTTACATTAAGATATTCAGAGGTTGTTAGTTTAATTTGGTCGAAATATCCCCAAGTAAATCTGTCTCCGGAGTTATGACCCGATGAAAAAATTAGTCCATTTTCATTAACAGGATTATTACAATTTGTATTTGACTGTTGGTGATAAGATTGAATCTGACCCAAACCATTTACTGCGTATGGACCATCAATCTCGTCAAACTGAGTGTTGTGGAAACTCCAGCCATCAGCGAAACTATTAGTTGAGAAGGAAGCCTTCAGGTTGCCCCTCGAGAAATAGACCTTCTTGTTCGCACTCACCGAGAATTGGGTCAACGTACCGCCACTTGTCTTAACGGCGTATTCTGCCGCAGGCGGATCAGGCACGGGCAAAGGATTGTTGATGCCAAGGCCGGAGTTGATATAGGTGTTGTTCGCCATGACAGGTATGGTTTCGCCTTCACCTTCCCAACTCAAATCACCTTCATCTTCTCCAATTTTGTCTCCAAGGTTGGTGCCAGGCAGCAGGATGGCCCATCTGATAGCGGTGTTTCCTTCCTCGCCATAAAGCTTGATATTGCCGTTGGTTTGTCCCGCGGTGGCCACAATGGCGGTCTCATCAGTAGGATTGGCGAAGTTGACGGTGGCCAGCGTAGGCACGTTTGACAGGGTAACTTCATAATTCCCTTCATTCTGAAGGTTGAACCTCACCAAGGCGCACTTGTTCTTCAGCGTGGTGGAATAGGTGGTGCCTGCGCCGGTGAAAGGCTTGGTGGAAGCGCCGTAGGAAAGCACGGGCAGGTTTCCGCTCTGGTCAGCAATGCTGATGCCAATCGAGGTCTTGGGGTGAGCTGCGTCATAAATAGTATCATTAGATTGAGAAATCGCCGCATTGCCCAAGAAGTAGAAGTGCAAGGGCTGGTCGGTGACTGCGTCATTCGGGTAGATGGTGCCACTGAAAAAGCCGTTTTTGAACTTCAGTGTGCCCACAAATTTACCGTCATGGCCCACATAAAGAACGTCATTGTTGGTGAAGGCAAACAGACCGTAAGCCGGGGCGATGTTGTGTTTTTCGCCGTTATTGTCCTTGCCGTCCTTGCCGTCCTGGTCGCCCACGTTCACGGTGATGTAAAATCCCGGAGTACTGTTGCCCGTGGCGGGTGTTTCCTGTTTCTTGCATTGGCTCATACCAAGCACGAGAGCCAAGGCCATGATAATTGTGCTAAGTTTTTTCATTGTAGATGGATGTGTTTTTAGTTGTTTTCCTGTTTTTTACGTTTTTTTGAAAATGCGTAGGCCGCGCCAGCCGCTGCCATGATGAAGAGTCCGCTGCCGAGCGGGGCGTCGCCGAATTGCTCGGTGCCGATGTTGTAGCCTCCCGTTCCGCCGCCATTCTCGCCGCCGAACTGTTCGACAAAGATGCTGTAGCCGCTGCCCGTGCCACCTCTCGCGGTTTCCCTGCCAAATAATGACACGAAGGATCCAGCATGGCTACCGCCGTCGCCTTGTCCTGTCGAGACGCTGTAGCCATTTCCCGAGCCGTCCCTGCCTAATAAACTCTTACCAGACCATGCCTGCGTGCCCGACCCGCCATTATCTTGAGCAGACACCCATTGGGGCAGCATCGTCATGGCTGCAAGCCCAAGGCAAAGCACGATGACTTTTCGTTTGTTGTAGTTTCTGAACATTTGTTTTTGGATTTAAAAATTAAAGATTTAAAGATTCAAAATTTGATTTAAAGATTCAAAATTTAATAACGTTTTCCAAGATTATTCGGCCTTCAACTCGGCCATACCCCTTGCTTAAAGGCGTGCAAAAGTAGTACCTTTTCTTATATGAAAAGCGCCTCAAAAACCCCAAAACAGAAGTTTTGCAAATCCCGATAAAAGTTTTGCGGATTCCGTAAAAATTGCAGATTTTGCAACTAACCGTTTTCGTTTTATTTTTTGCAGATTCTGAAACTGTTTTGCAGATTCTGCAAATCCATTTTTGCAGATTCTG
This sequence comes from uncultured Bacteroidia bacterium, assembly GCA_902799345.1. Lineage (GTDB taxonomy): Bacteria > Bacteroidota > Bacteroidia > Bacteroidales > F082 > Limimorpha. The sequence goes on along the minus strand of CADBZW010000033.1, from coordinate 33,295 downwards.
AAAGTCATTGGGATGGTTCCCTACTGCCCCTGACCGCGCATCCAGGCCGTCACGGTCTGTCCCATGCGTTGCTTGAAGGCGGTGCTGAAGGTGCTGTAGCTCCTGAAGCCGCTCTCGCTGGCCAGTTGTTGCGCGGTGAAGGAACGTTGGTTGGCAACGGCTTCATTATAGAGATTGACAAAATGGCGGATGCGCAGCCCGTTGATGTAGGCGTTGTAGGTCAGACCCTGCTGGGTGAAATACTGGCTGAGATAGTAGTGGTTGGTGCCGACGGCGTGCGAGAGTTGAGACAGGGAGAGGTCGTGCTGCAAATACAGTTGGGTTCCCTCGCAATGCAGCTCAAGCAGTTGCCCGATGCCGGAGGGAGCGTCTGACGGTGACTCATCGTCATCTTCCTGTTCCGCAGGGGCTTCTTCCGTGGCTTCTACTGGCGTGCCATCCAATTGTTGCAGCGTTTCCACACGCCACAGCAGGAAACCGAAAAACGGGATTTCGATGGCTTGCACGATAAAGCTGATGGCCATGTAGCGGGTGTCGAACATATAGAAGAGGATGAGCAGCAGCGAGACGACGACGATGAGCATATAGCTCTGCCTGACCTCCTTATGCTCCAAGTCGGCGTAGTTGTCGCGCAGCCACTGCCTGTATTGCCTGACAGCGAACATCATATATATGATAAAGAGCACGTAGAACAACAAGATGCAGGCGATGGCGATGTCATAGAAACGACGATCGGGGAAGACAAGGTTCAGCGCCAGGAGCACCGCGTATGGTAAAATCGCCACGATGACGGGCCAGACAGGTCGCTTGCGGTCTTGGAGCATGGCAAACAGCGTGCCGGCGATAGTGGTGAGCAGCCCCACGCAGTCGAGCAACGAAACCACCATGCCGCCCACAGAGTTGATGTCGTTGGAACGGAAGTATAGAAGGAGCCACCAAAAATGGCCCAAACACGCCACGGCAAAGAATGCCGCAGCCCAGCGGCGCATGGACAGCGGCGGCGTCACGTCGGGCGCAAAGGCGTTGCCCCTGCGCAGCAGCAGATAGACGAAGGCGATGAGGGCAGCCATGGCCGCTCCGCCATAGAGCATGATATAAAGCAGTTGGCCTGAAGGTATGTCTTGGATGAACATTGGTTTGCGGTTTTGTACCTTTTCAAAGGTGCAAAGATACAAAATTCATGGGGCAATACGTGGCCTAATTCAATGAAAATCGTGTTTTTCCAAAAGAATCAGAACTCCGAGGTGAAATGGAACTCAATATCGGGGTATTTCTCCATGGCCATTTGGAGGGCGTAGGGCGACTCGGCCAAGAACACGTCCCTACCCTCTTTGTCCTCGGCGAGATTCAAGGCCTTGCGCATCTTGAAGTCGGCGAGTTGGGCTTCGTTGTCGCTGGTGATCCAAGCGGTCTTGTAAAGCGAAATCGGTTGGTAGCGGCAGGAGGCATTGTACTCGTGCAGCAAGCGGTATTGGATGACCTCAAACTGCAACTCGCCCACCGTGCCGATGATCTTTCTGCCCGTCATCTTACCCGTAAAGAGCTGGGCCACACCTTCGTCCGTCAGTTGCTCCAAACCCTTGGCCAGCTGCTTCGACTTCATCGGGTCGGCATTCTCCACATAGCGGAACTGCTCGGGCGAGAAACTCGGGATGCCCTTGTAGTTCAGGATTTCACCTTCTGTCAACGTGTCGCCGATCTTGAAGTTGCCGGCATCGTAGAGACCCACGATGTCGCCAGGATAGGCCTCGTCAAGGACGGATTTCTTCTGCGCCATGAAGGCTGTCGGGTTGGAGAACTTCAGTTCGCGGCGCTGACGCACGTGGAAGTAGTTCTTGTTGCGCTCGAAGCGGCCCGACACCACACGCACGAAGGCGATACGGTCGCGGTGGTTGGGGTCCATGTTGGCGTGGATCTTGAAGACGAAGCCCGTGAACTTCTCTTCCGTTGGCTCGATGCGACGCTCCACCGTGTCGCGGCCAATGGGCGTAGGCGCAATCTCGATGAAACAGTCCAACAGCTCCTTGACGCCAAAGTTGTTCAAGGCCGAGCCGAAGAACACAGGGCAGATGTCACCTTTTAAATATGCATCACGGCTGAAATCGTCATAAACACCTTGCACGAGTTCGGTCTCGTTGCGCAGGGTCTCGGCATCTTCGCCAATCATCTTGTCCAAATCAGGGTTGTTGAGATCGTCGAAGGCGATACCTTCAGTAATATGTTGTTTGTCGGAGTTGAAGAGATAGAGGCTCTTATCGTAGATGCTATACACGCCTTTGAACTTCGGGCCGCTATTGATAGGCCAGCTCAACGGCGTGAGGCGGATATGAAGTTTCTGCTCGATTTCGTCTAACAGCTCAAACGGGTCCATGCCCGGGCGGTCCATCTTGTTGATGAAAACGATGATGGGCGTGTTCCTCATGCGGCACACCTCGACCAGCTTCTCCGTCTGCGACTCGACGCCTTTGGCGGCATCGATGACCACGATGACGCTGTCGACGGCCGTCAGGGTGCGGAAGGTGTCTTCTGCGAAGTCCTTGTGACCAGGGGTATCCAAGATGTTGATTTTGATGTTTTTATAGTCAAAACCCATCACTGAGGTAGCCACCGAGATGCCACGTTGCCGCTCGATTTCCATCCAGTCGGAAGTGGCAGTCTTCTTGATTTTGTTCGACTTCACGGCACCGGCCACCTGGATGGCGCCACCATAAAGCAGCAGCTTCTCGGTCAAAGTGGTCTTACCTGCGTCGGGGTGGCTGACGATGGCGAAGGTCCGCCGGCGGTTGATTTCATCTATGAACGACATAACTCTTTCGTTTTCAACAAGGTGTTTATAAAACAAAAGCGCAGGTCTTTTGGACTTGCGCTCTTGCGGTCCGGACGAGACTCGAACTCGCGACTGCGTGACAGGCAGGCATTCTAACCAAGCTGAACTACCGGACCAACCAGAAAAAGAACTCTATTGCTTTGCTTTGCGGGTGCAAAAGTACAACCTTTTTTGAAACTGACAATGTTTTTTCTCATTTTTTTTGAAATATTTTTGAAATAGATTTATATAACATTGAAAAACAATAACTTATATATACGCATTTTCGAAATAAAAGATTATCTGACCTCATTCATGACGGCGGCTAAAAGAAAAACACTATTTTTGTATCCTTTAAGCATCTGATTATTATGGATATTGTCGAAGTGAAATCCAGAAGGGATTACCGCGCCTTCATTGCCTTTCCCAAACAACTGTACAAAGGTTGCCCACATTACGTGCCTCCTATGGACGGTATGGAACTGAAGACCATGACCGAGCATCCGACCTTGGCGTTTTGTGAAGCCCGCTATTGGCTGGCCTATCGCAACGGCAAGGTGGTCGGCCGCATCGGCGCCATTATCAACCATAAGAGCAACGAGATCAAAGGCCAAAAGCGGATCCGTTTCAGCTGGTTCGACCTCATCGACGACATCGAAGTCGCCCGAGCCTTGGTTCACGTAGTGGAAGAATGGGGGGCACAAGAAGGTCTGACGGAAATCTGTGGTCCTTCGAGATTTTCCAATTTGGAAAAACAAGCCATGCTGATAGAGGGTTTCGATGTCACCCCTTCCATCTGCGCCGACTACAACTATCCTTATTACCCAAAGCTTCTGGAACAACTTGGATTCGAGAAGGAAGTCGACTATGTCCAGTACAGGATGAAAGTGGAGACCTTCCCGCCACGATTTGCCGAACTTGCAGAAAAGCTCTCGCAACGTTACCACGTCAGGTTGAGAACATACAAAAATAAAGAGGAGCTCAGCACGGCGGGCAAGGAGTTTTTCGCCGTGCTCAACGAGAGCTACGCCAACATCTTCAACTTCATCCCGCTCACCGAAGCCGAAATCGACTGGGCCATCAAAGACTTCTTCCAATTTGCCGACCCCTCCCTCGCGTCCATACTGGAAGACGAACAAGGGCGACTCGTCGGCTTCGCCTTCTGTCTCCCCTCGTTGAGCGAGGCCTTCCAGAAAGCCAAAGGCAAGATCCTGCCTTTTGGCTGGTACCACGTCCTGAAAGCCTTGCGGAAAAACGACAAGGTCGACATGTACCTCACGGGGGTGCTGCCGGAATACAAAAACAGCGGCATCCACCTCATCTACCACAAGCAACTGCAAGACACCTTTATAGAAAAAGGCTACCAATACGCCATCGCCTCGCAACAACTCGAGGACAACAAAGCCGTCAACATCTGGCAACGCTACGACAGCGAGCTGTTTTGCCGCAGACGGTGTTACAAAAAGGACATCAAGCCATGACACAGCAAAACTCCGAACGCTACGCCCTCGTCACAGGCGCCAGCCGAGGTTTGGGCAAAGCCATCGCCATAGAGTTGGCCCGACGAGGATACCCCACGATTCTGGTAAGCCGCTCCGACAAGGTGCATGAGACCTGCGAGGAGATCGCCTCTCTTTATCACATCCCATCGGTGGGGTTCCGTGCCGACCTGACCGACCCTCGCAGCATCGCCGACCTTGCCGAACAGGTCAACGCCAACTATCAGGTCTTCATGCTCGTCAACAACGCAGGCACAGGTGGCTCCCGCCGCTTTGTCGAGGCCTCGACGCAATACCTCGAGAACATCCTCGACCTGAACACGAAAGCAACGGCGTTGCTCACCCATGCCCTGTTGCCCAACCTGCTGCGGCAGCCTCACGCCTACGTGCTTAACATCGGCAGCATGGCCGCGCACACGCCCACAGGCTTCAAGACCGTCTATCCCGCCTCCAAGGCCTTCATCCAGCACTTCTCGCTCGGGCTTCGCGAAGAGCTGAAAGAAACGTCAGTGTCGGTCAGCGTGTGCTCGCCCGGTGCCATGGCCACCAACGAAGAGGTGACCGCCCGCATCGAACGGCAAGGCTTCTTTGGACGTTTTACCCTAAAATCCGTGGAAAGCATCGCACAAAAATGCGTGCGACAGACGCTACGTGGGAAGCGACATATCGTCATCAACCCCGTCAGCTACGCCTTGTCGAAGATGGTGCCCAACGCCATCAAGACGCCCATCCTGACCCGCATCGTGAAAAGGGAGTTGTAAAGCCTTATCTCAGGCCGACCTCAAGCGCTCCTTCAGCCAAGTCATAGCAAGGCATATTGAGAGCCTCGGCTTGTGCCCTCCATTTCTCGGCCAGATAACGCGGCACCGACCCGTCAATGAGGAGCAGTTGGGCATCATAGCCGTTCACCGCTGACTGGACATCAGGTTTTTGCTTTCCCCTAACCAAGAGATAATCGACGGGGAGACGATAATCGAGGCTGTCTTTGCATTGAAGGGCATCGTCCCAAAGCGCCAATAATTTCCCATCAAACGAGACCAGATTCGACTTCTTGCAGAGGTAGCCGTTTGCAAAATCCTCTTCAAGGCCAATCACTTGCGGATGATATGAGAGGTGTCGTTGTGCCCAGGCGCCCTTCATGCTATAGTCTACGGTAGATGCATCGGCCATCAGGGTGGAGTCGGCCAAAAGCAGATGCTCCCCTCCCCTGACGAAGTCGACGGCGGTGTGGTTGCGCAGGCTAAACACCATCATCCCTTGTTGATACTCAGAGCTATACATCCTCACAGTAACCGAAACCATCACGAGCAGCAACGTCCCCAAAAAGGCGATGAACAGCTGTCGCTTTTGAAGCACAACCCGCAACAAAAGCAGTAGCAAGGCAACCAACAACAAGGCAAACTCCAAATCACTGATATACAATCCCTTTACGATTGACCCAGGGAAGCTTTCGATCTTGGCCACCACCCAGTTCATCACATACACTGCGCCCCAGACCAGATAGCCAACCAACGTGCTGAGATAAGGCACCCACGACACCAGCAGGAGCACCATTCCGCTAATGACGACGATGAACGAGATGGGCGTCATGAAGAGATTGCTGAGGACGAAATACGTCGAGAACTGGTTGAAATAAAACAAGGTGAAGGGTATCGTCCCGGCTTGTGCGGCCAGAGCCACCGCGGTAATCTCCCAGGCTCGGTCAAGCAGTTTGTTCTTGATGACGAACCAACTGTAAATGGGCCGTTGCAGCACCACGATGCCGAGAACGGCGGCATACGACAGCAGGAAACCGATTTCGAACAAGTTGTTCGGGTTGACACACAGCAGGACAAACGCCGATGCTGCTATTGAGTTGATGATAAATCCCTTACGATGGATCATCTCGCCCACGATAACGAAAGTCAGCATGAGCGAAGCGCGAAGGATGGAGGGCGACAGTCCAGCGATGAGGGCATAAAACCAAATCAAGGCTAGCAACAAGGCCTGCTTCAAGACCTTTTGCCATTTCTTGCGGTTGAGGAAGCCCAAGAGGAAGCTCGCCAGCAGGTAGATGATACCCACATGCATACCCGACACGCAGAGGATGTGCATGGAGCCTGCCGCCACGTAGTTTTTGCGCACCTCGTCAGCGAGGTTATCGTCGTAGCCTAACAAAATGGCTGCCGCCACGCCATATTCATCGTTGCTCAAGCCGCTGCGTTGCAGCGAGGCGAGCAAAATGTCACGGAAGCGATAGGAAAAGGCATAGATGGGATTGGCGTTGTTGATCTGCAGGTCCAGCCAGTCCTCGTCTTTCAGATAGATTTGTCCGGTGATGCCCTTGCGCTCCAGATAGGCTTTATAGTCGAACTCCCCAGGATTCAAGGGCGGTGTCACCGCACGGACAGGAGCCGGGATGGCAATCAAATCACCATAGCGGAGGGCGAAGGCTGAGTCCGACTTGGGAAAATACGCCATCACCTTGCCCGAAATGGGTCGCGAAGGCAGGCTGTCGCCAAACTGGTACTCCAAGTCAAGCACCGTCCTGATGGAGTTGGGACGCTCAGTGGGATAGTCGTAAACCCTTGCCACATAATACTTCGCATCGGCTTCATAGTTGCGGTAATAGTCCTTTTGCGTCTCCGCCTGGTGTACTTGCGTCAAGGCATAACCAGCCAAAACAAGATAGCAAGCCATGACCGCACCGAAGACCCAGTTGTGGCGGTAGCTCTTCAAGACAAAAGCCGTCACCGCAGCCATGGCAAACAAGGCCAAGGCAATGCCGATGGTAACAGTTGGAGTAAGACGAAACGATGAAATACAAAAGCAACACCAAACACCCAATGCGAAGGGAATCAGCATCCTAACGAAGGGATATTTGGCGTAGTCCGTCATGGCAACAATATGGATTCAACTGGTTTTCATACAAACAGGCATATCATCCTTTCTTCTTCATCGCGGTCAGGATGACCTCGGCAGCTTTCTCCGAAGCGCCGGCGTTGCCCAGACGGCCTTTCAGTTCCTCATAATCCTCAAGCAGCTGACGCTGACGCTTGCCGTTATGCAAGATGCCCTCCAGCTCCTTGGCCACGTTTTCTTCCGTCAAGTCGTTTTGAATCAATTCCTTGACCACCTCCCTATCCATCACCAAGTTGACCAAGGAGATGTACTTCACCTTGATCATCGACTTAGCCAGACGATAGGAAAATCCTGTGGCCTTGTAGCACACCACCTCGGGGACGGTGAACAAGGCCGCTTCGAGTGTGGCCGTGCCAGAGGTGACGAGGGCGGCGCTGGAGTTTTGCAGCAACTCGTAGGTCTGGTTCTCGACGAAGAAAGCGTCGGTCTTGCCCATGATTTGCTTGTACAAGTCCTTGTCGAGCGACGAAACGCCAGCCACGACAAACTGGTAGTTGGGAAATCGTGGTACCATCTTCAGCATCACAGGCAGCATGCGTTTCACCTCTTGTTTGCGGCTACCCGGCAACAAGGCGATGATTTCGCGTTTCTCGCCGAGGCTGTTACGGCGCAGGAAAATCGATCGGTTGGGGCTGCCCGACTTGGCCAACTCATCGAGCAAGGGGTTGCCCACATAGGTCACGTCTACACCATAACGTCTGTAAAACTCCTCTTCGAAAGGCAGGATGACCAGCATCTTGTCCACCGACGCCTTGATCTTATGTACACGACGGCGTTTCCATGCCCACACCTGAGGCGAGATGTAATAAAACACCTTCAAGCCCCTCTCGTGGGCGAACTTGGCCATGCGCAGGTTGAAGCCAGGATAATCCACCAAAATCACCGCATCAGGCTGATAGTCAATCATATCTTTCTTGGCTTGGGCGATGTTACCCAACACCTTGCGCAGGTTGGCCGCCACCTCCACGAAGCCCATATAGGCCATCAAGCGGTAATGCTTCACCAATTCGACGCCTTGGGCTTGCATCATGTCGCCACCAAAGCCCCGAAACTCGGCTTTCTTGTCCTTCTTCTTGATCTCGGCCACGAGGTTGGATGCGTGCATGTCGCCCGAAGCCTCGCCTGCTATGATATAGTATTTCATGGGTTTACGGTTGATTTAACAAGGAAGAAGACCAGCAGCATCCCGACCACCGTGACGACCAGCACGCCCTTGCCCATCTTTTCGAGGTTCCACTTCACGAGCATCATCCTGAACAAGACGACCCCGGGGATGAAAGCCAACAGAAACGGCGCCCTATCAGCGAAGATGCCCAGTTTCTCCCAATTGACAAGGCTCAGCAGAAAATAGAACAGCCCGAAAGAAGCCGCTCCCGCCAACAAGCCAAGCCAAAAGTTATCCTTGATTTTCATAAATGTATTATTTGACACGGGACACGGGACTGCGTGACTCGGGACTATCCATAGTCTCGCGTCTCGTGTCACGAAGTCTCGCGTCAATAGTTATGTTTTCAAATTCTTTCATCGGTACAATCTGCGAATGTGCCGTCCAGTCGAAGCAGGTGGGCACTACAGAGATGTAGTTATTCTGCAAGGCCCAGAGGTCGGTGTCGGGCATGACGTCATCGCTCTCGAAGGTGCCTTCAAGGTCGTAATACTGCACACCCTTTTCATCGAAATGATCATTGAAATACTCCACCCAGCGGCAGGCCGCCTGGCGGCAAACTTTGATGCCTTTAATTGGCTCTTCGCTGCGTTTGGGGAAGTTCACGTTGAGACAGACGCCCTTGGGCAGGCCTTCCTTCAGCACCTTCTTTGTGATTTCGAGGATGAACGTGTCGAGGTGGTCAAAGTCGGCGTCAGGGTCGAGGCTGAAGAGGCTGTATCCGATGGCGTTCAAGTCGTTCATGCAAGCCTCGATGACGGCGCCGATGGTGCCCGAATACACCACCGTCGTGGCGGCGTTCATCCCATGGTTGATGCCTGAGACCACCAAGTCGGGCGGCATCGGCAACAGCTTCTGGTAGCCAAGTTTCACGCAGTCGACGGGCGTGCCGTTGCAGCGGTATTCCTTGAAGCCCTCCTCCTCATGCACGAGGCGCACATAAATCCTCTCACGGATGGTGCAGGAATGGCTCTTGGCCGACATCACCTCGTCCGTCGAGATGAGCGTCACATCGCCAAGGGTGCGCATCAGCGTAACCAACTTACGCAGGCCTTTGGCGGCATAGCCGTCGTCGTTTGTGATAAGTATCTGAGGGCGGTTTTTCTCCATTTTACAACAATATGCTGCAAAGATAGGAAAAAGCAATAATGGAATTGCCCTTTCGGGCAAGAAATCAATATTTTTTTCGGGATTGCTTCGCAAGAAATCTGAAAAAAATCTATCTCAAAATCATAAAAAATGATTTTTGATTTGATTTTGACCGATTTCTTGCCGTAAGGCAATCCCTATCAGAACTCCTTCAAGCACTGGTATAGTTTCCGCGTCGGGAGGCCCATCACATTATAGAACGAGCCTTCCAGCCCGCTGATGCCCACGTAGCCAATCCACTCCTGGATGCCGTAGGCGCCCGCTTTGTCGTAGGGTTGGCAATGCTCGATGTAATAGTCGATTTCGTCTTGCTCCAGTTCTGCAAAGGCCACATTGGAGCGCACCGCAAACGATTCCGTCTTCTCTGCCGAGCGCACCGTCACGCCTGTGACCACATGATGCGTCTTGCCCGAGAGCAGTCGCAACATTCGGTCGGCGTCTTCCCTATCCTTCGGCTTGCCCAAAATCTCGCCTTCGCAAATCACGACGGTATCCGAGGTAATCAGCAGATAATCAGCAGGCAACTCGCTATCCTTGAATGCCAACGACTTTTGCAGGCTAAGGTATTTCGGCACCTCATCCAAAGGCAGATCTGTTGGATAGTTTTCAGGCGTTTCCTTAGTCAGAATCTCGAAACCGACGCCCATTCCGCGCAGCAGTTCCTGTCGGCGCGGGGATTTTGACGCGAGGATGATATGGTATTTATTTAGGTTGGCGAGCATAATATAATAAGGTGTTTAATGTGATTAAATAAGGCCCTTGAACTTCAGCCACAAGGCAAAGAACTGGTCATATACCGAATAAACATTTTTGTCTTCAGTAATAAAATCTTTATCCAGTAGACCCTTCAATGCAGAGCTCACGCTACTGGCAGAATTAAGTTTGTTCCTTTTGATAAACGCCCCACTTGTGACCTCCGTAGCTTTTCCTTCTCTTGCAATAGCCAGGAACAGAGAACGTTGTTTTTCGGGCATTTGATAAAACAAAGACTCGTATGTGTCGGAAGAGAGTCGAATGATGAACTCCACGGCCTCGTCCACCATCGAAACGTCACAGGTGGCACCTTTGTCTGTTCTGGAGAAAAGCACATTCATCACGCGATGCATATAACTTGTCACCGCCTCGAAACGCTCATAAAGCAGTGTCACGACCTTCGCATCAAGGTGTTTTCCTGCTTCCTTAAACTTACCTACGCAAAAATCAGTGTACACGTTCAAATCCAACGGTTGTAAATTCATAATCGTAACCGCCTGATAGAACGGGCGAGAAGGCGAAGTGAACATGCCGTTCATCATGTGGCGTTGTGAACCCGAGAAAATGAAATGGGCATTGGTACAACGCTGCACGTATGTCCTAATGGTAGCCTCTATGGTTTCATCACCATATCGGGTAATCTGTTGAAACTCATCAATGGCCACCAGGCAGGGTTTATCCGCTTTTTCCAAGTAAGTGAAAATCTCATCCAATGTAACCGTCGGGTTGTTAATCGAGCCAATCCCAACGCCCCATACAGGCATTCCGCTAATGTCGAATGTGATTTCACTGCGTAGCGATGCCACCATGTTCACAAACTTCTCCCAAGCCTTCCTGCCTTTGGGCCGAAGCTCGTCGACCAAGGCTTTGCCCAGCATGTTCACAAAATCACTGAGATTTTTGGTGGCATAGATGTCAACCACAAAACAGTGGTAATTCTTCTGAATTTCAGGATTATCGAACACATGACAAATCAAGTCAGTCTTTCCAATACGGCGGGGAGAAATCAAAGCGATATTGTTCTCGTTGAGAAGGAGCTCACGCAAGATCTCGGTCTCCTGCACGCGGTCGCAAAAATACTCGGCTCCGGCATAGCCATTGGTAACAAATGGATTCTTCATGGATTTGATTTGTTATTTTCCCGCAAAAATACAAAAATTTTGATTACCATAAAATGATTACCATAAAATAGTAATCATAAAATGAGAATCTGAATGAATTTTACTGAAACCAACCATAAAAAACGAATAGCGGAGATAATTGGGGCCGCTATTCGTTCAAAATTTCACAGTATCAAAACGCCGCTGCAATCTTTCTGATTGACTTCAGCCGGCTTACAAAACTTTGATTACGCCGTGCAGTAATCACATTATAACGGGTTTGCATGGCCAAAAGCGGCTCGGCATCAATGTCAAGGGCTGCACTGATGAGCAAGGCCAATTCCGTATTCAGCGTACGCTTGCCATTAAGCATTTCATTCAATTGCGTATAGGAAACGCCTATCTGGGCTGCCAATGCCCTTTGTGAAATGCCACGGTATTCTATCTCGTCTTTAATCACCTCTCCAGGATGCGTTGGTTCAAATGGTTCCATTTTATTTGCTTCCATTGTTTTCATAATCTTGTATTTATTGATAATGGTTACTCAATTCAGTGATATTGCATATTGTTGCTATCACCTCATTGTCTTGCTTTAGCTCCTCAAACTCAATTCGATATTGGTCATTTACCCTTACCGAAGACAACCCTGCTTTATCACCAACCAATTTCTCATAATGCAACGAATTATACTTGGCTAACGACAAAACATCAGGTGTATCTATCATCAAATCTACCACCCTCTTATACTTCTTGACCACTTGCGGTTGATAGCGGTGTTTCTTGTCGCCACTATCGCCTTTTTCATACAAATTACCAAGATACTCTTTGTCGAACAATACCTTCATTCGCTCTATGTTTTGGTGCTGCAAAAATAAACAAAGTTTTTGAATATTCACAAATTTGTGAATATTTTTCTTTTCCAAAACCAGCAATAAAAACGAATAGCGGAGATTCTTCAACCTCCGCTATTCGCAAATCTGGGAAGGGCTGCTCAATTACAGCAGCTTCTTCTTCAAGGTCTCAATCATGTCGACCGTCATCTTGTCGAGGTCGTACTTGGGATTCCAGCCCCACTCGGCGCGGGCGCAGCTGTCATCCATCTTGTTCGGCCAGCTGTCGGCGATGGCCTGACGGATCGGGTCGAACTTGTATTCCATCTCGAAGTTCGGATAGTACTTCTTGATGGCGTTGTAGATGATCTCCGGGTCGAAGCTCATCGAAGTGACGTTGAACGAGTTGCGGTGCACCAGCTTGGTCGGGTCGGCTTCCATGATGTCGACCATGGCATCCAAAGCGTCGGGCATATACATCATGTCCATGTAGGTGCCCTTGCTGATGGGGCAGATGAACTTCTCGCCCTTCACGGCGGCGTAGTAAATCTCCACAGCGTAGTCGGTGGTGCCACCGCCAGGCAAGGTCAAGTTGGAAATCAAGCCGGGGAAGCGGACGCTACGGGTGTCCACACCGAAGCGGGTGAAGTAGTAGTCGCTCAGCAGCTCACCCGTGACCTTGGTCACGCCGTAGATGGTGTTAGGACGTTGGATGGTGTCCTGAGGCGTGTTGTCGTGCGGCGTTGAAGCACCGAAAGCGCCGATGGATGAAGGCGTGAAGACGGCGCAGTTGAAAACGCGGGCCGTTTCAAGGCAGTTCACCAACGAGCCGATGCCGACGTTCCAACCAAGCATGGGGTTCTTCTCGGCTGTGGCCGAAAGGATGGCAGCGAGGTTATAAATCGTGTCGATGTTGTAGCGTTTCACCACGTCGACGATTTGCATGATTTGCGTCGAGTCGATTCTCTCAAAAGGACCTTGCTCGACGATTTCACCGGTCAAAGGGCGAAGATCCGAGGCCACCACGTTTTCGTTGCCGTAGGTAGCACGGAGCTTCTTCACCAATTCTGTTCCGATCTGTCCGCCGGAACCAACGATCAATATCTTTTTCATAGTGTTATTCTATTATAGAGACAGGGGAAAACCACCGCCTTTTATCGTCATGGCGGAGGAACATCCGCCATCTCCTATGCGCGAAGACGAATCCTTTCGCGCAGGAGATTGCGGGTCAAGCCCGCAATGACGTCAAAGGGAAGTGGACGTGTTCCAAGGTCTCCTATCAATTACTTCAAAATTCCCAGTTCTTTACCAATCTTCACGAAGGCGGCGATGCACTTGTCGAGGTGCTCGCGCTCGTGGGCGGCGCTCACCTGCACACGGATACGGGCCTGTCCCTTCGGCACCACAGGATAGTAGAATCCCGTGACAAAGATGCCCTCTTCCTGCAACTTGGCGGCGAACTTCTGCGACAGCGGGGCGTCGTAGAGCATCACGGCGCAGATGGCCGATTGCGAAGGCTTGCAGTCGAAGCCGGCCTCAGTCATCTTTTTGATGAAGTATTCGGTGTTGGCGTGCAGCTTGTCTTGCAGTGTGTTGGTCTCGCTCATCATCTCGAACATGCGGATGCCAGCGGCCACGAGGCCGGGAGCCATCGAGTTGGAGAAGAGGTACGGACGGCTGCGCTGACGCAACATGTCGATGATTTCCTTACGGCCCGTGGTGAAGCCACCCATGGCGCCACCGAAGGCCTTGCCGAGGGTACCGGTCAGGATTTCGATCTTGCCACGGAGGTTGTAGTGCTCGGTGACACCACGACCCGTGCGGCCGACCACGCCAGCGGAGTGGCTCTCGTCGACCATCACCATGGCGTTGTATTTCTGTGCCAGTTCATAGATCTTATCGAGCGGGCAGACGTTGCCGTCCATCGAGAACACGCCGTCGGTGACGATGAGGCGGAAGCGGCAGCCTTGTGCGTCTTGCAGTTGCTTCTCAAGGTCGGCCATGTCGGCGTTGGCATAGCGGAAACGCTGTGCCTTGCAGAGGCGCACGCCGTCGATGATGGAAGCGTGGTTCAAAGCATCGGAGATGATGGCATCGTCGGGACCGAGCAGCGGCTCGAACACACCGCCGTTGGCATCGAAGCAGGCGGCATAGAGGATGGTGTCTTCCGTGCCGAAGAACTCAGCGATCTTGGCTTCCAACTTCTTGTGGAGGTCCTGGCAGCCGCAGATGAAGCGGACCGAAGCCATACCGAAGCCACGGGCGTCCATGCCGTCCTTGGCAGCTTGGATCAATTCCGGGTTGTCGGCCAAGCCGAGGTAGTTATTGGCGCAGAAGTTGAGGCACACCTTGCCGCCAACCATGATTTCGGCGCCCTGGGCGCTCTCGATGATGCGTTCATGTTTATAAAGGCCATCGGCTTCGATTTGAGCCAATTCCTTCTTCAGATACTCTTGAAAATTAGCGTACATATTATTTAAGTTTGAAGTTGTTCAGTTGTTCAGTTATTCAGTTGTTCAGTTGACGCGAGACGCAAGACTGCGAGACGCGGGACTTTGGCTGCAAAGGTACGAAAAGGATTGATAGGTTGGAACGATTTAACATAGTTTTTTGGTCACTCCACACAAACACGTTGTATGACAACACCGTCAGCGGTAGCCACGCGGAACAAATATATGCCCGCGGGGAGTGCGCTCACATCCAAAACCTTTCTGACTTCACGAACGGCATCTTGGATGATCATTCTCCCCATGGCGTCATAACAACCCAGTTCGAACGGCATTCCAGCCTCTACGATCACCGTCCCTTGCGCAGGGTTAGGGTACACCTTCACCGCAGCGACGTTGGACTCGTCAAAGCCATCCTCTTCATCCTCCACATAAATCGCCAACCCACAGCTATATAACACATACTGCGAATAACTATTGAAGAAATAGGTATGGCTCCAATAATTGATGAAATTGGTCATCTTAGTATAGAAATACTCCCCTTCCGTGGCGGTGCCTTCCTCGCCGATGACCACAGTGCCCATGCCGTTCATCTTCACGGCGACCCAAAAATCGCCCTCGGGAATGGTGTACGGCGTTGTCAACTCGATTTCCTGCCAACCCGTGCCTTCACAGGTAAAACGTTGCTCGTAGACCAGTTCCCCACACGAACCGAGGTCATAAAGGCCTTGCACCTCGTCAACCAAGTGCAACTCTCCCCCTTCATAAATCTTTATGGCATAAGAGGTTGTGTTGTAATCTTCGTAAGGATTACGATAAAACTTCAGTTTTGTCATCACCCCCGTCAACGAAGGGTCGATGACATGAGGCAGCATGGCAAACTCCGCGTCTTCCAATCGCACAAACATCGTGACATCCTGGTTTCCAACCCATTCATCCCTTTCGTCGGTGGAGGCGGGATGAGTCAAAGGCAATGCGTTTTGTGCACACATCGCACCACATAGCACTATGGCAAAAAAGAACAGTAAAATCTTCTTCATATGACAGGTTTATTATTGCAACACAAAAATAATACATTTTCCGTTTCCTATGTAAAACATGGCTAATTTTCATGCTTTGCAAGGTTTTTTTATTCCTATCGCTTATTTTTGTAATTTTGCAGCAAAATCAAAACATCAGTAAAATGAACAACACCTTATACATCTATAACAGCCTCTCGCGCTGCAAACAGCCTTTCAAACCTTTGAACGCCCCGCATGTAGGCATGTACGTCTGCGGCCCCACTGTCTACGGCGACGCACACCTGGGTCACGCCCGTCCCGCCATCACTTTCGACTTGGTATTCAGATATTTGCAACATCTTGGCTATAAAGTCCGCTATGTGCGCAACATCACCGACGTGGGTCACCTGGAGCACGACGCCGACGAAGGCGAGGACAAAATCGCTAAGAAAGCCCGCCTCGAGAACCTCGAGCCGATGGAGGTGGCACAATACTACACCAACCGCTACCACGCCGCCATGGACAAGCTGAACGTGCTGCGCCCATCCATCGAGCCTCACGCCTCAGGTCACATCATCGAACAAATCGCCATGGTGCAGAAGATCCTCGACCACGGCTATGCCTACGTGGAGAACGGATCGGTGTATTTCGACATCGAGAAATATAATAAGGAGCACCCCTATGGCATCCTCTCGGGTCGCAACTTCGAGGAGATGCTCAACACCACGCGCGAGCTGAGTGGCCAAGAGGAGAAGCACAACCCCGTCGACTTCGCCCTGTGGAAGAAGGCCGAACCCAAGCACATCATGCGCTGGCCTTCGCCTTGGAGCGACGGCTTCCCGGGCTGGCACATGGAGTGCTCGGCCATGGGCTGCAAGTACCTCGGCGAGACCTTCGACATTCACGGCGGCGGCATGGACCTCATGTTCCCCCACCACGAGTCGGAGATTGCACAGAGCGTGGCCGCCAACGGCAAACAGCCCGTCACCTACTGGATGCACAACAACATGATCACCATCGGCGGACAGAAGATGGGCAAGTCGTTAGGCAACTTCATCACCCTTGACGAGTTCTTCAACGGCAGCCACATCAACGCCAAGGGCGAGGAGATGATCGCACAACCTTACAATCCCATGACCATCCGCTTCTTCATCCTGCAAGCCCACTACCGCAGCACCTTGGACTTCAGCAACGAAGCCCTGCAAGCCGCCGAGAAGGGATACAACCGCTTGATGGAAGCCGTGAAAGCCGCCAAGGGCCTGAAAGCCACCGAAGGTGCCGCCAGCCTCGACATCCAGAAGATCGTCGATGCCTGCTACGATGCCATGAACGACGACTTCAACAGCCCCATCGTCATCGCCAACCTCTTCGAGGCCGTACGCATCGTCAACACCGTGAAGGACGGCAAGGCTCAAATCAACGCCGAGGAACTGGCCCTGCTCAACAAGCTGTTCCAAGACTTCGTCTTCGACATCTTGGGCTTGGTGGAAAGCAACGCCTCCGACGGCAGCGGTGCCCTCGTCGACGGCCTCATGCAGACCATTATCGACATCCGCAAGGCAGCCCGTGCCAACAAGGACTGGGCCACCAGCGACAAGATCCGCGACGAACTCGCCAAGCTGCACATCACCTTGAAGGACGGCAAGGAAGGCACCAGCTGGATTATGGAATAATTCAACTTCACACTAACTACTAAAACCAACATGTCATGAACGGAGAAGTCAAAACCATCAAAATCGTAAGAAAGAGCATTAACCTTCCTTCCAACAACAAATACCACTTCAAGAACCTCGTCTTCGAAGGCGGCGGCGTCAAAGGCATTGCCTACGTGGGTGCCCTTGAGGTGCTTGAGAAAGAAGGCATCCTCTGCAGCATAGAACGCGTGGCAGGCACCTCGGCGGGAGCCATGGTAGCCGTCCTCGTCGCCTTGGGCTATACAGCTACAGAAATCAGCGAAGTCCTTTGGGACATCAACTTCAAGAACTTCATGGACAGCTCTTGGGGTATTGTGCGCGACATCAACCGTCTCGTCAACGACTATGGCTGGTACAAAGGCGACTACTTCCGTAACCTTATGGCTGGCTATATCGAGAGAAAGACCAACAATGGTGAAATCACCTTCAAGGAGCTGGCCAAAAACAAGCAATTCAGAGAGTTGCACCTGCTTGGCGCCGACCTCACGACAGGCTACTCCAAGGTGTTCAACGCCGAAAAAACGCCCAACGTGAAAGTCGCCGATGCCGCCCGCATCTCCATGTCGATTCCGCTGTTTTTCGCCGCCGTGAAAGGCGTTGAAGGCGACGACCACGTCTATGTCGACGGTGGATTGCTGAACAACTATGCCATCAAGACCTTCGACCGCATGGTCTTCGTCGACGACGAGATCAATGCCCGCCGGACTTCCTATTACGAGAAAATCAATGATAGGATCAAACAGATGACTCCCCAAAAGATGGGACAGAAAGGCACTGTCATCAACGAGTACGTCTACAACAAGGAGACCCTGGGATTCCGCCTCGACGGCAAAGACGAAATCGACATATACCTCAACCCCAATACCCAGCCGCCAGAGAAGGAAATCAAGAGCCTGTTCACCTACACCAAGGCCTTGGTCACCACGCTCATCGACTTCCAAAACAACGTGCACCTGCACAGCGACGACTGGCAACGCACCATCTACATCAACACCTTTGGCGTGGAAGCCACCGACTTCGACATCACTGACGCGAAGAAAAATCAACTTGTTGAAGCCGGACGTGGCTTCACACAAGACTACCTTGATTGGTACAACAACGACGAAGCGAAAGCCAATAAGTAACCTAAATGAGACACTGCAGTATTTTAAAAAGCATCGTTTTTTTTGCTTTTACACTTCTTCTTTTTTCATCCCATTTCGTTTGGGCACAGGAACAGAAGCTCTTCACCTTCGACAACCGTACCTTCTTTGAAGTAGACGGCCGCTTGGGCAAGTATTTCCCCTTCGAGGAACGCCATGCCTATATGAAGTCGCTGCCGCAATACGGCCTCGACCTGCGCATCGGGCGGCAGACCGACGGTCGCCTGAAATGGGAGCGCGACTTCAACTATCTCTCCTACGGCGCCTTCCTGCGCTTCGAGAAGAACAACGTGGACAGCATCCAGTTCAAATACCGCGACGAAAACGGCTATGAACGCGAGACCTACCATCGCTCACTCGGCGACTGCTACTCTCTAGGTGGCTTCATCAACGGGCATTTCTACCGTGGCAAATATTGGTCGCTCGACTACGACATCATGGGAGGCTTGTCGTTTTGGACCAAACACGGCGACGAGTTCATCGGCTCCGTAACCAACGTACACCTCGCCATCGATGTCGGTCCGACCTTTATGATCGAGGACAATTTCGACATCACGCTGCGTTACCAGTTCTCGCACTCCTCCAATGCTGCACTCAGGCTGCCCAACTGCGGCATCAACGTGTTCAGCTGGGTGGTGGGACTGCGCTACCATCCTTTGGGTCGTCCCGAACTCGTCCCCAAGGAGAAACCGCGCCCGAAGTTTGAAAAGAGTACTTCTATCTTCGCCACCGAGTCGATGGGCCTCTTGCAAACCAACGAATCGATGCGTTGCTACCAGACAGCCGACGGCACCATGGTGGACGACATGCCCAACGAACGTCCCTATTACTTCGCCAATGTCATACAACTCGGCGTGCACCGTCAGTTCCATCCCAAGTTCAGCTACGACGTGTGCTTGGACTTCGGCTGGACAGGCGAGACCAAACGCATGTATGAGAAAGCGCATCAGATGTATAACGACGGCCACGAATACTTCACTGGCGACGATGCCATCCCGTTGATGGAATACAGCTTCGCCCGCGGGCTGCATCTGGCGCCCTCGGTGATGTTCGAGGTCAACTTCAACCGCTTCGCCTTCTGCATTGGCGGCGGCTATTACCTCTGGCATGGCATCTATTATGGCACCGACCAAAAGAAGACCTGGGGCTTGGCCGAGTCATCTGAAAGCAAGTTTGAAGACACCTACCTCCCACCCTGCTACCGTACTTTCTACGAACGTTTGGGATTCAAGTATTACTTGGGCAAGAACCGCAACATGTTCGTCGGCTCATTCATGAAGGTGCATGAGGCCGTCATCGACTATGCCGAGTTCACCTTCGGCGTCAACTTGTATAGCTGGAAGGACAAAAAGAAATAGCCCATAGGTTCACTCGCCTTATGAAGGCATGTCATACCGAACCTGAAAGGTGAGCGTATCTATGCCTTCATAAGGCTCGGAACGACATGGGCTATTCGCCGAAGTCGACCTCCTTCACGAGGTGGCCCTGCTCGTCGTAGAACTTCCACAAGCCGCAGTGCTTGCCGTTCTTGTAGCTGCCTTCCTCGTATTTATTGCCGTTGGAATAGAATACCTGAGCGGGGCCAGTGCGCTTATCGTCTTCAAAAAAGCCGTGGCTCTGCACACGACCGTCGATGAAATAGGCCGTCCACTCCCCTTCCATCTTGCCGTCTTTCATGCCGCCTTCCATCTTCACCTGGCCGTTTTCGTAGTATTCGGTCTCCTTCACGCACTTGTCGTGTTTGTCGAAATAATGCACCACACGGATTTGACCGCTTGGGTATTTGGAGACTACTCTTTCGTCCAGCTGGGCGGAACAGGAAGCCAACAGCAACATGGAGCTCAAAATCAGGAATATCTTTTTCATGGTTGTATCTTTTTATCGGTTAAACACTAGTCTTTCGCCTTTGTTTTCTTCGTGGAACATGCCGTTTTCAAACACCAGGTTGCCGTTCACGAAGGTATGGGTCACGCGGCAATGCGACTCCATGCCGTCGTAAGGCGTCCAACCGCATTTCGAGTATTCTTCCTTGCCCGAAATCACATGGTCCGCGTTCATGTCGACCAAAGCCAGGTCAGCGTGATAGCCTTCGCGTATGAAGCCGCGGCGGTCGACCTGATAGAGGACGGCGGGGTTGTGGCACATCAACTGCACCAACAAGGGCAAGTCGTCGGGCAGCACGTTAGCCATCACCTGCAACGAATGTTGTATGGACGGGAAGCCTGACTTGCTTGTGAAGTAATCGTCGGTCATCTTTTCCTTAAGGAGATGCGGCGCATGGTCGGTGCCGATGGTGTCGATCTGTCCGTTGCGAATGGCTTGCAACAAGGCCTCCCTATCGCGGTGCGACTTGATGGCGGGGTTGCATTTGATGGCGAAGCTCTTCGCCTCATAGTCGTGGGCGTCAAACCAAAGGTAATGCGGGCAGGTCTCAGCCGTGATTCTTTTCTCCGCTAGTGGGATGTCGTTTCTGAACAGCGACAACTCTTTCTGGGTGGAGATGTGCAGCACATGCAACCTCACCCCGAATTTCTCGGCCATGTCAACGGCCTTCGATGAGGACTTGTAGCAGGCTTCGGTGGTGCGAATGAAAGGATGGATGCTGGCGTCGAGGATGACTTCGCCCTTCGAGGCCAAGTCTTTGCTGCACACCGTGTTTTCATATATGGTCTGCTCGTCCTCGCAATGCACGGCCACCAGACAAGGCGACTCACGGAACAGGCGCACCAAGGTTTCGTTCTTGTCGACAAGCATGTTGCCCGTGCTGGAACCCATGAACAACTTGATGCCGCACACCTTCTTGGGGTCGGTCTTCACGACTTCGGCGAGGTTGTCGTTGGTGGCGCCGAGATAGAAGGAATAGTTAGCCAGCGACTTCTCGGCGGCGAGGTCGAACTTCTGTTGCAACAAGTCTTGCGTGGTGGTCTGCGGGTTGGTGTTGGGCATGTCCATGAACGAGGTCACACCGCCAGCCACGGCGGCACGGCTTTCGGTGTAGATGTCGGCCTTCTGGGTCAGGCCGGGCTCACGGAAATGCACATGCTCATCGATGATGCCGGGGATGAGGTATTTGCCTGTGGCGTCGATGACTTGGGTATTAGGTCCCTGAGCCTGTCGAAAGGCCGACCCAGCTTCTACCGGCCCTTCGACGGGCTCAGGGGCCTGATTTGCTCTGATAATCTTTTCAATCTTGCCCTCCGAAACAAAAACACTTGCCACGAAGGTCTGGCCTTCGTTGACAAGTGTCGCATTTTTGATATAGTAGTTCATTAGCCTTTCTTTGGTTTGATTTTTCCTGTCATGCCTCGCCAGCGCAGGTTGAGCACGCCAAACACGGCCTCGCGGAAGATGCCCTTGCTCATCTTCGACTGCCCTTCGCGGCGGTCGGTGAAGACAATCGGCACCTCTTCGATCTTGAAGCCGAGCTTCCAGGCGGTGTATTTCATCTCGATTTGGAAGGCATAGCCCACGAACTTGATTCGGTCGAGGTCGATGGTCTCGAGCACGCGGCGCGTGTAGCACACGAAGCCTGCCGTGGTGTCGCGCACCTGCATACGCGTGACGAAACGCACGTAGGCTGAGGCGTAGTACGACATCAGCACGCGGCCCATGGGCCAGTTCACCACGTTGACACCCGTCTTGTAGCGCGAGCCTACGGCGAGGTCGGCGCCATTGGCGCAGGCGTCGTGGAGGCGGGCCAGGTCGTCGGGGTTGTGCGAGAAGTCGGCATCCATCTCGAAGACATACTGGTAGTCGCGCTCCAATGCCCACTTGAAGCCCGTGATATATGCCGTGCCGAGTCCCAGTTTTCCAGCACGTTGGATCATAAACAGGCGGTCGGCAAACTCAGTCATCAGCGATTTCACGATGTCGGCGGTGCCGTCGGGACTGTTGTCGTCGATGATGAGGATGTCGAAGGCCATGGGCAGGTTGAACACATAGCGGATGATCTTCTCAATGTTCTCCTTTTCCTTGTAGGTGGGTATGATGACTAGATTCTCTGACATTTCAAATTATTCGTTTTCCTTACAACGCGCAAAGATAGGGGAAAATTGCCGAAAAAACGAAGATTTGCGAAAATTGATTTCTTCAGTTTTGGAAAACACCATTATAATGCATCCAAATCTCGATTTTTTTCATAGATTTGGAGAAAGTATAAGCTATAGTACTTCCAAATCTCATCATTTTTGCGAGATTTGGAGCAAGTATAGGCATTTTATGACAACTTGAACAAGTCGTCCATCACCACTTCACTTTGCGCCATGTTCCAATATTTATTGTGGGTGAGACCAAAGGTCGTGATAAAGGTCAGGTGAAGCGCGAACTTGGTTTTTGTGTGGTGGCGAAAGACTGACATCTTGGTTCTCAGGCGTTTGCTGTAATCGTCGGTGATGGTGTAGGAATATTTGCTGTATTTCATCTCGCAAATATTGATCACATCATCGGCGCGACTCAAGAGCAGGTCGATTTGTGCGCCTTCCCACTCGGTCTCATCCTCGTCTATCATGGGTTTCGTGCTCCAGCCGTAGGCGTTGGTCAACACGCCTGAAATTCCCAACTTCTTCTTAATCTGCGGAATATGATGCAAACATACACGCTCGAAGGCGTATCCGGCCCAAGCATCGTGAGTGTGTTCGTCGAGGTTGCTCCAATACTGTTCGTCCTGGCTGGAATGTTTGGCCACGAAACGCAGATGAAAGAGCGTGAAAAGGTCGATGAGTTGATACAGCATCCCCTTCGACTTCCTGCCCATCGAGGAATACGACCTGATGAAATCGCATTGTTGCAGCTCTTTCAGCACCTTGGTCAACGCCCCGCCTGACGATAACTTGAGCGTTTCTTTCAATTCCTGTTGCGTCATTCCTTTCCCGTTGCCGACCAATTCCTCAACCACTTGACGTGCCAACGTAGAATCCTTGAACAGCGAGCGGAACAAAAAGTCGTATTCCGTGCGCAATGGTGCGCCTTGGGCAAAAAACAATCGGTCGATGTTTTGGGCAAAGGTCAAGTCCTTGTCAAGCATGTCAATATAATAAGGTATGCCGCCGAAAATCATGTATGCCTCAGTGATTTGGTAGCGCGTCCAGACGATGCCCTTTCGTTTCAGTTGTTCCTCCACTTCGCCCAACGTAAACGGAGCAAGATAGATGGTGCGCGAGCAACGGTTGTAGAGTCCGCCCTTATCACCGATGACCTTGTTCATCATCCACGAAGTGGAACTGCCGCAGATGAAGAGTTTCAGCCCGTCGCGGGTGGAAGCCCAAGAATTCCAGAAATAGCTGAACGCCGTCAGGAACTTCGATTTGGGCGTATCCATCCAAGGCAACTCATCGAAAAAGACGACGAGGCGTTCCTTTCGCAAGCCTTCCAAATAGTCCTGCAACTGCTCGAAAGCCTCAAACCAGTTGGCCGGACGCCGACGGTTTTGGCCAGAATGTTTCCGCAGTTCCCTTTGGAAAAAAGCGAGTTGCACCTGCATCGGGGCTTCGTAACTGCCCGTAAACATAAAATCGAACTTGTTGTGGAAAAACTCCTTTATCAGGAACGTCTTCCCCACCCTACGGCGACCATACACCGCCACCATGCGGGCTTCGCGCTGTTCGCAAATCGACGCAAGCAGTTGCTGTTCGTACTTCCTTCCGATGATTCTATTGTCTTTCATGACTTTACTCTTTTGTTTCAGGCTGCAAAGATACGTCTTTTTCCGAAAAAACACCCTTATACTTGCTCCAAATCTCATAATTTTTTGATGATTTGGAGCAAGTATAGGCTATAGTGCTTCCAAATCTTGATTTTTTTGCACGATTTGGACAAGGTATAGACACAAAAAAGCCCGCCCGAAGGCAGGCTTTTCTATTGCATTTCGTAATGTTTTACTCTTCCACCACGAAGTTCTTCACTTCCCAAGTGGCGGAAGCACTCGTTGTACTCGTGTACTTGAAAGCGATAGTCACCGATTGGCCAGCATAGTTGCTCAAATCGGCGGTGGAGTTGATAAAGGTCCAGTTGTTGCCAGCGGGCCATTGGCTGAGGCTCAGCTCCGTCCATGTGGCAGTGTTGACATCGCCGTTGTAGTTGGTCGAAACCATCACAGCCAAAGCACCATCAGGAGAGGCATAGTTGACGGCTTGGTCGAACTTCAGCGTGGCGGCATTCGTCAATGCGATGGCGGGCGAAACCAGCCAGCTCTCGGTGGCGTAAGCCTGACCGACGTAGGCGCTGGCTTTCATGCAGCTATAGTTGGCATCATGATTCCAAACGTAGGTCAATTCCTCGGGCAAAGTGACGTCTTGGATGGTAAATTCACCTTGACCAGAAGCAAATGTCTCAGAGAAGATGGTCGTCCCAGGTGTCGGAGGAGGCGTCACGCCGCCTTCCAACACGAAATCGGCCTCGGTGCCGCCGCTGTCGCGGAGACCCGCCTGACCGAAATAGGAACGAAGCTTTCCGTTCACAGCCAGATGCTTGCCCAGATTGTCAGGGTTGTCCATCAGGTTGACTTGTGTGCGCAAAGGCTTGCCAGCAGGCAGGTTGACGATGATACACTGGCTGATTTCGTTGCAAGAAGCATCGTCGGCAATAACCACGTTGGTGGCCAGGTCGAACGGACCAGCCCAGTTGATGTCCGCGTTGCCCGTGACCGAGCTAAGGCCCGACTTCACGGCACCGACGATATAGCCATGCACCCATGCGATGGGTTCTTCGCTCTGCAGGCCAATACCAGCGGCCACATTATACGGGTCATCGGCAGTGCCACTACCTTCGCCCTCTCCCGGCGTGGGAGGCGTAGGTGTATCACCTGCCGTGCCCTCTTCAACGGTGATAGCCGACACCTCGATGGTGCCGCCTTTCGTGTCGGTCGACAGGTATTTCACAGCCACCGTAATCGTTTGGCCGACATAGTCAGTCAAGGCCAGCTCGACGTCCTTAAAGTCGCTCCAGGTGGTGCTTTCCACCAGGTTGGCGGGCAGCTGCGTCCATTGCGCCGTGGTAGGATTCTCACCGTAGGTGTAGTTAGTCGACACCCAAACGGTAACATCATTATTGATGTTGTTGAAATAACGGCCGAGATACCTCATCGTCATCTTGGCATCGCTGACGCCCGTGAGAGCCACAGGCGAAGAAATCAGCCAGTCTTCATTGGCGAAGTCCTCACCCGGGTTGCCTCCGACATGACCCGTCATCTGAACGACGCTATAGGTACTTTCATACGTCCACACATGGTTGTCATCGACAACGCTGTACGACATATAGGTGCCGAAGCCCGTTGAGAACGACTGTGTGTAGGGCAAGCTCTGAACTTCGCCAGGAACGACGGGCGGTGTGGGTGTGGGATCCCAGTTATCAAATTGCATCTCACCCTTCGAACGGATGATGATTTGCCAAGTGCTGTTGTAGACCGTGGCGATGCCCACGAGGCTGCCAGGGCCTTCCGGCAGGTTGTCGTAAGCGAAGTTGGCGTAGTTGCTGGTACGAACCACGAAATTGTCGTCGTTGTTGGGGCTGGTGGCATCCACAAGATAGCGGTTGCCCGACTCCGAAATCTCAGCAAAGGTACCGGTTTGCGTGAAGCTGACATCCTCGAGGCGCACCAAGCCACACAGATACTGTCCACCCTTGATGCCGGCGATGGTCGTCAAAGCGGGCTCGATAGGACGGTCGTTGGCAAGGATAATGATGTGACCGTCAGGACCAAAGCCACTCAGCTGCGGCAGGTTGTGGTATTTGTCGAAAATCGCATCCTTCAGATAGACGCGGATGGAGTCGCCGATGCGCACGCCCGAGGTGGCGTTCAGCTTCAACTCGATGGCGGCACCCGAGGCGCGGTCTTGGATGAAGATCACCTTGTAAAGGTTGCCCGACACCTCGTCGGCAGTGACGATGCCATACACCGAGGCGGAGTCGAACACCGTACCTGGCGTCATGGCCAAGATGTCTTGGATTGTGTAAACCGTTCCTATCGGCAGGTTCTGGATAGGCGGTTGGGGGTATTCTTTCTTGCACGAGGCAAACAGCACGCCCATCACGGCAAGAAGAAGTAAACTGGTGGTTAAAAGTCTGTTTTTCATTGTATTTGGTGTTTATTTATTGATTTCAAGATTTCAAAATTCCAAGATTTCAAGATTTCAAGATCCCAAGATTCTAAAATTTAGGCTGTTAGATTTTAGCATGGTAGCAACCGAGCTAACGGCTAACAGCTAATGGCTAATAGCTTACTTCCTAACTGTCAGGCTGATGAAATAATTGAGGCCGTACATATAAGAATACTTCGCGGGGAACTTATCGGGATTGTTCGCATCAAAGCGCAGCTGCTCGTAGCCATAGAGGATGGTGCTCTTGTTGTTGAGCAGGTTGTTGACGCTCACGTTCACGAGGAAGTAATACCCTTTGTAACGCTTCGAGAAGCCGCCGTAGAAGTCGAGTGTGAAGGCCGGCTTCATCGGGGTCTGGCGCAACACATCCTCGATACGGATGTCGCCCTGGGCGTAGTGCAGCATGCCTTCTTCGGTGTGGTTATAGGGGTTCACGTCGAAGTACATATTGGCGAGGTAGTTGGCGTTGAGGCTCACCCACCAGTATTTGGGCGAGTTGTACTTGATACCCAACGAAGCCACCGTCTCGGGGCCCGAAGAGACGTGATAGTCTTTCAGGTAGGCCGTGTGCTCCTGGATATAGGCGACGTCGTTGTTGTCGTCATACACCGAGAACAAGGGGTTGTTGGCGTAGACGTGGATGCCATTGGCAGCGGCGGCTTGCAAGGTGATGGTCGGGGTGACTTTCCATTCCGCACCCAATTCCACACCGAGGCTGCGCTGGTTGATGCCCGTCATGATGAAGTTGATGTACTCGCTGGTGTAGGAGTTCTCGCTGGTGGTGGTGTTCTGGAAGACGTTCTCGCAATAGAAGCTACGGTTCCAGATGAGGTTCTGATAGGTGTAGTAGTAACCCGTCAGGCGGAACTTGAACACAGGTGAGCGGTAGAGGTAGCTCAAGTCGAAGGCGTTGATGCGCTCGCTCTTGAGGTCGCCTTCCACCACGGTGTGGCGGGTACGCGGCGACACATAGATGTCGCGGAACTGAGGCGCCTGTAGCATGT
>CADBZW010000033.1:0-5700 GCA_902799345.1 uncultured Bacteroidia bacterium | reverse complement strand
GTAGCATGTAAGCCATATTGGCGACGATGTGGTTACGGCCGTTGATGGCATAGGTCACACCGGCTTTCACACCGGGATCGAAGAAGTTGTGCATCTTATCCTTGCCGTAGGAGTTGTCGGCGAAGGAGCCGCTCTGCCACAAGCCTTCACGCCAGATCTGCGTAAACTCAGCCTGCACGCCCAAGTAGAGGTCGAAGTTGCCGACGAGCCAGTCGATTTGGTCCCAAATACGGCCGTAATTACGATTGGCGTTGTAGTTATAGCTGATGATGTCGCCGACCTTGGCCACATGGTTGGGGTTGAGGAGGTTGGTTTGGCATTCTGAGCTTTCAAGGTTTTCGGCATATTTGTTGATGTCGTAGTAGTAGTCGCCACCGAGGAGGTCGTTGACGCTCTCATAATAATGTGTCCTCGAGGCGCTCACGGCAAAGCCGCCCGTCATGATCAAGTTAGGCAAAAACTCATGCTTGAAGTAGGTGGCGTTACCCATCTGTAACTTGTCATAATGGCGCTCGGCAAGGATGTACTTGGAGGCCTTACCTGTGATGGTGTTGCCTTCCTGTCCGTTGGCGTTATGCACCGTGAAGAGATGGTTGCGGTTGGCGTTGTAGAGGTTGTCCCAGTCGAGTTGCGTGACGTGCGGGTCGCGATTTTGCCAAGCCTCAATTTGAGCTTCGATTTCAGCCGTGCTGTGGGCATTGGTCATGAAATAGCTGGGCAGGTTCTTGTAGTAGTCGGGACGTGGGTCGGCGGCTTCGCCCCATTCGAGGGCGGTCTGGCTGCCGGGGCCGCTGAAGTAATACATAGAGGTATAGAATGAGGTCTTCTTATTCGGCTTCCAATCCCAAGTGAGGCTGACGAAGGGCTGGTGATAGGAGCTCACGCGCGAGTTGCGGACGACCTGCTTGCCGTTCTCATTGATGGTCTGGTAGCCCCAGTTGGGGTTGTAGAAGTTGGAGCCTACAAGGTCAAAGATCTCCTGCACCTCGGGTGACAAGCCACCGCGTTGCGAAGGCGCTCCGAACACGGTGAGGTTGAGGCTGTGCTTGTCGTTGATTTTCTTCTCCACGGAGAGAAAGTAGCTGTAAGCATGGTAGAAAGTGCCTTCCGAATAGCCCGTCACGGTGCTATACAGGCCGTTCTTAAACTTGGAGTCAAAGTCGGCATAGTCGTGGATTCCCGCATAGCGCCAGCTGGCATTGGCCATGATGTACCAGCCCTTCCCCAGCTCGCCCGTGCCGATGGAGGCCATGGCGCGGTGATGGTAGGAACGGTTGCTGAAGGCGTAGCTCAGCGAGATCTGCTTGCGGTACTGCGAGGCGCGTGTCGAGTAGGCAGTGAGGCCGCCGAGGCCACCAAAGCCGGCGTCGGTCTTGCCGAGGCCTTCGACGAGCGTCGAGTTGCGGAAGGCGTCGTTGAGGCCGCCCCAGTTGGAGAAGACGGGACGTCCCGTCTCGGGGTCGTTCATTGAGATGCCGTTGATCATCACCTCGCTGTACTTCGAGTCGTTGCCGCGCACGCGGTAGCGCAACGAGCCGAAGTTGTAGGCCGCAATGCTGTTGAACACGTCGCGCGACGAGTTGAGCAAGGTGGAGGCGTCGTTGACCGAGGTGGACGACTCCTCAAAGTCGGAATCCATGAGAATCACCGTCGGCACGTCGTGTTGGTCGAGGTTAACCGTGTCGACGGTTTGGGCCGCAAGCCGCGACACCATCAACACGGGAACCATAATTAGGAATAGGAATTTCTTCATATTTAAAGTGTTATGATTTTACTTTTGGCATTACATTAAACGGGCAAATGTAGGAATTTTTCGTTTGTAACCATCTATTAATGGATTATTTTTTACCTTTGCCGCCTAAACTTTGGCAAACGATGAAAAATCATTTCCTTCTTATACTGGCAGTTTTGGCCTTCACCCTCGGCATAAACCACGTCTCCGCCCAGGAGCAGCAAGCCTATAAGGTCGGCCTCGTCGGCTTCTATAACCTCGAGAACCTCTTCGACACCATCAACGACCCGAACAAAGACGACGAGGAGTTCCTGCCTCAGGGCGCCAACCAATGGAACACCGAGAAATACCTCGCCAAACTCCACAACATGGCCTACGCCATCTCCACCATCGGCACCGACTGGTCGCCCGACGGCGTGGCCGTCCTCGGCGTGTCGGAGATCGAGAACCGCACGGTGTTGGAAGACCTCGTGCGCCAACCCGAAATCAAGGACCGTAACTATCAGATCGTGCACTACGAGTCGCCCGACCGCCGTGGCGTCGACGTGGGACTGCTCTACAACCCCAAGTATTTCAAGCTGACCAACAGCAAGTCGTACCGTACCGTCGTCCCCGACCAGCCCGACTTCATCACCCGCGACCAGCTGGTGGTCTCTGGTTTGTTTGACGGCGAGATGATGCACTTCATCGTCATGCACTGGCCTTCGCGCTACGGTGGCGAGAAACGCTCGCTGCCGGGTCGCGTGGCCGCCGCCACCTTGTGCCGCCACATCGCCGACAGCATCCTCAACGAAGACGCCAACGCCAAAATCATCATGATGGGCGACTACAACGACTACCCCGACAACAAGAGCGTGACAAAATACCTGCGCGCCACGGGCGACATGAACAAACTGGGCGAAGGCGAGTTCTTCAACCCCATGTACGATTTGCACAAGAAAGGCATCGGCACCAACTACTACAACGACGTGCCTGGCGTGCTTGACCAAACCATCATCACCCCTGGCCTGCTGCCCACCGACTACAGCACCTACCAGTTCAAGAACGCCAAGGTCCACAACAAGGAGTTCCTCAAGCAGCACGGCGGCCGCTACAACGGCTATCCCTTCCGCACCTTCGGCAGCGGTGTCTGGATGGGAGGGTATAGCGACCACTTCCCGGTTTACGTGATTTTGCTGAAGAAAGCTTAATCTACCTCTATCTCATCCACAAAAATCCAAGCGGGATAGCCAAATCCGCTATGGTCTTCGGGCAGGTCATAGCCTGAGATGATGACCTCGACATACTTTGCCTTGACGGGCTCAAAGTCCAGTTCGTAGGCGAAGATGCCATCGCTGTCGGCCCATGTGGAGATTGGAATTTCTTTTTGCGCCACCTCGCGGAAATTCTCGCCATCATCTGAAACCAACACTTTGACTTGGCTCGGATTATAAATCCACGCACCCTTGTTCACCAAAGCATGGAAGCGAACATGCTGCATCTCGGCAGGCTGCTCCAAATCAATGACGGCATCAAGAGGATAGCCGCAGAAGCCGAGCCAACGCCCCGAGTTGTAGGCTCCCCTACCCAGGTTGCCGTCGTTGAGCACCACGGCTCCTTCGTAGGTGTATTGCTCGGCAGGCTGCTGACGCAGGGTGATAGGCTTGCGCGTGGCCAGGTTGGCTTCCACCGTGTCGGCCCAGACCTGCGGGTTGAAGATATGGTCGGCATAGGTGTAATGATAGAGGTCGTAGAGTTGGGCCATGTGGCGGCAACGCCCCACAAAGGCTTCAAAGTCACGCTCCTGTGGGTTGTTCCATTGTATCTCTGTCAAAGCCTCCATGCGCGGCAGAGCCATGTATTGCACGTGCCAAAAATGGGCGATGTATTCCGTCCAGATGTTGGCCTGCACCCCGATGATGTGCTTTTGTTGCTCAGGTGTCAGCTCCTCGGGCAGGGGCTGGAACTCATATACGCGCTCAACGGGCAGGTAACCGCCGATGCACGAAGGCTCGCTGGCGATGTCCTCGCTTTGGTAGTAGTCGAAATAGAGGTGCGACGACGGCGCCATGATGACATCGTGGCCCTTGCGTGCTGCCTCGATGCCGCCTTCTGTGCCTCGCCAACTCATGATGATGGCGGTCTCGGAGACGTTGCCTTCCAAGATCTCGTCCCAACCGATGACACGCCTTCCACGGGCCTCCACCACCTTGGCCATACGGTTCATCACATAGCTTTGCAGGTAGTCCTCCTTCGAGAAACGCTCATCGCCCTTAATGCCCAATTCCTTGATTTTGGCTTGGCACTTGGGGCATTGTTCCCAACGCACTTTTGGGCATTCGTCGCCACCGATGTGGATATAGGGCGACGGGAACACATCCATCACCTCATTGAGCACATCCTCAACGAACAGCATGGTCTCCTCGTTGCCCGCGCAAAGCACCTCTTCCGACACACCCCAGCGCCGCCATACCTCGTAGGGACCGCCCGTGCAGCCCAACTGCGGATAGCAGGCCAAGGCCGCCTGCATGTGGCCCGGCAGGTCGATTTCAGGGAGGATGTTGATGTGACGCTCGGCGGCGTATGCGATGAGGTCGCGGAGCTCGTCTTGGGTATAGAAACCGCCGTGGCGGATGGTGTCGTAGAGGTTGCCGTTATGCCCGATGACCGTGCCGTTACGATAGGCACCCATCTCTGTCAGTTCAGGGTATTTCTTGATTTCGATGCGCCAGCCTTGGTCGTCGCTGAGGTGGAAATGGAACTGGTCCATGTTGTGCATGGCCAGCATGTCGATGTAAACCTTCACCGAGTCCAAGGGGATGAAATGACGGCAGGGGTCTAGGTGCATGCCGCGGTAGCTGAAGGTGGGCCAATCTCGGATGGTGGCAGTGGGGAGGTAACATTTACTCCCCCCTGCCCCCCTCTCAGAGGGGGACGAGGCGTCCCCGCTCTGAGTACACCTTAAGGGTAAACTCTTACGCAAAGTTTGTATGCCGTAGAACACACCTGCGGCGTCGGCACCTATAATCTCTACTTTCTTGGGGGTAATATTGATTTCGTAAGCCTCAGGCTGGTCGAAATCATCGGGAGACAATTTCAACACAATGCCGTCGGTTTGGCCTTGGTATTCTTGAATTTCCATGGCAAAGCCCATGATGTCGTTCACGTACTCGTTCAGGAATTGCGCCTCACGTTGAAGACCATTTTCGAAATAGACTTTCGTCGAAGGTTGTAATGTGAAGTAGCCTGTAATATCTCGGCTCAGATGCGTTTCCTTGGGCTGCGGGATGATGTCGTAGTTGGCGACAGGAATCTGTTCTTTTTTGCAAGCCGACAACAAAAGTGCTGTGAGGCAAAGGGAGAGGAATAGCTTTTTCATGGTAGGATTGTTTTGAAAAGGCAAAAATAAAAAAAGGATGGCTTGCGCCATCCTTTTCTGTTGAATTTTACCTATCAGGCTTATTCGCCCAACTTGATACGCACGAAGTTCACCACAGTGGCTTCCTTGTCGGCAGCCTGGATGTATTCGGCGACGGTCTTCGGGTCGGCGACCAGAGAGACTTGGTTGAGCAGGCAGCTCTCCGGCGACGGTCTTCGGGTCGGCGACCAGAGAGACTTGGTTGAGCAGGCAGCTCTCCTTGAAGAACTTGTTCAGACGGCCTTTGGCGATGTTCTGAATCATACCTTCGTTGAGTTGCACCTGACCGGGCACCGTGGCCTTGATTTCGCGGGCCTGGGCACCTTGTTCCTCGGTGATGTAACCCTTGGTGATGTTCGAGTTGATGTGGTCATCGCTGTCGACGTGGTTGGGGTTGATGCCAGCCTTACGGAGAGCCTTTTCGACTTCCTTCTGGATCTGTTCTTCCTTGGTCTTGTCGACGGCAACGGCAAACTCGCGGTCCTTCACCTCTTGCGGGATGGAGGCTTCGCTCACCGACAGCGGGTTCATGGCGGCGACGTGCATGCACACCTCGTGGCTCACTTCCTCA
>CADBZW010000032.1 GCA_902799345.1 uncultured Bacteroidia bacterium | reverse complement strand
CCGCCCATGTACTTGTCGTGGCTCTCGGCTTTCGTGTACTTGCAGTTCGAGAAGCTGTTGTAGAGGCTGCCGCCCAGCAGCTCGCCCACCAGGCCGCCCATCTGGTAGCCCTTCATGTCGGAGATGCCGATGGTGGAGTGCACCGTGCCGGCGTTCATGCGTCCGATGAGGCCGCCCACCACCGTGGTGGTGTTGGTGGCGGTGATCCTGGAGCTCGCCTCGCAGTTCTCCACCGTGCTTGCGGTGGTGATCTCGCCCACCAGGCCGCCGATGACCAGGTCAGGCATGTTGTCGAGGGCGTAGGAGGCGTCCTTCACGAACAGGTCCTTCACCGTGCCGCCGTCGAGGCGTCCGAAGAAGCCGTAGTCCAGATACTCACGGTACAGCAGGCTCGAGATGCCCGTCACCGTGTGGCCGTTGCCGTCGAAGGTGCCGCTGTAGCCGTTGGTCAGGTCGCCGATCGGCACCCAACCGTACTTGCTCATGTCGATGTCAGCCAGCAGGATGGCGTTGGCGTCGGCGTGCGTGTCGAGGCCGTTGAGGCCGTTCACCCACGAGATGAAGAAGGCCAGCTCGCACGCGTCGCTGATCTCGATGGGGTCCTGTCCCTCGAAGTCCGCCGCCGAGATGGGGCATTCCATGTCGTGTTCGTTGCCCGTGACGACGTTGGCCCAGAATCCGTAGAGGTAGACGTGGTCGCGGTCGAAGATCTCGGGACGGTCGGGATAGTGCACCGCCACATAGTGGCGCGTGTCGTCGAACAACATGTACTGGTACTCGTGGCCCGTCGAGAACTGGTCGAGGTAGTCCTGGCTCGTCGACGACGGCGCGCAGTAGATCACCGGCACGTAGTTGTGGGGCACGCTGAAGCCGACATTCGATTGGAGGCTGATGCCGTTCTCGATGACGGTGATGACGTCGCGGTGGTTGGTGAGCACCGAGGGGTCGCCCGGGTCGGGCAGGTAGATGTTGTTGCGGTTGTTAGCCGTCACCCTTGATGACACCTAAGTTGGCGGTCTGCTCGCCCACGACGACCTTGCCCTTCAGGTAGACGCCGCCGCCGTTGTGGCCCGTGGGCACATTGTTGCGGCGCAGGTTGGCCGAGCCTTTCAGGTAAAGGGTGCCGTAGTCGTCGCCGCCGTTGTCGTTGACGTAGATGCCGCCGCCCGCCTCGCTGGCGCGGTTGTACTGGATGTAGCCGTCCGAGAAGTTGACCACGCCGCGGTTGGCGTAGATGCCGCCGCCCTCTTCGGCCGTGTTGTATTCGATGTAGCTCAGCATCTCCGCCTTGGACGTCTGTTTCTCCATGTTGACGACGCCGTCGGCGCCGTTGGTGTAGATGCCGCCGCCTGCCGTACTGGCCGTGTTGCGCTGGATCTTGCCGCCCTTCACCGTGATGGTGCCGCCTGCAGAGTAGATGCCGCCGCCGTACTTGGCGCTGTTCGCGTAGCTGGCCGTAGCGCCGCCTATCGTCGCGCCGTTCGACAGCGTGCATGTGCCGCCGTTCATGTAGATGGCACCGCCGTAGCCACCCTCGGCCTTGTTGCCGCCCAGCGTGCCGCCCGAGAGCGTCGCCGTGCCGCCGCCCATGTACAGGCCACCGCCGTACCCTGCGCCCGACGTGGTGTAGTTGCCCTGTGCCGTCGTGCCGCCGATGGCGCCGCCAGTCATGGTGAAGCTGCCGCCGCCCACGTACACGCCACCACCGCGGTTCTTGGCCTTGTTGGCCGTGAAGGCAGCGTTGGCACCGCTCACCGTCATCGTCCCGTTGCCCAGGTACAGTCCGCCGCCGTCGTTGTTGGTGGCCGTGTTCGATTGCAGCTTGGCGTTGGTGAAGGTCACCGTGCCTGCGGCCATGTAGATGCCGCCGCCACTGGCGGCGGCGGTGTTGCTGGTAAGGTTGGTGGCTGCGTCTTGGATGACTAACCGGCCTTGGTTGATGTAGGCACCGGCACCGTTGTTAGCGGTGTTAGAAGATAGAGTGGCACCGCCCTTGATGGTGGTGGTAATCGAACTGTTTGATGTGTTTACATAGAAACCTCCTCCATTTGCTACAGCAGAATTGTTATTGATTTGCGCATTGCCGTTTATCGTAACGACACCGCCATCAACACAGAAACCGCCGCCGCTACTTTGGGTAGCATTGTTCTGTATAGTTCCACCAGTGATGGAAACGTTGCCTCCAATAACATAAAATCCTCCTCCATTTCCATTAGCTTGGTTGTCTCTAACAAACCCACCATCTTGTGTGTAATCGGCTCTAGCAGCAATACAAATGCCTGCTCCTTTACCATTGATATTATGGTTGTAAAATTCAGCACCATCATGGATGTTGACATAAGCATATTCTGAATAAAGACCGCCGCCGTCGCCATTATTGACCATGTTATTGTAGACTTGACAGTTGCTTGCATCCACACCGCCCGTATGGCCTCCTGCAACAGCAGAACTGACATGAAGACCACCACCATTGGTGTATGCTATATTGTCGTGGATTTTGGTCTTTACTTGTGTAGTAGGGTTTTTATCGATGATAATATCAGCACTTCCGCCTACATAAACACCACCGCCTGAAGTTTTACTTATGTTGTGATCAATCTCCACACCATTGAAGGTCATCTCGATACCCACGGCACCAGTATTGCCTTTATCGGTCGCCGTCACACCACCACCATTGTTTTCTGCCACATTATGATGGATGCGACCTCCATTCAGGTTGACAATACTTTTTGCCTGTCCATAGACAGATTGCCAAACGGCAGCAACGCCACCGCCATTATATTTTTCAATATCACCAGTCGAGTGATTATAGGCAATTTCAGCATCACCACTCATGACCATTTTAGCGGAAACCATACGAACGCCTCCGCCACCGCCACTACCCGAATCTTCACTCTTTTTTGTGACATTATGATTAATAGTACCACCAGTCATGGTAAACAGGGTTCCTTTTTCAACACGTATTCCCCCACCGTTGGACGAACTTTCATTGTAATTAATACAGCCAGCACTCATGTTCACATATCCTTGATTGTATGAGACATTTGTCGCACTTATATTGAAATCGTCATTTGTAATCTTTACACCTCCACCATCACTTCCACTTCGATTGCAATAGACCATTCCTCCTAACAAGTTAATCGTCGCGCGATTACCGAAAACAGCCACTCCTTTCTTCCTCACTTCCTCGCCATCAATTGTATAATAGGTGAAGTCGGATCCATCATATCCAGTGGGGATGCTTCTGGCACCAAGGCAATAAAAACCACAGATGGAACCTCCGTAGAAGTTGAAAACAGAGCCAGAGGCATTGCTGTTTTTATGGAGATATACGGCCCATCCGTTGTTTAAATCGGACACGTTTGACACTCCATAATAGGATTTCAATAGGTTGGTGATATCCAATTCCTGTAAAACCGGTTTGTCTACACCGTATTTATTCTTGAAATAGTTATCTACGTAACTATAATTAAGAATTGCATTAGAACTCAAATCTGGAATCGTAGTTCCTGAGGTATTATAGTGACCGACAAGGTAACCGCCGTACATATTGAAAGTACCTTGTTGTACATATACGCAAGCGAATTTCGCAGAGTGAATGACACCGCCATACATATTAACCACAGGACGGCCTGTCGTGGAACTTGTAGACGTAATCCAGATAGGCATTGTTCCGAAACCGATCTCTGTGTTGTCGTAAATGTTAAGCACGCCACCTCTAACGACCTTGAAAAGACATTTGCCGCCAGCTTCCATTTGTGATGACTCTGACGAGCGACAAAGCCTGAAAATCAAGGCTGCGTTGTTGCCATCGGTTGCCTTTCCAATATTCAAGATACTATTCTGGACAACGGCAATCATCCTCGTGGAAGGACGCTCCACGTAATTGATAGAATGACGCGCACCTGAACGGTTAACAATAGTGATGTTATCGTTTTCCGACAAAGCAATTTCTTTTGTTTCATTTGTGCTAACGCTGACTAAGATAGTAACCTTACCTAGTGTGGAATACTTTCCAGTAGCATAATTCAAAGCATCATACAAAGTCTTGAAATGCCTGTTGCCAGATGACGTACCATCAAGGTAAAGTGTCGTATCTGCAAAACTCACACTTGCCAATCCTACTAAAAATAGAGAGAGGATCATCCTCAGTTTTCTAATTGTCTTCATTTGATTCGTACTATTTGATTATTACTATTTTACTTATTCCGATTTTTCCTCTTGCCAAGCAAGTAGGCTGTGCCGAAGGAAGCGAGCAGTAGCGCGCCACCACCTAAAGGGGCAAATTCATTTGCCTGGTCGTTGGTAGTCCATTGTTCAGGGATGTAGCCCCATTGGGTCTCTATGCCGTCACGCGGGTTTTCATAGTCCTCATTTGTCATGAACACTTGGGCCTGCGCCGATGATGCCATAAAAATGCTTATTATCAGTATGGTGATTATCTTTTTCATCTTATCACTATTTTCTGAGTCTTAATTCCGTTCTTTCCATTCATGCGCAAAACATACATGCCTGTGCCAATGTTTGTCAACATCACCCTGCTTTGCGTTCCGCTGGTATTGGTCGAAATGACTTGCCGTCCTGTCAGGTCGAACATTTGCAATTGACCTTCACCATTCACCACCAACTCGTCGTTCATTTGGAAGGCAAAGGCAGATGGAGTTTCGATGGTCTCGGAGTTCTCGTTTTCCCCAATGCCTGTGTAATCGAACACAAGGCGGAAACGGCTCTTGTAGTCACTGGGGCGTGCCGTAAAGCAATACTCTCTGTCTTGCAGGCAATCAATGTCGGAGCCTGTCATATTGTCAATAAGGTGGACATAGCTGAAATCGCCGTTTTCCATGTCCCATGTCATCGTGAAGGCGGCCTCCTCGTCGGCTGCGAAACGCACCGCCACTTCATTGACACCTGGCTGGGTAAAGGCGATGGCATAATCCACATCATCATAGTTGACATAGAGGCAGCCCTTGCCCGTATGAAGGTCATACGACTTAGGGGCACCACCCGTGTCGGGACGGCCCAATTCGATGGTTGCGATGTCGCTCTTTTCGTCATCGTCGGTGACGACAAGGTTGACCAAAGGATAGTCAACGCTGGGCTCATCACGGAACGGGGCCGAAGTGGCGTTGCTGAGCACGCGCATCCCGTTTTGGAAGGTAGCATTCACATTGTCGTTCTCCGTGATTACCATGAAGCCTTGGTGCGGATGCAGACAACGTGGTGCTTGCAGTTGGTTGGTTGATGCACTATAGACATACTGATGGTAGGCTCCGCCGTAAAGCATGAGATAGAAAGCGGAAGCAGCATTGCTCCAAATCTTACCAGAACCACTATTAACGTCGGCAAAGGCATTGAAGTCCAAATAGGCTTGGTAGGGGTTGCCGATGAGGTTATAGCCAATGCGCCAGCCGCTTTTCCTGGAGACTGGGAAGGTCACGTCGCCGCTGCCATTGCTCGGGTTGAGGGTGCCGTGCGATTGCAGGTAGGTATCGGTCTTGATGCCGAGCAGATAGCCCTTGCCGGGTTTGAGGGTGGTTTCGTTGCCCTCCGAATCGGCATTGTCAGGGTTGTTGTCCCAGTGGTATTCAATGTTTCGGTGGTCTATATCCTCGTGCCAATGGCTCAGCGAGTTGCGCTTGAAGTTAATCCAGTGGTACTCCGGCTCGTAATAGCTATAGTAGTCGTAGTCGCCGTAATAAGATTCGCCTCCAAAGTTAGTGCTGGGGTAATAGCCGTCAGCAGCGGCTTCGGAGTAGAAAGCGTATGGTGCGGGAGCAGTGCCATAGTTATAAACATTTTCGTCGCCATTGTAGTTGATACCCAAGGGCGCACTGTTTATCGCTGGCGAGAACATGTGCCATGCTGCGTTTTTCAGCGTGACGCCGACGTAAGCATTGTCGATGACGCTAGTGTGAATGAGGGCTGCGTCCTCGTCGATGTAGATATTCGCGTTGCTGTTGCCATTGCTTACCCCCGACTCGGAGCCCCAGAAGAAAATGTTGTCGCCCGAAGCATTGTGGGTGCTGAGCATGGTGTTGAGGCTGCTGCTGTATGACAGCACATCGTTGTTACCACTTTTGGTGCCGACGCACTTCATGCCGTCGAACTTCAGCAGCGGGTAGTCGCCGTTGATGGGGCTGGCGCAGGTGCGTGTCCAATGGGCCAGATCGGTAGGCGTTGACTGGGCATCCACCCATTGGTTCAGAAGGGTCAACAAAGCGGCGGAACCAACCTTGTTGTCGTCGTGCCTATATAAATAAGGTGTCACCGTTTCGGTGAAAGCACCAGAGGTGCTGCCCGAGTCGCCCACGTTGGTTGCGGTGCCCATGTCGCTGGACGTTCCTCCGCTCGCCTTACGCACATAGCAGTTCGTCACCGTGCCACTGCCGCAGGCCGCGTTATTGGATATGGCGAAGCTGTTTTTCACGCTTCCAGAAGTAATCTTTCCTACTAAGGCTCCAGTGCTTGTGCCTCCTGTAAGTGTAGCCTTCACCATGCAATTATAGACCGTTCCGCCACCCAGTTCACCGACGATGCCGCCGAGGTTGGTGGCATCCGTTGCTGTAAGCGAACTTGACAGTATCAGATTCTTGATGGTTCCCGTGCTATAACCAAACAGCCCCATGTCAGCACATGGGAAGATACTGTTCAGCCCTTTGATGGTGTGTCCTTGTCCATCGAAAGTGCCGCTGAAAGCATGGGTTGTGGTCGTTGAACACGTGGTGTATTTCTCACCTAACGGATTCCAGTAATGGTCTGACAGGTCGATGTCGTTGTTAAGGGTGATGGAGGTATAGCTTGTTCCTGCCTCTATCTGTTTGGCCAGATAAGCCAAGCCAGCCGCCGACTTCACCGTAGCGGTCGTCCCGCTAATTACGACATCGTTGCTCGTATTGGCCGTGTTGTTCTTCCAGCCCTCGATAAAATAGAGGTAGGTGTTGGTATAGGAGCCCGTGGTGCCAGGGTGATACACGTCATAAAGCCCTCTATCGTCGACGAAGAAGCGATTGTTGGCAGCAAAGGCACAATTGGCATTTGTTCCGTATGCCACCGCAGTATAATCCTCTCCGTTGGTATCTGTGGCATAGCTATGGTCTTTGTAAATGCCTATTTTAGCACTACAGCTAAGACCAGAAGAACCGATATTGACATATTTTTGATCCGCCGAAGGATGTATGTAAACATTGTTGACTGTGGTACCTACATTATTGTTCGTGATCTTTGTCTCACCCGAAACGGTCAGATTTCCGTACTTGTAGACGCCTCCACCTCGTTCTCCGCTTCCGCTGATTGTAGTATTTGATTGCACCACATCACCTGATAACGAAAGACTGGCTCCACTGGCTATATATATCGCGCTGCCATTTTCGGCACCAACAGCAACATTTTTGGTAATATTGTTCCCTGATGTGCTGACGCTCATGGTTTTCTCA
The DNA here is from genome assembly GCA_902799345.1 of uncultured Bacteroidia bacterium. Lineage (GTDB taxonomy): Bacteria > Bacteroidota > Bacteroidia > Bacteroidales > F082 > Limimorpha. The sequence goes on along the minus strand of CADBZW010000032.1, from coordinate 26,785 downwards.
ACCGTTATGGCACTACCTCGGCGATTCGATTTACAATAGCTGATTTGGCAATCAGAAATGGAATAATCATATGTCTTGTTTTGGTCGTCAATATCGTGGAATCTAAGTGCTCCATACTGTGTGACACAGGCATATATCTTAGGACTTGATGTGTTTGAAATGCTTACTTTATTTGCATTGTTCGAAAAGATGACTGCTCCCGGCACATTTGTTGCATATGTGTCCACCGAGCTAACAAATTGATAGGCAGGGTTAAAAGTTTTGGTGGCGTGAAATCCACAAATGGTTCCGCCTGTCATGTTAAATTGGGCGACACCGCGGCCGCAATCATAATGCAGATACACCGCTGTGGCTCGATTCAGAGCATTCACATTTGTTACGTCATAGTAATTCATCAAAAAATTGCTTACCGCTGCCTCTGTTGTGTTGTTACCTAACTTGTTTGCCACATAATTGTAATCCAAAATGGCATTGCCATTATAGTTGTTGCTGGTATTTATTGTCGGAACTTTAGTGCCAGTTGACTTGTAATGTGCGCAGATGTAACCTCCATACATGTTGAAAACGCCAGCAGATATATTAACGCAAACGTGAGTGGCAGAATGAATCACACCGCCATACATGTTTACAGTGGCCTTAGCAGTTCCATAAGTGAAATTCTGCTGTTCAATCCAGATGACTTGATGACCGTAACAAAGCTCAATATTTTTATAAATGTTCAGCGTGCCTCCTCTCACCACTTTTATCAAGGACTTATTAGGGGAATCGGAACCATAGTTGTGAAAATACTGATCACCACTAGTAGCGTCGGTTTGCTTAAGGCACCTAAATACCAGTGTATTATCGGTACCATCTGTTTTCCCCAAATTGAGAGTGGAGTTTTGGAGGACAGCTATGCAACGGGTAGAGGATACATCTTCAGGATCAAAATTTATGGAATGTCTATCTCCATCAGCACTATAAATCCTATAGGTTTTTCCTGGTTCGGTGTCACAAGTTCCATTCTCCTTCGTATTGGTTTTGACTTCTATATTAATGGTGGCATTATAACTGCTTGGGTTATCAGAAATCGCTTTAAAAGCATTGTGTAAAGTATTGAATAGTTTGGTAGTTTCAGTTCCTGTATTGATGGTAATCGTACCAATTGCTTTTTCCTGTCCAAACAACAAACCTCCCCACAAGAGGAATGTGACAATCAAAAAAATGCTCGCCTGCTTGCAAAGTTGTTTGCTTTGTCTTTTTTCTGTTATCAACCTATATATATTCATCGCTTTCCTCATTTAATTATTCATATTCGAAGTATAAATGACTCAATTCACTTGTGATACAGTTTGTTTCCCAAAAATCATCTCGTCCACCCACCGCATAAGCAGCGGTTCCATGGGCATTCCGTCAATAATTAGTTCAAGGTATCGAAGAGTTTTCATATCGTTCATTTGCATTACACTATTATCCCGGCGCATTGCGTGCCGGTTGTCTTTCAATTATTCTTTCGCCACGTCTCCGTTGGATACAATTCGGCATCCTCAACATTCCATCTGCCTGATAACCAAATAGATGTAAAATTGCCGCCACCGCGTGGTTTTTCGCTGCAAAAGTACTGTTAACGCATTGATAAACAATGTATTAGGATTGGCATAATGTACCACTTGTTTGTGGTAGATTTTACCACTTTTTGTATGCATGGGCGTCCGAAGTGGTTATTTCATGTAAAAGGCGGTCGAGGTTTGCGGGGCTTTTTTAGAGAAAAAATGCGAGCAAAATGTACTTTATCTTGCAAAAAAATCGGGATAAAGCACAAAAAGGTCTCACTTTCTGGGTTTTTGTTTTTCCGATTAAACAGGCTGCTGTCCAAGCACCATCTCATCCACCCGCCGCATAAACAGCGGCTCCATAGGCATACCTATGCGCACGAAAAGCTCGGCGTCCATGTTGGGCTGCTCGAGGAGGTCCTCGATATAGGTCACGGTGCGGTTTGTGCGGGCGGCAAGCCAGACTGTGTCGTGGCCGCAGGCATCAAGCGTCTCGCGCAGGAAATGGCCTGCGTGGAAGTCGTCGTCGTGCCCCAACTCGTCGTGTCGGCTATTATTAATAGGTGTAGGAATCATGGTATGTTCGTGTGTGCATAAATCGATTGCAAAATTACAACTAACACATTGAATAATAATGAGTTGTAATTGGCAAATGTCACCATATTAGTGTGGTAGTTTTTACCCCTATGGACGGGGGGCGGCATGTCTTCCGTTGTTTTATTACCTTTGCAGCGCAAGCCATCGCTTTCACACTATAAAGCCTAGTTTTCGGATTTGGCGCGTTCGTTTTCCGGACCGAAATCAAGCAGCTGGGAACACTCGTATAGGAAGTCGTAATGTAGCAGTTCGGAAATATACATCAACAAGGCAAGATCGATGCTTTCGCGCTTCAACATCTTGTAAGTATTGGAACGGTCGCTATGGATGGCCGAAGCAAACCATGTGACGCTACGCCCTTGCTCCTTCAGTTTCCTGCGAATCATATTGCCGATATGAACCTTCGTCTTTGCCATGCCTTGTTTTTGCACCATGGCATACAGAATGGCCGTGAACCCGTCTTCATCGGCTTGGAGGTTCAGCAATACCCGTTAACCCAATAAACAACCGTCCACGACCATTGGTCGCGAACATTTGGCGGTTATTATGTGGTTAACTTGATAATTTTGCTGATTTCCAAGCCACAGTGCAACGGATCAAATGCCCTTCAATATGTCAATCTATCGTATTCCCTTTTTGTTGATAGTTTTAGCGTTTTATCGGGCAAAATTACAACAAATCATCGATTTCGACAAAGATTTATCCGTACCGCCAAAATAAGGGTAAGAAATGCCATTGATTTGTGGCATTTTTTACCGCAATGATTTTTTGACGGGAAAAATAAAAAATATTTGCCGCCGTTTTCAAAATGTTGTATCTTCGCTACCCAAAACTAAGGAGTGAAACATCTGCTCACCATATTATTATTGTTGTATTGCGCCGCTACCTTTGCGCAAGGCAAAGACGAAGAACCCAAGCGCCTCGACTTTTATGGCTATGTGGTCACGGCCGACAGCCTTCGTCCCATCCGCAACACCCACGTCATCAGTAAGTTGGCGCACTGCGGCACCATCACCGACCGACAAGGGTGGTTCCACATCCAGGCACGACAAGTCGACACGCTCTGGGTGAGCTGTGTGGGCTATTCGCGCCGCCTCGTCACCATCGACACGACAGTCTCAACAAGAGATACTCTCGTTATCCGCCTGCACCCAGAGACCATCACACTGCGCGAGGTGACCGTGTTGCCGTTCAGCAACTACGAGGGCTTCAAGGAATACCTCATCTCGATGCCGAGCATTGAGACTCCAGACGAGATTAAACGAATGAATGATGAACTCGACGAGCTTTGGCTCAGCCGTACACCCTCGGGCCGCGGCATGGTCACCGTCAGCGCTAGCCCCATACAATACCTCTACGACAAATACAACGCCTCGGCCCGCCGTCAGGCCACCCTGCTCCGCAACCGAAAGACCTTTAACGAAGTGCTGCGCGAACAAGGCCGAACCGACGAGCTTCTTCCCGACTCATTGAATTTCACCATCAACTACAAGATGTATGAACTCGACGAAGCCGCCGAAGCCCAGAAGCGCAAAAATGAACTCGACACAACGAGCATGGTGGGTAAGCCCAAGCCGATGGTCCCGAGAAAGAAATACATCAAGTGGGGAAACTAAAGCAAGCTCATGACCGTCCGTGAATGGCTCCATAGCATCGTCAACCTGTTCTACCCTCGCGTGTGTGCCGCCTGCGGCGAGCCTCTACTCAAGGACGAGGAGACCGTCTGCCTGAAATGCCGCTATCTTTTGCCCAAAACCAGCTATGAACTCAACCCGGAGAACCCCTTGGCACAGACCTTCTATGGCCGTGTCAAGTTTCACGCCGTGACGGCTAGCTTCTTTTTCGCCAAGTCGGGCAAGGTGCAGCACCTCATCCATGAGCTGAAATACAAAGGCAACAAGTCGGCGGGCGTTTTCCTCGGACAAGAATTGGGCAAAACCATCAAGGATGCGCCTTTGTTTCAAGGCATCGACTACCTCATCCCCGTGCCGCTCCATGCCAAGCGCGAGAAGCAACGTGGCTACAACCAAAGCCTGATGATATGCCAAGGCATCCACGAGGTGACCAGCATCCCGATTGGCGACAAGTACCTAGTCAGAGAGATTTACACCGAGACGCAGACCCACAAGTCGGCCGAAGAACGCTTCAAAAACGTGAAAGACATCTTCAAAGTGCGTTTTGCCAAAGAACTCGAAGGAAAACACATATTACTCATAGACGATGTGTTGACTACGGGCGCCACCTTGGAGTCGTGTGCCCATGCATTGGAAAGCATTCCTGGCCTCACGATGAGTGCCGCTACAGCCGCTTGTGCCGGAAATTGATGCTTTTTTTACTATTTTTTGCCGTGCCAACCAACAAATCACTACTTTTGCAGCAAATTTAATTATCAAAAGAAAACTAAACTTAAAATTCAAACACAATGAAAAAGATTACACTGGCCATTGCCGCCATCATCATGGGCTTTGTCATGGCCTCATGCGGCACCAAAGTAGCGCCGACCGAAACCATCCTCAAGGCCACTCAAGAGTTCTTCGATCAAGCCAAGACCAAGCTCTCGTCCATCCAAAGCGCCGAGGACTTCTTAGCTTTCGTCAACAACTTCAACAAAGAAAGAGATGATTTCAGCCAAAACCTCTTCGCTGACTATGTGGATGAGGAAGGCAACATCAAGGGCTTGACTGAAGAAGAGTTAGACGAACTTCAATCCAAGCTCTCCGACATCGCCACCGAGTACAACAAGGTAGAAGCCGACAAGGCTGCTGAATTCCTCACGCCTTGCATCGACACCTACGAGAAAGCTGTCAACGCCTTGTGCGAAGCTGCAAGCAACGCCGACATGGAGGCTTTCCATAATCTGACGGCAGACTTCGAGGCCGCCGAAGCCGCTTTGAAACCTTGGGGCGAATACGACAACGTGCTTCCCGAGTTGCAGCAGCGCGCTCAAGCCGCCGAAGCCAAGCTGAACGAAGTGCTCACCGCCTTGACCCCGGTTGAATAAACCCACGTTCAGAATCCATTAAAAAAACCACCGCCTTCGTTTGAAAGCGGTGGTTTTTTGTTTTGACGTTGCACGCAACGTCTCTACAAATCATTTGTAGACCTTAACTTCAGTCTCTCCATTGAGGACCATCAGGCCGTTCAAGGCCAAGGCTTTCATCTCGTCCTCGCCGGGATAGACATACACGGGGGCGATCTTCTCCACATGGCTCTTCACCAAAGCGCAGAAGCCCTTATCGTAGGCCATGCCACCCGTGAGGAAGATGGCGTCGACATCCATGCTCATGGCCGAAGCGGCGAGACCGCCGACTTCCTTGGCCACTTGGTAGGCCATGGCTTTGTAGACCTTCTCCCATTCCTTGTTGCCAGCCTTCACGGCGTTTTCAACTTCAAGGGCATCGTTGGTGCCGAGGTAAGCGACAAAGCCGCCCTTGCCTTTCAGCATCTGGCCGATTTCCTTCTTGGTGTACTTGCCGCTGAAGCAGGCATCGACGAGTAAGCCGGCAGGCAACGAACCAGCGCGTTCGGGGGTGAAGGGGCCGTCACCGTTCAACGCATTGTTGGTGTCGACCACGCGACCTTTCTTGTGGGCGCTGACCGAGATGCCACCACCGAGGTGGATGGCGATGATGTTCATGTCCTCATACTTGCGACCGAGGTCTTTCGCCAACTGACGGGCGATGATCTTCTGGTTCAAGGCATGGAAGATGGAGATACGCGGGAACAGCGGGTGGCCCGAGTAGCGTGCCACTTCGTCCATCTCGTCGACCACGACGGGGTCGGCAATATAGGCTTTCACGCCGAGTTCCTTGGCGATGTCGTTGGCAATCAAGCCGCCGAGGTTGGAGGCGTGTTCGCCATTGTAGCCTTCCATGAGGTCCTTGATCATGAGGTCGTTCACTTCGTAGACACCCGAGACGAGCGGACGGAGCAAGCCACCACGACCCACGACACAAGCCATTTCGCTCAAGTCGATGCCAGCCTCCTTCAGCTCGCGCTTGATGGCTTCGGTGCGGAAGGGCTTTTGGTCGGAGATATGCTCATATTTTGCGACTTCCTCGGCGCTGTGCTTGAGGTTCTTCTTGAAGACTTGTTCCTCCCCGTCAAAGACGGCGATTTTCGTCGAGGTGGAACCGGGATTGATGGTTAATATTTTGTATGACATGATGTTATATTTTTATATGTTTTCTGGTAGAGACGCGATTAATCGCGTCTCTACAAACCATTTTCTTTAGGCCAGCATTGCTGCAAGGGCAATGGAATACAATTTCGTCTTCGACGTGTCGCCGCGCGAGCTAAGCACGCAAGGCACCTTGGCACCCATCAACATGGCACCGATTTCGCTCTTGTCGAACTTCGAGCAGCACTTGTAAAACACGTTGGAGGCTTCGAGGTTGGGGAACACAAGGCAATCGGCATCGCCAGCCACGGGGCTCTTCATGCCCTTGATGGCAGCGGTCTCGGCATCCAAGGCAAGGTCGAGGCTGATAGGACCTTCCACCATGCAACCTTTGATTTGGCCACGCTCGTTCATCTTGGCGATGATGGCGGCATCGACGCAAGCGGGGATGCCAGCGCTCATCTGCTCAGTGGCGGTCACCATGGCGACCTTCGGGCAGCCGACGCCGAGTTTAGTGGCCACAGTGGTCACATACTTGAGCAGCTGTTGCTTCTGCTTCAGGTCGGGCAGCGGGATGATAGCGCAGTCGGAGACCACCAACAGCTTGTGGTAGTTGGGGTTCTCGATGACGGCGACGTGGGCTAACGTGACATTGGGCGGGCAGAGGCCGCGTTCCTTGTTGAGGATGGCACGCATGTACTTATCGGTGGGCAGCAGGCCTTTCATCAGGATGTCGGCTTCGCCGGCGTTGATGAGGTCACAAGCCATAGTAGCAGCCTTGGTGTCGACAGGCTCATGGATGATTTTGAAGTTGTTGGGGTCGATGTTCTCGGCCTGGCACACTTTGGCAATCACATCCTGGTCGCCGATAAGGGTGGCCTCGATAAGTCCCTCCTTCACGGCAGCATTCACTGCACAAATCGTGTGGTCATCGTTGGCATAAGCAGCCACTAAGCGTTTTTTGGGTTTGCTGCGCAAAACCTCGAACATTTGTTCAAGTTTTCTGATTTCCATATCTGTTGATTTTAAATTTGAATTTCTTATTTCAAGATTTTGCAAAAATACAAAATAAAAGCGTTTTCACAAAAGAAAACGCTTTATTAAATAAAGAATTCGAAATATTTCAATCCTCAATAATAGATGATGTTCAAATCAAGGCGCTTTTGCTGCAGTTGTTCGACGGCACGTCTCTTGACCTTGGTGTTGTAGATCTTCAGCTGCTTCAGCGACGGGATATTCTCAACGGGCGAGATGCTACGCACATTGGTGTTGTTGACAAAGAGGTTCTCCAACTTCAGGAGTCCCGACAAGGGCTTCAACGACTTCACGGGGGTGCCGCTGGCATTCAGCGTGACGAGGTTGTTCATCTTGGAAAGCGGCCCCAGGTCATTGACTTGTGTGTTTTCGATGTTCAGCAACTCCAGCATTTGGCTTTCCTCGATGGGTTTCAAACTACTGATGGGGTTGTTCTGGGCGTTGAGCTCCACCAAGAACTCCTTGTTGTATAAAGGCGTCAAGTCGTTGACGCTTTGGTTGTTGATGGTGAGACGTTCGAGCCACATCATGCTGGTGAGCGGATTGAGGGAAATCACAGGATATTCCGGCGTGATTTCAAGCTCTCGCAAATCCAAGATTTGTTGGAGTTCAAGGGCGCTGGGCGTCTCCGACTGCGTGCCTATGGCATTGCGGAAGATGGCTTGCCAGATGGCATCGAGGTTGTTCCACCAGTTAAGCAACGCCGCAGTTTGATACACCACGACCACCTGCCGTTGGCTTTCTTTCAACGCCACGACTTGGCTTCTGCCTATGGTGGTGCTGTCGGCATCAATCACCTCGATTTTGCTATCGTTGGCCAATGCCGAAAGGTCGTTGACAGGGGTGTTCATGATGTTGAGATACTTCAAGTTCACCATGTCCTGCAAAGGTTTGAGGTCATTGATATAGGTGTGAGAGATGTTGAGCGACTGCAAGTTGGCCAAGCCTTGAATAGGTTGCAGGAAGCCTATCTCGGTGTTGGAGATGTTGAGCGAACGTAGGTTGGTCATACGGCTGACGGGCAGCAGGTTTTGCACGAAGGCGTTGCCCGAAAGGTCGAGTTCCTGCAAGTTGATGATTTGGTGCAACTGCTCGGTGGTCGGCTCCGAGTCAACCTTGATTTGCTTTGAGAACAGCGCCTTCCAATAAATGGGAAGCTCGCGCCACCAGGTCTTCAATGACTCCGTGTCATAGATAACCAAGGCAAAACGGTTTTCCGAAGTGAAGGCATTGGCTTCAGCGTCGTGGATGCCCGTGTGGTCGCAGTAGATCTTACTCAAACGACGGTTGCCTTTCAAAGGCAGCAAGTCACTGATGGAGGTGTTGCTGCAATAGAGCTCCTTTAGGCTCTCCATCTCGCTCAAAGCCTGCAAGTTGCTGATAGCCGTGCCCGAGATATTCAGGCTTTGTAAGTCTTTCAAGGTGCTGACTGGCCCGAGGTCGCGGACAGCGGTGTTGCTGATGTCCAAAAACCTTAGTTGCGACAAGTCTTGCAGGATGCCGACATTGGCAATTCGCGTGCCACTCAGGTTAAGTGCAATCAAGTTAGGACAATTCTTCAGATTATTGAGTCTGTTGACTTGTGTGTTGGCTAGATTGAGCTTTTGAAGGTTTCTCAACGAAGCCAGCACGCCGAGGTCTTCAACGGTGGTGTTGGCTACTTCCAGTTCCTCAAGCGTGATGTTGTATTTCAAGTTGGAGATGTCTTCAACCAAAGTGGAGTTGGCACGCAGCACTTTCAACTTGTTGAGGTTGCGCACCGGTGAAAGGTCTTCTATAGAAGTCTCGGAGATGTCGAGCCAAGTGAGGTCCGACAGCTCGGTGAGCGGTTCCAAAGAGATGATTTCACGGATGCCCGATAAGTCGATGCGTTGTTTTTGGGTGACAAGTTTCAACTTGGCATCGAGTTCGGCCATGTCGTTCTTGAAGAACTTATCCTTAAGGACGGTCTCGCCCGTGACAGGGTCGACGCTGGGATAGGATGCCATGAAATCGGCAGAGCTAATCATTCCGACGGTTTCCATCGGTATGCTGTCGTACAGTTTTATATCGCTGCCCAGACGGGTCTTCCAGTTCTGCGAGAGGCTGTTCCACCAGTTGCGAAGCGCTTCTTTCTCGTTGATTTTAGTGGTGTAGATGCTGGCGATTTTCAAGCTGTTGTTCTGACGGTCGAGGTTGATTTCGATGAAGCGGTTCCTGACGTCTTCCACTTGTTCGTCGTTGATGGTCTTGGCCGTCAGGCGACGTGACATAGTGGCCTTGAAAAACACGGTGCCGTCCTCTCTGGTGCTGTTTGACACACTTTGCAAGTCAAACTTGAAATTGGCCCATTTGAAGAAGAAGTCGATATCCTTTAGATAAGCCTGTACGTCCTTGTTGATGGGCGTGCTGCGGTTCACGTCGAGGTCGTCTTCGATTTGCACCTTGTCGTCAATAAAGACCTTGCTGTAGCTTTCCGTAAAGACAATCTCTTTTTCCAAATTAGACGTCGTGCTATCGCCGATGAAGTTCATCGTCTCCTCCAGGTAGCTCACCATCATCTGGATTTCGTTCTCATACTTGGCAATCTCGTCTTTGGAAAGCTTTTGGGCCTGTCCGCCAAAGGCGAAACCTAACAACAATATGGAGAGAAAAGCTATTTTTTTCATGGTTGATAAAATTTAATCACATTGGTTTTTTCCTTTTCCGGCATGTAGATGACGTTTGACATAAGCCAGCCGGAGTTGAGGCCCGAGCGGTTGAACCACGACACCTCAAAGTACCAGTCCTTGATTTGCAGAACGTGGAACTTCACTCCGTCGACGTGCTGAAACACCATCTTGCCCTGCTTGATTTCGTAAAAGAACAGGGTCAAGTAATCGGGTTGGAACTCTTTTGAGGCGTAGTATTCGATGACATCGGGGTTTTGGAAGGCCTTGTAGATGTTCATGAAGTCGAGTTCGTGGCTCATGGGATGCAAAAAATGCTTCTCCCTCTCGGCAATCTCGCCATTGGGGAAAAGCTTGTTGAATTCCGAAAAATACACGTTGGTGAGCACCCATTTCGAGCCGAGGCCTTCCTTCTCGACAGCCAAGAACAGGATCACGCTGACGGGTTTGCCGTTGTATTTGAAGGTGCACGACACTTCGGAGTACCATCTGCCGCCAAGGAAGGTCATGAAAGTGGAGTCGTCCTTGGTGACGTCTTCGATGAAATAACGCTGCAGTTCAGTTTGTTTGCCGTATTTCTCCTGATCGAAGAGGATGGGCAACGACTGGCGGCGCATCTCCTTATTGTGGTAACGTGGGTCTTTCGGGTTAAGGCGCTCGCCAAACTGGTCTTCTTCATAGTTGAAACGGCGCATGAACTGACCCATCTGTTTGGTCATGGCATACAATTCCGTCTCATCCATCTTAAAATCGCCAATCGTCTGGGCTATGCCGTTGCAGACCCATAGGAGAATCATGGCTAGAAGCGCGATATGTCGAATATAAGCTTTCATTATCGTTTACCTTGACCATGAACCCTGACCCTGACTATCCGCTATCAACGGAGGTCAGGGTCAGGGTCATCGGTCATGGTCAATATTTTACCGATTCGTCGTTTCCTTGACGCGCATGTCGCCGAGCAAAACATCCCAGAAGCCGATGGTGCGGCCACCGATTTGGGTCTCCTTGCGTTTCACGTAGACGGTGATGTCCTTCTTGGTCGTGTCCTTATATACCAGGTTGCCTTCTTGGTCGTAGCCGCGGAACGTCTGGAAGACGGTGATAACGCCCACATAGGTGCCGTCGGGCTGACGCTGTAAGTCGCTGACATACTCGATGTTGTACCATTCAATCTCGACGCGGTCGTAGTTGAGGCGCATGAGGTGCTCGAAGTACTTGCGGACACGGTAATAGGTGATTTGGTTGGAACCCAACGACGAGACACCGATTTCAGCATCGCTCATGAACAGCTCCTCGGCGCGGTCGATGACGCGGTTGGCCTCGCTGAAAGGCGTTTCCTTGGAACCAACGATTTTGACATATTTGCTCAGGTCTCTCACCTTCTCCAAGGCAAGGCTGTCGATGGCCTGCTTGCGTTCGAAACTCAGTTCGTCTTGTGCGAGGGCGATGCCCGCAAAGCACATGACAAAAGCTAATGTGGCGATGATCTTTTTCATTTCTTTATCAGTTCAAGTTCGTTAATCTTTCCGTTGGCGTTGTATTTGATGTCGTGCACCTTCTCCGAGGCCTTCTTTTGGTCCTTCACATAGTTGAGGTACTTCTCGATGGTGGTCGGACGGTCGTAGTCGTTGAAACCTGCGTTCTGCTTGATGATAAGGAGCACAGGCGTGTTGGGCGACTCAAACATATCCAAGGTCTCGTTGATGACACGGTTGGCCTGGCTGGTACTACCAGCATTGGCGATGCTGTTGAAGTTACGTCCCAACACGACATCGACAGCAGCGGCTTGTTCACGTTCTTGGGCGGCACGACGTTCTTCTTCATCCCTTTGTGCGCGTTCGCGAGCCAGTTTCTTTTCCACCTGGAAAATCAAGTCGTCGACTTCGGCGTTCTGCAGGTTCCAGTCCTTGATGGTCTGCACACGGGCTTCCTTCTCTTCGAGGGTCCACAAGGTCTCGTCGTCGAGGATGGCGTTCAAGTCGGCGATAGCCTGCTCGACTTTGGATTTGTACTCAGCCTCAGCGGCTTCCTTGGCAAGACGTTTCTTGCTCTTGCAACTGGTGGTGCCTCCCAGCGTGATGAAAGCGGCCAAGAGAACCAGCATGATGGTTGTGATTTTCGATTTCATATTCTTTTAAATTTCAAATTTCAAGATTTCAAGATTTAAGATTTGTTCCTATAGATAACTCATACAAACCTAATAAAATTGCAAAGATAGTGCTTTTTTCGTTGCACAAGGCGAAATAGAGCAAAATTAATGCCAAAGTAGAGTTCTATTGAAAAGGATTGGTTTTTTAGGCTTCAACAGGTATGTCATCCCCACGTGGGCAGGTGGGCAAAGGCTTGGGATCTATAGCTGTTGAAGCCGTTATTAAAGGTTTTTTCTGTCTTTGACCGCCTCCCCTAGATTCCCTCTCACGCTCTTTCCCCTGCTGGAATGACATGGGAGGCTTGCGAAATCTAGCCATTAGACTATCCCAACGGTATAGTCTTTATCACCTTGTAAATCGGCCCCGTAGGCTGCAAAATGCTTTGGAAATACACCAGTTCCTTCACGTCGGCATGGAGGTAGGTCTTCTGCTCGATGCCATTGCAGACTTTCAAGAAAAACTGCTTGTCGACCAGCGACTTGATGCGACACACCGTGAGATGCGGCACAAAGTTCTGACGATCACGCAGATAGCCCAAGTCATCGAAAGCGTCCAAGAGGTCGGCTTCGAGGTCAAACAAGGCCTTGGGTTGGTCGTTCATGCCGAGCCAAAGCACACGAGGGACATGGTTGGAGCCGAAGAAACCCGTACGGTCGAAGTCCATGGTGAAAGGCTGGTGACGCTTGGCCACCTTCTGGCAAGCCTCTATGATGTTGGGGATGTCGTCGACAGGCGTGCTGCCAAGGAATTTCAAGGTCAGATGGATGTTTTCGGGACGACAGTAGTTGATGAACTTCTCGTGCGGAAGGTTTTTCTTCAATCGCTCCACCAGGAGGGGATATTCCGTCCCTGTCGGGATGTGGATGGCCAAAAAGGTGCGTTTGGTGTACATGGCGTTTATTTTTGTGCAAAAATAGGGTTTTTCTTCCCAGTTCAACAAAAAACCGTACTTTAGCACCATCAAAACAGACCTCACCATGAACACTTACTCCATTGGAATCGACATTGGCGGCACCAACACCGACATTGGACTGGTGCGCGACGACGGCCGTTGCCTGGCCAAGAAAAACCTGCCCACCAACAAATACTACGATGCCTCCATCTATGTGTCCGACATCTACGAACAAATCAAATTCTTGATGGCCGAAAACGGTGTCAAGGCCATCGATGGCATCGGCATCGCGGCACCAGCGGGCAACTACTACACGGGCTGCATCGAAAACGCTACCAACCTCAACTTCAAGGGCATCGTCGACTTGGCGGCGGCGTTTCGTTCACATATCGATGTGCCTGTGGTCGTCTCTAACGATGCCAACGCAGCCGCCTACGGTGAACTCGTCTACGGCGGTGCCAAGGGCATGAAGAACTTCATCACCTTCACCCTCGGAACAGGCGTGGGTAGCGGCATTGTGGTGGACGGCAAGCTCGTCCATGGTAAGACTGGCGGCGCGGGCGAACTCGGCCATGCCATCCTCATCCCCGAAGGCCGTCCCTGCGGCTGTGGGCGCAAAGGCTGCCTCGAGACCTATACCTCCGCCACGGGCATCCGTCGCACGGCACTCGAGATGATTGAAGCCACGCCCGACTATGTCGGCGCGCTCTCACAAGTGCCGCCCGAGGAGCTGACCAGCAAGATGGTGGGCGATGCCGCCAAATACGGTGATGCCTTGGCCCTCAGAGTCTTCGAAAAGACGGGCTACTGGTTAGGCATAGCCTTGGCCAATGCCGTGGCCTTCAGCGGTCCCGAGGCCATCTTTTTGATGGGCGGTCCCGTGAAGGCCGGCGAGGTGCTGATGAAGCCCGTGCGAGAGTCGTTCAAGAAGCACCTGTGCTTCGTCTACGACGGCAGCGTCGACGTGCGCGTCTCCGAGCTGCCCGACAACGACGCGGCTATCCTTGGCGCTGCGGCGTTGAGCAAGGCGTAAAAGTTTTTATTGTCACAAAACCTGCAAAACCCACAAAACCGTTTTTCTTGGTTGGGGAAAGCGGCCAACTGGCCCGCTTTCCAGCGGCAACCCGGTTGGGTGCCGCCGCACGCTTTTCTTTGGACTTATTCATTGTTTTGCTAGTTTTGTCGGTTTTGTGATTAAAACACCAGCACCTCCGATTCGCCGAAGTTGTCATACGAAGAAGTAATCACCTTCTCGCCAGCCTCCAGGCCTTCGACGACCTCGTAATACTGCGGGTTTTGTCGCCCGATGCGGATGTCGCGGCGCGTAGCCTTGCTGCCGTCGGGCGAGAGCACATAAATCCACTTACCGCCAGTCTTTTGGTAGAAGGCACCACGCGGGATGAGCACCGCCTCCACGGGCTGGCCGAGTTGCAGGTTGAGGTAATAGGTCTGGCCGCTGCGGATGTTCTCGGGCTGCTGCTCCATAAACTTGAAGTCGGCCTTAAACTTGCCGTCGCGCACCTCGGGATACACTTTGCGAATCTGCGCTTGATACCGCTCGCTCTGCCGCTCGAAGGTGGCCTCCAAACCTGGAGTGATGCGGTCGATGTAATGCTCATCGATCTGGGCCTCGATCTTGTAGCTATCAAGGTTGTTGATTTGCCCAATCTTGGAGCCTGCGCCCACCGATTGACCCAACACCACATCCAACAGGCCCAACTCGCCATCGATGGGTGCTTTGATGGTCAGGTTTTCCTTTCGCTTACGGATCATCATCATGTTGACGCGCATGTTTTCGAGGCTTTCGCGCATACGGTCGATTTCCACCGAGCGATGGAGGCTGTCCTGCTTGGCGCGGTTCTCCACCAGCTTCAGGCGGCTGTTCGAGAGTGTGAAGTCCTCCTCGGCCTTCAGGTAATCTTCGCGGGCGATGAGGCCGTCGTTGTAGAGCGACTTCTGCGCCTCGTAGGTGCGGCGGTTGCGCTGCACCTCCATCTGCAGTTGCAGTTTTTCCTGCTCCACACTTAGTTTCTGTTGTTCCATCTGAATCATAGTGTTGCGCAGGATGTTCTCCTTCTCGGCGAGGTCGGCCTCGGAGGTGAGGATTTGCATATCCAGGTTTTCGTTGCTCAAGATAAGGATGACATCACCCGCCTTGACGCGGCTGCCTTCCTCGGTGACGATCTGCTGCACCACGCCGCCTTCCAAAGGGCTGATTTGGATGGTCGTCATGGGCGCGACCTGTCCGCTGATGCGGATGTAGTCGTTGAACTCGCCCGAGGTGACGGTGCTCACAGTGATGTTGTCCGCGTCGATGCGGAGTTTCTTCGAGTCGTCCCTGAAGATGAGCCAGAGGATAAAGACGAGGAGCAACGCCCCGCCCCAAAACGGCAAGGCTTTCTTGGTGAACGCGCGGCGAATGCCTTTTTTCTGTTCGATTTTACGATCCATTGAGTGTTCCATATTCGTAGAGTTATTTAATTGTTTATTTCTTTGGTCACAAAACCTGCAAAACCCTCAAAACCTTTTTTCTTGGCTGGGGAAAGCGGCCAACCGGCCCGCTTTCCGGCGGCAACGCGGTTGCGTGCCGCCACACGCTTTTCTTTGGGCTTTATCATTGTTTTGTTGGTTTTGTGATAACAATCAATTATTCTTCAAAGACTTAACAGGATTCATCCGTGCAATCCTGTTGCTGCACAAGACGACCACCACGGTGACGATGAACAGAACCGCAACCGCCCCAGTAATGAAGTAGAACGGCGAAAGGCCGATGCGCTCGGCAAACTGCTCCAACCACCTGTGGGCGACGAAGAATGCGCCAATACTGGCCAAGACCGCCATCACCAACGAGAGTTTCAGCACGTCCCAAGCGAAGATGCGCAGCACGTCGCGAGCCGTCGCACCGTTGATTTTGCGGATGGCCATCTCCTTGCTCCTTCGGTTCGACTCGTCGCGGACGAAGCCGACAAGACCCAAAACGGCAATCATCAAGGCGAAAATGGCACCGATGAAGATGGTGTTGCGCATCTTGCGGCTGTCGTCATAGGCCGAGCGCATCTGGTCGGACCACGACAGGATTTGCATTTGCTTGCCGTCCAAGGCCGTCGCAATCGCCTCGGTCACTTTTTGCATAGCAGCCTCGTCGAGTTTCGCGTTCGTCCTGAAAACCACATACGGCATATACGACTTGCCGTCGTCGAGCGAGCCATAGAAGCGCACACTCGGGCGGGTGTCAAGGTCCACAAGGTTATTGATGCGGATGTCGCGGTAAACGCCCGAAATGGTGAAAGGCAGCACGCCCATCAGCTCCGTTCCGTGGCCTGTAATCAACACTTGCTTGCCCACTGCGCCATCGCTCCAGTCGGCGAAGTCGGCCATTCGTTTCACAAAGGCCTCGCTCACAGCCACTTCTGTGGAATCGGCAGGAATGCGACCATCCACAAAGTCGAACCCCATCATCTCATAAAAACTTGGTGTGGCTTCGTAGCAGTCGGCCACGTTGAACAGCTCGCGGTCGTCGCCAGGCAAATACACATTGTCGCCGCTGGCGTAGGAAAGCGGCAGATGATAAGCCACGCCCGTATGCGTCACCTCGGGCATTTGGCTCAAGGTCTCCACCACGCGCCTTTGTGCGGCTTGGTCGCCGTCGTACATGGACATATAATAGGTGTTCTCGTAGTTGTAGCCCGGGTCGGAGTTGACCATCTTCTTGTATTGCAAGGCCACAATGAGAAGCATCGTCGCCACGAAGACATTGATAAACACCTGAACGCCAAGCAGTCCGATTTTCCAGCGGCGCGAGTTTTCGGTATAGTTGCGGAAAGCCACCGAAACGGGAATGCGCATAAAAAGCTGTGCGGGCACAAAGACCGAAACGAGCAGCACGAACAGCAGCACCCCACTGATGACCCAAACGCTTTGCGGAATGAGCAAAGTCTCAAACGGAACACCCAACAGGTTTTGAATCAGCCCTTTGGACGCGAAAATGATGGCCGCTGCCAAAACGAGCGACAGCAACAGATGGACGAATGCCTCACGCGCCAGCAACGAATGGATATTGAAGGCCGTGGCGCCATAGCACTTGCGCACCCCGATTTCCTTGGCGCGACGCACCATCGACGAAATGACGATGAGAATGTAATTCAGCAAACTGATGAGAATCAGCAACGCGGCCACGATGGACAGCACCACCACCATCGAGTGGACAGAGGGGTCGGAAGTGTGCGTGCCCAAAAGCGGCGTGAGGTAATACCACAACTGCATTCCGTTTTTCTCAAACTCCTCCAAGGGCTGGTGCGTCTCCTGCATCTTGTGGATGGCATCGGTAAGCGAATGAGGGTCAACGCCTTGCTGCAATTTCACAAAACCTTGGTAACGGTCGTTGCCCACCCAATTCTCGGTGCTCTGTTTGGAATAGCTCTCCATCGACATCAGAATGTCGAAATTGAGGGAGCCGTTTTTCGGGAAGTCCTCAAACACGCCTTCGACGGTCATTTTCAGGTCGGGAAAGTCCTCATTGGCGATGATTTTGCCCAGACATTCCTCCACGCCGCCAAGTTTGTTGGCAAACGATTTGGAGACCATCAGGCAACGCGGCCGAGCCAGCACTTGAGCCGGGTCGCCAGCCAAAATCGGGCGGTCGAACACCTTGAAGAAGCACGAATCGGCAAGACGGAAATTGCCCGTGATGACATTGCCGTCAGCATCCACATAATGGTCGTTGCTGAAATAGAAAGTGGTGCGTGTGGCTTCCTCCACGCCCGGCACCTCGGCCTTGAAGCCAGGAGCCACCGCCCCGCTCACTTGCCCGAAATTCTTCGATTCGCCTTGTTGTTCAATGCCTGTTTGAATGATGTAGATGCGGTCCACATCCTTGTAGAAACTGTCGTACGACAATTCGAAGCACACCTTGGCAACCAGCACGATGCCGATGGCGAGACCTATGCCTAACGATAGGATTTTGATTAATTTGTCGGAGATGCTATTCATTGTTTAATTGTTGTTTGTTTAATCGTTTAATTGTTGAACCGCTAATTCGTAGGCATTTATTGTGCCAAAATTGCAAATCAATAATAATCAACGAAATACAAAAACAGCTATTTTACAAAGTGTAAAGTTATTTTACAGTGGTGTAAAGAAACTTTACAGTGGTTCCAGCTTGGATTTGAGGCAGGAAGTAATTTATATCTTTTACAAAAATGTGATTTTTTGATAAAAAAATTGTCAGAAAATGTGATTTTTTGACTATTTCTGCAGCAGAAAATGTGATTCAATGCAATGGAACTACTTGAAAGAAAAATAGATAAGTTTCTATATGAATCACAGGGCTTTTGATAGCTTCTCTTGACGAAGAAGCTCAAGACGACCTTCGCATCAACAAAAACTTCGGTACATACAAAGGTGCCATCTACGAGAACGTTGTCGGTGAAATGCTGCGGAAATCGGGATACGAGCAGCTGTATTACTACAAGCACGACAGCCCCGCCATCGAAATGGATTTCTTCGTAAGGGATGCCGACTCGCTGATTCCCGTCGAGGTGAAGGCCAAGGACGGAGCCACAGCCTCGTTGAACAACCTCATCAAATGGGACTCTTACCCCGAAGTGAAATACGGCATCAAATTTGGGTATAAGAATATCGGCTGGAACGGCAGTTTCTACACTTTCCCTTACTTCCTCGCATTTTTGTTGAAGCGTTTCCTAAAAGAGAAGTGATGCTACTCCTTCTTCAACACCGTAGCTGGATTAGCCCGTGCCGTCTTGATGCTTTGCCAAATGACTGACAGGAAGGCCATCAGCACGACGGCAAGCACGGCCAAAGCGAAAATCCACCACGAGAGGGCGATGCGGTGCGTGTAGTCCTCAAGCCAACGGCGCATCACAAGCCACGCCATGGGAATGCCCACCACGAAGGCGATGCCGACCAACTTCATAAACGACAGCACCAACTCGCGCAACACGCCGCCATAGTCGGCGCCAAACACCTTCTTCACCGCCACCGCGCGACGCTCCTGCTGCATGTAGTAGGAACTCATCGCAAACAAGCCCAAGGCCGAAACGAGCATCGAAAGCAAGGTGAAAATCAGGACGATGCGGAGGGTGCGGCTTTCGTTGCCGAACACGCCCTTGATTTGGTCTTCGAGGTAATAGGCCTGAAACATCTTGTCGGGGAAGAACTCTTTCGTCACCTGCTCCAAACGGTTGTAAGCCTCTTTGTGATCACCCGTCACTTTGACCAACAAATTCCACGGATAATCGTCGTCGGGGTTTTCGCCACGGTTAAGAATCAAGGCCGCACTCTGGTCCCATTCCAACGGGCGGATCTTGAAATCGTAGTAGATTCCGCCGATAAGCAGTGTGCCATTTCCGGCGGAATGGATTTCCGTGGCTGTCTCTTCAATGCCAATCTGCTTGAAAGCGTATTCATTGAGCCAATATTCCTTGGTGGGTATATGGTTGTCCTGCTTGACTCGAAGCCCCAAAATATCGAAATAGTGTTGGTCGCCCTGAATCTGTTGGAACGACACCCATTCCCCGTTTTCTAATTCCACCGTCCAGTTGTTGGTACCGAGTAGCGGCGTTCCGTCACCTTGGCCCACATCCTCCACCATCGGCTCGGCGCGGTAGGCATCGAGCATAGCTTTCATTTCGCCCGATGTCCCGTAAGCGTTGTCCATCACGAGGATGTCTTTCGTGTTGTAGCCCAAGTCGTAGTTAATCATATATTGCGTCTGCAAGTAAATCGTCAGGGCGGCGACGAGCATCACCACGGCCACGGCGTTCTGCACCACAATGATGACAGGGCCATACACTGTTTTGGTTTTCAGCCGCAACGAGCCGCGCACAATCTCGATGGGTTGCACCTTTTGAATCATCAAAGCGGGGACAAGGCCGGAAACAAAGCCCAAAACCAAAACGAAACCAACGGCAATCAACACATTAGTCACATTTACAGCACCAAGCACCGAAACCTGATAGCGCAAAATCTCCGATGCCTTGGGCGCAAGGGCTTCGGCCAGCAAGATGGCCAAACCCATCGCCACGGCGCAAAGCAAGGTGCTCTCGCCTATCATCTTCAAGAAAATGCCTGCCTTGGTCGCCCCGACGAGCCTTCGCGTGGCCATTTCCTTGGCGCGGAAGCCGATAAGTGCGGTGGAGAGGTTGACGTAATTGAGGATGGCGAAGGCCAAGAGCATCAGACACATCGCAAGCAACAGGTTCACGAAACTGCGGTTGCCGTGGCTGATGGTGTTCGTCCAATCAGTGCTCCCGTCTTTCAAGAAATAGACATCGCGCAGCGGGATGATACGTACGTCGTCATATTCTTTCTTATAAATCCAGAAATTCTCCTCGCACCAAGCCAGAATGTCATCGTGGCGGGCGTTCAAATCCGCGCCTGGGTAGGTCATCACGAAAGTGACGCCTGCCCCCGCGTTGCTCATGCGCTCATCGTGCGAAGAGTTGGTCTTAGTAAGAATGTCGCCGCGAAGAAGCACCTCGGGCGTTTTGAGGATGCTGTTGCCGAAGTCCTTGAAGATGCCGCAAACGGTCAGCGGGAAGTCGTCGCCCTCGTGTTCGTAGGTGATTTGTCGCCCGATGGGATCCTTGTCACCGAAATGCGCATTGGCGAAGGCCTCGCTCACCATGCAGCGGTCGCCCGAGATTTTCCAGTCGGCCTTCGAGCCTTTCACGAGGTCGTAACTGAACATTTCGAAGAAACAAGAGTCCACTGCGATGGTGTTGCCGTTCGGGGAACCGGTTGCGCAGGTGCTTGTCGAGCCAGTAGGCCATGTTGATGTTTTGCTCGTTCGTGACGACAAAAATCCGGTCGGCGTTCTCTTGGAAAGCATCGGTGGAGAGTTGTTTCTGCACATACACGGCCAAGAGCAGCACGAATGCCATTGAGATGGTCAAGCCCAAAAGATTGATGAGGGCGTAAAGTTTGTTCCGTTTCAAAAAATTGAAAAATGATTTCATATTATTGAAGTGTTGATTGTTTAACTGTTGAATTGTTTGTTCGACAGGGGACTTCGAGACGCAAGGCTGAGGGGCACTCCCCTAACGCCTTTTACCGTCATGGCGGAGAAGCATCCGCCATCTCCTGTACGCGAAGACGACGCCCTCTCGTTCAGGAGATTGCGGGTCAAGCCCGCAATGACGTTTTGTGGTTGATTCTTGTGTCTCACAGTCGAGTGTCATTGTTCTAAATACGATATCCCTTTATAATAAGTTACAACACTATTCTTAATAAAGTATTGAAGCCTGGCATTCAATTGTTCCGCGAGGGCGTTGAGGTAATTGTTTGAGGCCGTTTGGTACTCAATGGAAGAAATCAAGCCTTGCTCGAAACGCTTGGTGTTCAACGCGTAAGCCTCCTGCTGCAATTCGGCGCGAACGGCGGCCTGTCGCAGCGCGTCAGCCGAGCCATCGCGGTCGGCGATGGCGCGGCGCACTTCGGCCTCCACCGTTTGAAGCGTCTGCTCATAATCGGCTTGGGCGCGGTCGTAGGCATTCTTCCGCTTTGCGATGTTGGAATGTTTCGAGAGGCGGTCGAAGATGGGGATGCTCAACGAGAGTTGCACATACTCGCCGCCGTTGTTCTTCAACTGCTCGAAATACGGCGTGGGCACATAGCCCTCCATGCCTGGATAGGTGAAGAAACTCGATGACCAGCCACCATAGAGCGAGAGTCGAGGCAGCAACTGCCAACGGGCGGTCTTCAGGGCGAGACGGGCATTCTTCATCGTGCCTTCGGCCAAAACGACGGCAGGCATGTTGGTTTTGGCAAATTCCAACGTTTGTGTGATGTTTTCCGCCTGGTCTGTAGGGCTGTCGCATTGCGGCAGCCGCACTAACGAATCGTTGACGATGCGGATGCCATGATATGGCATCCCTACAGCATCCAAATCCACAATTTTCAATGGTTTTTCAATCGGCCAAAACATCACATCTTTTAGGGTGATGACGGCATTATTGAGGTTGTTCCGACAAAGGGTCAGTTGGTACTGGCGCTCGGCGAGGTCGCTCTGCATCTGCACCACATCGGCGTGGGATTTCTGTCCCAATTGTTCCTGCCTTGTAGCCAACTGTACAGCCTTTTCTGCCGTGGTCACCTGCGCTTGCAGGGCTTTCTGCATCTCGGTGTAATACAACACATTGCAGTAAGCCTCCATGGTGGCGAGACAGATCTGGTCTTCGGTTTGCTGTTCCTTGGTCAAGCCCATCATCTGTGCCGTCTTAGTGATTTTCAGGTTGTTGACCGCCTGGAATCCATTGAAGAGGTTGATGCCCGCCGAGAGACTATAGCCGTTGTGGAACGAGGTCGTTCGGATATAGGTGTTGGTCTCGGGATCGATACTACGGCCGAAGTTGGAATAGGCGTATGTACCACCCTCAATCGTAGGTGTAAAGGCCGCAAGGATGGCATCGCGCCGGTCGATTTGCGCATCGCGGTTGTCGGCTTGGGCAATGCGCATCTTCGTGGAGTGCTCCACGGCATAGCGCATGCAGGCTTTGAGGTCCATGGTGACGGTGTCCTGAGCCTTGACGCTGGTCAAGGCTCCAACGGACATCATCAAAATGAAAAAGGTATGTTTAGCTTTCATCTTACATATAGTTTTCTACGTGCCAAACGAAAGCATATCGCGTGCCAAAAATGTAACTATTTGAAATTTAAAGATTTAAAATTTAAAGATTTGCCTCAATTGTAAAGATTCTTTACACCCACTGTAAAGTTATTTTACACTGCTTACTTAAACACCAAAGTGAACACCGTCATTTGGTTGTCGCTCTGCTCGAGATTCAAGATACCGTTGTGCCTCACCATAATCTGTCTCGAGAGACTCAAGCCGATGCCCGTGCCGTTGGGCTTGGTGGTGTAGAACGGAACAAAAATTTCCTCGATTTGGCGCAATGGGATGGCCTTGCCATTGTTGGCCACACGGATGACGGTTTGGTCCTCCGAGTTCAAGTCTGCTATGATGCGGATAGAAGTGGCACCTGCCTGCACAGCGTTCTTAATCAAGTTGTTGAACACCTGCATGATTTGGCCTTCATCGACATAAATGAGCAAGTCAAGGGTCTTAGCTTGATAGGCCAAGGTGGCACCTTGTTCAGCAATTTTGGCTTTGTTGAGACGCATAACGCGGTCGATAAGTTCGTCCACCATCACGGCCTTACGAACGGGCGGTGCAACCTGGGTGATGCTGCGATACGACTCCACAAATCGAATCAAGTCTTTTGAGGATTCTGAAATCGTCTCCAAGCCCGCCTTTACGTCCAAGTCTTCTTCTTTGGAAAGCGCATCGCTCAGTGAGGCAATTGGCGCCACGGTATTCATGATTTCATGGGTAATCACGCGAAACAGCTTGCTCCACGAGGCGGACTCGTCCACCGCCGACCTACGCTCGAAGATGCCACGGATGCGGTTCAAGGCACGGTTCAGCGACGACTTTTCCTGAAAACGGAAATTCAGCTCGCCGTCTTCCAAGGCATCCATCATGAAGGACACCTTCTTGGTGTCGTGCCGCCGCGTCAGCACAAAAGTGACCACAACGGATGCCACTACTGCCACAACGATTATCGCTATCCAAATCCAGATGCTCATATCCCATATTTCTTCAAACGACTGTATAGTGTCGGTCGACTGATTTTCAATGCCTTGGCCACCAATGAAAGATTGCCGTTGTATTGTTTCATGGCTTGACGAATCACCTTTTCCTCGGCATCTTCCAACGACTCGGCTTGTGACTTGCTTTCGGTCATGTCAGAAGCTCGGATTTGCAGGTCCTCGGCGCGAACCAGTTCGGTTTCGGAATAGATGACCGCCTTTTCGATGCAGTTTTGTAGCTCTCGGATGTTGCCACTCCAACGGCAGCGCAATAGCATTTGTTTGGCCTCCTCCGAGAGTCCATGTGCGGCACGGTGGTATCTCTCAGCGTATTGCTTCACAAAAGCCTCCGCCAACGGCACAATCTCGTCAGAACGCTCACGCAAGGGCGGCAGGTGCAGTGTGACCGTGTTGATGCGGTAGAACAAATCCTCGCGGAAACGACCTTCCTTGACCATTGTAGCCAAGTCCATGTTGGTGGCACAAATCAGGCGGATGTCGACGGGCACTGAAACCGTGTCGCCGACAGCAGTTTGGCCTGCTGTGCCAGCGGCACATTGCCGATCTCATCGAGGAACAAAGTGGTGCCATTGGCCTGCTCGAACTTGCCGATGTGGTCGGCATGAGCATCGGTGAAAGCGCCTTTCACATGGCCGAACATCTCGCTCTCGAACAAAGTATCCGTGATGGCTCCGATGTCCACGCCCACCATCGGCTTAGTGGCGCGACTCGACAGGCGGTGTATCTCATTGGCCAACACATCCTTACCCGTACCATTCTCGCCCGTGATGAGCACCGTGGCATCGGTGGGAGCCACTTTCTCCACCATCGCGCGCAATTGCTGCATCGCATCGCTCTCACCCCAACGCATCATGGGTGCGGGTTCGGCAATGGAGGCCTTCCCCGTGACCTTACGATGTTTCTTGCAAGCTTCTTCAAGGATACCCAACAGTTTGGCGTTGTCCCAAGGTTTCACCACGAAGTCGAAGGCACCGCGTTTCATGCCTTCCACGGCGAGGGCGATGTCGGCGTAGGCAGTGAAGAGCACCACCTCCACCTCGGGGAAGTCGCGTTTCAGTTCGGAGAGCCAGAAGAGGCCTTCGTTGCCCGTGTTGATGTCGGTCTCGAAGTTCATATCGAGCAGCACCACATCGGGTTTGAAAGTCCGCATGGTCTCCATCAGCACCTTGGGCGAGGCGATGAGTTCCACCTCGGCGAAGCGCATGGGCAGCAATATCTTCAGTGCCGACCGGATGCCGGCATTGTCGTCGACGACTAGGATTTTGGATTTGAGTTTGGACATTTCAGTTATTAGTTGTCAGTTGTTCAGTTATTCAGTTGAAGCAGGTTGCTGAGCCTGTCGAAGCACCGTCATTAAACGTCGTTCCTTCAAGACGTGGGACGCGAGTCCCGATAATTCAAACTTTTCTCCTATCCAACCAAAGTTTCATCAACGGGTCGGAAATGGAATAGGTTTTTTCCTTTCTTGTAATAAGGTCGTATTCAAGCAATTTGAGAGCTGCCGATTGGCTTGAACTTGGCGAACGCAAACGGTATTTCTTGTTGAATGCCGTGGAAGTGATGCCTTGCACCTGTTTTTCGGCATGGATGGCGTAAAGCAGTTCCTTTTGCGCTTCGGTGATATAGGCCAACTGTTCACGCAACCGAGAGTCATTCTCGTCAATATAATCCTCAATCAGCTGATTTACAGCCTCAACATCGCAAGTTTGGCCTTTAGGTGTTTCCGAAAAAGCGTCCTTCATGATACGTTGCACATATAAAGTGACGCCCATAAAAACCTCGTAAACATGCAAAAAGGCATCAGGTGCAAGGTCTTTCCCCGACTCTTGAAAATGGCGAGTCGCGAAATCCAGATAGACATCGGAGGCGATAGGTTCCAATCGGAGCGATTTTGCACTTTGAAAAAACGGCCGCTTTGCCGAGAAGAACATTTCTTCCATTAGCCTTCTCTGACTGCCTGAAAACACAAAATTGGCATTCGAGAGTTTTTGGATATGCGTTCTCAATAAAGCCTCTACATTCTTCTCGGGATACCGCGTAATCTGTTGAAATTCATCAATAACGACAATGCAACGCTTATCGACTTTTTCAAGGTAACTGAAGATTTCCGCTAAAGTATATTCCGGGTTCTGCACATCGCCCAACTTGATGTCGAAAGTGGGCATGTTTTGGACGGTGTCGTAGCCGAAGCTTGCGCTAAGCGACTTCAAGAAAGTGACAAACTGCTTGCGCAACTTCACACTTCGAGAGGCCACATTGTCGAAAACCGCTGTCCCAAGAGCAAGGATAAACTCGCGGAAGGTCGTAGTGTGAAGTATATCGACCGAAACAGTGATATACTTATCTTTTATTTCTGGCTTCTCAAAAACGAAGTCGACAAGCGAAGTCTTTCCCATTCTGCGCGGCGAAGTCAGCACCACATTCATCTGATTATGAATCGATTTCTCCAAATCAGCCGCTTCCTTCACACGGTCGCAAAAGTATTCTGGAGCAATCTTTCCTGAAACTATGAACGGATTGATGTTCTTTACCATAATGCCTTGATTTTGGGGACAAAGATAATGCTTTTACTCAAATTACCGAAAAAACATTACCGAAAAAACATAATTTGCAGTTTTACTCCTTCTTCAAAGCCTCCGCCGGATTCGTCCGTGCCGCCTTCAAAGTCTGCCATAGCACCGAGAGGAAGGCCATCAACATGCCGAGGATGGCGGCCACGGCGATGATCCAACCGTAATGCTCAATGCGATAGGCGAAACGATCCAAATAGCGGCCACAGAACCAAACGGCAAGCGGGATGCTGATAAGTGCCGCGATACCAACCAAAACCATGTAGTCCTTCACCGTGCGCCACAATTCGCGGTGGACATTGCTGCCAAACACCTTACGCACGGCGATGCTCTTGGTGCTTTGCTCGCTGTAATAGGTGCTCATGGCCACGAGGCCGAGCAAGGAAATCAGCACCGAAAGCAACATGAACAATTCCAGCAGGCGCATGGCCATCTTGACGGGTTGCAGCGACAAATTGTTCAGGTCCTTCACATAGCCGTTTTGGGCGGCTTCCACAAATGTGCCGTTCTGCTCCTCTGAATACTCGCGATAAACCTCCAGAATTGCCTTTTCAGTCCCTTTGTAATCACTTGAGACATCAACCATTACGCCATTACCCCAAACCAGGTCTT
>CADBZW010000031.1 GCA_902799345.1 uncultured Bacteroidia bacterium | reverse complement strand
TTGGCACCCAGTTTCTGGGCTTTCTGTTGGTCGACAGGACCAGCCATCAGGCTGCCGATGACAGCCATAAGGCATAAAGTCAAATAATACTTTTTCATTATTTTTTTATTTTTTGGTTTTTATAGTTTTGGGCTGCAAAGATAACGGCTTTATTTATAATAGGTGAATAATGGAGAAAAAAATAACAAGGCGCTGAAAATATCAGCGCCTTGTCAGTCGTGATGGTAAACTTACAGTCAATAGAGGTTTTGCGGCTCGTTACCAGGCATTTTCTTGAGATTGGATTTCTTTGGGATTGGGACCCCATTTGTTTTCGCCAGGTTGGCTGTCGCGAGCCATCAAGACGATAAAGATGATAGCGGCAATCAATGAAACAAGCAGAAGGATACAGGTGATTAGCGAAGCAGAACTATTGGCCGTAATGATTGCTGCGACGCTCTCTTCGTCCAAATCGTAGCCAGCACTGATATATTGAAAGACTAAATAAAACCAGTAACCTATGAAAAGCAGCGAGGGGATGAGGAAATAAAGATACGTCCATCCGCTCTTACCGATGTCATGGAAACGACGCACCGTAACGGCTAATGTTGGAATCAGAACGGCCAAAGCCCATAAACCCGACACTACGGAAAAGTGGGGGATGAGATTTAACACGAAACTGACCAAGAAGTTGAGCAGAAAGAAATACCAAAACTCGGAACGGCGTGCACGCCCCGAGAAGGTTGCATACTTTGAAAACACGCTTTTGATGGCTTCACCGAAGTTCATAGTGATGTGTTTTAAGGGGTTAATACGCTGCAAATATAAAAGTTTTTAGTTTTCTTTCAACTTTTTATAACGAAAACGTTTCGGCTCCACGTTGCCCAAGCGCTTCATCTTGTTTTCTTCGTATTCCGAGTAGCTGCCCTCGAAGAAGTAGACCTGCGAGTTGCCCTCGAAAGCGAGGATGTGGGTGGCCACACGGTCGAGGAACCAGCGGTCGTGGCTGATGATGACGGCGCAGCCTGCGAAGTTCTCCAAGCCTTCTTCCAAGGCGCGGAGCGTATTCACGTCGATGTCGTTGGTGGGCTCGTCCAAGAGGAGGACGTTGGCTTCTTGCTTCAACGTAAGGGCGAGGTGCATGCGGTTGCGCTCACCGCCCGACAGCACGCCGGCTTTCTTCTGCTGGTCGTTGCCGCCGAAGTTGAAGCGGCTGACATAGGCGCGCGAGTTCATGCTGCGCTTGCCCAGCTGAATGAGTTCGTTGCCGCCGCTGATGACTTCCCAGACGGTCTTCTCGGGGTCGATGTCGGCATGCTGCTGGTCGACATAGCCGATTTTCACGGTCTCGCCGACCTCGAAGGTGCCTGAGTCGGGTTGCTCCAAGCCCATGATGAGGCGGAACAGCGTGGTCTTGCCTGCACCGTTGGGGCCGATGACACCCACGATGCCGCCTTGTGGCAGGCTGAAGTTGAGGTTTTCAAACAAGAGCTTGTCGCCGTAGGCCTTGGTGACGTTATGCGCTTCAATGACTTTGGAACCGAGGCGGTCGCCGTTAGGGATGTAAATCTCGAGTTTCTCTTCTTTCTCCTTCACGTCCTCGTTGAGCATCTTCTCATACGATTCCAAACGGGCTTTGCCTTTGGCGTGACGCGCTTTCGGGGCCATGCGCACCCATTCCAGCTCGCGTTCGAGGGTCTTGCGGCGCTTGCTCTCGGTCTTCTCTTCCATGGCGAGGCGGGCGGTCTTCTGGTCGAGCCACGACGAGTAGTTGCCTTTCCACGGGATGCCTTCGCCGCGGTCGAGTTCGAGGATCCAGCCGGCCACGTGGTCGAGGAAGTAACGGTCGTGGGTGACGGCGATGACGGTGCCCTTGTACTGCTGCAGGTGGCTCTCCAGCCATTGGATGCTCTCGGCGTCGAGGTGGTTGGTAGGCTCGTCAAGGAGCAGGATGTCAGGCTCTTGCAGAAGGAGTCGGCACAAAGCCACGCGGCGACGTTCGCCTCCCGAGAGGTTGCGCACGGGCGTGTCGCCATCGGGACAGTTGAGGGCGTCCATGGCGCGCTCCAGCTTGTTGTCGAGTTCCCAAGCGTCGTGCTGCTCGATGAGTTCGGTGAGCTCGCCCTGACGGGCAATCAGCTTGTCGAAGTCGGCGTCGGGCTCAGCGAACTTGTTGTTGATCTCCTCGTATTCCTTGAGGATGTCGACGATCTCCTGCACGCCTTCTTCCACCACCTGCTTCACCGTTTTGTTGTCGTCAAGTTGCGGCTCTTGGTCGAGCATGCCGACCGAATAGCCGGGCGAGAACACCACTTCGCCGTTGTAGGATTTCTCTTTGCCTGCGATGATACGCAGCAGGGTGGATTTACCGGCTCCGTTGAGGCCGATGATGCCGATCTTCGCTCCATAGAAGAACGAGAGGTAGATGTCTTTCAATATTTGTCGCGACGGCGGGATGATTTTGCTTACGCCCACCATCGAGAAGATGATTTTTTTGTCGTCTACTTGTGCCATATATTATTGTGTTTGTTGCTCTTATTTTGTTGTCGCAGGGACTGACGTCGTCTGCTTAATATCCTGCGCCCTTACAGGGCTTGGCTCATTGCGTTTTCGAGAATTTCCGTCGCCTTGCCCCAATCATAGACGCGATTCGTGAAGTCAAATCCTGCTTGGGCGAGACGTTCTGCCTTCTCCTTGTCGGTCAGGAGGGTGATGATGTGTTGTGCCATCTCTTCGGCATTGCTGCCGACCAAAATCTCTTCATCGGGTTTTGCACCCAAGGAGGCGTTGGCCAAAGGCGAAGTGATGGCCGGCAAGCGCATCGACATGGCTTCCAACAGTTTGTTTTGCAGGCCCGTACCAATGCGCATAGGGGCGATGAACACGCGGCTCTGGGCGTAGGCGTCGCGGATGTCGTCGAGCCAGCCGCTGACGATGATGCGCTCCGAGGCTGCTTTCTTGACCTTCGGGTCAGGGGTGGCGCCTGCGATGTAGAGTTTGGCCTCGGGCAAGGTCTTCCACACGATGGGCATGATTTCGTTGGCTAGGTAGTCGACGGCGTTCACGTTGGGCGCATAGCTCATGTTGCCGGTGAAGACGAGGTCGTATCGCTTCTCGCAGTCCATCGGATGGTATTTCTCATGGTCGACGCCATTGGGCACGATGAGGATCTCGTCGCGTTTCTCGTGCGGGAACAAGGCCCGGTCAGGCTCGCTGATGATGGCCTTCACGTCGAAGTCGTCGAAGATGGCGGCTTCGTAACGAGCAAGGCGATGGTACTCCATAGTATATATAGGCCGTGTGATGAACGAGGCGATGTCGGCACGACGTTTCATGCCGTAGGAGAAAATGTCTTGATAGTCAATGGCTTTCGGAAGGTCTTTATGACGGATGTACTCAGCCACGCGCAGCAGCTGCCCAAACAGCATGTCGGGTTTGTGCTTGGCAATCAAGGCGTCGATTTTTCGGGCGGCCTTGCGGTTGTAGAAGTAGCCGCACTGCAGGGGTAGACCCTTGCAGAAGGCACGGACGAGACCCAACAGTATCTGTGGCTTGCTGATCTTGATGAAGTTGATGGACTGGCAATACGGTTGCAAGGCACGAAAGGCATCCTGTTCGTTGACCTTGGGGTTGTCGTTCAAGGCACAAAGGACGATTTCATTGCGCTTGGCGAGTTGTTTTATCTGGTTGAAAGCCCGCAACTTATCGCCTTTTTCAAGCGGAAAGGGAATGCGGGGCAGTAGGACAAAAATCTTCATCTCGTCGGAATTAGGGAGCAAAGATAGTGATTTTTTTAAAACTATGGCCAATGGCTAATGACTATGGCTGCTTTTGTGGTTGGAAAGCAGCCATAGTCATAGGCCATAAGCCATAGTCACTCAAAGGAAACTAATCTTACTTCCTGGACGGATTTGCTCATAAAACATCAGCAGACGGGCGATGATCTTACGGTTGTCGTAAGTCTCTTCAACGAGTTTCCGTGCCGCATGGCCAATCTTGACGGCGATCTCCGGGTTTTCGTTGATGGCGCGGATGGCCTCCACCATCTTGGCGACGTTCTCGGCGATGATGAGGTTGACTTCCTCGTCGTAGAGGATGCCCTCGGCGCCGACCCTGGTGGTGATGACGGTCTTGCCCATGGCCATCGACTCGATGATCTTGATGCGGATGCCGCTGCCCGAGAGCAGGGGCACGATGGCCACGTCGTGGTTGGCGACAAACTCCTTGGCGTCGGGCACCTCGCCGATGACATCGACATGGGGGTCTTTCATCTCTTTGAGCCATTCGGGCATATTGCGGCCTGCCAGGTGGTAGACGAAGTCGTACACCTTCTCCACGGTCTTGGGCAGCACCTCGTCGATGAACCAACGTATGCCTTCCTCGTTGGGCATCCAGTTCATGGAGCCGATATGGTAGAACTTGGGCTTGCCTTCGATCTCGTATTTCGGCGTAAACTCCTCAGGATAAACGCCAAACGGGATGTCGATGATGGGCTTGGAGCAGTATTTGCGGAAGAAGGCGGCGTCTTTGCGGGTGATGGCGGCGATGCCATCGACGGTCTCCAAGGCGTTCAACTCGTATTCCTTCAATGTCCTTGCCAGGTGGTTGATGTACCAGCGTTTGGCGAAGAACTTGGTCTCCTTGGCGATGCGTTCCCAGATCTTGTGTTCCACGTTGTGGGCGCGCAACACAATCATGGCTTTGGAGTGGGCGCGGATGTCGTCGACGTAGGGCGCCATGAAGAGCATCTCCAGCTGCACCACGTCGAACTGCTCTTTCTTGAGCACTTCTATGAGTCGGGCCCTGAAGTCGTCGGAGATGAAGCGCTCCACGTGGTACGACTTCTTGCTGAAGAGGTTGAAGAAGGCCTTCATGGGGCGAATGCTCAAGTCGACGTCGATGAGCTCGATGCCGGTCTTGCGTTTGTAATCCTCGGGGATGTCGCTTTCCTTGACGTTGTATTTCTCGCTGTTGATCGCCAATATCTTGACCTGATGTCCCGCTTCAAGCAGACCCGTGATGATGCTGTTCATCGCCATGGGACCGCCTTCTGAGGCAGGGTAGGGAGGTTTGTTGCAGAGTAGTAGTATCTTCATTGTTTACTGAATAATCTTTTGAAAAACTTCTTCCAGCTGTCGCCGTCGAAGAGGGCGGCGTCGGTGGTGGCCTTGAAGGTGAAGAACAGCCCGACGGGCAACAGCACAAGGGACGAGAGCCAGACGCCGAGGAACATGTTGAGGTCGCCAAACACGGCCATGCGCTCGGCGATGGTGGAGATGAGATGATAGATGATGAAGAAGGCCACCGAGATGACCACGGGCAGACCCAGTCCGCCCTTGCGGATGATGCTGCCCAGCGGCGCGCCGATGAAGAAGAAGATGATGCAGGCGATGCTCAAGGTGAACTTCTTGTGCCATTCCTTCTTGTGCTTGTTGATGTTCTCGGTCTGTGCGCTGAGGTCCATCTTGTTGAAGGACACGTTGTCCTTGGCGTTTTGCGCCGATCCCACGGACATGTTGACGAGGGCGGCACGCGTCTCACCGTCGTAGTTTTCGAGCAGCGGCCAACGCAATTCTCGTGTTGGGGCCGCCACCATTGTCGTGTCGGGACGAGGCTCGGGGAGGCTGAGGCTGTTGTAGTTACCCCATCGTCGCTCAAAGCCCGTGGTGAAGGCGTCTTGCTTGCTGTCGAAGCGTCGCTCCAACGAGTCCAACGAGGCTGACAGCTGCCGTATGTTCATCATCTGCTGGTACGACTTGTACATGTCCTCGCTCGAGCGTGTCAGGTCGAACGACGCCAGGCTGAACTTGATCTGTTCCTGCTTGAACGACATCCGCTCGAAAGGCCTCGTCTCCTTGTAGTTGTCGGTGGTGATGTCGGTGTAGTTGTAGCCGTTGTATAGCGTGAAGAGGATGTTGCGTTGGTTGGGACTCATGGCCATGTAGCCCGAGTCGGCGGAGATGATTTTGGTGTTGCCGGTATGGTCGGTGTGGTCGTATATCTTCACGCCGTAGATGCTGCTGCCGTCCTTGCCTTTCTTCTCCACGTAGATGACGTAGTTCTCGATGTCCTTGTAAAACACACCTTCTTTAATATTAAAGGCCAGCTTCTGCCGCTGGACGTCGGTGAGCAAGGTGCGCCATTTCAAGGTGGCGATGGGGATGAGGCTGTTGGAGATGAAGAACGCCATCACGCTGAGCATCAAGGAGAAATAAAGCAATGGACGCATCGATCGCCACATCGACACGCCTGAGGCTTTCATGGCCACCAACTCGTAGTGCTCGCCCAGGTTGCCGAAACACATCAGCAAGGCCAGCAGCAGGGCCAAGGGCAACGACATGGGGATGGCCGTGATGGAGGTGTAAAAAAGAAGTTCTGCTATGATTTTGAACTCCAATCCTTTACCAACCAAGTCGTCGACGTAGAGCCACACAAATTGCATCACCCAAACGAACACGACGATGAAAAAGGTGAGCAAAAAGGTGCCCAAAAACGACTTGGTGATATAACGGTAAAGTTTTTTCATTTTGAAATTAAAACGCTGCAAATTTAGAAAAATTTCCCCCTTTTAAGGGGACAAGGGGGATTTTTCTATCTTTGCCGAAAAAATACGCACATCATGAATCAACTTGACTATCTCAAAGGGCTCAACATAGCCATCACCATCAGCGCCAAGGACGGCGAAATCCTTTATCAAAACGACAGCAGCATCGAAGTGAACGGCGACGCCCGTGGCCGCGACTTGATGGGGTGCCACAACCCTCGCTCGCAGCAAATCATCAAGCATCTGCTTGACGATGCCGCCACCAATGTCTACACGATCTCCAAAAAAGGCAAGAAGAAACTGATTTACCAGACGCCTTGGTATGAGGACGATGAAAAGAAGGTCGTCGGCGGACTCATTGAGTTCTCCATCATCCTGCCCGAGGAGATGCCGCATTACGACAGGGGATAAACTGAAAAAGGGCGCTGTCGGCGCCCTTTTTCAGTTCAAAGGATAGATTACTTGGTAACCAAATTGTAGGTGTCCTGTGCGATGACAAATTCCTCATCGGTGGGATACACCACCACGGTGACCTTCGAGTTGGGCGTGCTGATGACGCCGGCGTCGCCGATGATCTCTTTGTTCATGGCAGCGTCGAACTCGATGCCGAGGCCTTCCATGTTTTCGAGGATGGCTTCACGCATGAACCAGGCGTTCTCACCGATGCCTCCAGTCATCACGATGACGTCGGCACCGTTCATCACAGCCATGTAGGCCCCGATGTATTTCTTCACACGGTGGGCGAACATGTTGAAGGCGTAGGTGCAACGCTCGTCGCCTTCGTCCTTGCCGGCACGCACGTCACGCATGTCTTGCTTGCCGCCTGTGATGCCCACGAGACCTGACTTCTTGTTCACCAGGGTGTTCATCTCCTTGGTGGTGTAGCCTTCCTTGTCCATGATGTACATGAACGCGCCGAGGTCGAGGTCGCCAGTGCGGCTGCCCATCACGAGGCCTTCGACGGGAGTGAAGCCCATCGAGGTCTCCACCGACTTGCCGTATTCGACGGCGGCGATGGAGGCGCCACTGCCGAGGTGGCAGGTGACGATCTTCGACTGCTTCCAGTCCTTGCCGACGAAAGCAGCGGCCTTCTCGGCCACGTACTTGTGGCTGGTGCCGTGGAAGCCATAGCGGCGCACGCGGTACTTTTCGTAGTATTCGTAAGGCACGGCATAGAGGTAGGCCTCAGGCGGCATGGTGCTGTGGAACGAGGTGTCGAACACAGCGGCCATCGGGATGCCGGGCAGCACTTCTTCCATGGCGTGGATGCCTTGCAGGCTGCCAGGGTTGTGCAACGGGGCGAGGTCGGTGAGCGACTGGATGCCGTCGATGACCTTCTGGTCGATGAGGACGCTCTTCGGGAAGAGCTCGCCGCCGTGGGCCACGCGGTGACCGACGGCGTTGATTTCCTTCAGGTCCTTGATGACGCCCATCTTCGGGTCGACCAATGCCTTTAGCACCAACTTGATGCCTTCGGTGTGGTTCGGGATGGGAAGCTGCTCGTAGTATTTCTCGCCATTGTATTTGTGGGTGAACTCGCCCATTTCGAGGCCGATGCGCTCGAGCAGGCCCTTGGCCAACAGGCGCGATGAGTTGGCGTTTTCCATTTCAAGCAGCTGGTATTTGATGGAGGAGCTGCCGCAGTTGAGAACTAATATTTTCATGTTGAATTGTTGATTGTTTAATTGTTGTTTGTGGGATTGGCCTGCGGCCAAGAAATCTATCAAAAATCAAATTAAAATCTTTCAATTAGAAATCTGATTTTGAGAGATTTTTCAGAGATTTTTGAATGATTTCTTGCGAAGCAATCCCAATACATAATAATTATTTCTGTTTCTGTGCGATAGCTTGGTTACAGGTGATGGCCACCAGTTTGTAGACGTCGTCGATGGAACAGCCGCGGCTGAGGTCGTTGCAGGGCTTGGCGAGGCCTTGCAGCACGGGGCCGACGGCTTCGGCACCGGCCAGACGCTGGACGAGCTTATAGGCGATGTTGCCCACTTCGAGGCAGGGGAACACGAGGGTGTTGGCCTTGCCGGCGACGGGGCTGCCCGGGGCCTTGCTCGAACCGACGGACGGCACGATGGCGGCGTCGGCTTGCAGCTCGCCGTCGAGGACGAGGTCGGGACGACGCTCCTTGGCGATACGGGTGGCTTCGATGACCTTGTCGACCACCTCATGCTTGGCGCTGCCCTTGGTGGAGAAGCTCAAGATGGCGGTGACGGGGTCGATCTTGGCGATGGCCTTGGCGGTGTCGGCGGTGCAGATGGCGATTTCGGCCAGCTGCTCGGCTGTCGGCATGGGCGTGACGGCGCAGTCGGCGAAGACCATGCGGCCATCGGTGCCGTAAGGACAGCCTTCGGGCAGGAACATCGTGAAGGCGCCGCTGACGCAGCTCACGCCAGGCACGGTCTTGATGATCTGCAGGGCGGGACGGAGCATGTCGCCCGTGGTGCTGCGGGCACCGCTGACGAGGCCGTCGGCCTCACCGGCCTTGACCAGCAGGATGCCGAGGTACATGAAGTTGCCAGCCAGGTCGTAGGCCTGCTCGGGCGTCATGCCTTTGGCTTTGCGGATCTCGAAGAGGAGGTCGGCATATTTTTGACGGTCGGGGTTGTTCATCGGATCGATGATGCGGGCCTTGCCGATGTTTTGGAGACCGAACTCAGCGGTCATCTCCTTGATCTTCTCGGCGGGACCGATGAGGATGACGTCGGCGACGCCGTCAGCCAGAAGACGGTCGGCGGCTTTCAGGGTACGGGGCTCGTCGCCCTCGGGGAGCACAATGCGCTGCTTGTTGGCTTGCGCGTTGGCAATGATTTCTTGCATTAAGTTCATCTTGTTCAGTTTATAGTTATTAGTTGTTCAGTTGTTCAGTTGAGGTTCCGCCTTCTATGTCATTCCGAGGATTTTGAAGGCATAGATACGCTCCCTCGTTCCTCGGTCGGTATGACATGCCTTCAAAATCCGAAAGGAATCTATAGAAGGCGAACAATTATTTTGAACTGCAAAGTTATAAAAACTTTGTGTCGGTTTGCAAATAATCATTTATTTTTGCAGCGCGAAACGAGAAGATTTCATGCCGCAGTACCCCGACATATTCTATCACAGCCCCTTCGTCGAGACGGCTCAACCTGTTGACACCGTGCCGGTTGTCGATACAATTCCGGTGGCCGACACCCTCGCTTGCGACAACGTGGTGCCGAGTTTCATCACCTCGGGATTCCGTGGCACGCTGATTCCCTTGGAGCGCATGAGCTACGAGATCATGGAAGGCTGGAATCTGGCCTTGTTGGGCTTGCTGCTGCTGCTCATCGTGCTCAACAAACAACTGTATCCCCGCCAATTCCGTCAGGTGCTGAGTGTGCCGGGCGGCGTGGCCCACACCAACCAGCTGTTGCGTGAGTGGAACCCCATGCGCAGCTTCATCTGCATGTCGTTCACCCTGGGTTACATCCTGCTCATGGCGCTCTTCGTGCAAAAAAGTTGCGTGGTGCTCTCCCACGACGTGTTGTCCTACAACACGGTCAGGATGTTCAGCATCATGGCGGCGGCTACGGCAGGGTGGGTGCTGCTCCGTCATCTGACCTTGCGCTTCGTCAGTTGGCTCTTCGACACGCACGAGACCCTCGACCGCCAGATGACGGTGCAGTATTCAGTGTCCATCTTCACCCTCTTCGCGATGGTGCCCGTGACATTGCTGCTGCTTTACAATCCCACTAGATATTTTATCTGGATAGGCTTTGCAACACTAGGTCTGGCAGCGGTTTTTAGACTAATTTATGGGATTATTGAAACGAGAGTTTCGACAAAAGTGCCTTCGTTTTATATTTTTTTGTATTTTTGCGCCCTCGAAATCGCACCGGTGGCAACACTTGTGACGGCAGGTATGAGATACTTCGGTAACGGCTCTGTGTTTTAATGAGTTACAGGCGTCCGATGCGGTACGAAACTAGGTAAAAAACGCATTAAAAGCTAGAGAATTCGATGAAGATTAAGTCCATTTTGGTGTCGCAACCCAAGCCGGCCGACATCTCGAAGACGCCTTTTGCCGACATGATAAAGAAGTACGGTGTCAATTTCACTTTCGAGAAATTCATCAAACTCGACGATGTCACCGCCAGCGAACTTCGCCAAGAGCATATCAAACTCCCGGAATATACTGCCATCATCCTCACCAGCCGCAACGCTGTCGACCACTTCTTCCGCGTGGCCAAGGAGATGCGTTACAACGTGCCCGAGACCTTGAAGTATTTCTGCATCAACGAGTCGACCGCCTTGTATCTGCAACGCTATGTGCAATACCGCAAACGCAAGGTGTTCTACGGCAGCCAGACGCTGAACGACCTCGTCGACATCATGAAGAAGCACAAGGACGAGAAGTATCTCTATTGCTGCTCCGACATCAGCTCCGACGCCACCCTCGACCTCCTCACCGCTGCCAAACTCAACTTCACCAAGGCCGTGATGTTCCGCACCGTGCCTGCCGACTTGAGAGACAAGGTGAAGATCGGCGACTACGACATGCTGGTGTTCTTCAGCCCCATGGGCATCCAGTCGTTGAAAGTGAACTTCCCCGAGTTTGAGCAGAAGGAAGTCGCCATCGGCGGCTTCGGCGACGCCACCTGCCAAGCCATCGTCGACGCGGGCTTCGAACTCAACTTCCGTGCTCCCACCCAGACGGCCCATTCGATGACCATGGCCATCGAAGAGTATATCGTCGCCGAGAACAAGAAGGGTAAGAAGAAGTAAGTCGCTGACTCATAAATCCTTATTACATGGTTGCCCCCGAAGGTTTACCGAAGTACGAGCGTATCTGCAAGGAAAACGACATCAAGGCGCTTTTCGAGCAAGGTGTGGGCGTCTCGGTGTATCCCTATCGGGTCATCTACCTCTTCCGTCATGAGGAGAGCGGCCGTCCCACCGTCCGCCTGCTGGTGTCGGTCTCCAAGAAACGCTTCCACCATGCCGTCAGCCGCAACCGCGTCAAACGCCTCATGCGCGAGGCATGGCGACGCAACAAGGCTCCGCTGTACGAAATCTGCGAAAGGGATAATAATTCGGTGGATGTGGCGTTAGTGTATACGGCAACGGTGATCCATAGCTACGAAGAAATGTTCACGAAGACGCAGAAAGCCGTCAAAGAGTTGGTCGCAAGATATGAAAAACATAGTCAAACTGCCCGCTAAGTTCCTGATCCTGCTCATCAGAATCTACCAGGTGACGCTGTCGCCATGGATAGGGAAGAGCTGTCGTTACACGCCCACCTGCTCCAACTACGGCATCGAAGCCATCGAGAAGTACGGCTTCTTCAAAGGCGGCTGGCTCACCATCAAACGTATCCTCTCCTGCAACCCTTGGGGTGGCAGCGGCTACGACCCAGTCCCGTAGGGACGACATATCAGTAAACAGGCGACGTGAGTCCCTGCATAACAACAACGTAAAAGATGAAACGCATACACATCATCCTCATCCTCGCCCTGCTCCTCCCCATCGGCCTCCACGCCCAAGAGAAGCAGAACAACTTCGAAATCGCCAAGAGCCTCGACATCTACAACAGCCTCCTCCGTGAGCTCAACCTCAACTATGTCGACGAAATCAACCCCGGCGAACTCAACGAAACCGCCATCAAGGCCATGCTCGACGGCCTTGACCCCTATACCGTCTTCATCCCCGAGTCCGACATCGAGAACGCCAAGTTCATGACCACGGGCGAATACGGCGGCATCGGCGCCCTCATCCAGTACGACGGCGAGTGGACCCGCATCTCCGACCCCTACTACGGCTGGCCGGCACAGAAGTCGGGCCTCATTGCCGGTGACGTCATCCTCGAGGTGAACGGCGTCGACTGCAAGAAGAAGAACACCCAGGAAGTCAGCGACCTGCTGAAAGGCCAGCCCAACACCGAGGTGACTATCAAGGTGCGACGCTATGGCGAAGACAAGCCCCTGACGAAGACGCTGAAGCGCGAGAAAGTGAAGATCGACAATATACCTTATTATAAGGTGTTCGACAACGGCGTGGCCTACCTCCAGCTGAGCGGCTTCACCCGCGACGCCGCCCGAGAGGTGAAGGAGAAGGTGCTGGAGATGAAGGGCAAGGGCCAGCTGAAAGGCTTCATCCTCGACCTGCGCGGCAACGGCGGCGGCCTGATGAACGAGGCTGTCGACATCGTCAACCTGTTCATTCCCAAGGGCAAGGCCGTCGTGTCGATGAAAGGCAAGGCCGCCAACGCCAACAGCGTGCATCCCACCATGAACGACCCCGTCGACTTGAACATCCCCCTGGCTGTGCTCGTCGACCGCAGCAGCGCCTCGGCCAGCGAGATTGTGGCCGGCGCCCTCCAGGACTACGACCGCGCCGTCATCATCGGCGAGCGGACCTTCGGCAAGGGGCTGGTGCAGAACATCCTGCCGCTGAGCTACAACACCCAGATGAAAGTCACCATCGCGCATTATTACATCCCCAGCGGCCGCTGCATCCAGGAGATCGACTACTCGCACAAGAAAGACACCACCCAGAAAAACGACACCCTCGGCAAGCCCTTCCAGACCCTCGGCGGTCGCACCGTCTACGAAGGCCACGGCATCATGCCCGACGTGAAGGTGAAACGCGACCCCTATGCGACGGTGACGGCCTATCTCTACGCCAAAAACTTCATCTTCGACTACGCCAGCAAATACTACCACGAGCATAAGAGCATCGACTCGGCCGATCGCTTCCAAATTGACGAAGCCACCTACCAGGACTTCATGAAGTTCGTGAAGGACAAGAACTTCAGTTACACCACCGAGAGCGAGAAAGCCATCGAGAAGCTGAAGAAAACCGCCAAGGACGAAGGCTATCTCGACAAGATACAGCCGCAGATCGACCAGCTGGAGAAGAACTTCGCCGCTGAGAAGGAGAACGACCTCCTCAACAACCGCAAGGACATCGAAGAACTGCTGCGCTCCGAGATCGTGGGACGTTACTACTACCAGAAAGGTCGCATCGTCGCCAACTTGAACGACGACCCCGACCTGCAACGCGCCTTCGAGATCCTGCTCAACACCAACGGTAAGGACGAATACCACAGCATCCTGGGCGGCAAGTGATGACCTGGCCGACTACCATACGACCCTATATCAACCAAGCCTACCTCCTCGGCCTGCTCATGGTGGCGGTGGGACTCACCCTCTCGCCCTTCCTCATGGGCATGTCGCAGTTCTGGCTGGTCGCCGTCTGGTTGATTGACGCTCTTATCCCTGCCCGTCATTGCGGGCCTGACCCGCAATCTCCTAAGCGAATGGAGACAACCCATCGCATGGGAGATGGCGGATCGCTGTCCGCCATGACGGATAGAGGGTTCAAGTCCAAGCTCTCCCGCTTTTGGCAGAACAAAGCCGCTGTCCTCCTCGTCGCCTTCTACCTCATGCACGTCGTCGGCCTCCTCTGGACCTCCGACTTCGACTATGCCATGAAGGACCTCCGCGTCAAGCTGCCCATCCTCGTCATGCCTCTCGTGCTGTCGGGCATGGAGCCGCTGGACCGCAAGCGTTTCGACTTCGTCATGCTCGTCTATGTGCTGTCGGTCTTCGTCGCCACCTTGTTCAGCAGCGTGTCCTATTGGTGCCACGATTACGACGACGTCCGCGAGATCTCGCATTTCATCAGCCACATCCGTTTCTGCCTCAATATCGTCTTCTGCACCGCCATCTGTGGGTATTACCTTGTCACCCATAAAAACCAGGTCCCTGAGCCTGTCGAAGGGCCGGCTCAAACAGTCCCAGCCTTTGGCGTAAAAGTGGCCGTTGATCGTTTCCTCCAGTTTTTCCTGATATTCTGGTTCGTCTACCAAATCTACATCTTCGAGTCCCTCTCGGGCTACGTGATTCTCGCTGCGGTCGTCCTCGTCTCTGCCGTCTATGCCTTCCTGCGTTGGAAGCAGGGTAGGGGCTGGCGCATCGCCGTGGGCGCCACGGCATTGGTGATGATAGGCGTCGCCTTCTTCGCCGTATGGCATCAGGTGAAGCCCATGCTGAAGGTGGAGCCTGTCGACTTCGCCACCCTTGAGCAGAAAACCGCCCAAGGCAACGACTATTGGCACGACACCATCCACAACCCCGTTGAAGACGGCCGTTATGTGGGCCTGTACTACTGCCGCAAGGAGCTACAGGAGTCCTGGTCCCTACGCAGTACGTTGCCCCTCGATGTCACCCTGGAGGCCACCTTGGCGCGTTACCTCACCTCCAAGGACCTCCGCAAGGACGCCCAAGGCGTGATGGCTTTGACCGACGACGACATCCACAACATAGAGCAAGGCATTGCCAACTACAACAACTGGAAGCATCCGGGCCTGCGGGCGCGCCTGTCGTCGACCTTGTTCGAATACAACCTCTACCGTCGCTACAACAACCCCAACGGCGGCTCGCTCTCGCAGCGCATCGAGTACACGAGGGCGTCGTTCCACCTCATCGGGCAGCACCCGTGGTTTGGCGTGGGCACCGGCGATGTGCCGCAGGCTTTCGCGCAGGCTTACGATGAGCTGCACTCTCCCTTGAACGAAGCGTTCCGCTTCCGCGCCCACAACCAATACCTAGCCATCGCCGTGGCTTTTGGGTTGGTGGGTTTGGCCTTCTTCCTCTTCGTGCTGCTCTATCCATGGTGCGCCTCGCGCCGAAACCACACCTATTTATATATGGTGTTCCTCACCATCATGCTGCTGTCGATGTTTCCCGAGGACACCTTGGAGACGCAGGCCGGCGCCACGCTGTTCGCCTTTTTCATGGCTTTGCTGCTCATGGCTGGGAAAAATTCCTTATCTTTGCACGTCGGTTTGGAAAGCCTATGGAAACACAAGAATACGATTTCGGCGAAGCCATCAAGAGCGTGTTGAAGGAACAGGAACGCAGTGAGGCGTGGCTGGCCCGCAAGGTGCATTGCGACCCGGGCAACTTCAACCGTATCCTCAAGAAACGTTCCCTCGACATCGACTTGTTGCGCCGCATTTCCATAGTCTTGGGCTACAATTTCATCAAGGAATACGCCCAGGTGGTCGAGCAGCAGCTGACCGTACGCCCCGAGGAGTCATGACAAAACCTTGCGGTGTTTTGTTTTTTTTGTATTTTTGCAGGCAAGAAACCGAATGTAAGATGTGTATACGAACAATCCATATCAATGATCGTTTGATGGAACGGGTTAAGCCCTTGTTTCCTAATGATGATGATTTGCAGCATTGGCTGGAAGAACAGATGGAGTCCATCTTGATGAGTGTATCAGTTCAACAGGATCCAAAGATTCCATGCTCCTATAGCGAGGACGAAATGTATGCCCTTGTTAAGGAGCGGCTGGAAAGTCTTGAGGATGGAACGGCTGAACTCGTTGATGGAGACGAGGTGTTCTCGAAAATTCGTGCACGTTATGGCTTTGAAGCATCGTTGGCATAATCAAGCAGAGAAGGAATTTGCCGAAACACTGTCGTATGTGTTCCAAGAATTTGGGACAAGGTCGGCGGAAAAGTTGTATGGCGAAGTTCAACAACGTGTTGTCCAATTATGTTCCTTCCCTGATTCTGGAATGCGATATAAAGATTTGTTTTATCAAGGCAAAGAAGTAAGGATATTACATATGCGGAAATCTTCCATCATCTATTGCCACGACGACAAGACAATATTTATCCTTGCTTTTTGGAACAATCGAAACGACGATACTTCGGCGACAGATTTACTGGCTAAAAGATAAATCTTGACGTTTTCTGTTTTTGTTCCTTCCTTCTGTCGGTTTGGAAAAGATAGAGGTTCCCGCCCGGGAGCCTTTTTTGTTTTTCCTTCATTATATTGTAAAATTTACAATACTCCATTATCAATTACGCAACGGCCTTTAAGGGCTTTTCCCTTGCAAAGGCAGTACTTTTGCACCGACTCATCCTGTTTAGGTGGCAGTTTTCTATCTATTTGAGTATCAAATGGATGGGAATCTGCGAGTTTGCATTATGCCACCAAAGGCAGGGTGTTGATAAGATAATGGCAAGTACAAAATAGGAAAAACAATAGGAAACGAATGAAGCAACCTATACGCACAAATAGGACACACCTTATTATATTAATGACCCTGCTCCTTTGCCTGATGGGAGCGGCGGGTGAGACTTGGGCTTATACGATAAAGCTAAAAACGCAAACCGGTGGAAGATTTAGGTATAGAATTGAAACGGGTGTTGGAACTGGCATTTATACACCAACTGGTGCTAGTGCAACTTCAAGTAGCTGGTCTAGTTATTCCACATCAACATCTTATGTTACTCTCAATGTGGCATCAGGCAGAAGATTCCAAATGCAAGCCACACCAAATCCTGACGCAACTAGTACGTATTACTTTGTAAAATGGGCTAATTCTGGAACTGGGTCGTCAACTATATACAATTACTCGACTACTGTCAAACCGACTGCCGACTGGAATTTTACGGCCCACTTCACCACTACAGGTTATACACTAAAGGCAAAGCCCAATCAAACGGATTATGGCAATGTGTCAATATCGGGGCCTGTGGCGATCGTGACCGGGACTGGTGGTGGAACCATCTCGACTACAGTAGGCGAGGGGGCCCATGTGACCGTGAAGGCAACGGCAGCGAGCGGTCATGGATTCGTTAAATGGAATGGCGGCCCTGAATCCTCAACCTCCGCTTCCTATACATTCACAATGGATCAAGCCCGTACGTTAACCGCTTACTTCTGGTCAGACACATGGACTGGAACCTTGGATAAGGTCTCGAGTAATACCTATACCATCACTTCTGAGAACAGTGAAATCTTCAAGGTGGCGTGCAGTGGCTCTACTTACCACAACCAGTTTTACAAATAC
The DNA here is from genome assembly GCA_902799345.1 of uncultured Bacteroidia bacterium. Lineage (GTDB taxonomy): Bacteria > Bacteroidota > Bacteroidia > Bacteroidales > F082 > Limimorpha. Next base: position 10,691 of record CADBZW010000031.1, on the reverse strand, counting down.
ATCGGCAATGTGACCGCCCCAAGCGGAACGGTCACGCTCGCCTTCAACAACACCAGCACCGTGTTGATGAAGGGAACCGTTAAGGCAGGTGGAACTTCAACGGTCAATGTCACCGTCAACGGCAACAGGACCCTTAAGCGAGCAGCAACTTACAATTATATGTTCAATGTGGATACTGATGCCACGATGAACATCAACACCGCCAACTCCAACACGCTCACCTTGGACGGCGGCTCGACGTTTGCAACAGCAGGTGACGGCAGAACCAAATGGACCACCACCAGCTATAGTGGCACCATGATGCATGTGCAAGGCGCCTTGACCATGAAGAAAACCGTTTTGCAGAATTCTTTTTTTAGTGGGCATGCACCATCAATCCGTTTCAACTCAGGCAGAGAGAACCATAAGAACGCCACCCTGCAAAACGTGGAAATCAAAGGCATGCAAGGGCCGTCTGTTCTCATTATTACAGGTAATGATTTCCACAACATCACATGGACCAATGTGAAGGTGTACCACTGCATGCAAGTCGGCCCCGCCCAAGAGCCTTCTATTACGACTACCGATGCAGGCGGTATCATCCGCACCAACGGCAACACGATGTCGTCGCTCAAATTGAGCGGCTGCGAGATATACGAGAACGAAGCCAAGGGAAACGGGGCGGCCATCCTGTGGAATGCGACAGGAGTCGCTACAGGCGCCGACGCCACCACACTCACCATCACCGACAACACAAAAATCCACGACAACATTGCACGTGGCAATGGAGGGGGTGTCGAAGTAAGCGGCATCGGCAAGTTCTCGAACTGCGAGATTTACAACAATGAGGCGGGAGGCCGCGGCGGAGGTCTGGAAGTGATGCCCAATGGTGGCGGCCATCCGGAATACCCCGGCACGGCGCCTTCGATTACCATCGGCAACGGCACGAAAATCCATAACAACACTGCTGCTACCTACGGCGGTGGCATCTTCTTTTTCGTCCAACCACATAACGACGTGGGATGGGACGCCAACAACAATCCCATCAGCCCTGAGTTCAAGCTGGTCGTCGAAGAGGGCGGACACATCTACGGCAACAAGGCCAAATGGGGCGCTGGCATCGCCATCTACGACGAAGCCGCCAACAAGCACAAAAACACCAACTCAAATGATGGATCCTACAACAAATGGAGCGGTGTCTACAGACGCACTGTCAACATCACGGGTGGGACCGTCTACGACAACCAAACCCAAGGGACGGGTTGCTATGGAGCCGGTATCTATATCAAAAAGGCGGTAAACAACAGTATCCTTGACGGATCTATCGGCTATAACTATACTAATTCGAACCTGCCTGATTCCGGAACTGGAACAAGCTACGCAGGCACGATGAACGTCACCGTTTCAGGCGGTGTAATCTACAAAAACTATGCGAAAGGAGGCTCGGGCGGAGGTATCTACATCACCGACCAAGTCAAGGCCAGCTATCCCACTTACGGCAGCGTGTGCAACTGCAATGTAAACAACGCCAACGCAAAGATATACGGCAACTCCGCCGACAACGACGGCGGCGGCGTGTATGTGGGAAACGGCAACTTCTCCATAAGCAACGGCCAAATCGGCTGCAACACGTTCAACTTCACCGATGCGGCCGGCACCACCACCAACGGCGTGAGCGGCGTGAACGAGGCCAAGGCCGGCAACGGCGGCGGCGTGTATGTGGCGGGCGGCAATTTCACCATGTCGGGCGGCTATGTGCAATACAACAAGGCCACCAAGTCGGGCACCGACACGGGCGACGGCGGCGGCTTCTACGTGACAGGCTCTTCCTCCACCGTCGATGTCAGTGGCGGCTATGTAAGATACAACAAGGCGCTTTCGGGCCGAGGCGGAGGCTTCTACGTCAGCACGGCGGCCAACACGGAGACCAAGATCAGAAGCGCGGCCAAGGTGTTGAACAACCAGGCGACGAACGGCGGCGGTGCCTACATCGCCCTCGGCACACTCACCGTCAACGGAGCGAATGTGCAAGTGAACAACAACGAGGCCACGTCGGGCGACGGCGGCGGCATCTACGCACTTGGGACGGTGACGGCCACCGATGCCGCTATCAGCGCCAACAATGCCACCAACGGCAACGGCGGCGGCATCTACGCTGCTGGCAACGTCACCATCGAGTCGGGCACGACCGTCACCAAGAACACGGCCAAGACGAATGGCGGCGGCATCTACGTGAACAACGGCACCTTCAGCATGACCGCAGGCACCATTGGCGGCTATGATACCGATAACCAGGAGAGTTTGGGTAATAAAGCCACCACCGGCAACGGCGGAGGCGTGTACGTCACGGGCGCGTCGGCCAAGGTCGACATCGGTAGCTCGGACAACACTGCAGAAATCAGCTACAACCTGGCCGAGAGCGGCGACGGCGGCGGCGTGTACGTCGACCAGACCGGCACCGACGGCACCACCCTCAAGAACGCGGCCAAGGTGGACCACAATAAGGCCATCAACGGCGGCGGCGTCTTCGTCAAGAACGGCAAGATCACGGTGCAGACCAACTCCACCCTCACCAGCAACACGGCCACGGGCAACGGCGGCGGCATCTATGCCAACGGCGGCACGGTCAACGTGAGCGCCACGACCACAACCACGGAGATCCTGAAGCAGAATTCGGCAGTGAACGGCGGTGGCATCTACGCCAACGGCGGCACCGTCAACTTCAGCAACGGCGTCATCAAGGACAACACGGCCTCACATCAAGGCGGCGGCATCTACATCCCTGCCTCGGGCAAGTTGACGATGAAAGGCACGGCCAAGCTGACAGGCAACCACGTCCCCGCAGGAAACCTGGGCGGCGGCGTCTATCTGGCAGGCGTTGTCGAGATAGGTGAGGCCTCCAAGGCCGCCAGCGTGATCACGGCGGAAGACAACTACGCAGGCAGTTCCTACGAATACGTCGCCGGAGAGCCTGACCACAACAACCGCAACAACATCTACCTGCCCAATCCGGTGGCCAGCGCCAGCAGCCCCCACCGTGATGTCATCACCTTGATTGAAGACGGCTTGAGCAGCAGCTCACACGTGGGCTTCAGCGTTCCGCGCAACTTCGTGCCGGTCATCTACTGTGCCTACAGCAGTACGAGCTACGACTATCTTGACAGCTTCCTCGCGGGAGGTGACATGGACGGTGTGGTCTTCGACGACGCCGAGATTTACACCACGGTACACCAGACCGTAGACCCCTACGACTACAACCATATCTACCTTTCGGGCACCACATGGGTACAGGCAGTGACCTCACAGCCTGCTAGTGGCTTCACCGTCAGCGGCAACAATGTGACCATCAGCACGAACGAAGGCCTGGCCTGGCTGATCTCGTACGTGAACAACCTGAACGGCGTCACGGACGACCACAGCGAAATTGACGTGACGCTTACGGCCGATGTCGACATGAGTGCCCACAGCTGGGTGCCAGTCGCCTTCACCGGGAAGACCTTCACTGGGACCTTCGACGGCAACGGGCACACCATTTCGGGTGTCTCCTGCAACTATCTCGGCATGTCCGGTGCCACCCAGACAGGCAGCGACCTCGCCTTGTTCGGCAACGTGTCGAATGGCGGGAGCATAAAGAACGTGTATCTCAAGGACGCCAACTACAGTTCCATGACCTCGCAGTTGGTCACCGACTTTGTCATGGGAAGCCTGGTGGCCAACCTGGGGAGCAACGCCACGGTAAGCGGCTGCACCTCCAGCGCTGAACTCGAGACGCAACAGGCCAATACCGTCATGGGCGGCCTGGTGGGCAGCAGCGAAGGAGCCGTGCACTCGAGCTATTCAGCCTCCGAGCTGATAGGCTTCAAGATGGGCGGCCTCGTCGGCGACAACGGCGGCGACCTCTACAACAGTTTCGCCAACCCGCTGTTCGAATACAGCGGCGAAAGCGGCGCCAACGCCAAATACGTCGGCGGCCTCGTGGCCGAGAACGACGGCACGGTGCAGAACTGCTACGTGCGTTTCAGCCGCACACAGGAACTCACGGGTGCCAACTTCGGCCAGCTGGCCGGCGACAACGAAAACTCCATCACCGACTGCTATACGCCGCTGACATTCTCCGGCGACGTGCCATCGACGATAGTGCACACGGGAAGCGCCACCAGCGACACCTACAAAGTCGTCGACGCACCTTATCTATATAACAGGCCCAACGACAACCTCGTGGGCAGCACGGGCAAGACCCTGACCGAGAAACTCAACAACTGGGTGAGCGCCCAGGGAACCAACAGCGACTACGCCTTCTGGAAACGCAGCACGGCTGGCGGATACAGCTACGACTACAACAACACGACCTACATCGGAGGCAACATCAACGACGACTACCCCATCCACAAGATGAAAGGCATGAGCTGCGCTGCCTCGCCCGACGGGTTGTTCATCCATTACAAGGCCAGCCTCAACCGCATGATTACGGACTACAATACCCTCAGCGGTGGCGGGACACTCTGGCTCTACGCAAGCCCCAAAAACGCCGCAGGCACCGATGAAACCGCCAGTGTCAATAACAACGCCGACGTCAAGCTCTACATCGACGAGGACGCCACGCTGCTGCAAGCGGCCAACAACAGCCTCACCGCCTACACCAGCCAGACGCTGAAAGTGGGGACCGAAGCGCGCTGGCACTTCATCAGCTCCTCGCTGACCAGTAGCGCCATCGGATTCAACTATGGCTCTGACTATGTTCAGTTCAGTTGGGCCGAGAACCCCTGCAACGTCACCTTCAGCGGCAATGAAGACAACGCCTTGTTCCCGAGCGACATGCCCAACATCAACAAGGTAGACCTCTACGCCTTCTACGAGCCGGAATACCACTGGCTCAACATGAAGCGCAACACGAACAGCCACTGGCACATGAACTCCACGACGACCCCCATCACCTATATCGGCAACGGCACAGGCGGCAACGGCAACGAGACCTACCTCGTCCCCGGCAAGGGTTACCTGGCCAGCATCGACAAGGACCAGCTGCTCCAAAACAAGGGAACGCTCAACAACGGCTCGGGCACGGTGACCGTGCAGGACGTCACCTATAACGAGGACAATGCATGGGCCGGACTTTTGGGCTACAACCTTTTGGGCAACCCCTACCAGAGCTACTTGGATTTCCACGCCTTTATCAATGACAATGCCAACAGCGGCCTGAACGCCTCGAAAAGCGACGCGGAGCCGACCTACGCGGTGTACGACCCGGAGGTAGGAAGCTATATACAATACAAGTCGGGCTCCTCGAAAGGCTCGCGTTCGGCCGACGGCATGCTCCATCCGCACCAAGGATTCTTGATCAGGCGGACCGGGGGCTCCTACAACGCCACTGCCACCTTCAAGAACACCATGCGGAGCACCAACAGCACCTCGCCCTTCCGCGGCGAGCAGCCGGCCTTCCCACTGGTCAACTTGACGGTGACCGACGACGAGGGCAACTCCGATGTGGCGGTGCTCGAGTTAGGTCGCGACACGGACGAAGGCGCCGAGAAGCTGCGTGCCAACACCTGCAAGGGCTGGCTCTATCTGCATCATGGCACCGAGGACTATGCCATCCTGTTCCGCAGCGAGGTGGAAGACTACCAGCCACTGTGGTTCGAAGCCTCGGAGGCCGGCACCTACACGCTCAGCTGGGAGACCGCCAATGCCGACTTTGAGGCGTTGACCTTGGTGGACAATATCGCAGGCACGCGCACTGACATGCTGGCCAACGGCAGCTATGTGTTCGAGAGCGACCCCGAGCAATACAAGTCGAGGTTCAAGATTGTGATAGGCAACTGGAAAGACATTGACGAATATAATGACGATCCTTCGGCAGGCTCTTTCGCCTTTGTCAGCAACGGCAACCTGGTCGTCAACGGCGAAGGCACGCTTCAGCTGTTCGACGTGACGGGCCGATGCCTACACTCGGCCACCCTCAACGACAGCCAAACCATGACGGCGCTGCCCAACGTGACGGCAGGCGTGTATGTGCTGAGGTTGACCAACAACAACGGAACGAGAACCCAGAAAATCATTTTGAACTAAGAAACCATGAAAAAGAAACTACTCATATTCACTTTATTCCTCACCTTGGCGGTCCCTATGCGCGCCCAGGTGTTCATGATGGATGGTGACGAAAACTACCGTGAGCCCGAGGACCCCGCCGTGTTCATCAACCTTCCGAGCGACTATGGCTTAGGAACCGACTGGTACGCCCCTGCCGGCAATGGCATACTGCTGCTCTCGGCCTTGTGCGGTGCTTATCTGTTGAAAATGAAGAAATCAAAATAAATCAAACAAAAGTCGAATAATCAAATCAGTACGAATCGATGAAAACAATTCGAAAACTAACAAGGGCCAACACTTGGGTAGTAATGCTCATTATGGCATTTCTGAGTTTTTCAGCCGTTTCCGCAATGGCTGCCAATCGCACCATTACGTTGAAGACCCAAACGGGTGGTAAATTCCGCTATAGAATTAAGAATACCGATGGATCATGGGGAAGTTGGAACCAGGGTGCAGGAGGCTATTACACCAGCACAAAAACTGTTACTGTTGCCGACGGCAAGGTAATACAAATCGCTGGTTATCCTAATGATGACTCCCATTACTTCGTGAGTTGGACGGGATACGACACTCAGCCTACCTATGCTCCCTCATGGACGGTTGCACAGAACCGTACCTACACATTGAATGTCACCACCACGGCACGTACGGTGAACCTAAGTGTGAACAATGCAAGCTACGGCTCCGTGAAAATCTCTGGTCCGTTCGGTGCCCAGGAGATTAGCACAACAAGCAACACCGCTGTGACGGTCGGACAAGGTGCCACCATCACGCTGACGGCAACACCGGCATCAAACAGATATTTCGTGAACTATACGGGAACAGCAACGCAGACCACCTATGTCTACACGCGTACCGTACCCGCGTCAAACCTCACTTACAAAGCGAATTTCACCAATTCTTACAAAAACATCAGAGTCAAGGTGAATACCGCCAACTATGGTAATGTGGTCTTGTCAGGCCCCTTTGCCGACAAGACCATCACTTCCACCTCGTATCAGACCTACAAGGTTGGAGTGGGAGCCACCGTTCAGCTCGTTTCAACACCCGCTTCTGGCAAGTATTGGATGTATTATACCGTCAACTCTTCCTCATCCGCTTCCAACGCCACTGCGTCTTATAAAGTTGAGGATAACAGGGACTATATCGCCAATTTCACGACATCCTACAAGGCAGTCACCGTGCAGGTGCAGTCGGGCGGCAAGATCAGGGTCCACAATGGAGTTGAATGGAGTGATTGGTCCACCTCGACCATAACTAAAAACATAGGCGTGGGTGGCACTTGCACTGTACAGTCCAATCCCAATGACAACACGCACTATTTCGTCAATTGGACCGAAGGCTCCAATGTGATTAGCCAAAATTATAACTATTCCGTAGTTGTGCAAGACGTCCACACCTTGAAGGCCAACTACACGACAAGCCACAAGACCATCAAGGCTACTGCCAGCCCGGCAACGGCAGGCCGGGTGCGCATCTATAACGGATGGTCTTGGACGGAATATGGAACCACAGCAACGGTGGAAGTCGGCGTAGGTGCCCTATGCAAGGTGCAGACAGACCCCTCTGATGGATATGGCTTCCTCAATTGGACAAAGAGCGGGACCACAGTCTCCACGGAAAGAGAATACTCTTTCACCGTTTCGGCAGCCGACACCTACCAAGCCAACTTCAAGGATGTCTGGGAAGGCGATTTGACCGCCGGGAGAACCTACACGGTAACGACCTCTTCAGGAAATAAGTTCAAGGTTACCTGTAATAACACCAGCGATGCCTTCCACAACAAGACCTATTCCTATGTTGGCAACCTCAACGCCAAAAGCGGCACGGTGACTATCAATTTCCAGAACTCGGCTGCAGTCCTCTTTCTCGGAACCATAAAATCAATCACTGGCGCGACACTGAACTTGAATGCCAGCAACGGCAACCGCACCTTGAAAAAAGCCGCAAGCTACGACTGGATGTTCAATGTCGACAACCAGTCAACGATGAAAGTCAATTCCACGAAGACCTACACGCTGACCGTCGACGGTGGAGCGGTCTTCAACACGGATCTTGACGGCCGTACCGAATGGAAGAGCAACAGTATGAAGGGGCGTGCTTTCCATGCCAATGGTAAATTTGAAATGTACAAGTCCATCGTGCAGAACTGCTTCACTTTGGATCACGGCGCTGCTTTCTATTGTGGCTCAGGTAGTGATGCGTCATTGAGCTTTGTCATGCAGGACGTCGAATTTAGGGGAAACCAAGGTCCAACGGTGTTCTTAACGTCTGGTTCCGACTGGCATGCGTTCCAGTTTACAAGGGTGAAGTTCTACCACAACATGCAGATCGGTTCGGAGCATCACATCAACCCGTCAGACCCCGGTGGAATCTTCCGCACCAACGGAAACACCAAGTCGACCATGGTGATGAGCAACTGCGAGATGTATGAGAACAGGGCCATGGGAGTAGGAGGCGCCATCCTGTGGAACGCCACGGGTATCCCGTCAAACCAGCCTAACGGCACCAAAATCATCATCACCGGTGGCACCAAGCTGCACAACAATGTTGCAACTACAGCTGGAGCTTTCTATATCAGCGGTACAGCCGAATTGTCAAATTGCGAGATCTACAATAATAGCGCCAGTAGTAATGGCGGCGGTGTCTATGTCGAACCTAATGGTGGCGGTCACGACAACTACCCGGGTGCCGCTCCCAACCTGACCATCGGCAATGGCACCAAAATCTATGGTAACAGTGCAGGTAATATGGGAGGTGGCGTCTACTTCTTGGTAAGCCCTCATAATGATGTGGGTTGGGATGCCGACGGCAATCCCTTGAGCCCTGAATTCAGGATGGAGGTCAAAGACGGCGGCTATGTGTATAACAACACCGCGAAATACGGTGGAGGTATAGCCATTCTTGACCGTGCTGCCAACAAGCACAAAAACAACAACGAATACCAAAGTGAACAGTATCCCTTGCCTAATCCTGCCTATAATGTGTGGAGCGGTGTCTACAAACGTAATGTGGTTGTCAGTGGAGGCGCCGTGTATGGCAATCAGGCAACAGGTGGCTATGGCGCAGGCATTTATATTGAGAAATATGCCCATGCATCCATCCTGGATGGTTCCATTGGCTATACCTATACCAATACGAGCCTTCCTGATGCCGCCACCCATACCGGTGCTGCCGGCACCATCACGGTCGACATCAAGGGTGGACTTGTCTACAACAACGAGTCTATAAACGGCAGCGGTGGCGGGTTGTCCATACGTGACAATTTGAAAGCTAATTACCCGCAATATGGTAGCTTGTGCGACGTCATCGTTGAAGGCACGGCAAAGCTTTATGGCAACAAGGCCGACAACGACGGCGGCGGCATCCATGTGGCGAGCGGAAACCTCACCATGAATGCAGGAAATGTGGGTTGCGAAAGCTTCAACTTCACCAATGCCGCTGGCACCACCACCAACGTGAGCGGCGTGAACAAGGCCAACAATGGCAATGGCGGCGGCTTCTTCGTGTCGGGTGGCACGGTCACGGTACAAGGCGGCACTATCGCCTATAACGAGGCGGCCCAAAACGGCGGCGGTTTCTACGTGAATGTCCCTAATACCACCGACCTGACGACCATCAAAAACGGTGCGACAGTGACGAACAACAAAGCCCTCAATGGTGCAGGCGCATATATCAACATGGGCGCTTTGGTCATCCAAGACGCTGCCACCAAGATCAGCAGCAATACGGCGACCACCTCAGGCGGAGGCATCTACATGGCCAACGGCACGGTGACCTTCACCAACGCCAAGCTGCAATCGAACACGGCCACCAACAACGACGGTGGCGGTCTCTACCTGGGCAACGGTACTATCACTATCAGTGGTACCAACTCTGCTATCCAAACCAACAAAGCTAAGAACAATGGTGGTGGTATATATGTAGGTGGCGGCACCCTCTCAATGTCGGGTGGCACTATCGGTGGTACCACAGCCAACGGCAACAGGACCACAGGCAACACCAGCTATGGCGGCGGTCTTTATATGGGCGGTGGCACGGCTACCCTCTCGGGCGGCAGCATCAGCGGCAACCATACCGACAACGACGGCATGGGCGGTGGCATCTACATGAATGGCGGCACCTGCACGCTGTCGAACGGCGCCACCATCGGCGGTGCCTCCAGCAGCTACGCCAACAGCGCCAAGTTCGGCGGCGGCATCTACTCCGCAGGCGGCTCCATCACCGTGAAGGGCGGCAAGATCCAATACAACACGGCCTCCACCGCAGGCGGCGGCATCTACACCAACGGCGCCGACGGCGTCGTCAACATGGAGAAGCAGACGTCCAAGGCGGAGATGCTGAGCTACATCGAGTACAACACGGCCGAGGAGGGCGGCGGCATCTACGCCAACCGCGGCGTGGTCAACTTCTCCGACGGCTTCATCCAGTACAACCATGCCAGCAACGCGGGCGGCGGCATCTACGTCAACGACAACGGCGGCGACGACTACGGCACCCTTTACCTGAAAGGCTCGGCCAACCTCCGCCGCAACAATGTGCCCACGGGCCACAACGGCGGCGGCGTCTACCTGAAGGGCAAGGTCGTCGTGGGCGAGCAGACCGCCAACTTAGGTGTCATCAAG
>CADBZW010000030.1 GCA_902799345.1 uncultured Bacteroidia bacterium | reverse complement strand
CTGCTGTGGTTGATGCTGTAAAGCTCTTCAGGGGTCAGTTGCAGCCCCATCTTCTGCATGTCAACATAGTTCAGGCGCTCGACGAACATCGGGAGCCACATGCCTTCATCGGCATACACGCGACCCACCGAAACCATGATGGCCATCGCGATGATTCCTAATACTTTCTTCATATAAATTTAAAGATTTAAAATTTAAAAATTTCAAGATTCGCATAAAGCGGCGGCAAATTTAGTAAAATTTTCCGTATCACCCCACGAAATTCTAATCGATCCAACAATTAAACGGTTCAACAGCGCAACGATTCAACAATAAACATTATCTTTGCCACAAATTTATCCCTCATGGAAGACAACTACCAATTAATAACCAAAACCGCCGCCGGACTCGAAGACGTGCTGGTCAAGGAAATCAAGGCTTTGGGAGCCAAGAACGTGCGCCCCATGCACCGCGCCGTCATCTGCGAAGGCAACAAGGAACTGATGTACCGCATCAACTACGAGGTGCGCACCGCCCTCAAGGTGCTGAAGCCATTCAAGACCTTCTTCGCCAAAAATGACGACGAGCTATACAAGAAAGTGCAGGAAATCAACTGGTGCGAACTCATCCGCACCGACCAGACCTTCTGCATCGACGCGGTGACGAGTGGCCGCTTCTTCACCCACTCACAATATGCCAGCCTACGCATGAAAGACGCCATCGTCGACCAGTTTCGCGACGTCTACGGCATCCGTCCGAGCATCAACACCTTGAACCCCGACCTGCGCATCAGCCTTCACATCCGTGAGGACAAGGTGACCCTCCTCTTCGACAGCTCGGGCGAGAGCCTGCACCACCGTGGCTACCGCAAACAAGTCGACAAGGCGCCGATGAACGAGGTGCTGGCGGCAGGCCTCATCCAACTCTCGGGCTGGAAAGCCGACTGCAACTTCCTCGACTGCATGTGCGGCTCGGGCACCCTTCCCATCGAGGCAGCGATGTACGCGATGAAGATACCGCCGGGCTATTATCGCAAGCAGTGGGGCTTCATGAAATGGGACGACTACGACGCCGAGCTTTGGCAACGCATCCGTCAAGAAGCCGATGAAAAGATTTGTGATTTCGACTACGAGATCTGGGCTTCCGACCGCTCACCGAAGGCCGTGGCCATCGCCGAGGGCAACATTAATTACGCCCACTTGCAGCACGACATCCACCTGATGAAGAAAGACATGCACGACCTCACCCCACCCGAAGGCGGTGGCATCGTCATCATCAACCCGCCCTACGGCGACCGTCTGGAGGAAGACGACATCGACAAACTGTATGAGGAAATCGGCAGCACGTTGAAGCACAACTTCCAAGGCTTCCAATGCTGGCTCATCACCGACGACGCAGTGGCGCTACGCCATGTGGGACTGAAGCCCACGGCCAAAATCCCGATTTGGAACGGACCGTTGGAGTGCAGATTCGTCTGCTTCGATATTTTTGAAGGATCTTTGAAGGAAAAGAAGGCGAGGGAGGCGGAGGACCAAGCTTAACACCACGTTTAACGTCACTGCGAGGAACGAAGCAGTCTAGGGGCATTATATTATTAAGTATCATCCCTAGATTGCTTCGTCGTTCCTCCTCGCAATGACGTAAAGTCATCACTTCTTATTATACTGGTTCATCGTTCTGTCCACCCCTTGGGTGACAAAACTCTTGATGATCTCGACGGCTTGATCCACTTTTTCGTCGACGATAGGCTCTTCTGAGGGCTTCCATTGTCCCAGCACGAAATCCACCTGACGGCCACGCGGGAAGTCATCGCCCAAGCCGAAACGCAAACGACAAAACACATTGGTACCCAACTTCTCGATGATGTCGGTCAAGCCGTTGTGGCCGCCATCGGCACCCTGTTTGCGGAGACGCAACGTACCCAGAGGCAGTGCGATGTCGTCATTGACGACCAGCAGGTTCTCTATCGGGATCTTCTCCTGTTGCAGCCAGTATTTCACCGCCTTGCCGCTCAGGTTCATATAGGTGGTCGGCTTGATGACGAGCAAAGTCTTACCCTTGAACTTCATTTCTGCGGTCTGGGCCAAACGTCCTGTGGTGAAGGAGCCTTCCAGGTCCTTCGCCAGGCGGTCGGCAATCTTGAAGCCGATATTATGGCGGGTGTTGTCGTACTCGGCGCCGATATTTCCCAAACAGGCAATCAGGTATTTCATGTTTTCTTCTTTGGTTTCCTTATTTGGGATTGGCCTACGGCCAAGAAATCGTTCAAAAATCTTTCTTAAGCACATATTTCTTTGAGTATTTTGATTGATTTTTGATTGATTCCTTTGCGAAGCAAATTCCAAAAACTAAAAAATAGGCCGCCCGAAGACGGCCTATTCGTATGGGTGAATAAATGATTATTCTGCGGCTTCTTCTTCGGCAGCGGCGGCGCCACGGGAGGCGTTGACAGCGAAGATGACGGTGTAGCCAGGGGTAACGGGCGTGACATTCTCGATAGCGAGGTCCTTCACCTTGATGGCTTCGTTGATGTTCACGTTGCTGATGTTGACCTTCACGTAGTCAGGCAGGTCTTTGATGAGACCGGCGACCTTCACCTTCTTGATGCCCATCTTGGGTTTGCCACCACGCATGACACCGGTAGCCGAGCCTTCGAGGGCGATAGGCAGGGTGACGGTGATCGGCTTGTCTTCCTTCACGATGAGGAAGTCAGCGTGCAACACCTTGTCGGTCACAGGGTGATACTGAATGTCTTGCAGGATGGTCTTGTAGGTCTTGCCATTGACATCGAATTCGATGATGTAAGTCTCAGGGGTAAAGAGGATCTTGGTGAAGTTCTTCTCGGCAGTGGCGAAGTGGATTTGTTCTTCACCGGCACCGTACATGACACATGGAACCATTTCGGCATTACGCAATGCCTTAGTATCCTTTTTCCCTACGTTCTCGCGAAGAGAACCGCTCAATGATACAGTTTTCATTGTGTTGATTGTTTAATTGTTGATTTGTTTAATTGTTTATTAAGTTTGACAGAGGACTTTAGGACTGGGGACTTAGGACTTTTATTGTCACACGTCTTTCGTCATATTGTCCCGTGTCTATTTTCCTATTTGAACAACGAACTGATGGATTCGTATGATTCCACACGGTGTATGACATCGGCAAACAAGGGAGCCGTGCTCACCACGTGGATTTTTTTGGAAGCGTTGGCGGGCAACGGGATGGAGTCAGTGACCACCACCTCGCTGAACACCGAGTTGTCGAGTCGTTCCATGGCGGGACCGCTGCAAACGGCATGGGTGGCGAAGGCGCGGACGCTCTTGGCGCCGTTGTCCATCAAAACCTGACCTGCCTTGACGATGGTGCCAGCCGTGTCGATGATGTCGTCGACAAGGATGACGTTTTTGTCCTTCACATCGCCAATGAGGGTCATGCTATCCACCACGTTGGCACGTGAGCGTTGCTTGTGGCAGATGGCGAGGTCGCAGCCGAGACGCTTGGCGTATGCCGAAGCACGCTTGGAGCCCCCGACATCAGGCGAAGCCATCATCAAGTCGTCGATTTGCATCTTTTGGATGTAGTCGATGAAGAGACTGGAGGCATAGAGGGCATCCACGGGAATGTCGAAGAAGCCTTGGATTTGGTCGGCATGGAGGTCGAGGGTAATGATGCGGTTCACGCCAGCGGCGGTCAGCATATTGGCTACCAACTTAGATCCGATGCTCACGCGGGGCTGGTCCTTACGGTCCTGACGGGCCCATCCGAAATAGGGTATCACAGCGATGACCTTGTGTGCCGAGGCACGCTTGGCGGCGTCAATCATGAGCAAAAGCTCCATCAGGTTGTCAGTAGAGGGCATGGTGGACTGAACGATAAACACGTGATGGCCACGGATGCTCTCCTCGTAAGAAGGTTGGAACTCGCCGTCGGAGAAGACGACGACTTGCGACTTACCTAGTTGAGTGCCATAGGCTTCGGCTATCTTGGAGCCCAAGTCCTTGGTGGCTCTACCGGCGAAAATGGAAACGAATTTTCCTGACATTTTGAAGGCGTTTTAGAGTGATTTTCGGGCTGCAAAATTAGGGATTTTCTTCGAGCGGACAAGACAAAAAAGAGAAAATTTTACTCACCCGTATTTTTGCAGCCGCGTTTGACGCGATGAAGCACATGCCGAAGTGGCGGAATCGGTAGACGCGTCGGTCTCAAAAACCGATGAGGTAACACTCGTGCCGGTTCGATCCCGGCCTTCGGTACGAAGAAAAAGAGCAGCTCGTTGAGCTGCTCTTTTTCTGTTTATTCCACCGTCACCGACTTCGCCAGATTGCGCGGCTGGTCGACGTTACAACCTCGCATCACGGCGATGTGGTAGGCCAATATCTGCAAGGGCACCGTCGCCAACAACGGCGAATAGAGGCACTCCGTCTCAGGAATCTCGATGACATAATCTGCCATCTTGCGGGCCAACACGTCCTTCTCACTAACGATGGCAATGATCTTGCCGTCGCGCGCTTTCACCTCCTGGATGTTGCTCAACACCTTCTCGTAGGTGCTGTGGTTGGTGGCGATGAAGACCACTGGCATATCCTTGTCAATCAAGGCGATGGGACCGTGTTTCATCTCAGCGGCAGGATAACCTTCGGCATGGATGTAGGAGATTTCCTTCAGCTTCAAGGCGCCTTCGAGGGCCACGGGATAGTTCTGCAGACGGCCGAGATACAACATGTTATGCACATCCTTATATTTCTCGGCGATGTCCTTCACATGGCCGCTGTGGTCGAGGGTCCATTGTATCTTATCGGGAATGCGGTCCAGCTCTTGTATGAATTCAAGACGTTCCTCGTCTTTCATCGAGCCTTTCAGCTCGGCGAGACGCAAGGCCAGCATGGCCATCACCGTCACCTGCGAGGTGAAGGCTTTGGTGGATGCCACGCCGATTTCTGGGCCTGCGTGAGTGTAAATGCCCGCATCGGTGGCTCTCGAGATGGACGAGCCGATGACGTTGCAGATGCCTAACACCACGGCGCCTTTCTCTTTCGCTAATTGGATAGCGGCCAGCGTGTCGGCGGTCTCACCCGACTGCGACACGGCAATCACCACGTCGTGCGGCGTGACCACGGGGTCGCGGTAACGGAACTCAGAGGCATACTCCACCTTGACGCGAATCTTGGCTAGTTTCTCTATAAGATAGCTACCTACAAGGCTGGCGTGCCACGAAGTACCACAAGCCACGAAGACGATATTGTCGGCATAGAGCAGCTGCTTCTCGTATTGTGCGATGCCGCCGAGACGCACTGTGTTGCTCTCGGGATGCAGACGGCCACGCATGGTGTCGCGCACGATGGTGGGCTGCTCGTAGATCTCCTTCATCATGAAGTGGTCGAAGCCGGCCTTCTCGATGCTGTCGAGGTTCATCTTCAGCTCTTGCACGTAAGGCATGGCCTCCACGTCCTGGATGGTCTTGATGTGCAGCTCCTCGCCTAACTTGATACGGACCACTTGCTCATCTTCAAGGTAGACCACTTTTTGTGTGCGACCCACGATGGGCGTGGCGTCGGAGGCGATGTAATACTCATCCTCGCCGATGCCGATGACCATGGGACTGCCCTTACGGGCGGCAATCAGTTCGTCGGGGTGACCTTTCTCCACGATAGCAATGGCATAGGCACCCACCACGTGGTTAAGGGCGATGCGCACGGCCTCGAAGAGGTCGACATGCTCGCTCTGCTGCACGTCTTCAATGAGGTTGGTGAGCACCTCCGTGTCAGTCGACGACTTGAAGGTGAAACCACGTTTCTCCAGTTCCTTACGGAGGCTAAGGTAGTTTTCGATGATGCCGTTGTGAATCAAGGCGATGCGACCCGATTGCGACATATGCGGGTGGGCGTTCACCTGGTTGGGCTCGCCGTGGGTGGCCCAACGGGTGTGGGCGATGCCGATATGACCGCTGACATCCTTGGAAGAAGCAAAGGCCTCCAAGTCGGAGACCTTTCCTTTTGCTTTATAAACGTTGAGTTCGTTAGCCTCGTTGAGCAGCGCCACGCCGGCGCTGTCGTAGCCACGATATTCGAGGCGCTTCAAGCCCTCGATGAGAATGGGATAGGCCTCTTGCCGGCCTACGTAAGCAACTATTCCACACATATTTGCGTCAATTAAAAGGCACAAAAATATGCGTTTGGAAAAAACGACGCAAGAATTTTTTGATTTTTATTCAAACAGCCCTTTCACGTCGGGAGCCTTCTCGGCACCTTCGGAAGCCTCAAAATAAGGCGACTTCTCGAAGCCGAACATGCCTGCGATGACGTTGGCGGGGAAGCGGCGCACAGAGGTGTTGTAGACCCTCACGGCTTCCTGCCATTCGCGTCTCGCGTTGGCGATGCCGTTTTCGCAGCCTTCCAGTTGCGACTGCAGGTCGAGGTAGTTCTGGTTGGCTTTCAGGTCGGGGTACTGCTCCACCGTGACAAGCAAGCGCGACAGGGCGCCCGACAACTCGTTCTGGGCGTTCATGTAGGCTTTCACGCTTTCCTCGGTGAGGTTGCTCGGGTCAAGGGTGACCGAAGTGGCCTTGGCGCGAGCTTCGACGACAGCCGTCAAGGTGCCTTGCTCATACTCGGCGTAGTTCTTCACCGTGGCGACGAGGTTCGGGATCAGGTCGGCGCGTTTCTGGAATGCCGTCTGCACGTTACCGATGGCTTTTTCAACGCCTTCTTGCTTGGTAACCAATCCGTTGTAAATGCTAACACCCCATACGACCGCAAGGACGACGAGGGCGAGGATGACGATAATACCTTTTTTCATTTTTCTAATTTTTATTGGACAATAATATGATTTTCAGCGATGTTATATCAGAGTGCAAAGGTAAACAATATTTTTTGTATTTTTGCAATTTATACATATTTACCTAATCCATTTTATCAAATGACTGAAAATCAACCGAAAAACGATATTAAAAGCATTGACGGACAACTACTCAACCGCGGATGTACCCTTGGAACGACCTACAATACTGGTCAAAAGGTGCTCTCATGCGGCCGTTGCAAGCTGAGCCAGTTCGACTGGTTGAAAGACTACGAAAACCAAGAGGTGAAAGGCGAGGTACGTCTGGCCGAGGTGCGTTTCAAGAACGACAGGAAGGACTATTTTACCTATCCTGAAGATTTGGAGTTGGAAGTGGGCGAGTTTGTCGCCGTGGAGACCGCCATCGGGCACGACATCGGCATCGTCACCCTGTTGGGCGAGATTGTGAAACGCCAGATGAAGCGCAAACGCTTCCGCACTCCTTTGGAGGAGATGAAGAAGATTTACCGCCGCGCCAGAGTGAACGACGTGGAGAAGTTTTTGTCGGCCATCCAATTGGAAGACAGCACTTTGGCACGTACCCGTACCATCATCGACAACCTCGGACTGGAGATGAAACTCAACGACGTGGAGTACCAAGGCGACAAGACCAAGGCCATCTTCTACTACACCGCCGATGGCCGCGTCGACTTCCGCGAACTCATCAAAAAACTGGCCGAAGAGTTCCACATCCGCATCGAGATGCGACAAATCGGCGTGCGCCAGGAGTCGGCCAAGCTCGGCGGCCTCGGCTCTTGCGGACGCGAGTTGTGCTGCGCCTCTTGGATTACCGACTTCCAATCGGTGACCACCAATGTGGCCCGCGTGCAGCAGCTTTCTCCCAACCCCCAGAAACTGGCTGGCATGTGCGGCAAACTGAAGTGCTGCCTCAACTACGAATATGAAGCCTATGTGGAAGCCTTGAAAGCCTTCTCCGACCCCAACATCGTGCTGCACTTCGAGAGTGGCGACGCCGTGCACCAGAAAAACGACGTCTTCAAAGGCATCATGTGGTATTCCTATACCACGGACAAGAATAACATCATGGCCATTCCCGTAGCCAAGGTGAAGGACATCATCGCCATGAACAAGAAGGGGCAGAAACCTGCGAAACTGGAAGACTATGCCGTTACGAAGGAAGCCCAGACCAACACCAACGAAGGCTACAGAGAGGCCGACCTTAAGAAAATGAGTGACTGATTAAAGAAACATTATATGAATAAAAACATAACCATTACAAAAAGCCGTCATGGCGGAGGAACATCCGCCATCACCCGTGCATTAGTACAACCTCTTCTGCACGGGAGATTGCGGGTCAAGCCCGCAATGACGGCTTTTCTGTTAGTTTTATTGTTTTTTGCGAGCTGCACCAGCGAGTCGTTCAACAAACGCACCGTCATCCCCGAAGCCGAGTGGCGACAAGAGGACCGTGTGGCCTTCGACGTCGACATCAACGACACCGTCAGCCTTTACCGTTTCGGCATCGGCTTACGTCATTTGGAGAACTACCGCTACAGCAACCTCTTCGTGTTTCTCCACACTCGCATGCCCAACGGCAACGTCACGCACGACACCATCGAATGTACGCTGGCCACACCCGAAGGACGTTGGATCGGCAAAAGCAGCGGCAGCATGAGAGACCGTGTCGTCCCCCTCAACGACAACCTGCTCTTCCCCATGAATGGCACCTACCACTTCGAAATCGAGCAAGCCATGCGCGAGCCTGTGTTGAAAGGCATCTCAGATATTGGTTTATACATTGAAAAACAATAAGATATGAGCGATAATAAGAAAAAAGAAAAGCAACAAAACGGCAGTCCGAAGGCCATCCGCAACCTATGGATTGTCTTCGGGTCGTTCCTACTGCTTATCATTTTGTTCTTCTTCTGCGTTGCCAAAGGCGTGTTTGGCACCATGCCCACCTTCGATGAATTAGAAAACCCACGCACCAATTTAGCCACCGAAATCATCTCCGCCGATGGCAAGGTGTTGGGCACCTACTATATCGAAAATCGTTCCAACGTGCGCTATTCCGAGTTGTCGCACTACATGCCCGAAGCCCTCATCAGCATTGAAGACGAACGCTTCACGGAGCACTCCGGCATCGACGAACGGGCCTTGTTCCGCGTGGCTTTCGGCGTGCTGACAGGCAACAAGAAAGGCGGCGGCTCAACCATCACTCAGCAGTTGGCCAAAAACCTCTTCCCCCGTGGCGAGAACCTCAGCACCGGCAAACTCGTGCTGCGTAAGTTCCAAGAATGGATCACCGCCACCAAGCTGGAGCACAACTACTCGAAAGAAGAGATCATCGCCATGTACCTCAACACCGTGGCTTTCGGCCACAACGCCTACGGCATCCGCTCCGCTGCCAGCACCTTCTTCGACAAGAAACCCAGCGAGATGAACATCGAAGAATGCGCCTTGATGGCCGGCGTCGTCAACGCGCCCACACGCTACAGCCCCGTTCGTAATCCCAACAACGCCTTGAGCCGCCGTAACCTCGTACTCACAAAGATGGCCGAAAAAGGCTATATCACCCAAGCCGAATGCGACTCCATCTCATTGATCCCCATCGACATGTCGCATTTTAGCATCAGGGACCACAACAGCGGCCAAGCCACCTACTTTCGCGAGTTCCTACGTGGCGAGCTGAACGAATGGGCCAAAAACACCACCCGCGCCGACGGTCAGCCATATAACATCTATCGCGATGGCCTGCGCATCTACACCACCATCGATTCACGCATGCAGCGCTATGCGGAAGAAGCTGTCAGGGAGTTTATGGGAGGCGAACTGCAACCCATGTTCTACAAACACTGGAAAGGACAGAAAAACGCGCCTTTCTCCAATGTGACCGCCGACGAGATCGACCACATCCTTGAGACCTCGATGAAACGTAGCGACCGTTATCGCATCCTCAAAAACGCCGGTATGCCTATGGATTCCATCAAGGCTGAGTTCGACCGTCCCGTCCCGATGACCATCTTCTCTTGGGATGGCCCCATTGACACCGTCATGTCGCCCATGGATTCCATCCGCTATTACAAGTGGTTCCTGCAAGCCAGCCTCATCTCCATCGAATCACACACAGGCCATGTGAAGGCTTATGTGGGCGGTCTAGACTATCGTTTCTTCAAATACGACCACGTCACGCAAGCACGCCGTCAGGTGGGTTCCACCTTCAAGCCCTTCCTGTATTCCTTGGCGATGCAAGAAGGCGAATACACGCCTTGCACCAAGATTCCTAACATCCAATACAACATCCAGCTGGAAGATGGAAAGGTTTGGTCACCAGGCAACTCGGGTGGCCGCGTCGGCGAAGAAATCACCTTAAAGTATGCTTTGGCCCAGTCCAACAACTGGATTTCTGCCTACTTGATGAACCAATTCGGCCCCAATGCCGTCATCGCACAAGCCCGCCGCATGGGTGTGGAATCACCCATCGACGCCGTACCTGCCATCTGCTTGGGTGTCTGCGACCTGAAGCTCATCGAGATGGTCGGCGCCATGAGCACCTTTGCCAACCAAGGCGTTTACATCAAGCCTATGTTCATCACCCGTATCGAAGACAAGAACGGCAACGTCATCCAACGCTTCAGCCCAGAGGAGTCGGAGGCCATGAGCGAGCTGACGGCATACAAGATGATTGAGCTGATGAAGGGCGTAGTGCAAAGTGGCACGGGTATCCGTCTGCGTTCTTTGTACGGCTTCAACAATCCCATTGCCGGCAAGACCGGAACCACACAGAAGAATAGTGATGGTTATTTTATGGGTATCACTCCCGACCTCACCACAGGCGTCTGGGTGGGAGCCGAAGACCGTAGCGTACATTTCCGCTCCACTAAGCTGGGCCAAGGCTCACATACGGCATTACCCATTTGGGCATTATACATGAAAAAAGTTTACGCCGACAAGAATTTAGGCATTAGCAAGGGCGACTTCACCAAGCCTAATATCCCTGGTGTTGATTTGAACTTCGACTGCAACCATTATGACGATGAAGAAAGCATCGAATATATAGATGAATTTTAATTAAAGACATGACTTCAAACTTTGTAGATTACGTAAAGATATTCTGCCGCTCGGGCAAAGGCGGTGCAGGTTCGTTGCACTTCCGTAGGGAGAAATACATCCCAAAAGGCGGTCCCGACGGCGGCGACGGCGGTCGCGGCGGTGATGTCATCCTGCGTGGCAATGCACAGCTGTGGACCTTGCTCCACCTGCGTTACACGAAGCATATCTTCGCTGGCGACGGGGTTCCTGGTGGCAAAAACCAACTCACCGGTGCCGCTGGCGATGATGTCTACATCGATGTCCCACTGGGCACCGTGGCCTTTCACGCCGAAGACCATACACAGATAGGTGAGATCACCGAGGACGGACAAGAAGTCGTGCTGCTCAAAGGCGGTCGAGGCGGCAAGGGCAATGCCTTCTTCAAGACGGCAACGCTTCAGGCACCTAAGTTCGCCCAACCCGGCGAACCCAACCAAGAGGAATGGATTACCTTGGAGCTGAAATTGTTGGCAGATGTCGGGTTGGTCGGCTTCCCCAATGCGGGCAAGTCCACCCTACTCTCCGTCGTCTCGGCGGCCAAACCCGAAATCGCCGACTACCCCTTCACCACTTTGGTACCCAACCTCGGCATCGTCAGCTATCGCGGCCATAAGAGCTTCGTCATGGCCGACATCCCCGGCATCATCGAAGGCGCAGCAGAAGGAAAAGGTCTTGGAATCAGATTCTTGCGTCATATCGAAAGAAACTCCACCCTGCTCTTCATGGTGCCCGCCAACACCGAGAACGTGAAGGCAGAATACGACATCCTCCTCAACGAGTTGAAGAAATACAACCCCGAACTGATGGACAAGGACCGCATCCTGGCCATCACGAAGTGCGACCTCGTGGACAGCGACACCATCAAGGACATCAAGAAACACCTGCCCAAGAAGGTGCCGCATGTCTTCATCAGCTCCGTCGCCAACCAAGGCATCACCGAACTGAAAGACCTGATCTGGCTGACGCTGAACAAGAATGACGAGGAGGAAGACTGGTAAACACAAGGCCCATGGAATCCCTCTCCACCATCGACTCCGACCTCTTCCTTTTCCTCAACGGCCTGCATGCCGCTTGGTTGGATAAGGTGATGACTCTCATCACCGACATGTGGGTTTGGATGCCTTTCTACCTATTATTAATATATTGGGTGGTGAAACAATATGGCAAACGCTGTTGGTGGGTTTTCTTGGCCATCGGGATTGTAGTGCTTTGCTCCGACCAACTTTCCGCCCATGTCTGCAAGCCCTTGTTTCAGCGCCTTAGACCTTGTTATAACCCTGATTTACAAGAGTTGATATATCTCCCAAAAGGCATGGCGGGCGGACGATACGGCTTTGTCTCATCCCATGCCGCCAATACTTTCGCCATTGCGGCTTTTCTCACGCCAGCATTATGCAACTACCGTCCCTGGCCTGCCATAACGTTGTATCTATGGGCCTTCATCTCCAGCTACAGCCGCATCTACATCGGCTACCATTACCCTGGCGACATCATTTGCGGTGCCATCCTAGGCCTACTGGTAGGGATGATTATTTGGAAGCTATTCCAAATCATTCAACGAAAAGTCTGGAAATCAAAACAATGAGTCGGTCGTAATGTTCTGTTTGCCGTCATCGAAAATCACCTTGATGGTCGACTTAAGCTCGATGCCGCAAAGTGAGGCTAACTTGGCTTTGTTCAAAGCGAGTTCGAGGTAGCCGTGCGTGCCGAAGATGGCAACGAGATCCACCACATCGACATCCAAATAGCTGTCCGAAATCTCATCGACGGTGTAGAGGTCGCCCTTGACCTGGATGGTGAAGTCACGGCCACGACGCTCCTGTTCGAAGAGTTCTTTGGAGATATTGGTAATCAGGTTGTCGTAGGAGTCGATGTGCATCACCACGCCTTCGATGGTGTTGTCGCGAGCCACGGCACAGAAAGCACCACCAGGGTTCAGCTTCGGGCGCGGCTCGCCGATGCTGGAGAGCGGCTCGCCATTGGCCAGCATAACGGCCACCTTGGCAAAACGGTCGCGCGAGGCAAAGGTGAAGAAGTCAGAGTCCTGCATCACATCGATACAAGCCGCCTCATCGAATTTGCCGTCAAGGATATGGCTGAAAATGCCGTTGTCGGTGGAAATAAAATACTGGCCCTCGGCCTTCACCACCACGTGGGGACATTCCATCGACTCGATCGTATCGACAGCAATGATATGAATCGTACCGGGAGGAAAGCAACGGTAGCAGTTTTTCAGCGTGAAACCAGCCTGCGCTACATTGAAAGGCTCGATTTCATGAGTGACGTCAACGATGGTCGCCGTAGGCAACATGGATAGAATGGTGCCTTTAACCGCGGCAGCATAATAATCCTTTGTACCCCAATCGC
This sequence comes from uncultured Bacteroidia bacterium, assembly GCA_902799345.1. GTDB lineage: Bacteria > Bacteroidota > Bacteroidia > Bacteroidales > F082 > Limimorpha. The sequence continues at coordinate 47,868 of CADBZW010000030.1, read as the reverse complement.
TTGTTATTGTGATAATTGCCATCGCTTTGAGTAGTGCTATTTGTTCCCGTGAAATCGGAATTGCAAAGGTATATCATTTATGTCAATCTCGCCAATAGTTTTTTAAAAAAACTACATTTTTTTCATTTTAAAAAATAATCTATCTTTGCAGTTTAATAAAACGACATGGCAGAACAGATCCTTCAGATAGAAAATGTTGACCCCAAGGACCTTCACGGCCCCAACGACAAGTACCTGGAACTAGTGAAAAGCATGTTCCCTAAGCTGAAAATCATCGCGCGTGGCGACTTCGTGAAGGTCATCGGCGACGATGAGGAGATAGAGTATTTCACCAACCGCTACGAGACCTTGATGGTGCAACTTGAGCGTTTCGGCAAACTCACAGCCCAAACCGTTGAAGACGTCATGATGGCCAGCACCGACAGCGAACTGCAACGCAAGATGTCGGAAAGCGACGTGTTGGTCTTCGGGCGCAACGGCGTCCCCGTCAAGGCCATCACCGCCAACCAGAAACGCATGGTGACAGCATCGGAACAAAAGGACTTAATCTTCGCCATCGGTCCTGCGGGCACCGGTAAGACCTACACCGCCGTGGCATTGGCTGTCAGGGCCTTGAAAGCCAAAGAGGTACGAAGAATCATCCTCACCCGTCCCGCCGTCGAAGCCGATGAACACTTAGGCTTCCTCCCCGGCGACCTCAAAGACAAGCTCGACCCATATCTGCAACCGCTTTATGATGCCTTGCGCGACATGATACCGGGCACCAAACTGGAGGGTTACCTCGAAGACCATACAATCGAGATTGCGCCTCTGGCCTTCATGCGCGGCCGCACCTTGGACCATGCCTTCGTCATCCTCGACGAGGCGCAAAACGCCACGCGCAGCCAGCTAAAGATGTTCCTCACCCGGATGGGACGCTCGGCCAAGTTCATCGTCACCGGCGACATCACCCAAATCGACCTGCCGCCCAAGACACCATCAGGCTTGCCACAAGCCATGGAGGTGCTGAAAGACGTCAAAGGCATTGAATTCATCTATTTGGATGACAAGGATGTGGTGAGGCACAAATTGGTGACGGATATCATCAATGCATATAAGAAGCACAATATTGACGGACCTGTAGAGACGCGATTAATCGCGTCTCTACCGACCGAACAACAATTAAACGATTCAACAATCAACAATCAACAATAATGAACGCATTAACCAGAACAGATTATCAATTCCCTGGCCAGACCAAGGTCTATCACGGCAAGGTCCGCGATTGTTATTTCATCAACGACGAATACATGGTGATGGTCGCCACCGACCGCATCTCGGCTTTCGACGTCATCCTGCCCAAGGGCATTCCCTATAAGGGACAGGTGCTCAACCAGATTGCCGCCATGTTCCTCGACGCCACCGCCGACATCGTCCCCAACTGGAAGCTCGCCACCCCCGACCCGATGGTCACCGTAGGCCGCCTCTGCAAGCCCTTCCCGATTGAGATGATCATCCGTGGCTACCTCACTGGCAGTTCGTGGCGCACCTACAAGAGCGGACAACACACCATCTGCGGCGTGCAGATCCCTGACGGCATGAAGGAACACCAGCGTTTCGCCGAGCCTATCATCACACCGACCACCAAGGCTGAGGAAGGCCACGACGAGGACATCTCACGCGAGGAAATCATCAGCCGTGGACTCATCAGCAAGAACGATTATGTGCAGATTGAAGACATCACCCGCAAGCTGTTCCAGCGCGGTACGGAAATCGCAGCCAAGCAGGGCTTGATTCTCGTCGATACCAAGTACGAGTTCGGCAAAATCGGCGACCAAATCGTGCTGATGGACGAAATCCACACGCCCGATTCGTCGCGTTACTTCATCGCCGACCAGTACGAGGAACGTTTCGCCAAGGGCGAGCCACAGGTGCAGCTCTCGAAGGAATTCGTCCGTGAGTGGCTGATGGCCAACGGCTTCCAAGGCAAGGAAGGACAGCAAGTGCCCGAAATGACACCCGAATACGTCAACAGCGTTTCGGAGCGTTACATCGAACTTTATGAGAAAGTTACAGGACACAAATTCGAGAAGGCTCCCGATTCGGAAGACCTTGTCAAGCGAATTGAGAATAATGTGTTGATTTACTTGAGGTTATGAAAAATATGCAATAATTTTGCATATTTTTCTACACTTTTTTGAAGTGGATTTGCATATTTTTCACGAAACAAACATTGCCATGAACAGTGGCAATGTTGTTTTTTTGCCTTCAACACCCACATTGCCCGCACCGAATTTATAGCCCATTTCGATATTAGACTTGTCCAAAACAGTGTTCAACGAAGTGGCCGTTCCGCGTTTGGCTTTCACTTCGATGGGTACAGGTTTCGCGTTGCGCTCGATGAGAAACTCAACTTCCACTGAGTTGTTTTCTTTGCAATAATAGTACAGCGCCAAGCCTTTTTTGAGCAGAAAGTCAGCCATCAAGTTCTCATAAATTCCGCCTTTGGCGTGACTTGCAAGCGTGTCGTCAATAATGGCGCGTTTCATCTCAAAACTATACATCGCAATCAGCAGACCAATGTCGGTGACATAAATCCTGAACTGATCCTCTTTTGCATAAGCTGCCAAAGGAAACTCAATGGTGGAAACATTGTGGCAAAAGGCAATCAAGTGGGCATCACGTAGCCAGTCAAGGCTATTGGCAAATTTACGCGCCGTACCTTTCTTCTCGACTACCGAATACTGGAACTTCGTGTTTTCCTTGGCCAATTGCGAAGGGATGGAAAGATAGCAACTCCGTGCCTTCGGCTTGTCGGCGGTGGGAGCGTATTTGGCAATATCGTTCATATAGTCAGCCAAAATCTTAGTCTGTTCGGCGTGAACCAAATTGTAATTATTTGTTTCGATGAACTTGTTGACCACCGCTGGCATACCACCAACGACCATATACTGACGTAAATAAGTCATCATCTTGTCGTGGATGACGGCATCAATGGGTTCGCCTGAAGCGAAATGCCGCCTCAAATCGTCAATCAAACTCTCTTTGACGCCCAATGCCCACAAAAACTCCTCAAAATCAATCGCATACATATCTATCTGACGCTCATAGCCAACTGGATAAGACGACACCTCTTTATAATTGATGCCCAACAACGAGCCTGTGGCAATCACATCATATTGGTTGTCTATCGCCCAGAATTTCAGCGAGGTACGTGCCTGAGGACAAGATTGGATTTCATCCAAGAAAAGCAAAGTCTCGTGAGGCGCGAACTCGGCATCGGGCATAAACAAAGTAATCCTTTGAATCAGCTCGGGAACGGAGAGGCTGCCGTCGAAAATGGCCTTCATCTCGGGATGCTGCTCGAAGTTGATTTCCACGAAATGCTTGTAATGCTTTTGCGCAAAGTCCTCAATGATAAAGGTTTTCCCGATTTGCCTCGCCCCTTTGACGAGCAAGCATTCCTTGTCCTTAGTGTTTTTCCACTCCAAAAGGCGGTCTGTCATCTTTCTTTTCAGCATCATCTTAAAGTATTGAGAGACTGCAAAATTAGAAAAATCTGCAAAAATAATGCAGATTTTTTGGTACTATTTTGAAGCGGATTTGCATATTTTTCATCAAATCGCCACTTCAATCCATTGCCCATCCTTGAAATTCACCACACTTCGATACCCCGCTTTCTTCAAGGCTTCCTCAGCGGCTTCAAATTCAAGTGTGATTTCACTGAAATGGTGCGCGTCGGCGGAGATGATGGCGGGAACGCCCATTTTGAAGGCCTCCTCCATCAGCCATGGCGAGGGATAGAAGCCGTTGTAGCGTTTCTTGTAGATGCCACGTGTGTTGATTTCCATCACCAAGCCTTTCTCGCGGATGAGGTCGAGAGTCTCAAGAGCAAGTTTGCGATACCAAGGCTCGTCTTCGTGGAAATAGCGGTCGCGGTTGTGCATCTTGTTTTTGTCGAAGTGCGCGATGATGTCGAACTGCTCGTTTTCTATCATTTCATTCGACTGCTCAAAGAATCGGCGCACGGCACGGCGGATGTCGCCATCGAAGAACTTCTGCAAGCCTTCGTCATAGACTTCCCACTTGGGGCCATCGATGAACCAGATTTGTTCGGCAAGAGGTCCCTGAGCTGGTTCCTGAGCCTGTCGAAGGACGCGAAGGGCCGGATTAATAACAAGATGGACTCCACCAATCAGATAATCAAGATGATACTTCTCTTTGGTCACGGCAAAAGGCTCGGAAACGCCCGTGAGGTAATCGGCCTCCAACCCGCAATAGATGTCGATTTTGTCCTTGAACTCTTCTTTAAGTTGGGCAATTTCAGCTACATAATTCGGCATGTCGGCTGATTTCACCGAAAAAGTATTGTCGAAAGGCAGGGGGCTGTGCTCCGAAAAGCCAAGCGTGGTCAAGCCCTGACGGACGGCCTCTTCCACGATTTCGCGAGGCTGCGACTTGCCGTCGGAATAAATGCTGTGGGTATGTAGATTGAAGTTTTGCATAATTTAATCTCTGATTGCTTCGTCGTTCCTCCTCGCAATGACGCGAAGCGTGTCAATTATTGATTACCTTATAGACTTTGTCGCCGCGCCGTACCAACGACTTAACGGGAATGGAGCAATACTCTCCCTTCACGGTCTGCTGTACATTGCCCAAGTCCACACGAATCTCGCTGAGCGTGTCTTCATAGACGCCTGTGGTCGGCCCGATGATCATGATTTGTTCACCGAGTTTGAGGTCGTGGCTGTCCATACGGATTTCGGCCACGCCCAACTTGCTGTAATAGTTGGTAATCAGCCCGATATACTCCTTGCTTTGCGTGGCATGTGAGCCATACTGTTTCGACCACTCAAAGGTCCTGCGACCCAGATAATAGCCATCCCAGAAACCACGGTTGTAAACACTCTTCAACCGCTCCATCCAGGCGTCAATCTTCTCTTGAGTGAAGGTGCCTGCCTGAATGGCTTTCACTGCCTCGCTATACACCGACACCGTCAGCTTGGTGTATTCCGGAGAACGACCTCGGCCTTCTATTTTCAGCACTTCGACACCGGCATCCAACACCCTGTCCAGGAAAGGCAAAGTGCAGAGGTCTTTTGGCGACATGATGTATTCATTGTCAAGCATCAATTCGTAGCCTTCCTCGCGCTCGCGCACGTCGTAGCCACGACGGCAGAGCTGCATGCAGGCACCACGATTCGAAGACGAGTTGTAGATGTCCTGGCTCAGGTTGCACTTGCCCGAGATGGCCATGCACAAGGCGCCGTGACAAAACACCTCGATACGCACCAAGTTGCCATGAGGGCCGCGAATTTTTTGGCGTTCAATTTCTTCGGTGATGTGGCGCACCTGGTCGACGTTCAGCTCGCGGGCAGTCACCATCACATCGGCAAACTGGGAATAATAACGCACGGCCTCCAGGTTGGTGATGTTGCATTGCGTCGACATGTGTACCTCGACGCCAATCTGACGGGCATATTGGATGACGCTCTGGTCGGAGGCGATGATGGCCGAGATGCCGTTGGCCTTGATGGCATCAAGCAGCTGGTGCATCTCCTCCATCTCCTCGTCGTAGATGATGGTATTGACTGTAACATAGCTCTTCACATTGTGTTCTTTGCAAGTTTCAGCCAATTGGTGCAAGTCATCAAGGGTGAAATTCTTCGCCGAGCGCGAGCGCATGTTAAGTTTGCCGATGCCAAAATAGACGCTTCCGGCGCCGGCTTGTATGGCGGCTGACAGGGCTTCGTAAGAGCCCACGGGGGCCATGATTTCGATGTGTTTCTTCATAGGGGATGACAAGATTCGAACTTGCGGCCTCTTCGTCCCGAACGAAGCGCGCTACCGGGCTGCGCTACATCCCGAACCGTTTTGCGCTGCAAAATTACACATTTTTTAATTATGGTGAACTATTAATGCACTAGTTTTTTTGAAAAATAAAGAAAAACCGCTTTTTGAAGGGATGTCATACCGAACGGAGCAGCCCATAGATACACTCCCTCGTTCCTCGGTCGGTATGACATGGGCTGCGTAGAGAGCGTATCTATCCCTTCAAAAAGCTATCACACCCAAATGCTCCAAAAGAATCTTCAATCCTATGAGAATCAGCATGATACCACCAATAATTTCCGCAGACTTCTCGTACTTGGAGCCAAACACATTGCCGATTTTCACGCCCAAGACCGAGAAAGCGAAAGTGGTCAAGCCGATAACAATCACCGACGACCATAGCTTTACCCTAATGCAAGCAAACGAAACGCCCACTGCCAAGGCATCGATGCTGGTGGCGATGGCAAGCAAAAGCATAGTCTTGAATCCCATGGACCCATCTTGACTTTCCTCCTTGCCCCAAACCGCCTCACGAATCATGTTGGCACCGATGAGGAAGAGCAAACCGAAAGCAATCCAATGGTCATAAGCCTCAATCATCTCCTGGAATTGTGCGCCCAAAAAATAGCCGATGATAGGCATCAAGGCCTGGAAAAAGCCGAACCATAGGCCACAGACCAAGGCCATACGCCAAGAGAATTTCTTGGTGGTCAGTCCCTTACAGATGGATACCGAGAAGGCATCCATGGAAAGGCCAATGGCTATCAACAACAATTCGATGAAGGTCATTTCGAATGATTTATGGCGCAAAAATAGCATATTTTTGCCCTTTTATTGATAAAAAGCATATTTTTGCAAACAGCAAATCCGATCCAACTATGAAAAAAACACTACTCCTAATGCTCGCCCTGCTATTGGCAGTGAGCTGCTTCGCACAAGACGAACAAACGCCCAAGAAACCAAAGAAAGCCAAAAAGGAAAAGATCTACAACGAAAAAGGTGAAATCATCAAGCAAGGCTGGAACTTCGGTCCCCTGCCCGTGGTGGGTTACGACGCCGACCTGGGCTTCCAATATGGCCTATGCTGCGACATCTTCAACTATGGCGATGGCTCACGTTATCCCCGCTACAACTACAAGTTCAACGTGGAGGCCTCGCGCTATACCAAAGGCTCGGGCGTGTTCCGTTTCTATAGCGACCTGCCCTATGTCGTGAAAGACACCAAACTTTTCTTCGACTTGACTTATTTCTATGCCAACAAATACGAGTTCTTCGGCTTCAACGGCTACCAGGCCAGCACCTACGACCCCGTAGTAGAACAAGCGCACCTCATCAACCCTGATACGTTGGATAAAAAGATCAAGAGCGGCTATCACTTCATTGACCGCAACCAGCTGCGTTTCGTGGGTAGCATGCAAAGGTCGTTCTTCGGCGTGCCTCACCTCAACTGGTCCGCTGGCCTTGGCTACTTCTACACCACCACCTCCCCAATCGACACGGTGAAGATGCACAACTATGTCGACCAACCTGCTACACTATTTGAAAACTATGTGAATTCCGGCATCATCAAGAAAGAAGAGGCCAAAGGCGGCCACACAGGTCAGCTCCGGCTTGGCATGATTTACGACAGCCGTGACCACAACAGCGATCCGACCCGAGGCATCTATGCCGAAGGAACCCTCGTCGGTGCGTTCAACATCGACAACGACAAACAGTATCCGATAAAAGACCGTACCAACTACAACCTCTCTTTCACCTTCTTATGGAGACATTTCATCCCATTATATAAGGACAAGCTGACGTTGGCCTATCGTCTCGGCGCCCAAAACCGCCTCGCAGGTCACACGCCTTGGTACATGATCAACAATCTGAACACAATGTTTTTCCAAAAGATGTACACTGAGGGCCTGGGCGGTGCCGTAACCATGCGTGGTGTGAATCGCAATGGCGTAATCGGCGAGGGCTTCGCTTTCGCCAATGTGGAGTTGCGCTGGCGCATCATAGGTTTCCAATTCATCAACCAAAACTGGACTGTGGCCCTGACTCCTTTCTTCGATGCGGGCATGGTGACGCAAAAGTTCCGCGAGGAAGAGATGATCGCAGCAGAAACTCCCACCACAGAAATGATGCCCATCTACTACAGTGGCAATAAAGAAAGCGTCCACATGAGTGCCGGCGCAGGTCTCAAGCTCATCATGAACCGCAATTTGGTGGTTTCTGTCGACTTGGGCAAAGCCTTGGACAACCGCGACGGCAAGAAACTGAAGACGTTTGTCGGGTTTAATTACATTTTCTAATGGGATTGCCCTATGGGCAAGAAATCTGTCAAAAATCTGTTTTTTTAAAATCTTTCAAAATCTATTTCTATGATTTTCTATAGATTTTATTATGATTTTTGACAGATTTCTTTGCGAAGCAAATACCAATTACTTCGCTTTGCCTTGATTGGCGACGGCAGCCATCAGCGCGGCCACCTTCTCGGGGTCGCCGAGGAAGAAGTCCTTCTGGAGCTTCATGTTGTCATCGAACTCGAAGACATACGGGATGCCTGTCGGGATGTTGAAAGCGATGATTTCGTCGTTGCTCATGCCTTTCAGCACTTTGACAACACCGCGCAAGCTATTGCCGTGGGCGACAACCAACACCTGGTCGTGGGTCTCGAAGGCCTTCATGATGTTGTTTTCATAGTAAGGCATCACACGCTCAATGGTGTCGCAAAGCGCCTCGGTGAGCGGAATTTGCTCATCAGTGAGCTCGGCATAGCGCGGGTCCATGCGAGGGCTCCTGGGGTCGTTCATGTCGAGCGCGGGCGGACGCACGTCGAAGGCGCGGCGCCACAGGCGCACTTGCTCGTCGCCGTATTTCTCGGCGGTCATCTTCTTGTCGAGGCCTTGCAGCTGGCCATACGACTTTTCGTTCAGTCTCCACGACTTGTACACCGGCAGCCAGTCCATGTCCATGGCCTCAAGGGCGAGGTTCAAGGTCTTGATGGCGCGTTTCAGATAGGAGGTGAAGCAGATTTCTGGACGGTATCCATTCTCTTTCAATACTTTACCAGCCTCAATGGCTTCTTGAACGCCTTTCTCCGAAAGGTCGACGTTGGTCCACCCCGTAAAGAGGTTTAATTTGTTCCATTCACTTTCTCCGTGACGGATTAGGATTAGTTTTTTCATTTGATTCTTTTTATTTGATTTTACTTAGTTTCTTAGGATTTGTGGCTTGATGAACAATTGAAATCACTCGTATTGTGGTTTTTGTAACAGAATAGACCACATAATACTTTTCGTAAATAATGTTCCTATAAACCTTTCTTTCTGTGCTTTCAACAAATCGATTCTTAGGATTGGCATGAGGAAAATGAGGCAGGGCATTAATATGGCTTATTACACCATTTTTGAATTTTTCAGCTGTATTCTCACCAAAAACTGTTTGCCCATAAATCAATATGGTTTTTAACTCATCAAAGAAATTTTCTGTAACAACCAACTTATACTTTTGTTGACGCTTTTGAGCTATATGTTTTCTGCCATCCATGCTTCCAATCTACGCTTGAACTCACTATAACTCATATCCCCTGAATGTTCGTCTTCATTAATCTTTTCACGATAATCTTCCAAAGTCACCTCCACATCAGGGTCTGGGAAAAGCCAATTGATTTTCTTTGTCGCTGTAGTTGCCATAGTCCATATTATTTAGTGCAAAATTACAAACTTTTTTGTATTTGAGGCATCATTCCAAATTCTTTCTTTGTCTGTGCCGTTTCGGCTGTTCTTCCTGGACTTCCTCTACGGCTACCGATTCTGTTGGAGCCTCCTGTGGCGTGACCTCAGCTTGAGGCATCTCGGCCTCAATGCGGCGGAAGATGTCGTCCTTGTCGGTGGGACGCGCCTCGTCGTGCCACTTGAAGCCCGAGAGGTAACGGTCACTTTCTTTCAGGTCTTCCTCGGGATACATCGTCTCATGGATGTCCTTGAACGACTTGATAATGGAAACGCTTTGGTTTTCAATCTCGATAGCCATGGTCTCCGAATCTGACACGTCGATGCCAATAAGCGAGCCGTCGTTGTCGCGAATCCAATAGATGGTTTCGGCCTTGGTGCCATCCACGTTGACACGGTGTATGTTGCCATCCATGAACCTCGAAGTGATGTCTGCGCCCTTGATTTGGTTGAAGCCCTCGATCGTGTCCTGCGAGATGATAAAGGCGTTGCCCTTCTGCAATACCCACTCCACTTTCTGGTCTTTGAGCTTGATGTCGATGTCGATGCCACTCAACTGACTGTCCTCGGCCCAAAGGATAGGGGCCACGCGCATCCTGATGGTGGAGTCGGCCATAAGGTAGGTCAAGGTGTCGCATTTGCCTTGCATGTCGCTCTTGAAGAAACGCACGTTACGGCGGGCGATGAGTTTTTCGACCTCTTCCTTTTCCTTGTCAATATGCACGAACAATGTGTCGCCGTGGATATATAACGAGTCGCTGCCTTCGTAGCTGATGGCGTATGCGCTGTCGGTGGCAAAGCTGAAGCCGCTGTCCTCCCACATCTCAAAGTAATTGCCTCGCATGACAATTTTATACGAGGTGTCAATCATGTCCACGTGGTCGAAGGCCTTCGCCAAACCGACATCGCGGTTGTAATAAATCGAATCCGACTGCATCCGTTGCGTCTCGTTGTACATCAATGGTCGTTTGTCCAAAAATGCAACATCTTCATCCACAAGATAATAGCCATGCCGACCTACAAGGGTGTTTTCCTTGTCAAGAATGGTCGTCGGCCCCTCAAACCACATCTTTTCAATGTCCGTATTATAATATAAGGTATCAGTGTACATCTGGTATTTGGGGCTGAGGACCTCCACATTCTCAAAGAACGAAAACTCCTTGATGTTGTCGCGGTAATAGCCGATGCAACTGATCAAGGTCTTGTCGCCGCGATAGGTGGTTGCACTATCAGGATAACAGGCCAGATGCAGGTTACGGTCGTAGGTGAGGTATTCTGTGAGCAATGTCGTGGAGTCATCCATGAGCTTCACGTTGTCGAAGAACTCGGCAAAGCGGGTGTTGCCGTCGTAGTCCAGCAAGTCGCTGAAGACCTCCACGCTGTCGTTAACGATGATGTGGACATTCTGAAAAGCCTTGAAGCTGTTGGTCTTCTGGAAGAAATAAGCCGAGTCGCAGAAGAAATAAGCCGAGTCGTGGCGCATCTTCACATGGCCGATGAGCCGCTGCATGTCACCCATGCTTTTTGAGTAGGTAGCCACGTCGTAATGCTCGATGTGGATACGCGTTTTCTTGCGTTGCACAGTGTCCTGTTCCTGTGCCACAACAAATTGCGACAACAAGAAGAAAACAGACACTATGAGCAACAATTTGGCTTTCATCGTGATGAAATAACGTGCAAATGTACGATTATTGTCCGAACTGGGCAAAAAAGATGTGGAGACGGTGTGCACTCCGTCTCCACAAAACAATGAATTCAAGATGATTACAAATTACATTGTCTTAGCCCATGTGTCCTTCAACGCCACGGTGCGGTTGAAGACCAGATGATTTGGCGTACTGTCCTTGTCGACGGTGAAGTAGCCGATGCGCTGGAACTGGAAGTGGTCGAGCGGCTTGGCGTCGGCCAGATATTCCTCCACGTAGCACACGGGACGCACCTCCAACGAGTTGGGGTTCATCATCTCCTTCATGGCCTCGAGGGCGCTCTTGCCTTCGCCTTGCAGGCGGGCCAGCTCGTCGCGCGGGTTCTCCACCTTCCAGAGGCGGTCGTACATACGCACCTCGGCTTCGAGGCAACGCTCGCAGCTCACCCAGTGGATGGTGCCCTTCACCTTGCGGTTGGCACCCGGCATGCCGCTCTTGGTGTCGGGGTCGTATTCGGCATAGACCTCCACGACCTCGCCGTTCTCGTCTTTCTTGCAGCCCGTGCATTTCACGATGTAGGCGTTCTTGAGGCGCACCTCGTTGCCCGGCGTCATGCGGAAGTATTTCTTTGGCGCGTCTTCCATGAAGTCCTCTTTCTCAATCCACAACTCGCGGCTGAAGGCGATTTTGTGGCTGCCTGCCGTTTCGTCCTCGGGGTTGTTGATGGCTTCCATCTCCTCAATCTGTCCTTCGGGATAGTTCGTGATGACGAGCTTCACCGGGTTGACCACGGCAGCCACGCGGTTGGCGGTGGCGTTGAGGTCCTCGCGGATGGCGCTCTCCATCAAGGCGAAGTCGTTCAAGGCATCGTAGGTAGTGTAGCCGATCTTGTCGATGAACTTGTGGATACCTGTCGGCGTGTAGCCACGGCGACGGAAGCCGCAAATCGTGGGCATACGTGGGTCGTCCCAGCCGCTCACCAGGCCCTCGTTGACGAGGACGAGCAGGTTACGCTTACTCAGCAGGATATAGTTGAGGTTCAGCTTGTTGAACTCGGTCTGACGCGGACGATTGTCGTCCATGTTGTCGCCTTCGCCACGGATTTCCTTGAGCCAGTCGACGAAGAGGTCATAGAGCGGACGGTGCACCACAAACTCCAGTGTGCAGAGCGAGTGGGTGACGCCTTCGAAGTAGTCGCTTTGTCCGTGGGCGAAGTCGTACATCGGGTAGGCGTGCCACTTGGTGCCCGTGCGGTGGTGCGGCGTGTCGACCACGCGGTAGATGATCGGGTCACGGAAGTGCATGTTCGGGTTGGCCATGTCGATTTTGGCGCGAAGCACCATCTTGCCCTCGCCAATCTCGCCGTTGTTCATCTTGTTGAACAGGTCGAGCGACTCCTCGACGGGACGGTTGCGGTAGGGGCTTTCGATACCAGGCTGCGTAGGTGTACCCTTTTGTGCGGCAATCTCTTCAGAGCTTTGCTCGTCGATGTAGGCCTTACCTCTTTTAATCAGTTCTATGGCAAAATCCCAAAGTTGCTGGAAATAGTCGGAGGCATAGTATTCGTTACCCCACTGGTAGCCAAGCCATTGGATATCTTCTTTGATGGCGTCGACATACTCCATGTTCTCCTTGGTGGGGTTGGTGTCGTCGAAGCGTAGGTTGCACACGCCGCCGTGCGCAGCCGCAATGCCGAAGTCGAGACATATGGCCTTGGCGTGGCCGATGTGGAGGTAGCCGTTAGGCTCTGGGGGAAAGCGTGTTTGCACGCGACCGCCATTCTTGCCGTTGGCCAAATCTTCTTCCACTTTCGCTTCAATGAAATTGAGCGACTTCTTTTCCGTTACTTTTTCTTCTTCAGGGTTTGTCATAAGTCAATTAAGTTTGTATCAAAATGCAAAAATAGTAAAATGTTGTATAGATTAAATCACCGCTTGCATTAAACTTTCTTTTACGAAAGCATTAAGAGAAATGCCTTCTTCTTGAGCCTTGGCTGCAGCTTTTGCATGGAGTTCGATTGGGATGCGGATATTGAAACTGCCAGTGTATGACTTATGCAATGGCAGACCTTTTTCCTTGCAAGAGGCAATGTAGTCTTCCACGGCATTGATAAAATCTTCCTTCAACTCAGCAAGGGTCTTGCCTTCGTATGTCACCAAAGTGCCTTTGTCTAAACCAAGAACTTTTCCATAAAGCGTGTCATCGTCCAATTCGGCTTCGATGCTTCCGATAAATCCTTTATATTTCAGTGTATCCATTATTATATGAGTTTGTTTTCTGTAAGATAATTCACGATGTCTTTCAATGCTTTTTCCTTGATAATATTTGATGGGTGCGGCTTGTGTGCCAAATACTGCATTTGCTTGTCTTTGTTATAAAATCTTATTCTTGATCCCGATGTTTTCCCTTTGTCATCCTTCTCAAAACCGAGTTGAAAGAGAATGGTTTCCAATTCCGCAAAAGTAAAATCTTTGGGTAAATGGCGCATCCTTTCAATTAGTTTTTCCTTTTTCGTCATATTGCAACTATTTTTCGGTTGCAAAAATAATACTTTTTCTGAAATTACAATAAAAATGACTAATTTTGCACCATGATTTCTAAACAGAAACACCTAATTTTCTGCCTCGGGCTGCTCCTCACGGCCTTCCTCGCCCAGCGTTGCGCCAACGCCGTGGCGCCTACGGGCGGTCCCAAGGACACCACGCCGCCAGTAGTGGTGGCCGCCGTGCCCGAAAACCAAAGCACTCACTTCATCGGCAAGAAGATAGAAATCACCTTCGATGAATTCATCACCCTTGAAAACGCCAACCAAAACGTGATGATTTCGCCGCCGTTGAAGGAAAAACTCGACATCAAGCTGAAAAACAAGACCGTCGTCGTCAAGTTCAAGGAGAACTTGGTACCCAACACCACCTACACCATCAACTTCGGCTCAGCCATCAAGGACCTGCACGAGGGCAACCCCTTCAAGGACTATGCCTACAGCTTCTCAACGGGCGACCATATCGACACCCTCAGCATCACAGGCAAGGTGGTCGACGCGGAGACCATGAAACCCATTGAGAATGTCTATGTCGGCCTCTATGCCGCCGACCGCGACAACCTCGACTCGCTACCGATGACCACGGCACCCAACTACATCAGCAAAACCGACAAGGAAGGCCAATTCAGCCTCAACGGGCTGGCCGACAAGAGCTACCGCGTCTTCGCCCTCAAGGACGCCAACGCCAACCTCTATTTCGACCTGGCCAACGAGGCATCCGCATTTCTTGACATGCTGGTCACACCTTCCGACTCAACATTAAAACCCATCACCTTGCGTATGTTCACCGAGGTGGACTCCACCCAGGTGCTTTTGGAAAAGAAGCTCATCGAAGAAGGCCTGTTGCGCTTCGTGTTTCGCCATCCCGCCAAAGACGCCGTCATCATGACACCCGAGATGCTGCCCGACACCTTCAACCTCGTCACGACACACTCCGCCGCCTACGACACCGTTTGGTGGTACTTCACGCCCAATGTCAAGGACAGCCTGTGGGTACAGGTGAAATACGACACTGTCATCAACGACTCATCGCGCTACAGCCTGAAATTCAAGGACAAAAAGGGCAGAAACAAAAAACCCGAGCCACTGAAGGTCAAAAACAACCTCATCGGGCGCGGCGCCTTGGTTCACGACGACACCTTGACTTTGACCTTCTCCGAGCCTATCGTGCGCTATGCCATGCGCGACTCAGCCGTCTTCAAGTGCGACACCCTTGTCTTCTACGACACCCTCGCCTTCGAGCCTGCCGACGAACAAGGCATGAAATACCGCCTCGTCAACCCCGTCGCTGCCGATATGAGTTACCACATCGAAATCCCCGACTCGGTGTTCTTCGGCATCCGCAACCGCACCAACGAAGCCATCAAGCTGGACTTCCATGTGGTGAACGACGATGAATATGGCAACATCTACATCACCGTGATGCCGCCCAAAGGCATGAAACAAGTCGTGGTGCAACTTACCAACGAGAGCGGTAAAGTGGTTAAGGAACAGGTGATTACAAAAAACAGCGAAGTGATGTTCGACTACCTCATGCCCGCCAAATACAAGCTTCGCGCCATCCTTGACGCCGACGGCAACGGCAAGTGGAGCACGGGCAACTACCACCGCCACACCCTTCCCGAGACCATCATCGACTACATAAACGTCCTCGACCTGAAAGCCGGCTGGGACATCGACCTTTCCGATCCTTGGGAACTCTAAGCCATGCAGCCATGAAACGCATACGGATCTTCCTACCCATCCCATTGATTCTCATCGGGCTGACTATGTTTTTCCTTCAGCGCCAATACATGGACGAATATCCTGTGCACATCCATGCATGGGCCGAACAAGACCACTACGCCCTCGCCCTTGGCTTCTTCAACAACGGCTTTGACCTGTTTCATCCTGAGACGATGGTGTACAACAAACAATTCCCAGGCTGGTGGCAAGAGCCTTCCGCCACCACCATCACCTCTGCCGACTTCCCCATCCACGAATACCTCGCCGCCCTTCTGATGAAGTTGTTCGGCACCACCTCGCCTTGGGTGTTTCGGCTTTGGACGCTCTTTTGGGCCACCATCGGGTTGTTGTTCGTCTACCGAATTGCGTTTTTCGTGACCAAGAGATTCACCCGATCCTTGTTTGTCTGCTTCTTGACCCTTTGCTCACCCGTGTTTTTGTACTACAGCAACGGCTTCCTCCCCAGCATCCCTGCCCTCACCATGGGCATCATCGGGCTCTGGTTCTATCTGAGATATTACAAAAGCCAGGCTCGCCGGCATTTCCACCTCAGCATCGCCTTCCTCACCCTGGCCATGCTGATGCGCACCACCTTCGCCATTGAGCTTATCGCCATCCTCTGCTTTGAGCTGCTCCGCGTTTTCCGTAAGGAATCCTCTTTGCTCGACAAGTTGCCCAGCGTGCTCGTTTCTGCGGCATCGTTTTTGGCTTATTTCCTTTGGAACAAGCACTTGCGTGAGCTGCACGGGACGATTTTCCTCAGCCAACTGGTGCCGCCCGAAGACTGGCAAGACGCCAAGGAACTCGTCGCTGACACCTATCATCAATGGACATTCCATTACTTCCAAAGGCTTCAATATATTGCCGTCGCTGCCTTGGCTTTAACGGCCTTGGTGGTGACCCTTATTCAAAAGAAGACCCTCAAGACCAACGACACTAAACCCAGCAACAGCCCTACCCCGCTCTCCCTATGGTGGCTGGTGCTCATCGAGGTCTTCGGATGCCTGCTGTTTGCCGTGGCCATGATGCAGCAGATGCCCAACCACGACTATTACCTCTTGGACACATTCTTCCTTCCCTTCATTTTCGCTGTCGCGCTACTACTACGGCAAATCCAAGCCCAGCGGCTGTCAACAAGAATCATTGGAGCCACAGCTGTCGTTGTCTTGTGTATCTTTTGGATTCGAGGTGCAAAGACGATGCAAGAAGTGCGGCGCACCATGGAATACGACGGGGTTTATTCATACGAACGCTTCAAAGACGCCGACAAGGTACTTGACTCACTCGGCATCTCGCGCGACGCCAAAATCCTATGCCTCTACGGCTATGCCCAAAACGGCCCCTTCATCCAGATGGGGCGCAAGGGATATACGATGATGTGGGACGAAGAGGGATGGCTTGAGACTGCCCTCTCTTGGGATTATGACTATATCGTCATCGAAAACGGCAAGTTCTCTGAACATCTCGACAAAAACCGTGAATTGCTCTCACGCCTGAAAAAGATTGGAGGCAACCAACATTTCAGCGTCTGCACTCCTACCAACAACTGGGTTTATCAAGCCGACTGGCAGTTCTACTGTCCTATTGAATAAACCGTCATTCCTCGTCGGGCAGGATGACCACCCGCATCCCGACGAAGGCATATTTCTCTTTCAGCTGAATCAAGTCATTGTCGCGCAGACGGATGCAACCCTCGCTGCCACGTCCCGGCACCGAGCTTTCGTTGTTGGTGCTGCCATGGATGCCGATACCCGAATGACCTGGCGTCTTGAGACGCATGAACCAATGGCCGTAGGAAAGGATGCTACCGCGGCCGTCGCCAAAGTCGTGATGCCAATTGGAGGCATCCACAATCTCGGTGATGGTAAACGGATTCTCAACCGTACACTCTGGGGTCTTCATGTCGCCTTTCTTCTGCTTCTGGCCCTTGGCTTTGCCCACACAGACGGGGAAATGGGCACGTTTCACCGTGTCGCCATCCACCACCTCGCAGACATACAAGCGGTATTCAGGTTTGGAAATCACGATGAAGCAGTTCTTTTGGTTCACGACATCGGAATAGATGGTCGCGGTGTCGGCGGCGACCACTTCCACCGTATCTTGTTGCATCTCTATCGTTTCATTAACGGGTTCAACAGTTTCGGTCGCGTTGCCCGAGCCGCACGAGGTCATGGCGAAGAAAGCCGCCAAAATATAAAGTATGTTCATCTTTCCTTTCATTTGAGCCTTTATTTCCTGCAAAAGTAGACATTTTCCCCATTATTTGATGGCTTTTGCCGCTTTCAACATCAAAAAAACGTATTTTTGCGCTCAAATTCAAAACAAACACTATGAACCAAGAAGATTTCTTTAAGAAGATAACCGCTCATGCCAAGGAATATGGTTTCATCTTCCCTTCGAGCGAGATTTACGACGGACTTTCGGCTGTGTATGACTACGGCCAAAATGGCGTGGAACTGAAGAAAAACATCCGCGAATACTGGTGGAAGGCCATGGTGCAGATGCACGAGAACATCGTCGGCATCGACGCAGCCATCTTCATGCACCCCACCACTTGGAAGGCCTCTGGCCACTTGGACGCCTTCAACGACCCGCTCATCGACAACCGCGACAGCAAGAAACGCTACCGCGCCGATGTGCTCGTCGAAGACTATATGGCCAAAATCGAGGAGAAGATTAATAAAGAGGTGGAGAAAGCCCGCAAGCGCTTCGGCGACGCCTTCAACGAGGAACAGTTTGTGACCACCAACCCGCGCGTCCTCGAACACAAAGCCAAGATTGAGGAAATCAGTCACCGCCTCTATGGTGCCATGGAGAAGAACGACCTAGACGCCATCAAGCAGCTCATCCTTGACCTGGAGATCGTCTGCCCCATCAGCGGCACCCGCAACTGGACCGACGTGCGTCAGTTCAACCTGATGTTTGCCACCAAGATGGGTAGCGTGGCCGACGGCTCCGACACGATTTACCTACGTCCCGAGACGGCACAGGGCATCTTCGTCAACTACCTCAACGTGCAGAAGACCGGCCGCATGAAGATCCCGTTCGGCATCGCCCAGACTGGCAAGGCCTTCCGCAATGAGATCGTGGCCCGTCAGTTCATCTTCCGCATGCGCGAGTTCGAGCAGATGGAGATGCAGTTCTTCGTGCGTCCTGGCACGGAACTCGAATGGTTCCAACACTGGAAGCAGGAACGCCTCGCTTGGCACCTCTCGCTGGGTCTGCCCGCCGAGAAATACCGCTTCCACGACCACGAGAAGCTGGCCCACTACGCCAACGCCGCCACCGACATCGAGTTCGACTTCCCCTTCGGCTTCAAGGAGCTGGAAGGCATCCACAGCCGCACCGACTTCGACCTCTCGGCCCACGCCAAATACTCGGGCAAGAAGCTCCAATACTTCGACCCCGACACCAACGAGAGCTACACGCCCTACGTCATCGAGACCTCCATCGGCCTCGACCGCATGTTCCTCGCCATGTTCAGCAATGCCTTCACCGAGGAGAAGCTGGAAGACGGCTCGGAGCGCGTGGTGCTGAAACTGCCGGCCATTTTGGCACCTTACAAAGTCGCCGTGCTGCCCTTGGTCAAGAAAGACGGTCTGCCGGAGAAGGCTCGCGAGATCATCGACTCGCTGAAGACCGACTTCATGTGCCAATATGAAGAAAAAGACTCCATCGGCAAGCGCTACCGTAGACAAGATGCCATCGGCACGCCGATGTGCGTCACCGTCGACAACGACACCTTGGTTGACAACTGCGTCACCGTGCGCGACCGCGACACGATGCAGCAGGTGCGCGTCCCGATTGACAACCTGAGGAACATGATTTTCGACGAATTGAAGCCGAAGAAGTGATGGGATGCCCTAAAGGGCAGAAATTGATCAAAAATCTTGTTTTAAAATCTCTCAAAAATCAAATTTTGGGAGATTTTTTGTTTTGATTTTTGAAAGATTTCTTGCGAAGCAATACCACAACACATAGACAACACCATAGACAACGGTTGGATTTCGATTTTGCAACAAATTGAAATCCAGCCGTTTATTTTTTTTGTATCTTTGCGACATGATAGACAAGGCCCCGAAAGGGCTTGACAAGTTGTTTTTCGTTTTGAGAAATGCTATACTTTTGCATTGCAAACCTCAAAAACGAGACAATAACAATTAAAAAACATAATGCCATGAAAAAGTTATTCGCAATTCTAACAATGATGGTGCTCGCAACGAGTGCCAAAGCCTACCCCTATCACTTCTCTGCCGTGTGCGAAACTGGCCAAACCTTGTACCAAGCCTGAAGGCGACTTGATTATTCCTGAAACTGTCGAATATGAAGGAATCACCTATACTGTGGTTTCCATTGGCTTTAATGCGTTCTTTGCTTGTGATGGAATCACATCTGTTGAACTGCCTAATACCATTCGAAGAATTGAGGCAGAAGCTTTTATGGATTGCATAGGTCTTTCCAGTAGTTTCGTCATCCCCGACCAATGCACTTTCATCGGCGGTTATGCCTTCACGGATTGCACGGCACTTTCTTCCTTAACCATCGGTGCTTCCGTTGATACTATACAATATAGTGCTTTTGAAGATTGTATAGGTTTACAATCCATCCACTGCAATACCCCAACACCACCGTTCAGCGAACATCTTCCAAGCAGTCCCTATTACGAGGACCGAAGCATTTTCAATAATGTTCCCACGGATATTCCAGTCTATGTCAACTGCTTGACTTTCGACCAATTCCTTTTGAATTGGGATTGGAGTAGGTTCGTCAACATGGAAGGAGGCGTATTCCTTGGCGCTCCTGCATTGACCGTTAGTGTCAACAACCCTCAGTACGGCACTGCCGAAGTGGTTTCGATACCCGAAGACTGTGAGCATACGACTGCCACCGTTCGTGCCACCCCGAATCTTGGCCATGTTTTTGGTTATTGGAAAAGAAATGGTGCCGTTGTATCCTATTCTCAAGAATATACTTTTACGCTGGATCGCGATTGCGTCATGACTGCTTGTTTCGACTGCTCCATAACGGTATATGATTCTATAGCATACCCTGACCATGTCATTACTCGAACGTACGATGCCGCAGGCCAAGTAACGGCTGAGGAGCATTCTGATTTCAATTATGACCCAAACGGTGTGCTAACTAATTTCACGTCTCAGAGCCGCACTAGTTATTTTACGTTTTTCGAGTTTCCTTCCAAGCCGTCAAGAATTCATAGTTATTTAGGAGGCCATCCAGCAGAATTTGAAACATTAAACTTTACATACGAAACCGATCACCAAATAAAACATTCCGATCATACTCGGGGAAATGATTATTATTACGATATCAATAATCATTACGACTATTATTACACCAACCACAGATTGTTTCGGAAAGACTCAAGCAGCACTGATGAATCTCAGACAGTGATATGGCGGCGTAACAATTATGCGTATGAAAACGGAAACAGGACCCGAATTGATTCCACTTATTCGGGTACTACGATACTCTCTTCTGTGACTACCAATCATTATAATGAGCAACAACAAGTGTTGACTTCCCAAACAGACAACTATGACAATACTGGAGCCATGACATCCAGGTCATTGAAAACCTATACTTACACTGACAGCAACAAAACAGATAGCATCGTTACACAAGTACTCAACGATGGTACATGGGTGAACTCAGGAATTGCGCATTATATATACGATTTCAAGAATCGCGTGATTGAATACCAGACAGGTTCTTGGTCTGCCGAAGCTTCCGAATGGAACATCACCAAGAAAGTTCTCTATGAGTTCAATGATGAGACACAAATTGTGACCATTTCCTTCCGGAAGAAAAACAACAATGACTGGGTGTGGGATGTCTTTTCGGGACAATCCTTATTCAATGATTCACAATTGTATGAATGGCAAAGGCAATTAGAATCCACATATAGTGGGGTCAATCAGTTTGAAATCAGTTTGCATTATAATACCCTCGAGCAACAATTCCCGATTTTATCCGAATGGTACTATGAACTCGAATGGGAAAACGGCAACATCACTTACCAACACTTGGAATACGCTGCCGACACGACCATCGGCAACAAAAGGCCCAAAATCATCGTCCGCACCAACACCATCTACGACCGCGACGAATTTACCGAGATAACTCATGAATATATCCTTGAGGAAGGCAATGTAGTGTATTGGTGGAACAAGGACTTGGAGGAGTTCACGACGCTCTATGACTACAATGCCGAAGCTGGCGACGAATGGGAAATCAAGGTGGGCACGGAAAGCATTCTGGTGCATGTCGACAGTGTGGGCGTGTTTGAATACGAAGGCAACACCCGCAAAATGCTGCACATCAGCGATGCTGGAAACATCTTTAATGGCGACATCGTCGTAGGCTACGGCCACTTGACCAGCTTCTTCCCCGAAAGACTGATGAACCGAGGCAAAGGCTACCGCGTGGAGGGTCTTAGATGCTATTGGGTGGGCGACGCCCTGCTCTACCACAATGGCGACCAGGACTGCGACGCCATCTATGCCGAACTGCACAATGGCATTGATGGGGACGGCCCTTCAACGGGCTCAGGGACCTTCACGGTCTATCCTAATCCTACAAATAACATCCTGTTTGTAGAGACGCGATTAATCGCGTCTCTGCCAGACCAGACCTACCACATCACCAACCTCATGGGACAAACCTTGCTCACTGGTAACATTTCGGCAGAGACCCAACAGATTGACATAACCAACCTGCCTGCGGGAATGTATTTCATCAGCGTTGACGCACAGACCGTGAAATTTGTTGTAAAATGAACCATTAAAACATAATGCCATGAAAAAGTTATTCGCAATTGTATTATTGATGGCTTTGGCCATGCCCACCAATGCGCAAGATGTTTATTCCGTAGGCTATTACGATGAAACCAACGGAACTGTTGCTGCACTTTACAAAAACGGCAACAGACTTTACACAGCACAATATTCAAGTCAAACTTCAAAGGCGACAAGGGTAACCTGCAACTCACAAGGCGATGCCTTTTGGTTGGTCAACTTTTACGATTATCCGGATGGCACCTACAACCATACGGAAATACGCTTAAACGACCATGTCTATGCCTCGACCGAAAACCATAGAGAAGTTCATATTGCCGATATGTACTGTCTCAAAGACACCATATACTATGCTGGTTATCAATACAATGAAGACTCTGTGTTGATGGCTACAGTATGGAAAGGAAGCAACTTTGAGACACATTGGGTTATGGGTGACGGTGTTCATCCGAGCTCCATTGCCTTTTCTGATATTGACAAACGGACCGGCATTCCTTATTTTTGTGGCTATATCATTGACGACAAGAAACGCGCCGCCATTTGGAAAGCGCAAGAATTGCTTTCCACATTTGAACAAGACTCGATTTATGAAGCACCGATAACATCTTCATACGCATCCCAAATTGCTGTCGAAAATGGTCATGTATATACGATTGGCGAGTTTGAACAACAAGGTTTTCCCATTCCTGCATTATGGAAAGACAATGTATTGGTACGTTATGTTCAGCCTTATTTCGATGTCCTGCACTGCATTTGCGCTTTTGATGACTCCTATTATTATGGATATACAAGTCGTTGGCAATACTATGACGCAATA
Source organism: uncultured Bacteroidia bacterium (assembly GCA_902799345.1). GTDB lineage: Bacteria > Bacteroidota > Bacteroidia > Bacteroidales > F082 > Limimorpha. The sequence goes on along the minus strand of CADBZW010000030.1, from coordinate 24,793 downwards.
TTAAAAGATTATAATTCTGAAGTATTACAATTAGAATACGCCTACTGCATCCAATCGACTTTCACTGACATTTATGTGCTAGGCAAAGACTTTGACAATAAATTCTACGTTTGGAAAAACTTCGAAAAGCAATGCCAAATCGAAAATTGCAATGCCCTATACGATATGTGTGTGTTCGACCCGTTCTTTGAGCCTCATTCCGAATGGTACTACGAAATTCTCAACGACGACGGCACCATCACTTACCAGCATTTGGAATGTGCTGCGGACACCACTATCGGCACCGAAAGGCCCAAAATCATCGTGCGCACCAACACCATCTACGACAGAAACGAACATACCGAGGTGACACACGAATATGTATATGAAGAAAACGGCCTCGTTTATTGGTGGAACAAGGACTTGGAGGACTTTACGGTGCTTTACGACTACGACGCCGAAGCCGGCGACGAATGGGAAATCAAGGTGGGGACGGAGAGCATTCTGGTGCATGTCGACAGTGTGGGCGTGTTTGAATACGATGGCGACACCCGCAAGATGCTGCACATCAGCGATGCTGGAGGCCTCTTTAGCGGCGACATCGTGGTTGGCTATGGCCACTTGACCAGCTTCTTCCCCGAAAAACTGATGAACCGAGGCAAAGGCTATCGCGTGGAAGGTCTGCGATGCTATTGGATTGGGGACGAACTGGTGTATCACGATGGCGATGAGGACTGCGATGCCATCTATGCCGAATTGCACAATGGCATTAATGAGGACGGCCCTTCGACGGGCTCAGGGACCTTCACGGTCTATCCTAATCCAACAAACGGTATTTTGTTTGTAGAGACGCGATTAATCGCGTCTCTACCAGACCAGACCTACCGCATCACTAACCTCATGGGACAAACCTTGCTCACTGGTAACATTTCGGCAGAGACCCAACAGATTGACATTTCAACATTGCCCTCGGGCATGTATTTCATCAGCGTGGGCGAAACGACACAAAAATTCGTGAAACGATGAAAACAAAAACCATAATCATCAGTGTGTTTTTGTCGTTGGTAATCCTCACGGCCTGCCATGACGAGACTGGCTACTTCCGAGAGGCGGAGGCTGGCCTTGAACAAGGGCGCCAGCACATCGCCGACAAGCAGACGGAGGCCGCAGCACAAAGCTTGAGCCAAGCGCTCATCGCCATCGACCGCTGCGACCCGACGAAGCCCAAGGTGCAACGCCTGAAAGGCCTAATCGAGGACAACCTCGGCTTCGCCTATTGGAAACACGAGCTGTTCGACGAAGCCCTGCCCCTCCACACCGACGCCGCACAGCTGTTTCGCGCCTTGGGCAACGACACCTTGTTGATGAACGCGCTGCGCAATTGCGGTCGCACTGCCGCCTCGATGGGCAACATCGACGAGGCACAACAGCACTACGACGAAGCCTTGCAACTCGCCCAAAAACTGAACGACAAAACGATGGAGCGCGAACTGCTATTGGACTCGAGCCTTGATGTGCTGATGGCAAAAGAAGACTATGGGCAGGTGATAGAACGTGTCGGCCAAGCTTTGGCCCAAGGCGCCGATGCCGACGCTTGCCACTTGACCTTGGGCTTGGCACATTACTATCTGTCGCACGACAGCCTCGCCATCGTCCACCTCAACGAAGCCACCCACAGCGACAAGGCGGGCGTCCGCATGTCGGCCTACCAGAGCCTCTATTACCTCCACCAATTTGCCGGCGACTACCCAAAAGCCCTCAAATGCCTCGAACTTTTCAACGAGAACATGATGCAGGCCGACCGCGAGCACCGCAGCGAACAAGTGCAACGCATCAAGGCGGAATATGACCTGCAAATGCAGAAAAACAACCTCGAAGCCGAGCAGAAGCTGAAAAGCCTCTATCTCTACCTCATCCTTGGCGGCCTGGTCCTCGCTTTGGTCATCGTTTTGCTGCTGCTGCGCCAAAAAACGCTGAATGCTCAGCTGAAAGCCGAAGAGATGAAGAACCAACTTGAGATGGAACTGAAGAAAAACAAGGTGTACGTGACCGCCCTCGCCCTCACCGAGCAAATCACGGCCTCCACCCTCGACTTCGACCTGAAGGAAAACGAATGGGACGACTTCGTGGAACTCATTGACAAAGTCTACGGCGACTTCACGAAAAGACTGACGGAAAAATACCCCACCCTCACCAAGAGCGACCTGCAAATCTGCTGCCTCACCAAACAAGGCTTCAGCAACCAAGTCATCTCCATCCTGATGAACCTGCAAACCAACAGCTACGCCCGCCGCAAATCGCGCATCAAGCAGGAGAAGATGAATGGGTTGGAAGACGAGCGGAGTTTTGAGGAGATCATTAATGAATTTTGATTTTTTTGGGGTGTCGAGAAATGTAGATGCAATAATCCACACCACATATCTTACAATTTTTTATCTTTGCCGCAAAATAATAGCGTAATGAAGATAAAATGCGATTACTGCGGCGCGATGATTGACGAAACAAACGAGCGCTGCCCCAGTTGCGGCGCTCCGCTTTCGGGAGCCAATCGTACAGCCAACGAACAACCCAAGACCATCGAAGAACTTAAGGCATGGTACATCGCCCACCATCTGCCGCCCGAGGAGATAACCCGATTCTTTATCGGCAAGAACATCACCGAACCGATGGCCTTCGGCATCTACCGTGACGGCAACGGCGACTTTGTGGTCTACAAGAACAAAGCCAGCGGCGAACGCGCCGTACGCTACAAAGGCGCAGATGAAAAATATGCCGTCAACGAGCTGTACCAACGCCTGAAGGCCGAGATCGCCGACCAAAAAGGCAACCGTCCCGTGAGCAACGCCTACCAGCAACCCCAACAAAAGAAGTCAAAAAAGAAGAAAGGCTGCCTCATAGCCATCATCATCTTCGTCGTCTTGGCCATGTTAACCGCCATTTTCGACCACTCGGCTCCTAACGGCTACTACAACTACAAAGGCACGGAGTATTACCGACAAGGCTCTTCGTGGTATTACTACGACAAAGAACAAGACGATTGGCTCAAATCCTATGATGACCCCGACATCACGGACAAAAATGCCAAGGACTACAAAACCTACCACCAGACGGGTAAATCCTTCGAAGAGTCCTGCTGGTACAACTCGGGTAGCCACAGCGACGACTCCAGCTGGGACAACGACAGCGACTGGGACAGCGGCAGCGACTCATGGGACAGCGGCAGCACCGACTGGGACTCTGACTGGTAACGAAAAACAAAGCACCCATGGAACCCCTTCATCTCGCCTACATACAAGCCGACCTCGTCTGGGAGGATAAAGATGCCAACCTACAGCATTTCAGCGATTTGCTGCAACAGGTGCAACCCAGCACAGACCTCATCCTCATGCCCGAGACCTTCACCACCGCCTTCCCCGTCGACCCGAAACAGTTCGCCGAAAAGGAAGACGGCCCCACGATGGCCTGGCTGCGTGAACAAGCCAAGGCAAAAAACGCAGTCATCGCCACCACCTTCCCTATCGAGAAGGACGGACATTACTTCAATAGCCTCGTCTGGATGCGCCCCGACGGCAGCTACAAACTCTATTTCAAGCGCCACACCTTCACCATGGGTGGCGAGGACAAGCTTGTGGAACGCGGTGAACGTCAACTGGTTGTGGAACTCAACGGCTGGCGTATCCGCCCGATGGTGTGCTACGACATCCGCTTCCCCGTGTGGGCGCGCAACCGCTACAAGGACGGACAATATGAATACGACCTGGCCTTCTATCTCGCCAACTTCCCCGACTCGAGGATGGTGGTGTGGCGCACGCTCCTCGTGGCCCGTGCCATCGAGAACCAAGCCTACTGGATCGGCGTGAACCGCGTGGGCGACGATGCCCATGGACTGCACTACAGCGGCGAGTCGCAAGTCATCAACGCCCGCGGCGAAGTCATCTCCAAGGCCGAGCCTTACCAAGAGGCCGTGCTGCACTGCACCCTGGATTACGAGAAGCTGCAACGGTTCAGGGAGAAATTCCCTTTGGGACCAGATTGGGATGGGTTTGATATTAAATTGTAATTATTTAGAGACGCGATGAATCGCGTCTCTACAAACGAACAAAATGATTTCGGTTTTCTCTGACGAATACTACATGAAACAGGCCTACCAGGAGGCCCAAAAGGCTCTTGAGGCCGATGAAATCCCCATCGGGGCCGTGGTGGTGTGCAACAACAAAATCATCGCCCGCGCCCACAACCAAACCGAGACCCTCAACGACGTGACCGCCCACGCCGAGATGCTGGCCATCACCGCTGCTGCCAACGCCTTGGGCGCCAAATACTTGGACGAATGCACGCTCTATGTCACCCTTGAGCCTTGCCCGATGTGCGCCGGAGCCCTCTGCCATTCCCATATCGGCAAGGTCGTCTGGGCAGCCGACGACCCCAAAAACGGCTTCTCACGCTTCGGTAAAATGCTGCATCCAAAGACGAAAACCGACACAGGTGTCATGCATGACGAATGTCTCGTCTTGCTGACGGATTTCTTTAAGAAGAGAAGATAACTAGGCTTTTAAATGCATGTCATTCCCGCGTTGGACTAAGCGGTGGTTGAAATCTATGCATTTAAAAGACGGCCGTAAATCCCGCCGCCTATAGATTCCCGCCTACACACTTTCCCACGCTGGAATGACATAGGCGGCTCAATCCTCCGAGATCTCACTCATCATGGCACGGTAAGCCGAGAACACATTGGCGCGCGAGATGTAACCCAGATACTTCCCTCCTTGGATGACAGGGATGTTGTATTTGCCCGACTTCTGGAACTTGTGCACAATCTCCTCCATCGGCTCCTCGGGGTGGATGACGTAGTCGGGAAGGACGGCGAAGTTCTGTATTGACTGGTCGTAATAGGTCGCGTCGAAGAGGATGCCTCGCACGTCGTCGAACAACACATGACCGCAGAAGAAGCCTTCCTTGTCGACGACGGGGAAGATGTTGCGCTTCGACGAGGCCACCAGCGGCAGCAGGTCGCGGAAGGTGGCGTCGGGATGGATGGGGCTGAAGTTGGTCTCTATCAACTGGTTGATAGCCATCATATTGAGGATGCTCTTGTCTTTGTTGTGCGTCACCTCAACGCCTTTCTCAGCGACCGCATTGGTATAGATGGAATGGCTGAAAAACAGCCTGTTGATGGCATAGGCCAAGGCCGAGACGATCATCAACGGCACGATGAGGGCGTAGCCATTGGTGATTTCGGCGATGAGGAAGATGCCCGTCAGCGGGGCATGGAGCATGCCCGCAACCAAGCCACTCATGCCGACGAGGGCGAACTTGGCGGGGTCGAGTTGGGCAATGCCAAGATAGTTTACCAAAGTGGCGAAGAACAAGCCCGTGAAGGCGCCGATGAACAAGGCCGGGGCAAAGGTGCCACCCACACCGCCCGCACCGAAGGTGAAGGCCGTGGCAAAGGCTTTCAAGAGTATCATCCCTGCAAAGAGGATGATGACCACCAAGTCGTAGTTCTTGAACTGGGCAAGCCAGGCATTGGCGAACACAGGACTGTAGTCACCACGCAAGGCCGAGTTGATGGCTTCATAGCCCTCGCCGTAAAGCGCCGGGAACAAGAAGATCAGGATGCCCAACAGCGTGCCACCGACAAGGAACCGCACCCAGGGCGACTCCACCCGTTTGAAGCGCTTCTCAACGGTAAAGGTCACTTTGAGGAAATAAGCCGATACCAAGCCTGCAAAGAGACCCAGCAGCACATAATACAAGGCGTTGCTCGGGATGAAGCCCTCAGCGATGGCGGCGGGATATTCCACCGTCTGACCGAGGAAATAATACGCCGTCAGGATGGCGACAAACGAGGAGCAGATGATAGGCACCAAGGCGTTGAGCGACAGGTCGATCATAAACACCTCAAGGGAGAAGACGATGCCCGTGATGGGCGCCTGGAAGATAGCGGCTAGTGCAGCGGCGCCACCCATGCCGATGAGCTGTATGGTGTGCTTGTAGTCGAGTTTCAAGGCTTGGGCAATGTTGGAGCCGATGCTGCCGCCCGTCGACACGCTGGGACCTTCCAATCCCACCGAGCCGCCGAAGCCGACCGTCAAGGCGCTGGTGACGATGCTCGACCAGGTGCTGCTGCGGCTGACCTTGCCCTTGTTTTTCGAGATGGCATACAGGATGCCCGGGATGCCGTGGCCGACGTCTTTCTTCAGGATATACTTGCAGAACAGGATGGTCAGCAAGATACCGATGGCGGGGCAGATGAAATAGAGCAGGAAAGAATACTGGAACTGTGCGTTGATGACCAAGTCGCGGATGCCGTGGGCCAGCTTCTTGATGATGACGGCGGCGGCACCGGCGAGGAATCCCGTCGGGATGCTGAGCAAAATCATGAAACGACGGTCCGACATGTGGGTCACACGCCACGTGTTGAACTGGTCAATCTTTCCGTTGATTTTATCCTTGAAGGTCATCTTTGCCATTTTGCGGCCGCTAAAATAGGAAAAAGTAACGCGCAACGAAAAAAGAAATGAGTTTTTCACTAATTTCGCAGCGAATTAAAGAACATAGAGGTCGCTTCGCGTCATTGCGAGGAACGAAGCAATCTAGACAATCGACTTCATCCCTAGATTGCTTCGTCGTTCCTCCTCGCAATGACGCAGAGCGCGTCAAAAAAGAACACAATGAAGATTGTCAGCTATAACGTGAACGGCATCCGCGCGGCCATCAACAAGGGCCTGCTGCAATGGATCAACGACTACCAACCCGACGTGCTCTGCTTCCAAGAGCTGAAAGCCACACCCGACCAAATCCCCTTGATGGACTTCGAGATGATGGGCTACCACCACTATTGGTTCCCAGCGCAGAAGAAAGGCTACAGCGGCGTAGGCCTCATCACGAAGCAGGAGCCTGACAACGTGGTCTATGGCATGAACGAGCCATTGTACGACAACGAAGGGCGCTTCCTCCGTGCCGACTTCGGTGACCTGTCGGTGGTAAGTGTCTACCACCCCTCAGGCACCACGGGCGACGAGCGCCAGGCCTTCAAGATGGTGTGGCTCGACTTCTTCCGCAACTACGTCAACGCGTTGAGGAAAGAACGTCCTAACCTCGTGCTTTCGGGCGACTACAACATCTGCCACGAGGACATCGACATCAACAACCCGAGGAAGCACGACACCGCATCGGGCTTCCTACCTGAGGAGCGCCAGTGGATGACCAACTTCCTCAGCGACGGCTACATCGACACGTTCCGTCACCTGGTGAAGGAGCCCAACCATTACAGTTGGTGGAGCTTCCGCGCCGGCGCCCGACAGAAAAACCTCGGCTGGCGCATCGACTACCACATGGTGACCGACAACATGAAGGACCGCATCGCCGGCGTCGACATCCTGCCCGAAGTGATGCAGTCCGACCACTGCCCTATCGTGTTGGAGTTGAAGTAGCAGTCAGCCTCCCATGTCATACCGACCGACGAAGGAGGGAGCGTATCTATGGGAGGTGTTACAAAAAAGATGAAACCCAACACAACGGCCTCAACAGGCATAGATCCCAGGCCTTTACCCACATGCCAACGCAGGGATGACATACCTGTTGAGGCTTGTAAACAACCTTTTTCAAAAACACTTGCCTCCATTCCAGAAATTGTTGTACCTTTGCAGCGAATTTTAATCCTAAGGCCTAATAGTTCAAGGGATAGAACGGAAGTTTCCTAAACTTTAAATCTAGGTTCGAGTCCTAGTTGGGCTACAAAAAAGGAGGCATCGATGGTGCCTCCTTTTTTCATCTGGGCTGTAAACCGTCATTCCACTATCGTCATCTCGTCAATCAAGTGGCCGGCTCCGGCGAACTTGTCGATGATGAAGAGCACGTAGCGGATGTCGACGCTGATGTTGCGGCAGATGGCAGGGTCATAGATGAGGTCGCTCATCGTACCCTCCCAGCAACGGTCGAAGTTGAGGCCGAGGAGCTGGCCTTCGGCATTCAATATCGGGCTACCCGAGTTGCCACCCGTGGTGTGGACGCTGGCGGTGAAGGCCACATGCATGGTGCCGTCCTTGTCGGCATAGCGACCATAGTCCTTGTTATTATATAACTCCTTCAGGCGCGGCTCCACCACATAGTCGTAGATGTCGGGGTTCTCCTTCTGCATGATACCTTCGAGCGTGGTGAAGTGACGGAAGGTCTTGCCGTCCTGCGGCTTGAAGCCCTCCACCTTACCGTAGGTGACACGCAGCGTGAAGTTGGCATCGGGGAAGAGTCGCTTCTCGGACTGCATCTCCATCTGGCCTTTCATGTAGATGCGACGCAAACGGTCGTTGTCCTTGGTGAGGCTTGAGATGTGCTCATAGACGTTGTCGTGATAAAAACCTATCAAACTCTGATAAACCTTCAAAGCGGGGTCGTTGGACAGTTTCTTGACCTTGCTGGGCTTGAAGTCGTTCAACAATTCGTTCACCTTGGCTTCGTCCGTAAACATTGACTTGTCGAAGAGCTTGTCGACGAACTCGTTCACGTCCTTGATGTCGTTCAAAAACGCAGGACGGAAGTCGGCAGGCTGTGCCTTCAGGTATTCGTTGAGGGCCATAACGGCCACCTCGCGGTCGATAGGCTCGTAGTAGTCCTTGAAGAAGCTGGCGGAGGTGCCTTTCAGCTGGTTCAAAATGCGGTCGATTTGGTCCTGAGGCGTGTCCTTGGTCACATCCAACAGACGAACAAAACGTCCCGCGAAGCTGACGAGTTCAATACGTAAGCCGGCTTCGGCCATGTAAGTGTATGCCAACTCGTAAGGCTCCAGTTCCTTATAGTTTTTCTTGAAGTCTTTCAACAGGTCGATATACATGTAACGGCTGCGGGCGCCCAAGACCCATTCCTGGAAGTCGCGTTCGAAGGCATGTTTCTTCTCCACGCCGTGGAAGTGGTTGATGCCCTCGGTGACACCCATCCACTTCTTCCAGCCGTTGCCAAGACCGGCGTGCTTGGAGGCATATTGGATACGCACCTTGGGGTCTTGTTCCTGGTATTTGTTGTAGATGTCGAGCACCTTACCACGCAGGTCGACGGTGATGGGGTCGATGAGATTGGCTTCCTGGTCGACGGCCACGGCGGGCAGGTATTCGTTGGTGCGGGCGGGATAGCCGAACACGAAGGCGAAGTCGCCTTCTTCGGCACCTTTCAACGAGATGTCGAGGTGCTTGGCGGGCTTGTAGGGCACGTTGTCCTTGTCGTACACCGCCGGATGACCGTCCTTGTCGGCATAGACGCGGAAGATGCTGAAGTCGCCCGTGTGGCGGGGCCACACCCAGTTGTCGGTGTCGCCGCCGAACTTGCCAATGTTGCTCGGAGGACAGCCCACGAGGCGCACATCGGTGTAGACCTCGTTGAGCAGCAGGTAGTATTCGTTGCCCAAGAAGAAGGGCTTGATGCTGACTTTATATTTCGTCTCCTTCTCGACGTCGGCAACGATCTTCTTGATGTTGGCGTCGACTTTGGCCTGACGGTCGGCTTCAGCCATGTCGTCGGTGACGCCGTCCAGCACCTGTGCCGTCACGTCGCGCATCTCACGCAAGAAGATGACGCTGAGGCCCGGGCAAGGCAGCTCCTCGCCCCTGTTCATGGCCCAGAAGCCGTTGGTGAGGTAGTCGTGCTCCACAGAGCTGTGTTTCTGTATGTAGTCGTAACCGCAGTGATGGTTGGTAAGCAGCAGGCCTTGGTCGCTGACGATTTCGCCGGTGCAGCCGCCGCCAAAGAGGACGATGGCGTCTTTCAGGCTGCTGTGGTTGATGCTGTAGATGTCGTCAGCGGTGATTTTCATGCCCATCTCCTGCATCTCTTTCTCGTTGTATTGCAGCAACATGGGAATCCACATGCCTTCGCCAGCGAAGAGGAAGGCTGGGATAAGGACCAAAAGGGTCGTCAATAAATGGAATCGTTTCATGATTGGGTACATTAAAAATGTAGAGACGCAGCGCGCTACGTCTCTACATGTGGTTGTTTCTTCTTTTTAATCCAGTCCGTGCCAGTCGTCGGTGGCGTCAAAATCGACCTCCTTGCATTGGACGTAGATGTTGGGGCAGTTCGACACGCGATAGTAGGGGTCGCCTTTCTGCTGCACCACCTCGATGCCACGCCAAGGTGTGTCGTAGCCGTCGCTATACACCTGGAAATACTTCACATAGCCTTTCAGGGATTGTGAGCGTTCGTCGTTGGGATAGGCGGGATTGCGGCGCACCCTGATGGTGTAAGGCTTCTCGGGGTTGTAGCCGTTGGAAGGCTTGGCACCTTTGAAATAGGTCGACACCAGATAAGGACGCGCATAGCTGTCGCCCTCACGGAAGATCTCCTTCAGTCGGCTGGTGACAAAACTGAGGTTGGTCTCGGTGTTGTTGAGGGTGAGGCACTCGAGGCCCACGTTTCTGTCGCGGCGGTACATCTCCATGGCCACCAGCTGCAGCATGATGCAGCCTTCGGGCGTGGTGCCGAGTTCAGCCTGCAAGGCTTGAAATTCCTCCAACGAGGCGGGGATTTTCTCAATGCTCACCTTGTCGGAAAACGCCGTTGAATTATTCACCCCTTGTTTCACTTCTTTTTTGACTTCTTGCTTGACTTCTTGTTTGATAGCTCTGCCGATGCTGCCCCATTGGGCAAAAGCCGTTTCGCTCAGCAACAGTGCCAAAGCCAAAATAAGGATGTTGGTCTTTTTCATAGCATTACGTTTTAGATTATTAATAATGATGACTTGTTTACAAGATGTTTTACCTTGCAAAAGTAATGCCTTTTTTTGAAAAACAAAAACTTTAATCCCAAAAATAGAAGAAACTGACCACACGGCAGAACAACTCACGAAGCCAACTCTGCCTCAATTCGAGGTCGACGTCTTTGGTGCGGCTGCGAAATACATGAAACTTATAGAAGAAGTTATGCGAGCGCCATTCGCGCACCTGCGACTCCATATCACGCTGGTTGACAGCCATTTCTGGAGACGACGTATCTCTCAATTTCTGCAGATAGGCTCGTATGTCCTCCTTGCTCGTGACAAGACACGAGTCAACGATGTGGGTGTTGGTAGGGGTAGTTGTGGCGTTGGTAGGATCCATTGTAGTATGTCGGCCCTTCCCTTCGACAAGCTCAGGGCTCAGGGACCTTAGTTATTCTGTTGGTTTAAAGACATGGCGTTGGTTGAGCATAAGCAAGAAGGCAAGCACCGCTCCCAGCACATCGGAGATGGTCATCGAAGCCCAGACACCCGTCAGGCCGTTGCCGCCGGCATTGATGAAGATGGGCGGGATGAGGTAAATCATCGGGGTGAGGAAAAGCACCTGGCGCGAGAGGCTGGTGACGATGGCAATCCAAGGCTTGTCGATGCTCTGGAAGAAGTTGGAATTGGTGATGGTGAAGCCCACCAAAGGGAACATCACCATCATGAAACGCATGGCAGGTATGCCAATTTGAATGAGTTCCTCCTCCTTGGTGAAAAGGCGCAGCATGGCATGGGGCAATATCAAGGCTAACAAGGCCCCAACAAAGCCAATAAGCACATTGTATTTCATGGTGAGTGTGTAGACTTCCTTCAGCCGTAAAGGATGACCGGCGCCATAGTTGTAGCCGGCAATAGGCTGCATACCTTGGCAGAGGCCCACCATGAGCATCACGCTAAGGCTACCGAAAGTGTTGACGAGACCGTAGGCGCCAACAGCCAAGTCGCCTCCATAGCGGAGCAGCTGGTTGTTGAGCAACGCCACTACAGCCGATGCCGCCAAGTTCATCGAGAATGGACTCAAGCCGATCATCAGGATGTTTTTGAAAATGTATAGTTTTGGTTTCCAAGCATGGCGACGGAAACGGATAAACGACGACTTTTGAAGGAAATGCCATACGGCAAGTACGCCCGTACACGACATCGAAATGGTGGTGGCCCAAGCCGCACCGGCGATGCCCCAGTCCAAGACATAGATAAACAGTGCATCTAAAAAGATGTTGAGGATGGCACCACCTGCCATAATCCACATCGACTTCTTGGGATAGCCCGTGGCACGCATCAAGCCGGTGAGGTTGAACGACAGCGTGGTCATAAACATACCCGGCAACACAATGTCCATATACTCCCTGGCGTAGGCGATGGTGTCGTCAGAAGCGCCAAACGCCGTAAGGATTTTGTCCATGAAGAGGTAGCCGCCAGTGACGAAGAGGAAACCGAAGAAGAAAGTCAGCAAGAGGCTGTTGCCCAAGATGTCCTCGGCCCATTTGTAGTCTTTCTTGCCTAAGATGATGGACATACGCGCCGCCGACCCCGCTCCCACCAACGATCCGAAGGCATGGATGATGTTCATGATGGGCATGGTGATGGCCAATCCCGCGATGGCAAGCGCACCCACATACTGACCCAAGAAGACACGGTCGACGATGTTATAAACCGAGGCAATGACGTGGCTGACGATGCTCGGCAAAGCATACATCCACAACAACTTACTGATTTTCAGTGTCTCTAATTCCTTTGTCCTGTCGATAACTGGCATAGTGGGGGCGATATGAAGGTGCAAAAATAGCAAAAAAAGTGCGTTCAGCTTCCATTACCTCTTTATAAAAGGATTTTTCGTATCTTTGCCGCTCGTTTCGGTGAACCGCCTTCGGCGGTTCGCAGATTATCATAAAACAATGAAATTCAAGGCGTTACTCATATTATGGTCGTGCATCTTTTGCCTCGCGGCAAACAATTGTTGCGTGTCGTCGGGCAGCGATAGCCTCGCCAGAGAGCTGAAAAGCCTTGAAAAAGACATCCCCCTGCCCTACCACGACGCCTTGGACAAGACGGTGAAACAGCTGTCGGGCAAAAGCCTCCCCACGACGTTCACGAAATACGAGGCCTTCATCGACACGGCCTTGGTGCAACGTGGCATGCCTCTGGAACTGAGGTTTTTACCCTACGCCCTCAGCGGCATGAAAGCCAACTTCAGCTACGGCGACCGCCGTGGCTACTGGGCCCTCCCCTCCTTGGTGGCGATGCATTACGGCCTCGCCGTCGACGAAAACCGCGACGAGCGCTGGTCGGTGGAAGCCTCCACCCTGGTCGCCTTGGATTACCTCAACGACCTGCACGACAAGTACAACGACTGGTGGTACAGCATCCTGGCCTTCGCCAACAGCCCCACCTCGCTGAGTCACGCCCTGATACACCACGGCGACGAGCCTGCCTTGTGGGACTTCTACGAGCAAGACCTGATGCCCGACATCAAGGTCATCCCCGACTTCATCGCCTGCGTCTACCTCGGCAGCCAAGGCCGACTCAAGTTCAGCGCGAAAGACACGGAGCCTTCGGTCGGCAAACCCAAGAAAGTCTCGGCTCCTGAGCTTGTCGAAGGGCCGGATAAAAAAACCATCACTGAGCCAAAGAAGGTCCCTTCGACAGGCTCAGTGACCACCAAACATAAAGTCAAAAAAGGCGACACCCTCTCGGGCATCGCGGCCAAATACCATGTCAGCGTGGCCAACCTGAAGAAGTGGAACAACCTGAAATCCGACAAGATCCAAATAGGACAAACCTTGATAATCAAGAAGTAATGAAAGCCATACGCACCCTCATATTCATCTTTTCCGTGATACTCATCCTTGGAGTAGCCTGGTATTTCTTCCCCGCCGAAGGCCTCGCCATTGGCAACTATACCTTGCGTTTCCCCTCCTACGCCGAGGACATGGCGCCCGCCCAAGAGGAGGTGGACGTCGACGCCGTCATCGACAAGGTGAACAAGAGCTTTGAGATGACCGTCTCCGATAACCTGCTGGACAGCATGCGTTATTACCGCAGCTACCTGAAGGAGAACCCCAACCGTATCTACCTGCCCAACGACGACTACACCTTCTTCGACCCCTTGTTTAAACAACTTGAAAACGCCGACGAAGAGGGCAAGACCTACCGCATCATGCACTATGGCGACTCGCAAATCGAGATGGACCGCATCTCATCCGTGCTGCGCCAGAAGCTGCAAGAGTTCTTCGGCGGCTCGGGACCCAACATGATCCCTGCCATACAGCCCGTGGCCACCATCTCGGTGTCGCAGCACTCCAACAACCTGCACCGTTACATGGTGTATGGCGACGCCAACCGTGCCTCCCATAACCGCTACGGCGTGATGTCGCAGTTCAGCCAAGTGATGGGCGGGGGCAGCATCAGCTTCACACAAACCAGCCACTCACAGGCCTTTGAGAAAGCCAAGGAGATCTCCACGGTGTCGGTGCTGCTGGGACGCAACAGCCAAGGCTTCACGGCGACGCTGAAATGTGACAACATTGCCCCCGAGACCAAGGTACTGGCCGCCAACGACAGCGTGTCGCTCGTCACCTGGGTCCTGCCCGACGACGTGAAACGTGGCACCATCAACTTCGTGGGTAACGCCGAGATCTATGCCGTCCTCCTCGACGGCGAGGCAGGCGTGGCCATCGACAACGTGGCCCTGCGCGGCTGCTCGGGCACTATCTTCACCCGCATCAACGAAGCCACCATGCGCCAGTCGTTCGACCTGCTCAACACCCGACTCATCATCATGCAGTTCGGCGGCAACCGCATGCCCAGCATCAGCTCGTCGAAAAACATCACGCCTTACATGGCCGAGTTGGAGAAACAAATCAACTACATGAAACGCGTCGCGCCCAAGGCCACCCTGCTCTTCATCGGCCCTGCCGACATGGGCAAGAGCTACGGCGGCAAAATGGGCACCTGGCACGGCCTGCCCGAGCTGAACGACTCGCTCCGCGTCATGGCGCTGCGCAACCACGTGGCCTATTGGGACATGTTCAACGTGATGGGCGGCGAAGGCTCGATGGCACAATGGGTGAAACACAACCCACCCTTGGCCGGCCCCGATTACGTGCACTTCACTTTCCGCGGCGCACAAGAAATCGGCACCGACCTCGCCAAGTCGTTCACTACCTACTACGACTTCTACAAGCTCCGCCAACACGTGCCCAGCGAGAAGGTCATCGAGTTCATCAACCTCGACCAACGCGAGGACTCCATCCGCACGGCAGGCCGCATCAGAATGCCGTTCTACAAACCCCCGTATGAGAAAAAATGAAGAAGTGGCTGGTTTTCATAGGATTATTCTTATTTAGCAGGCTACTCGTGGCGCAGGATCTGCCTTTGGTGAAGCCCGTGCCCAGTCACGCCTTTGCCCACTTCGAGCGCAACCAAATCCAATATCCTGGCGACAGTCTCGCCATGGAACGCTTCTTCCAGAAGATGGACTCTGTGGTCTTCCTCGGCGAAGGCAACGTGAGCATCATGCACATCGGAGGCTCCCACGTGCAAGCGGGCGTGTTTACTCAGCAATTCCGCGATAACCTATTGAGTATCAGTACCGACTTGATTGGCGGGCAAAACTTCGTCTTCCCCTTCACCGCAGGCGGCACCAACAACCCGTCGCATTTCATCGTCCGCTCAACGGGCATGTGGGCTTTCTGCCGCAACGCCGTCCGCAAGGAGACCGACAAACGCATGGGGCTGGCCGGCGCCGCCATCACCACCACCGACCCAACCGCCACGGTGAGCATCATGACACGTGAGAAGAACCCCACCGACCTCACCCCCGACTTCGACTTCAACAAGGTGACCGTCATCGGATTCTCGGAGACCGAGAACGTGGTGCCCGTGGTCAGCTACGACGGCACAGTGCTGCAAGGACAATACGACGAGTGGAAGTCGACCTACACCTTCGAGTTGCCCTCCTTCACCGACTCCATCTGCATTCTCTTCGACTCCGTCCCAGGCGAGTTCACCCTGACAGGTGTATTGCTTGAGAACGGCATGCCAGGCATCAGCGTGCACGGCATCGGCGTCAACGGCGCCAGCGTGCCGTCGTACCTGCGCTGCGACGACTTCGAGCGCGACCTCGAGCTCATCCGCCCCGACCTCATCATCTTCGGCATCGGCATCAACGACGCGGCAGAGAAAGACTTCGAGAAACAGGTCTTCATGCGCAACTTCGACGAGCTTATCCGCATCATCAAGCGCGTCAACCCCGACTGCGCCCTGCTCTTCATGAGCAACAACGACAGCTTCAAGCGCGTGAAAGGCAAACGCTATAAAAGATACGAGGTCAACACGAACGGCCTGATCGTGGAAGAGGCCTTCATGGAGATGGGCAGGCAATACAACGCCGCCGTGTGGGACCAGTTCGACATCATGGGAGGCTTGAAGTCGATGCAGGACTGGGAAAAGGCCGGCCTCGCCAAAAAAGACAAGGTGCACTTCACCAACGAAGGCTACATGCTCCTGGGCGACCTTCTTTACAATGCTTTGATTACCAAATATATAGAACACGTTAGACTGAACACCAAACGATAAGATGACCTTCAACCCCGAAATAGCATTGGACTTCCTCACCCGGATCTTCTCGTTCGACAAGGCCCACCCCTTGCTGTTCACCCAGTTCTATTTCTGGGCGTTCTTCGCCATCGTGTTCGCCTTCTTCTGCCTGCTCAAAAACAAGTGCTTGCTGCGCAACACCTTCCTGTTTTTCGTCAGCTTGTTCTTCTACTACAAGACCAGCGGGCTTTTCGTCTTAATCCTGATTTTCACCGCTTTATATAACTTCTTCGCAGGCAAGTGGCTACATTCGCGAAAGAAAGACGGCAGCCGTAACTTCGTGTTGGCGCTGAGTGTCATCGTCAACCTGTCGACGCTGTGTTATTTCAAATACGCCTATTTCCTCACCGACGTCGTCAACGACTTGACGGGCTTGGAGTTCCGCGTGTTCGACGTGTTCTCGTGGGTGGGCAACCAAATCACGGGCGACAACCGCTTCAGTGTCGACACCATCCTGCTGCCGGTGGGCATCTCGTTCTACACCTTCCAGGCCATCAGCTACATCATGGACGTGTACCGCAAGCGCATCGAGCCGGTCCGCAACGTCTTCGACTTCGGCTTCTACGTGAGCTTCTTCCCGCAGCTGGTGGCGGGTCCCATCGTGAGGGCCAACGAGTTCATCCCGCAGCTCCACAAGAAATACTTCCTCAGCCGCAAGCAGTTCGGCATCGCCGTGTTCTGGATCATGAACGGCTTGGTGAAGAAAATCGTCTTGAGCGACTACATCGCCGTCAACTTCATCGACCGTGTGTTTGAGCAGCCGCTGCTCTACACCGGCTTCGAGAACCTCATGGCCTTGTTCGGCTATTCGCTGCAGGTGTATGCCGACTTCTCGGGCTACACCGACATCGCCATCGGCGTGGCCATGCTGATGGGCTTCTACCTGCCCAAGAACTTCAACTCGCCCTACAAAGCCAAGAACCCGGGTGAGTTCTGGAAACGCTGGCACATGTCGCTGTCGCGTTGGCTGCAGGACTACCTCTACATCCCGCTGGGCGGCAACCGCAACGCCACCTTCGGCTCGTTCTGCATCATCATCATGATTGCCGCCATCGCCGTGTTCCTCTCGGGCAGCTGGTGGATAGGCTTGGGCGTGGGTGTCGTCGCCGTCATCGTGGCCTTGGTGGCCCTCTTCAAGCCCGAGAAACGCAAGAGCATCACCACCAACATCAACGCCATGGACACGATGCTGCTCGGCGGCCTGTGGCACGGCGCCTCGTGGAACTTCATGATTTGGGGCGGCTTGAATGGCATCGGCATGATCTTCTACAAGTTTTGGAGAGACTGGAGCGTCTATGGTCGCACCTTATTTATATTAGCCGTCACCTTCCTGCTACGTCTGCTGTGTGTGTTCGTGCCGCGCCCTGTGTTCACCGTGCTGTTCGTGTGGTGTATGATCATCTTGGCGGGCAATATGGTGCGGATGCTCTACAACCTCTTTGGCGGCAAGAAGGCATGGCAGTGGCTGCAAGACGCCTGGGCCATCTTCCAGACCTTCACCTTCATCACCTTCACGCGACTGTTCTTCCGCAGCGGCTCAAACCTCGACCCCGCCGTGGCCAACGAAACGGCATGGAACACCGCCAAGAACATGGTCAACCAGATGGGCAGCACATGGGACTGGAGCAAGGTGCCCACCATTATCACGCACTACAGCAACGTGTTCGTCCTCATATTGATAGGATTAATCATCCACTGGCTGCCTGAGAACTTCAAGCGGCGCTACCGCATTTGGTTCGCCAAGATACCCGTACCGCTGATGGTGGTGGTCTGCGCCCTCATCGTGTTCGTGATCTACCAATTCATCACGGCCGACCTGCAGTCGTTTATCTATTTCCAGTTCTGATTCCCGGTTTTGTAACATTTTTGTTACATTAATGATTTCTTTTTGCAACAACACATCCCTTAAATAAAACCGAGATATTTAATAACTTTGCGGTAATAAATATTGTCTCCTTTGTTTATTACCGAAGACCAATTTTTTTGAAAGAACCCATTTTATGTGAAAGAACTCATCAACATAGGTCATGAAATACGCGAAGAGCTGCGCCGGTCGGAGCGATCGGTGACTTGGTTTAGCCAACATCTTGGCGTCAATCGTATGTATTGCTATCGTATCTTCAACAACTACAGTATCGACACGAGTCTTCTGCAGCGCATCTGTGAGATATTGCATCGTGATTTCTTCAAGCTCTATTCCAACGCCTTAGAAAGCGACGAAGCCGAAGCCGTACCCCCCCCCCCCCCCGAACGAGAAAACGCCTTAAAACCGTAGTTTACGCCCTTAAAAACCGTACTATTTTTGTTACACTTCCGTAACACTTATGTTATATTACAACCCCCTGTAATACAACATAATAAACTATTTTTGCACCTTCAAAATTTAGTGCAAAAACATTTATAAAAACAACATCAAAATCATTATGGCAAAACGCAACATCACGTTGGCCTCCCGCATGGGGAAGACCTACCAAAGCCCCAAGGCTGAACTCATTATCCTTGAAACGCAAGGTGTGCTCTGCGCCTCTGGCGGCGTCTCCACCTTGGGCGGCAACAGCACCGAAGGCGTCACCACGACAGGCTTCGACTGGTAAATCTTTATTTTTAACGAACAAAACATCACCAGACAATGAAAAGAAACATCTTGAAAATCATGACCCTCTGCACCGTGGCCGTCTTGGCTCTGGCCTCGTGCAAGAAAGACAATAAACCGCAAGCCAATGTGCCCGAGAACGGCTTCCTCGCCACCGTAGAGGCCAACCAAGGCAACGGCGGACGCACCCACCTCGTGGGCACCGAAGTGCAGTGGAACGCTGGCGACCAGATCGTGGTGCGCAACGGCAACGGCACCTCGGCGACCTTCAGCCTGAGCGCTGGCGAGAACACCACCGAAGGCACCTTCCTCAGCAGCCAGAGTGGCGACGACTTCTTCCAACCCACCTACACGGCCGTCTATCCCGCCACGGGCAACACCGTCACCGGCGAGGGCACAGCCACCATTACCCTGCCTGCCACGCAGAGCTACGTGGCCAACAGCTTCGCCAACGGCGCCATGCCGATGATGGCGGTGTCCGACGAACAGACGTTGGAATTCAAGAACGCACTGGGCGGCATCTGCTTCCCGATGACGGGTAGCCAGACAGTGACGCGCCTCGTGCTGACCTCCAACAACACTGCCGACAACCTCAGCGGCGTGTTCTCGGCCGACTACAACAACGGTGAGCCCACCTTGACCTGCACCACAGGCAACGGCAACAGCATCACCCTCGACTGCGGCGCAGGCGTGGCCCTCAGCAGCACCGCCACCGATTTCATCATTATGGTGCCGGCAGGCTCGCTGGCCAACGGCTTCAAGCTGGAGGCCTACAACGGCGAGGAGAAGATCTTCGAGAAGACGAACGATGCCAACCTGGGCGAGAGCTTCATCCCCCGCAGCGTGATCATGAAAGTGAACCATAATCTTGAGATTGTGGTGCCTACTTTGGCCGTGACTACCATCAGCCCGAGCTTTATCACCACCAACTCAGCTTTGGGCATGGGCATTGTTGACGAAACACCTGCATCGTGCGGCATTCTTTATGCCTTGGCTTCTGACATGGCTGTACCTGCCGATGAACTCGTGATTGACGGCAACAATGTGACCGACCTCCAATCAAGTGCTGTCACCAACGAGACGGGCATCCGCTTCGATGCCAACCTTACAGGTCTTGTCTCTGATGTCCAGTATTATGTGAGGGCTTATGCTGTGGACGAAGAAGGCAGGGTGAACTATGGCGACCCTGTGCTTTTCGCCACGCGCTACGACTACTATGGATTGAATTATGGTAAGGGCCGTCATCCGTTCACTGTTCGCGAGGATGGCACGCAAGTGTACTTCGCGATGGGTAATTTGCAATACCAAGCAACGACCAACACATGGCGCTTCGCTGATTACCAATTTGAGTTTGTCGGAGATGGCGAATACGGTTTGGTGTATGAAGGAGGCGTAAAATGCCAAAACAGCCTTATTTCCCAGAACTACAGCGGTTGGATCGACCTCTTTGGCTGGGGAACGAGCGGCATACGCAATGGTGCGACTTACTACCAGCCATGGAGCACTAGTACAGAACACAGGAAATACAACCCTTACGGCAGTGGCGATACTAACCTCAACGACGGATCAGGTACGGCCGATTGGGGCTACAATGCCATCTCCAATAGCTACAATACCCAGAATTCGGGTTGGCGTACCTTGCAAGCATTCAATAACGAAACCAACACAAAAGAGTGGGCATACATGAGTCAAGAGCGTTCATGTGATTACAAGTACGCTCATGTCCTATTGTATTTGCGTGGCACTTCGTCGGATGAGATTAGCCAAGTGAATGGCGAGACGGCTTGTGGCATGATGATAGGCGGCATGATTTTCTTTCCCGATGATTTCCCGAGCGAACTTATCACCAGAATGGACTTGAAGCGCTGTAACTATAGTAGACAATATTATAAAAATAATCCACTTACGGAGTCGCAGTGGTCATTGCTCGAACAGGCTGGTGCAATCTTTTTGCCGGGATGTTGTGGCGTTCGTGACATAAATAATGGAACTGGTGTTCGCATAGGTGCAAGTGATAAAGGTGGTTGTGCCTATTGGTCAGCTTCGCATGTCATATCTGATAATGCAGTTAGAGTGGACATTTCAGAGGGCGGTACTTACGCTTCTATGCACTTCTCACCAGGTGCCAACAACCTTCGTCACATTGGTGAATCAGTGCGCCTCGTCTATCCTGCCAACTAAGACCCAAAAACAATAAAATTCATCTGATTCTTGAAGGATGGCCCAGCCGTGGTGGCTGGGCCGTCTTTTTTTTCCGTTCTTCCTAATTTGCAATTCGGAAGGCGTGAATATGAGCATTTGCCATGCGCGAATGACATAAAGGCCAGGCCGCTTGCGGCTGGGCTTAGTTGTTTTTCGAGACGCGCCATGGCACGTCTCTACAAAGTTCCAATAATAAATCAATGCGTCAAAATCTCCAGACCCGTCTCGGTCATCAGGAAGGTGTGCTCCCATTGGGCTGAGGGCAACTCATCCTCGGTGATGACGGTCCAGCCGTCGGCCTTGTCGATGAAGACCTTCCACGTCCCCATGTTGATCATCGGCTCGATGGTGAACACCATGCCCGGGACAAGCAGCATGCCCGTCCCCTTCTTACCGTAATGCAACACCTCGGGGTCGTCGTGGAACTTGAGGCCCACACCGTGTCCGCAGAGGTCGCGCACCACGCTGAAACCATTCTTGTGGGCGTGCTGTTGGATGGCATTGCCGATGTCGCCGACATAGCCGAAAGGCTTGGCAGCCTCCATGCCGACATAGAGACATTCCTTGGCCACGTCGACCAGCTTCTGCTTGCGCGCCGAGGTCTTACCGATGACAAACATGCGCGAGGCGTCGGCATAATAGCCGTCCAAAATGGTCGTGCAGTCCACGTTGACGATATCGCCCTCCTTCAGGATTTCCTTGGCGGAAGGGATGCCGTGACAGACCACCTCGTTGACGGAAACGCACACACTCTTCGGATAGCCTTCGTAGCCCAACGTGGCAGGGATGGCACCGTGTTCGATGGTATAGTTATGCACCAAGTCATTGATTTCCAATGTGCTCATACCAGCATGTATCTTCTCGCCCACGAGGTCGAGGATGGCGGTGTTGATGACGCCGCTCTTCTTGATGCCTTCAATCTCTTCGGGGGTGCGGATGAGGGTACGCTTGGGCACCATCGCGCCTTTGGCTTCCAATGCCATCACTTTTTTGTCCAATGCTGTCGGCTCTTCTCCGGCCGGCACACGCCATTTTCTACGCCTTGTAAACATCATTCTTGAATTTTGCGGCAAAAGTACGGAAAAAAGTTTGCCCAATCGCTTTATTTCTTACTTTTGCAGATTGTTTCAGCACAAAAAGTCAACAAACATAGCATATCAATTAAATACAACAACATGGAAGAAAAAAAGAGACTCTTTGAGGAGTTCCCACCCGTGACGACCGAAGAATGGGAAGCCGTCATCGAGAAGGACCTCAAAGGGGCAGATTACAACAAAAAGCTGGTATGGCGCACGGCCGAAGGCTTCAACGTGAGGCCCTACTACCGCGCCGAGAACCTGGCCGACATCCCTTGGACGGGCCAAAACCCCAACGAGTTCCCCTACGTCCGTGGCAACAAAGCCGAAGGCAACGCATGGCTCGTCCGTCAGGACATCACCGTCAAGGACGTGCATGAGGCCAACAAGATCGCCCTCAACGCCATCAGCCGCGGTGCCAACAGCATCGGCTTCAAGCTGGAGTACGACAAGCCGTACGACCCCATCGCCATCTCGACGCTGCTCAACGGCATCGACCAGAACGCAGTGGAAATCAACTTCTACAACAACAAGTATCATCTGCCGCTCCTTGAGATGCTGTCGAAGGTGCCGGGTATCAAAGGTTCGTTGAACTACGACCCGCTGACGCGTTACCTGCGTCGCGGCGTGTGGTACATCAACGAGGGCGCCGACATGGAGCTGGGCTACATCATGGTGAAAGCCGAGATGCCTGGCTTCGACACCATCGGCGTCAACGGCCACGTGTTCACCAACGCCGGTGCCACCATCGTGCAGGAGATGGCCTTCAGCCTCGCCGTGGGTGCCGAATACCTCGACAAACTCACCGAGAAAGGCCTGACCATCGACGAGATCGCACCCAAGATGCGTTTCAACCTCGCCATCGGACAGAACTACTTCATGGAGATGGCCAAGCTGAGAGCTTATCGACTCCTGTGGGCCAACATCGTGAAGGCTTACGGCGGCAAGGAAGAGAACGCCAAGATGCACATCCATGCCACCAACGCCGAACTGGGCATGAGCCTCTACGACGCGTATGTCAACATGCTGCGCACCACCACGGGCACGATGTCAGCCGTCCTCGGTGGCGTCGACTCGTTCACCGTGATGCCGTTCGACACGCCGTTTGAGGTCCCCACCGACTTCGCCGACCGTATCGCCCGCAACCAGCAACTCATCCTCAAGGAAGAGGCCCACTTCGACAAGGTGGCCGACCCCGCCGCAGGTTCCTACTACATCGAGAACCTCACCGAGAGCCTGGCCGTGGCCGCTTGGGACTTGTTCAACAAGATCCAAGACGAAGGCGGCTATCTCGAAGCCGTCCGCAAGGGCATGATCCAAGGCCTCATCAAGGAGAGCGCCGCCAAGAAGTTCAGCAACGTGGCCACCCGCCGCGAGACCATCCTGGGCACCAACCAGTTCCCGAACTTCACCGAGACGATGAAGTTCACGCCCGAGGCTTGGGTCTTCGAGGCCGACGACCGCCGCGATGCCAACGCCGAGGTCGAGACCATCGTCACCTTCCGCGCTGCCCAGCAGTTCGAGAAGTTGCGCTTCGCCACCGACGTCTATGCCCAAGACCACAAGCGTCCTGTGGCTTGGATGTTCACCTACGGCAACCTCGCCATGCGTAAGGCCCGCGCCAACTTCGCCTCCAACTTCTTCGCCTGCGCCGGCTTCCAAGTCGTCGACAACCCAGGCTTCAAGACCTTGGACGAAGGCATCGCCGCCGCCCGCGAGGTGAAGCCCGAGATTCTGGTCATCTGCTCGTCAGACGAGGAATACGGCGAAGGCAACGCCCTCAAGATCTACGAGGAGCTGAAGAACGACACCATCGTGGTGCTGGCCGGTAACCCCGAAGGCACCGCCGACATCCTCAAAGAGGCTGGCCTGAAGTATTTCATCCACGTCAAGAGCAACGTGCTTGAGACCTTAACGGAGTTCCAAAAGCAATTAGGTATAACGAAATAAGAAAGGAGTAATACGATGAAACCCAACTATAAAGACATCAACATCAACGCTATACCTAAGCACAGTGGCCTCATCCTGCCGAATGGCGAGCCTTGGGAGACCTCTGAACACATCATGGTGAAGCCTGCCTACACCGAGAAAGACCTCGAAGGCATGGAGCACCTCAACTATGCCGCTGGCATCGCCCCCTTCCTCCGTGGACCTTACTCGACCATGTACGTGATGCGTCCTTGGACCATCCGTCAGTACGCCGGTTTCTCCACCGCTGAGGAGTCAAACGCCTTCTACCGCCGTAACATCGCTGCCGGTCAGAAAGGTCTGTCCGTGGCCTTCGACTTGGCCACCCACCGTGGCTACGACGCCGACCACGAGCGCGTCATGGGCGACGTGGGTAAGGCCGGCGTGAGCATCTGCTCCGTCGAGGACATGAAGGTCCTGTTCGACCAAATCCCGCTCAACAAAATGTCCGTCTCCATGACGATGAACGGTGCTGTGTTGCCGATTTTGGCCTTCTACATCGTCGCCGCCTTGGAGCAGGGAGCCAAATACGAAGAGTTGCAAGGCACCATCCAGAACGACATCCTGAAGGAGTTCATGGTGCGTAACACCTATATCTATCCGCCTGAGTTCTCGATGCGCATCATC
>CADBZW010000029.1 GCA_902799345.1 uncultured Bacteroidia bacterium | reverse complement strand
TACGAAGAGTTGCAAGGCACCATCCAGAACGACATCCTGAAGGAGTTCATGGTGCGTAACACCTATATCTATCCGCCTGAGTTCTCGATGCGCATCATCGCCGACATCTTCGAGTTCACCTCGCAGAACATGCCGAAGTTCAACTCGATTTCCATCTCGGGCTACCACATGCAGGAAGCCGGTGCCACCTCCGACATCGAGATGGCCTACACCTTGGCCGACGGTTGGGACTACCTCCGCACGGGTGTCAAGGCAGGCTTGGACATCGACGCCTTTGCGCCACGTCTGTCCTTCTTCTGGTGCTCGGGCATGAACCACTTCATGGAGATTGCCAAGATGCGTGCCGCCCGTATGCTGTGGGCCAAGATTGTACGCACCTTCAACCCGAAGAATCCCAAGTCATTGGCTCTGCGTACGCACACGCAGACCTCGGGCTGGTCGCTCACCGAGCAAGACCCGTTCAACAACGTGGCCCGTACCTGCATCGAGGCTATGGGGGCCGCTTTGGGCCACACCCAGTCGCTGCACACCAACGCCCTCGACGAAGCCATCGCCCTGCCCACCGACTTCAGCGCCCGTATCGCTCGTAACACCCAGATCTACATTCAGGAAGAGACCAACATCTGCCGTGTGGTCGACCCGTGGGCTGGTTCCTACTATGTGGAGAGCCTCACCAACGAGATTGCCCATCGTGCTTGGGACCACATCCAAGAGGTGGAAGCCATGGGTGGCATGGCCAAGGCCATCGAGACGGGTCTGCCCAAGATGCGTATCGAAGAAGCCGCTGCCCGCAAGCAGGCCAAAATCGACTCGGGTCGTGAGACCATTGTCGGTATCAACAAGTACCGCCTCGACCACGAGGATCCTATTGAGACCTTGGAAGTCGACAACACCGCTGTGCGTGAGTCGCAAATCAAACGCTTGAAGGAGCTTCGCGCCAACCGCAACGAGGCCGACGTGCAACGTTGCCTCGACGCCATCACCAAGTGTGCCGAGACCCACGAAGGCAACCTGCTGGCCCTGGCCATCGAGGCTGCCAAGTGCCGCGCCTCGTTGGGCGAAATCTCCATGGCTTGCGAGAAGGTCGCTGGCCGTTACAAAGCAGTAATCCGTTCAATCTCAGGAGTGTATTCTATGGAAACGAAAAACGATGCAAGATTTGAGGAAGCCTGCCGCAAGGCCGACGAGTTTGCCAAGCTGGAAGGCCGCCGTCCGCGTATCATGATTGCCAAGATGGGTCAGGACGGTCACGACCGTGGCGCCAAGGTGGTGGCTACGGGTTATGCCGACATCGGCTTCGACGTCGACATGGGTCCCTTGTTCCAGACGCCCGCCGAGGCTGCCAAGCAAGCCGTCGAGAACGACGTCCACATCTTGGGCGTGAGTTCGTTGGCTGCCGGTCACAAGACCCTTGTGCCGCAGGTGATCGAAGAGCTTGAGAAGCTCGGTCGCCCCGACATCATGGTCACCGTGGGTGGCGTGATTCCCGCACAGGACTACCAGTTCCTCTACGACGCCGGCGCCGTGGCCATCTTCGGTCCCGGCACGGTCATCAGCGATTCGGCCATCAAGATGCTGGATCTGCTGATTGCAGCCCGCAAACAGGCATAAAAATGGTAGAGACGGTGTGCACGTCTCTACAGCATTAAACCAAAAGAGGGCGGCCCAATAGGTCGCCCTCTTTGCGTTATCTTACCTCTTCTCAAAATGCTGGTAATCCTTGCTTCCACCCCAGTTGCCACCCCATGAGAAACCATGTGAGGAGAAAACCTTCTTGCAAAAATCGTCCTTGTCAATCTTGTGAGGGAAGTCCTGCGTCCGGTCAACATAGTCCTTCGCCGTCTCAGGATGCACGCGGCCATGCTTGATGCAAGGGTTCTGCAAGGGGTTGACATCCACCGCCATGCCCATGGCGTGTTTCGAAATCATCTTTGTGCCCACCATGGTACGATAATTGAAACACGAGGTATTGTTGGCCTGCATCGAAGCCTCGTCATCGGCATCGAAGTCGTCAACCAAGCGGATGCTATGGATGGGATAAGCCTCCGCAAACAACGTCTTGAAGATGCACAGCAGGTCGTGGGCGATGGCTTGGTTGCACACCATTTCGCCCTGTCGGATGTTGCCCTCGTAATCATAGTGGTAAAGCGTGAGATAACGCAACGCGTCATAGCCGATGGTGGCGTCGTCGGGCATCGACTTGCCTTGCATGCGGGCTTTCACCGCCTCGGGAATGGGCCGCGACACGAAGACATAGTCCCTATGCATTAAGGTGTCAGCATCGATGCCGTCATAGGAGAAGGCATACATTGGCGAAAGCGTGTCTTCCTGCTGCTCTTCAATAGTGTCGGTGGCTGGCTGCGACTGGGGTTCCACCGCCTCTGCCATGGTGTAGGTCGCCTTTTCCTCACACGACACCATCACACTCATGACGAGCACCAACAGCACCATATAGCAGAAAGCGTTTTTCATCAATCCAAGGTTCAAAGGAACGGGCTGCAAAACTACAACAATTCTCCGAACGGTCATTTCATTATTTTCCTATCTTTGCGCCAAAATAGATTGTAACCTATGCCACAAAACCCATTTTATCCCGTCATACGCCTCAACCCCGGTAAGGAAGACGCCCTACGCCGCTTCCATCCTTGGGTGTTTTCGGGTGCCATCCACGATGCCGCCAAGGGCCTGCAGGCGGGCGACACGGTCACCGTCACCGACTACGACGGCAACATTCTCGGAACCGGCTTCTGCGAGTCGGACAGCATCGCCGTGAAGATTCTGAGCTTCGACAACAGAAGAATCGACGAATGGTTCTTCCTCGACCGCCTCAACCATGCATACGAAGTGCGTAAAATCATGGGCTTGACCCACAACGAGCACACCAACTGCTTCCGCCTCGTCCACTCCGAGGGCGACGGGCTGGCAGGCCTCATCGTCGACGTCTACGGCCACACCGCCGTGGTGCAAGCCCAAACCGAAGGCATGGCACTTCATCTGAAAGAAATCGTCCGCGCCCTCAAACTCATTCCCGACCTCGGCTTGCAAGCCATCTACAACAAAAGCGCCGACGCCATGCAACGCATGGGCAAGGAAGACGCCATCGTGGAAGACGGCTACCTCTTCGGCGAGCGTCTCGACGAGGTGATACTGGAAAACGACAGCCGTTTTCTGCCCAACTGGGAAGAAGGCCAGAAGACGGGCTTCTTCCTCGACCAACGCGAGAACCGAGATCTGGTGCGCCGTTTTGCCCAAGGCAAGACCGTGCTCAACGCCTTCGGCTACACTGGCGGCTTCTCCGTCACAGCCTTAAAGGGCGGAGCCAAGAGGGCCATCACCGTCGACGCCTCCAAGAAAGCCACTGCCATGGCCGAAGCCAACCTCGAACTAAACGGTTACTCGAAAGAGGACAACGCCTGCCATGTGGCCGACATGAAGGAATACATCACCGAGATGCGCGAAGGCGCTTTCGACCTCATCATCCTCGACCCGCCGGCGTTCGCCAAGCGGCATCAGGACAGGCATCGTGGCTTAGGCGGTTACAAGTTCCTTAATGCAGAGGCCATCAAGCGCATCGCCAAGGGCGGACTGCTGTTCACCTTCAGCTGCTCGCAGGCCGTCGACAAGGCCACCTTCCAAGGCATCGTCACCGCGGCGGCGATAGAAGCCAAACGCAACGTACGCATCGTCGACCAGCTGTCGCAACCCGCCGACCATCCCATCAACATCTTCCACCCCGAAGGAGCATACCTAAAAGGTTTGATGTTGGTAGTAGAATAAAAAAAAAGCCTTGCATGTCATTCCCTCGGGAATCTATGCAAGGCTTTTTTTATACCCAATGGTATCTTATCTGCTACCGAACAGCGACCCCGGCTTGTTATGCGGGTGACGCACCGGCTTGCTGGACTTGGCCGTATTGGTGACCTTGCCGCTGATGCGTTTCATATAACTCTTTTCCACGTAGTCGTTTCCGTATTGATTCTCATAGACAAAAGAGTTATTGTCCATATCAACAATCTCAATTCTGTAGGGACGCGCCTCACCCTCCATGTTCATATACATACATTGGCTAATCTTATCGAAAGAGCAGGTGAAAGGATAAATCAACACCGTGTCGCTACATGGGATTGTGTCCAAGTAAATCTCATGTTCAGCGTCATAGTTGGCGTACAAGGTGTCGATGGCACTATCACGCATCTCGCCGGTCCCGTCGGTCCTAAACGTCAACCTGATGCTATTGTCTACGTCTTCAGGGTCATAGGTATAAGTCTGCATAGAGGCCGCAATCGGGTTGCCTGCATAGTCGATGTTGTAATACTCAACCTTTTCAGCGCCCCAGGTGCCTACAAATTCATTGTAATCGTGTTTTCCACACGAGGTGAACAACAAGGCTGCAAATGCCACTGCCGCAATTAATGTCAGTTTTTTCATATTTTCTATTTTATTGTTAATCAATTCGTTTTAGGAAAAATCGTTCAAAAAAGGGTATCGGCTCCGAGAAATAATTGGTCCACGAAGCCTTGATCGTGTTGGCTGTCACCTCCTCAATGGCCATATCGGCGCTCGTCGCATCGGTGAATTGGGAGATAATCCACGAGGTATTGTAGATGGTAAGTACATGACTTACAGAATCATAATCGTATTGGCAATTGAATCTCTTGATCAAGGCTGGGCTGTCGTTGAGATGTAGTTTGCCCGTGCCGTCGTCATAGAAAAACACCTCATAGCCATGCCCCTCGCCCACCTCATAATTTAAGGTGTCCCACTTCTCGTAGCCCGTGCTATCGATGCGGCAACTGACATACTCCTCACAGCCCCAGTGACCTATGAGGGGACAATCGGCATACTTTTTCTCTTTATGGCAGGCGCTCATCGTCAGCAAAACGAGAGCGGCCAGGGCCAATAATGCTATCTTGATTTGTTTTTCCATAACTAAAATCGTTGCAAAAATAGGATTAATTCAAATATCGCGCCAAATTTTCTAATTTTGCTGCATAATTTGATTGATGATGACACACAAAACCGTTTTTTTTCTTGCATTGTTGTTGGCACCCGTCTTTATGAAAGCCCAGGACACCCTCACGGTGATGCAATACAACCTTTTGTATTACGGCAACTACCAGAGCGGCTATGCTGATTGCTATGAAACCAACAACAACACCCAGCAAAAAGACGAATATATCCGCACCATCTTAGACTATGTGAAACCCGACATCTTCACCGTATGCGAATTTGGCGCCCCGCAACAGCTACTGGATGATTTTGTCCGCCACAACCTCAACATGGGCAATGTCAACTATTGGCAAACCGACAACATCCTCAACTATGCCGGCAGCAATATCATCAACCACATCTTCTACGACTCCAGAAAGCTAGGTTTGAGGAAGCACGTGGCATTGCGCACCAACCCAAGAGACACTGACATCTACGAGCTTTATCTGAAAACGCCCAGTTTGGCCGCTGGCGACACCGTCTCGCTGATTTGCATCGTGGCCCATCTCAAGGCTGGAAACACGGCAAGCGACAGAAACAGGCGCTTTGAACAACTGCAGACCACCATGTACTACGTCAGCCAGCACTATGCAAAAGACAACGTGCTGATTATGGGTGATTTCAATCTGTATGGTGCCAGTGAGAACGGTTACAAGATACTCACCCAGACCTACACCGACCCTGACGCCCTTTTCAAAGACCCCTTATACGAAGTGGGGGGCGTGGGCGAGTGGAACTACAACAGCCAATTTGCCCCATATCACACGCAAGCCACACACAGAGACAACGAAGAATGCTTCTCGTCCGGCGGCCTTGACGACCGTTTCGACTTCATCATGATGTCATACGAAATCGCCTACAGCTACGACCACATGCGTTATGTGCGCAATTCCTTCAAAGCCGTTGGCAACGACGGAAAGCATTTCAACAAAAGCGTCAACCAAGGCACCAACACTTCCGTACCCGTCGAAGTGGCAAATGCCTTATACGGCTGTTCCGACCACCTCCCTGTGACGATGAAAATCTTCACGGATGTCTCAGTGGGTGTGGATGAGTCGGAGATGCCCTCCATGGAAGCCTCCATCTCGCCCAATCCCGCCTCGGGCGTTGCCAAAGTAAGCTTCTTCAACCCATCGGCAGGCGTCGTGCAGTTTGAGTTGTTTTCACTGCAAGGACAGCTGCTGAAACGACATTCCGAGCATTTCGTGAATGGGGCGCAACAGGTTGAGATGGACCTGCAGGATGTCCCAGAAGGGTTTTATCTGCTGCGCATCAGGCATCAGAAGGGCTGGGGGCAGACGATAAAGGTGGTGGTGAAATAAAAATCAGTAGGGGCAAACCCGCGGGTCTGCCCCTACTGATTTTTATTCACCCACTTTCACCTTCATCCCATCCGAATAAGCACTGAACTCCGGCGCATACTGGCATTGGATCAAGGCATAGCCGTTGTTGAGGTAGCCTTCCTTGGTGACGAACATGCTGTACTCCAGCTGATGCGTGCCCTTGGGCAGGAACTCGATGAAGAACTCCATGTCGGTGTCGGTGTTGCTCTGGTAGTAGCTCATGCGATCGTTGTACTCGTAGCGCGAAATCTGCTCTATCGGCTCGAAACCGGCGGCGCGGAGGTCCTTGACGAAGACGAAACTCATGTCTTGCTGGCTGGTGAAGGTGATCTTCACGGTGAGTTTGTCGCCGACCTTCAGCGTACGCTTCTCCGCAGGCACCAAGACCTTGCCCTTGTCGGTCACCGTCTCCACAAACAGCTCGCGCTTGATGGTGAAGCCCGACTCGTCGCTCTTCACCTCGTCGATCGGGACGAAATACTGGCGGAACAGGCCGCCCCACACAAGGTGGTTGGTGGGGTTGTTGACGGTGAGCTGACGCATGTCCGTGGTCACCTCGTTGGCGTTCCAGCGGCGTTGGATGAAGCCCGTGCCGGCCACGCCGCCCTCGGTGCTGATGGGCGTGTTGCCGAAGCGCAGGGTGACTTCCTTGCCTTCTTCGAACCAGTCGCTGCCGCGCATCAGCAGGGCATATATGGCATCGGCGGTGGAGGCGGAGTTTTCCCACATCGTGGTCTGCTTTTGGGTGAGCAGCCACACGCGCAGCTGGTCGATCATCTCTTGGTTCTGGTCTATCTCGGCAAAGGCCGCCATGATGTTGGCGTGGGTGGCGATGTGCGACTCAAACGAGAAGTATTTCTTCGGCCAGTACATGCCGATTTGTTCGTTCTTCTGGGCACATTCCTTAAACGACTGGATCATCAACTTGGCGGTCTTCTCGTTGCCGTTGCGGTAGAGCACCAAGGCACCCTTCGAGCGTTGGTTGAAGTTGAACGACGTCCACTCCTTGTCGAGGCTCTTGAGGTAGTAGTCCTTGGCCTTGGCGAAGTCGCGGTCGGAGTTTTGCACCTCAAAGAAACTCAATGCATAGAGTTCGTTCAAGGTGCCGCTGCCGATGGGCCAGTCCTTGCCTTTGCTGTGGGCTTTCATATAGCGGTAGGTCTCGGCCACCTCGTATTCTAAGTAACGCACGGCCTTGTCGCAGATGCTTTGTGCTGTGTTTTGGTCGGCCTTGCTCAGCGACTCCCAAGCGCCCATCTTCTGCAACTTGCCGAAGCCGCTCAAGATATAGGTGCTGATGTACGGACTCTCGGGCATGCCATCCATCCAAGGCCAGCCGCCGTTGTATTTCTGTTTGTCCTTGATGAGTCTCAAGGCGTTGGTCTGCTGGTTGCGGATGGTGTTCACCTCGAAGAGTGTGGCGATGCGGCTGCGCTGCTCGGTCTCGCTCTTGGCTTCGAGCACCCAGGGCGTTTCTTGCAGCATGATGGCCTTCAGGTCTTGGTCTTTTTCGAGTTGCGAGAGCAGGGCATCGGGCGTCTCGATCTGCCACTTCTTGATGTAGTTCAAGAGGTTCGGGATGTGGTCGGCGATGTAGGACGAGAGCGTGTTGGCATAGAACACGTAGAAGGCGGTCTCGGCGCGGTCGGTGCTGACATTGGCCAGGTAAGGCAGGGCCTGCACGGCGTACCACACGGGGTTGGTGCTGAAGTTGAGCGTTAGGCTGTAGTCGCGCTCGTGGCTGTCGGGGTTGGCGATGGCCTCGAAGTCGAAGGTCTTCTCGGTCTCGGCCTTCACGGTGATGGGCAGGGTCTGCGTCATGAAGATCTCGCTACTCAACACGGGCAGGAGGTGCTGCTCGGCATCGCTGAACTGTCCTGCGTAGGCCGTGAAGCGGAAAGCCAAAAGGCTCAAATCATATTGTCCCTTCACCTTCCAGCGCACTTCCTTGCTGCGACCAGGTTGGATGGTCTCCATCGGGATGGTACAGGTCCCTGAGCCTGTCGAAGGGCCGTCATTGATTATCAAATCCACAGGCTCCATCGTGCCCGCATCAAAGATTTCGAGTTTCGCCTTGGGCGCAACGGGTTCGTCGCCCGTGTTGATGACGTTGGCCACGAACCACAGCTCGTCGTTGTCGTACATATAGCGCGGCATGTCGGCCATGATCATCACGGGTTTGGAGGAGGTGAAGGTGTAGTCCTTGCTGCCCGTCTTGCGATCCTTGGTGTAGGCCAACAGCATCAGGCGCCAGCGCGTGAGGGCATCGGGCATGGTGAAGCTGAAGGTCGCACTGCCGTCTTGGTTGGTGCGCAGTTGCGGGAAGAAGAAGGCCGTTTCATTAAAGTTCTCGCGGAGGGCGGGCTCGGCTTCTGACTTGTCTTGTTGTTCGAGGGCTACTCCCGCTTTAGGTTGTTCTGTTTGGAATATCTCAGATTCTTCTTCAACCTCCACGGCACCATCGGCTGAAACGCTGTTCTTTTGTAACACGGCTCCCGACATCATAGGAGCACTCTCCTCCACACACATATAAACATCTTCATACACGCGACCTCCTTTTCTGTAGCGGCGTCCACCATAGCCATACCCGAAATCAAAGAACGGCGCATCGGAAGGCAGGCTAAAGTTGAAGAGTTCTGCGAAATAGAGGTAGCCTATGGCCGTGCGCGACGAGGTAAAGCTGTGGCCATCCGTGCCAAAACTGCTGCCGTAAACGCCCGAAGGCGACATGTTGAACCACCAATAGTTGCGCTCAAACTCATCGAGCGAGGCATCATACATTCCCGCGAGCAAGGCGGCTTCCAAAGGCTTGTCCTTGTAGTCGCGGACGGTTACCTCCCAAGTCTCCTCGGCACCGGGACTGAGTTTGTCGCGCATAGTGGCCAATTTCACGTCCAAATTGTAATTGTCGAAGGGAACGGAAACGCTCATGCGGCTGGTATTGAGGCTGTTTTCCTTCACGAAGGCATAACGCCACGCAAGGCCGCCACGGTCGTTTTCGGTCACCTTATATGACAAGTTCTGCACCTCGTCGCTGAGGGTGATTTTCTTATCCAAGCGGACCTCATCGCCGTGCAGCAGCTGCACCCAAACCTCTACCGCATTGGCCGAAGTGCCGAGGCTAAGTTGGATTTCGTCGCCAGGATGGGCTGTCGATTTGTCCAAATGATTCCATTCCATCGTGGTGAAAGGCATCTGCTTGGAGCCGTTTTCAAACACGGTGAACTGTTGCGAAGTCATCGCCAACGGGTCGTCGAGACTCTTGAGTTCCACGATGTATTTTCCGGGTTCGAGGGCCTTGCCTTCGTAGAACTTGGCTTTGTCGTCGACGCTAATTGTGGCATCATCGACCAGCGTCTTGTTTTGCTTGTCGTAGAAACTGTATTCTGGGAACAATCTTGCCAAATCCTCATCGCTCAGCAACTGCCTGTCAAGCGTTTCCCTACGTCCCATTGTCTTAAAATAGTTGATTTTCTTGCTATTCTCAACGCGGTAAATCTTTCTCGAAACGCGGCTCTTGGCGGGCTGCCAGCTGAGGTTGCTCACCGTGATTTGGTACTTGCCCATCTCGGATTTCTCGACCTCGGAAGGCAAATCCGTGCTGATGGCGATTTCGTTGTAACCAGCGCGGATACTGTAGGTGTCGGCGTGGGTCTCGCCTTGCTTGCTCGTAGCGGTCACTTCGATTTCGTAGGTGAACATCGGTTGCTTTTCGGGCGCGATGCTCAACGAGGGCTTCAGGTTGAAGGTGACGGCGAACTTGCCGCTTTCGTCGGTGCGACCCTTGCCGAAGGTGATTTGCTCGTCCTCGACGGTCGGGTACCACCACCACCAGCAACGCCACGGGAACGAGGTCTTGCGGACAACGCGATACGAATATTCCACATCATCCAAACCGAAACCTGCATAGGCTTTCACGTCGCCGCGCACCGTAACCTCTTGGTTGAGTTTGTATTGCTCTTTCGGGCGCTCAAAGTTGACCTCGAAGGTCGGGCGTTTGTATTCCTCCACGCGGATAGTGGTGTTGCCGCGGTTCGCATTAAGGCGGAACACGCCATTCAGTCGGTCGGTGGGAATGACGAACGAGCCGCTGAACGACCCGTATTCGTCAGTGGTGAACTTGGCCGAGCTGATTTCCTGCCAGTTGGCATCGCGGAAGGAAATGTTTTCAGAATAACCATTCACGAGGCTCAAATTTTCGCCCTGACGGCGTGTCACAATGCCTTGGAAATAAACGGTCTGCCCTGGGCGATAGATGGCGCGGTCGGTGAAGAGCTTGGTCTCGTAACGCTCATCATCGTTCTTGTAACGCGCGTTGAGGTAGTAGCTGTTGTCCGACAGCAAGTTGTCGTCGCCCTTGCGCAGATTGATATAGAACGAGTTGTCGCTCTTTTTCGACAGTTTCACGATGCCGTTGCGGTCGGTCTTGGGCGTTTCGATGATGATGGTCTTGTACTCGCGGGCTTTGTAGTCCCATTCGCTGCGCCACACTTCCACGGTGACGCCTTCCACAGTTTTCCCCGTTTTGCGGTCGACGACGGTGACCGTCATCTTATCCTCAATCTGGTCGGTGATGTAGCCGAGACTTGACACTTGGAAGGTGAGCGTCAGGGTCTTATCCTTGTCTTTCGTGCCTTTTTCGGTACTGGCCACAAGGTAGTAAATTCCCTTGTCCAAAGTAGGCAGGGCTATCAAGGTGGAGTGCTCGCGGTAGTCGGTTTCGGCGGGCAAGGTCAGATCTTTTTCCGCCACGGCGGGCATTTTGTTCAACTCCTTGAGCAGTTCTTCCTTGTCGCGCATGTCGCGAAGGCGTTTTAGCTCCTTCTCGCTGACTTTCACGATTCTATAATAAGGTGCAGTCACGTTGCGGTATTCCAACACAGCGGGAATGGCCTCATTGGGCAGCTGCACCGAGTTCAAGCTGATGTCGATTTGCGGTTCCTCGATGCGTTTGATGAGGCTTTGGCAGTTCTTGGCACCCTTCGATTTCGGGAATTTGGCGATGGCTGCTTCGCACATCGCCTTGGCTTTCTTATAATGGTCGAAATAGGCGCTATCGCTGCTGTTGCTCTCGTATTGGTTTATCAGATTTCGCGCAATCAGCGAGGTGATTTCTGCGGAGAGCGGGTTGTCCTTGTGCTGCGCCTTCAGGTCCTCCATCGCGGTTTGGTATTTCTCGTCTTTGCCCAAAATCGAGTTGACGAAGCCAAAACGCTTGAAGTCGTTGTAAATCAGCACGTCCTCGTTCTTCTCCTTGATGTTGTAGGCGATGAGGTCTTGATATATTTTCAGGCACTTCGCGAGCGGGTTGTCGGCAGCGCCCAAGTCGGCCTTCACGAAGTCGTTGGCAGGCAGCCACCAGGCGTCGGTCTCGCCTTCCACATCGTCGGCATTGGCCTCGCCTTGGTAATAATTGGCCACGCGGTGAAACATGAACTCGAACAGCGAGGCTTCGTATTCAATGTAATTCTCATTGTTGTTCATATTTTCATACAGCACCATGAAATCCTCGGTCTTGGCCTTTTTCAGTGCTTCGACGGGCTTCAGTGCCTCCTCATAGTGCTGGTTGATGCGCGTTTTGAAACTCTCCTTGTCCCAGTATTTCATCTCCACCTTCGAGAGGTCGCCGTCGATGGGCAGGTTCTCGCTGATGCGCCACTCGTTATTGTCCAGATACCCGGCGTAGGCGCGAGCGATTTCCTCGTGCAGCAAGGCATTATGCACCTCGTCCAACTGCCCGACCTTCTCTTCGATGTACTGGATGAAGGCCTGCTCGGGGTCTTCTTCCACGGTAAACTGATAAATCTTTTGCCGATAGAGCCAAGTTTTCAGCAACTGGGTTTGGTTTTTGTCCTTCGAGGCTTGCTCTTCGATGGCAACAAGCTCTTTCTCCGCCGATTCCGGCAGATTCTTTTCGAGGTTTTCCTTTACTTTTTTCCACATAGTCTCATAACTGTTTTTCGGGGTTTTGGGGTTGTCGGGGTTGTCAGGGGCCTTGCTAGGCATGGCAAAAGCCAAAGCGCCAACGGCCACTAAAGCGGTGATGGCGATGATGATTCCGAGGTGTTTCATGATTCAAGCGTTTTGAATAATAACGCAAAAATAGCAAATATCGTGCTATTTTTATCACAAAACCCACAAAACAAGACAAAACCCAAGATAGCAGTTGGAAAGCAGCCAACCGGCCTGCTTTCCTGCGGCCACCCGGTTGGGTAGGCCGCACCAACCAAATAAAGTTTTATACGTTTTGCTAGTTTTGTGATAATTCCTACCTTTGCCGCGTGAAAAAATTGGAACATATCATCGAGCCCATTCGTGCAGAGTTGACACAGTTCGAAGCCTTCTTCGCACAGACGTTGAAGGCCGATACCGAGCCGATGGACAGCATCATGCGCTATGCGCTCGAAACCAAGGGCAAGCGCCTGCGGCCCATCTTGGTGCTGCTTGGCGCGAAGATGTTTGGCGAGGTCAACGAACTGACGCTGCGTGCCGCCACCTTCGCAGAGATGGTGCACACGGCCACACTCATCCACGACGACGTGGTGGACGACGACGACCGCCGGCGCGGCCACGCCTCGGTGAAGGCGCGGTTCGGCAACCTGTCGGCGGTGCTGGCCGGCGACTACCTCTTGGCCAAGGCCATGCTGCTCCTTGCCAACGACACCGCCATCCTCAACGAGATGCTGCGCACCACCGCCGCCATGAGCGAAGGGGAATTAATGCAAGGTTCTGTAGGGCTGTCGTACCACGACAGCCGCTGTGATGCAACACAACAGCGGCTGCCACGATGTGACAGCCCTACAGACCAATATTTGGACATCATCACCCGCAAAACCGCCATGCTCATGCAATCGTGCTGCGCGGCAGGCGCCCTATCGGTGGGGGCCACACAAGAACAAATCCAACAAATTTCGGACTTCGGCCTTAATTTCGGCATCCTTTTCCAGCTGCGCGACGACCTGCTCGATGGCGAGAACACAGAAATGGCGCAAGCCCTATTGCCACAATACCTTAAACAATCTTTGAAGGCATTGGAAGTCTTCCCTCCTACGGAAACGCTTGCAACACTGCGCGACCTGACCGTTTTCTGCGCCGAACGGACAGCATAGTGCCTTTACTGCATTTCCCGAAAAAAACTTATATTTGCACGCTGTTTCAAAAAGACGCAAAAATGTTGCTTGCCATTCTATTTGTGCTTTGTTTCGTCGCCAACGGATTCGTGATCGACGACCACGCCGACCCCGATTCCGTCAAGGCGGAACTCATACGTTATCTGGAAGAGGACGACTTCGACAAGACGGTAGGTTTTGCCGAGGCTGCCGTTGAGTTCTACCGCAGCCGCAACGACCTCATGGACATAGCAGGCTGCTACATGACCTTGGGCAATGCCTACCAACGCATGGGGCAATACGAGGAGGCCATCCGCAACTACAACCTTTGCAGCGAAACGATGGACCAAATAGGCGGCCCGATGGCCAAGGTCAACAAGCGCTACATTCTCAACAACATGGCTGTGATGTACCTCGAAATGGGGGAATACGACCAGGCTGAAGAGATGTGGAACCGCTGCATCGCCTCGGTCAATGACGACGACCCGGGCTTTTTGCCGCAATACAACCAGGACTCGCTGCGCTGCCTCGACTTGGCCACCTATTACCAAAACCTCGCCGAGGTGCGTTTGGCGCAAGCTGACAACGGCGACCCAAACCCACAGGAAAAGATAGACGATGCCATCCGCTTTTTGGAGCAGTCGCTCGACTATTCGGAACGCTATGGCGCCGAACCCAACAAAATTGTCGGTCGGCTGACGGGTTAGGCGAAAGCCTATTTCGAGACAGGCCGCACCGACGATGCCAACCATAACTTGGATGCCGCGTTGCAGTTGGCCACCACCCTCAACGACCCCTACATGCTCACCGCCATCCACCTGCTGAAAGGCGACATAAAGCTAAAACTTGGCAAGAACGAAAACGCTGAAAAAGAGTATCTTAATGCACTTTCGTTGGCCCAAGAGAACCACTTCGGCGAGTTTGAGATGGAAGCCCTTAGCGGTGCCTACGAGTGCACCAAAGACAGCCAGCCCAAACGCGCTTTGGCCTACTTCACCCAAAGTGCCGCCCTTAAGGACTCAATTTATAATAAGGAGCAACAAGCCCTCATTCGCGACTTCGAGGTGAAATACAAGATGGAGGAGACAGAATATGAATTAGCCTTGCAACAGGAGAAAAACCGACAAGGCCGCCGGCTCTTGTCGCTATCGGTGGCGGTAGCCTTGCTGCTGCTTGTGCTGCTCATCGTCGGGCTTCGGGTGGCTTTCCTGCGCAAACGCCGCAATGAAATGAAGGACCAGATGCTGTTCGTCGTCGCCCACGACATCAAGACGCCCGTCGTGTCGCAGGCCCAACTGCTCGACATGACCTGCCAGCATTTCGATGCCATGCCCAAGGAGGAAATCAAGGAGAACATCGAGGCTTTGAAAATGTCGACCGACGACCTCAAGGACAAGCTGCAAAACATCATCTATTGGGTGCGCAACGAGATGGGCGGCCTCAGCAGCGACCATACGCCCTTCGGTATCAGCACTGTAGTTGACGAGGTGATGCAGGAGCTGTCGCTGCAAGCCCGCATGAAAGGCCTGTCCATCGCTAACGAAGTGCCGGCCGAATGGATGGCCTTTGACGATGAAAAAGCCGTGCGCACGGTGCTGCAAAACCTGCTCTCCAACGCGGTGAAGTTCTCTTATCCCCAAGGCGTGGTGAGCATCACGGCCACCGAAGAAGCACATTGCTACCGACTGACCGTGACCGACCATGGCAGGGGCATCGCCAAGGAGCGCATGACGCTCTTGCTCAAGGGCTTCGCACCCTACTCGCAAGGCACCGAAGGCGAGGTGGGCACAGGCATCGGCCTCTTCGTGAGCCAGCAACTGCTCAGCCGCAACGGAGGCAAAATCACCATCGAGAGCCAGGAAGGGCAAGGCACCTCTGTAAGTTTCACGATAAAGAAAGCGCAATGATGACGAACAACGGACATACCATCAGGGTCTTGCTTGTCGACGACCATCCCATCTACCGCGTCGGGCTGAAGATGTCGTTGCGCTATTCCGAGGTCGACTGCGAGGTGGTGGCCGAGACGGAAAGCGTGCAGCAGACCGTCGACTACCTCAAGGCCCACAGCCACGACATCGACCTGATGATGCTCGACTTCTTCCTCACCGACGGCACCGCCAAGGACGTGATGCACGCCGTCGACACCTATTGCCCTGGGCTGAAGGTGCTGTTGCTCTCGGGCGAGGTGGTGCACCCTGCCGTGCTGCAAATGGCCGAGCAGCACATCGACGGCTTCATCAGCAAGACCATGAAGCCCGATGAACTAAAGCAACGCATCGAAGCCCTCTTTGGCCATTCGTCGAAGCCCAACGAGGATAACGACACCGAAGAGCTATCCGAACGCGAAATCGAAGTGATTAGGCTCTGTGCCAAGGGGTTGACCGCCAGCGAGATAGGCAACAAGCTCCACATCAGCAAGCGCACCGTGGAGACCCACAAGGAACGCATTTTCCTCAAGCTCGGCCTGAAATCCACCTCCGAACTCATCAACTACGCCTTCCGCCATGGGCTGACGGAGTGAAAATCTTCATTCTTAAAGCTGAAGCCCTTCAAATTCCGTATTAATACGGAATGGTAGTCGGATTTTTGTTTTGATTTTTGCAAGTGGAATAATAGCATTGCATCAAACAACAATCAAAACACATAACACTATGAAGAAAAAGTTTACGTTTCTGCTGGCAGCCTTGGTGCTGCTCGGCGGCTTGGTCGGCCCGATGGGGAAGGCCTGGGGACAGTCGATTACATTTTCTAACCTATCGGAGCCTAGTTTGAGTTTTAGCTATGGCGTTGGCAATGATGCCCCTGAGGGACAATATGTCTATGTCAGTTGCGCCAACCTTGGCGTAGGCAACGACGTGACTGTCCGCTTGGGCCAAGGCACAAACA
The DNA here is from genome assembly GCA_902799345.1 of uncultured Bacteroidia bacterium. GTDB lineage: Bacteria > Bacteroidota > Bacteroidia > Bacteroidales > F082 > Limimorpha. The sequence continues at coordinate 36,935 of CADBZW010000029.1, read as the reverse complement.
GCCACTTCGAGCTGTGGGTCACGGAATCAAGCCAAAGCGAGTGGATCAACCTTACCCAATTCACGGCCACCACTACCGATCCGTATTGGTTCGGATTCGGATTCAGTGTGCGCTTGAGACCTGGTTATGAGCAAGACACCGAACACGAGGATGTTGTTAATCTCACCACGACGGTAAATGGAAGCCCTGTTTCGGCCTCCATCACGCTTTCGGGAACGGTGACGGCCCCGACCTACAACATCGAGTTTGACTATGGCCTCAATCCTCACGGTTGGGTGGCCGTTTACCCTTCACGTGATGTCGTGGCAGGGGGTGTGGTTTCTATGGATGTAAATCCAACCTCAGGTTATCGCTTTGATGGATTCACTTTATACAACAAGAATACCAACGAAAATGTGACCGAAAGCATCACAATTGATGATTTCAGCGATGTTCCGTTTGCAGACCATCAATATGAATTTCTAATGCCTGCCTACGACCTGCTGATTGAAGCATCGTTTGTGCTTGACAACGCGCTGCCTACGCCTACCATCATGGTGGGGACCACCCCGATGACGCTCTCCTACGGCTACGGCGACCCAGACCCCGAAGGAAATTTCATGTGGTTTGGCGTCCAAAATCCTGGCAATAATTCTGCCATTTGGGCTGAAGTGAACTCAACCGACTTCGAGCTTTGCCAAGTCACCGACCCGGATGCCATCACTTGGAACGGGCAATACGTTGGCGTTCAAAGCACGGACGCCAGTTATTTCGGCTTCACCTTGGGCGTGCGCCTGAAGCCCAGCTTGGAACGAGACACCACCTACACCGGCATCCTCACGTTAGGCGCCGAACGCGCTACTGATGTGGTCATCAACCTGACGGGAACGGTGACGGATCCGACTTATCACATTACCATCATGGAAGAAACCGGAGGTTATGCCGTGTGCTATCAAGGCTATGACCACACCGCAGGCACTGAGGTCACTCTGGCGACGCAACTCAACTCTGGCTATGTCGGCACAGGCGTTTGGGACGTGTTCAAGGAAGAAGATGGCGAATGGGTGGCCGACAACTCAGTGGAAATCAACAACAACCGCTTCATCATGCCTGCCTACAACATCAAGATACAACCTCATTTCATGTTGACGACCGAACCTTGCATCGTGGTGGGTGATTATTATATTACCCTTTCCCAGTCGGTGGCAAACGGTTTCCGCATGACGGGCGCGACGTGCTACAACTTCACCCCACAAGACGGCATCACTGTCAAACAATATACGGACGCAACTTGCCAAACCGAGGAAACTGAACGGTGGCTGAACATAACCACGACTTCGAATGGAAACAATGGATACAATTTGTTAACCCATTATGAGACAATCAATACAAGTTCGGAGAATCGCACGACTTATGTACGAATCGAAGGGGTAACAGATGAAGGCGATAACGTTTATTCTGATCCTATCGAAATCACCCAGTTGGGCAGGGCCTCTATCAGCTTTGGCGAAAACAATCAATTGGAGCTTGCCTCTGGAGCCCAAAGCGGCACCATCCCGTTGGTTTGCAGCAACTTGTCGGGCGTCCACCATTGGAAGGTGAAAACCCCTGAAGGCGGTTGCGAACTCAAGTCCAACTGGCTTACACTCGATTTCGTGGAAACTAACGATGGCTACGAGATCCATTACAACTGCCAAGGCAATTCTTTGGCCGTCGGGCGTACCGTATGCCTTTCCGTTTGGGCCTACGATGCCAACGACAACGTCATGGGAGCATCCGAGAATTGGCTTGATGGCGACTACCTGACCATCCACCAAGACCCCGAAACGCTCATCTCCACCACGCGCGACGTGTATAGTTTCGACGCAACTGGCGCTACACAAGTCTACACCTGTCCGCCCGAGGGAAGCAGCCTTACGGTTGTTTCAAACCAAACAGGGTCTTTCGACCATAATGTGATCCCCTATCACGAATCCGAACGCTATTATCTCGAGCTTCAACTGAGAGGCTATGTCGACCACACCATTAAGGGTATCAAGTTGGATATGAAGCCGGGTGCAGAAGCTTGGGGCACAGTGCAGGTCTATGTGGGAGATTTGAACGCAATTTACCATGATTTGGCCCACATCAGCAATGGTGCTTTCGGGTCGTCGTGGCCCAACAAAACCTATAGCGAAGAGTGCTATCACGACATTGACATCCAGATGAACGGAAACGCTGCCAATCATGTCATCGAATCGGGGGAAGTGCTGAAGATCCGCATCACCACAACGGCTGGAGCGCTTTATTGCCAAGGCGTCACGGTTGATTATGTGGGAGCGCCGAGCTATGTGACTGAAAAATGGTATGAGACCGACTTGGAGGACATCCTTCCTGGCGATGAGTTTGTCATTGTCGGCATGGCAGGCTACCAATACTATTCCATGGAAAATGCCATGAGTACGGTCGGTTGGGAACAAGCCGTTGCCGGAGCGACGACTGAATTGTATGACGCGAATCAAGGCGTAGGGGTTTGCCGCATCAAATCCATCAATAACGGAACATACGGTGAAGTGCCCAGCAACTATAGATGGACGCTCAACCGCCACCAAGGCAAGTACTATTTCAAGCCTGTTGGCAGGAACGAATATCTGAAACATTCGGCTTCGGAAGGCGTGACTATTGGTTCGGGCACTGAAAACCGTGATTTCGTATTGGCTACCCGACCCAATAGTGAAGCCCAACATTATCTCTATCGCAATGGCTATTATTTGGCCGTTGACAATACCTATGGCAAAGAACATTGGATTGTCTACGATGCAAACCACATATCGGGCCAGTACGACACCAAGTTCTTCAAGAAGACGTATGAATACCAATGGGGAACCATAGCCTCCGTTCGCAATAGTGCCAAATACGGGCAGACACAAGATCCTACTAACGCCAAGGGCGTGGTCAGTTTCAGGACCGAGGATGCCAATGCCATTTATTTGCAGGACAATGCTAACGGCATGATGTTGCTTCGCAGCAACTTCGTGAATGTGGACGACTTCATGCAACTCGCCGTGGGCGACGAAATCATCGTGAGAGGCATACCGTATGTTGAAACCGTCGATGGGAAAGAACAGCTGACGATGCGCAATGTTGCGTTGCTTCAGGTGATGAGCCAAGGCAACACGATTGCGCCTTTGGAAAAGACCCTCGCCGAGTTGAACGAGAACATGAACATGGCCGACGATGATAGCCACACTTGGATTTGGAGCTGCAAGGAAAACATGGTCGTCAAGGTGGCAGGTGCCTATGTTAATGATGTGGATGCCAATGGCGTTTTCACCATTTCTCAATATAATGCAAACGAAACAGTGGTTGACCCTTGTTTCGATACGGATGTGGCACCGGCCAATGATGTTGACGTAACTGGCCTTTTCGTGAAAAACACCGATGGTTCGCAGACCGTCAGACTTCTGCCTCGCTCGGCCAACGACATCACCGTCTATCGCCCGCACAACGTGATTTACGGCCCTGTCATCCAAAATGAGACGAACCCAGACGAGCAATATTTGCCGGTCGTTACGCTGACTACAATGAGCCAATATAGCGGTGCTTATATGCATAGCACCCAAATTGAAATGAGATTCCCGACTACTTTGACGACGGGAGCGAACAACGAAATCTTCTACCAATATTCAGGCGTAGGTGTCTTTACCATTGACGACCAAAACCAGAGGCATTATCTTTCGGCAACAGGTGACGACAATTCTGACAACACAAGCTATGTCGATTTCACCATGCCCAACGAAAACGTGCATGTAGAGGTGTATTACACCAGAATGTACCAGCTTCGTTACTATTCCTATGCAGGTTCCTACCTCCAGTCAAACGTCCTTGAAGGCACATACGCACATTCCGGCCCCTTGTATGATATGACGATGGCTGCGCCCGAAGGCTATTCGTTTGTCGGCTGGTCGAGAGGCAGGGAAAACCGTTGCGGAGACTATGTGGATTATGGCGTTTATGAGACGAGTGCCACCATGCTCAATAGTAACGACATTTGGTATTGGCCTTTGTTCCGGAAGGCAGGCGAGGAGGAACTTTACACCATGGTGTTCGTCGGCGAACAAACGTATGGCGGCGGTGAAGAAGGTCTCCGTATAGGCGGACCAACGCTTGTGGCCGCTGGCGCAGTGCTGGATATGGGTGACAAACGAATTAATAATGGAGCCAATGGAGTAAAACTGTTTATCATTGACGATGGTGCCCAAGTGATTTATAATAATAATCATCCTATTAATGGCACTATGCGCAAAAACATTGTCGGCTATGGTGAAGGTACAGGGAACTGGTATTTGCTTTCATGCCCAATACCCCATGACAATGTCTATGCCGAGAACAGAAAAATCCATCACCTTGTCGACAATGGCGATTATGACCTTTATTCATTCGACCAAAGCGAGAATGATGAATGGAGAAACTTCAAAATAGACGGAGCCAATCCACGGTGGAATCGCGGTCAGGGCGTGCTCTATGCCAGCAAGAATGGTACTACTGTGGAAATTGAAGGATATTTGAATCAGAGTTTCAGTGGTGGTTATAATGTGCATTATGATGAAAGTGCTTCATTCAAGGGCTTCAACCTCGTTGGCAATCCTTGGACCTACGATGCCTATATCAACCAAGCCTATTACCGCATGAACCCGCAAGGCACCGAATTGATGGAAGCCTCAGCCAGCCAACCCATCCATCCTTGCGAGGGCATTTTCGTGCAAGTGGCACAAAACGTCACTAAGGTGAGTTTCACGCGTGAACAACCCAGGGAAAGCGGTATCAACGTCAATGCCAGCAACAACGAAGGCATGCTCATCGACCGTGCCACGGTGCGCTTCGGCGAAGGCAACACGCTCGCCAAGTTCCAGCTCAACGCCAACAGCACCAAGTTGAGCATCCCGCAAGGCGACAAGGAGTTTGCCGTGGTGCGCAGTGCCGCCCAAGGCGAAATGCCGCTCAACTTCAAGGCAGAGAAGGACGGCACCTACACGCTCAGCTTCGACGTGGAGAACGTGGAGATGGACTACCTGCACCTTATCGACAACATGACGGGCGCGGATGTGGATTTGCTTGCCTCTAACCATGAAGCCGTAGGAGATTGCGGGTCTTCGCCCGCAATGACGGCTTCGTACACCTTCACCGCCAAAACCACCGACTATGCCTCGCGCTTCCGCTTGGTGTTTGGTGCCGACGCTGCAAGCGGGGACGCTTGCGAACCCAGTTTCGCTTTCTTCAACGGCAGCGAATGGGTCGTCAGCAACCAAGGTCGCGCCACGCTGCAAGTGGTCGACGTGATGGGCCGCGTGCTCAGCAGCGAGCAAATCGACGGCAACGCCGAAATCCGCATCAACCAACCTGCTGGCGTCTACATGCTCCGCCTCGTGAATGGCGACAATGTGAAGGTGCAGAAGGTGGTGGTGAGATGACAATGAGGCTTGTAGGGCTGTCGTATTACGGCAGCCGCAATGGGCAACCCAACATGCGGCTGCCACGGTGTGACAGCCCTACAAGCCAACAATTCAACAATTAAACAGTCAACAACAAAACCCAAATACAATGAAAAAACTGATAGCAACCACAGCAATCATTCTCGGTCTGAGCCTCACCACCTTCGCCGACGGCGGCCTGTTCCACCGTGGCTACAACGCCCAGAACGGCTCCTCGGGCTATAGCTATTTCGGTGCCAAGACGGAAGGCGACAACGCGAGCGGCGTGGCCATGCCACTGCTACCGCAGCATGGCCAAGAAACCAACCAGCCCGCCCCGTTGGGCAGTGGCATCGCCATATTGCTCGGCCTTGGAACGGCGTATCTCTTGGGGAAGAAACCCAAGGAAAAATGACGCAATAAATGTTTTCTTTTCATAGTCTTTTGTGAAAGGCTGGCGATGTCTGTCGCCAGCCTTTTTTCACTTTTTTTGCACCCTTTCATTAAGATTTCGTATTTTTGCACTCTAAAATAGAAATACGTTTTTATGAAAAGCAACTACAAGGAATATAAACAGCTGAATCTCACTGAGACAGCCAATGAAATCCGCCGTTTTTGGGAAGAGAACGACACCTTCCAGAAGAGCCTCGACAACCGCGACAAGGACAACGCCTTCGTGTTCTTCGAAGGTCCGCCGAGCGCCAACGGCACCCCAGGCATCCACCATGTGATGGCCCGTTCGATCAAGGACGTGGTGTGCCGCTACCAAACCCTGAAAGGCAAACACGTCGTCCGCAAGGCCGGATGGGACACCCACGGCCTGCCCGTCGAACTCGGCGTGGAGAAGAAACTCGGCATCACCAAGGAAGACATCGGAAAAAAGATCTCGGTGGACGACTACAACCGCGCCTGCCGCGAGGAGGTGATGAAATACAAGGACATGTGGGACGACCTCACCCGCAAGATGGGCTATTGGGTCAACCTCGACGACCCCTACATCACCTTCACCAACGACTACATCGAGACCTTGTGGTTCCTGCTGAAAGACTTGTATAACAAAGGCTTGCTCTATAAAGGCTACACCATCCAGCCCTACTCGCCCGCTGCCGGCACCGGCCTCAGCTCCCACGAACTGAACATGCCCGGCTGCTACCGCGACGTGAAGGATTTGACTTGCGTGGCATTGTTCAAATTGAAAAATAATGTACGGCTGCCACAATGTGACAGCCCTACCTACGCTATCGCGTGGACGACAACTCCTTGGACTTTGCCGAGCAACACCGCTCTCTGCGTTGGCCCCAACATCGACTATGTGTTGCTGAAGACCGTGCATCCCTATACCGAGGAACCTTGCCAAATCATCATGGCCAAAGCCTTGGTGGAGACGATGTTCAAGGAAGCCCCCGAAGTCGTTGCTGAATGCAAAGGCAAGGACCTCGTCGGCATCGAATACGAGCAGCTGATCCCGTGGGTCAACCCGGGCGAAGGCGCGTTCCGCATCATCCCTGGCGACTATGTGACCACTGAAGACGGTACGGGCATCGTCCACATCGCCCCCACCTTCGGCGCCGACGACAAGCGCGTGGCCGCCGCCGCCGGCATCCCGCCCCTCCAGATGATCGACAAGGACGGCAAGCCGCAACCCATGGTCGACCGCACGGGTAAGTTCTTCCGCATCGAAGACCTCGACCCTGAATTCGTCAAGAACTGCATGGACGTGGAGGCCTACCGCCCCTACGCCGGCCAGTTCGTGAAGAACGCCTACGACCCCACCAAGACCGAAAAGGACAAGTCGTTGGACGTCGACATCGTGATGCTCCTCAAGGAACAAGGCAAGCTCTTCAAGAGCGAGAAACATACGCACAACTACCCGCACTGCTGGCGCACCGACAAACCCGTGCTCTACTATCCTCTCGACAGCTGGTTCATCAAGACCACGGCCCTCAAAGACCGCATGATCGAGCTCAACAAGACCATCAACTGGAAGCCCGAGGCCACTGGTAGCGGCCGTTTCGGCAACTGGTTGGAGAACCTTGTCGACTGGAACCTGTCGCGCTCGCGCTACTGGGGCACGCCACTGCCCATCTGGCGCACCGAGGACGGCAAGGAAGAAATCTGCATCGGCAGCGTGGAAGAGTTGCGCAACGAAATCGAGAAATCCATCAAGGCAGGATTCATGACCGAGAATCCGTATGCCTCTGAAGACTATACCAAGTTCGACCTCCACCGCCCGTATATCGACGGCGTGGTGCTGGTCTCGCCCACAGGCAAGAAGATGTTCCGTGAACCCGACCTCATCGACGTGTGGTTCGACAGCGGCGCCATGCCATACGCTCAATATCACTACATGGGAGAGAAGACGAAGGACGGAGGACTTAAGACAGAAGGACGGACGCTGCCCTTCCCGGCCGACTTCATCGCCGAGGGCGTCGACCAAACCCGTGGCTGGTTCTTCACCCTGCATGCCATCGCCACGATGTGCTTCGACAGTGTGGCCTATAAGAACGTCATCTCCAACGGCTTGGTGCTCGACAAGAACGGCAACAAGATGTCGAAACGCTTGGGCAATGCCGTCGACCCGTTCGGTGCCCTCGAGAAATACGGCGCCGATGCCGTGCGTTGGTATATGATTACCAACTCGCAGCCTTGGGACAACCTGAAGTTCGACGAGGCTGGCGTAGACGAGGTGCGCCGTAAGTTCTTCGGCACCCTCTACAACACCTACGCCTTCTTCGCCTTGTACGCCAACATCGACAAGTTCGACTATAGCCAAGCCGACATCGACATCAAAGACCGCCCCGAAATCGACCGTTGGATTCTTTCGGAGTTGAACTCCCTCATCCTCGAAGTCGACAACGCCTATTGCAGCTATGAGCCTACTCGTGCGGGTCGTGCCATCAGCGAGTTCGTCGATGCCCACCTCAGCAACTGGTACGTGCGCCTATCGCGCCGCCGTTTCTGGAAGAGCGAAGACAACCAAGACAAGCTATCGGCCTACCAAACCCTTTACACCTGCCTTGAGACCGTGGCACGTTTGGCTTCGCCCATCGCGCCGTTCTTCAGCGAACAACTCTATCGCGACCTCAACAACGTCACGGGACGCAACAAGGCCGAGTCGGTGCACCTGACCGACTTCCCAGAGGCCAACAAGACCTATATCGACAAGGCCCTGGAGGAACGCATGGAGATGGCACAGCTGGTCTCCTCGCTGGTGCTCTCGCTGCGTAAGAAAGCCAACATCCGCGTGCGTCAGCCCCTGTCGAAAATCTCGAGAAGGTGTCGCACCTCATCAAGAGCGAGGTCAACATCAAGGAGATCGAGTTCCTCTCGCCCGACAACAACATCCTGGTGAAGAACGTGAAGCCCAACTTCAAGACCTTGGGCAAGAAGTACGGCAAGCAGATGAAGCAAATCCAGGCCTACTTCACCAACATGAGCCAGGACGAGATCCATGCCTTCGAGAAGAACAACGGCGCCCACCTCAACGTGGACGGCGTCGACGTCGAGCTCACCCTCGAAGACGCCTTGATTTCGACACAAGACATCCCCGGCTGGGCCGTCACTTCACAAGACGACCTCACCGTGGCTTTGGATATGACCATCACCGATGAGCTGATGCAGGAAGGCCTCGCCCGCGAGATCGTCAACCGTGTGCAGAACCTCCGTAAGACGGGAGGCTTCGAGGTCACCGACCGCATCGAGCTGCTCATCGAGAAGAACGACAAGATCGACGCTGCCGTGAAGCAATACGGTGACTACATCTGCAACGAGACCCTGGCCACCATCACCGAGGTCGACGCCCTGGACGGCGTGGAGGCCGAGGAATTGGTGGAAGGCGTTAATGTGAAATTGAAGATTCAAAAGAAATAATGCATTTGGCCTCTGGCTTCTGGCTTTTGGCCTCTGGCAATCTCAACAGAAGGGAAAACCCTCCTTTTACATGGAACTGCCAGTAGCCAGTAGCCAGCAGCCAGCAGCCACTGAACAACAGAACAACTACACTACCATGGACACTAACAAGAAAGAACCCCAAGTGCGCTATTCAGATGAAGACCTCGAGGAATTCAAGGCCTTGATTCTGGAGAAGCTCGAACAGGCAAAGACCAACCTGGAGACCTTGCAAGCCAACCTCTCAGGTGGTGAACATAGCACCGACGACACCGCCCCCACCTTCAAGGTGCTGGAAGACGGCTATGCCGTGGCGCAGAAAGAAGAAAACGCCAAACTCGTGTCCCGTCAGGAGAAGTACATCCATAACCTGGAGCTCGCCCTGATGCGCATCGAGAACAAGACCTACGGCATCTGCTGTGAGACCGGTCGTCTCATCCCCAAGGAGAGACTGCGTTGCGTGCCTATCACCACCCGCTGCCTTGACGCCAAACTGAAGAAAAAGTGAAAAAGCAAGGCAACCACGGCCTGTGGTGGTCGTTTTTGGTGATTTTCATTGTTTTAGTGCTCGACCAAATCCTCAAGATTTGGGTCAAGACGAATATGTCCCTGGGGCAGGAGATCCCCGTCATCGGGAACTGGTTCAAGTTGTTGTTCATCGAGAACAACGGCATGGCCTTCGGATGGCTGGGGAGTGGCGGCGTCCTGAAACTGGCGTTGAGTCTCTTTAGGATCGTGGCCATCGTTGCCCTCTTCTGGGTGTTGGTCCGCCTCTCGAAGAAAGACACCAAATTCGGCGTGCTGTTCGGCATCGCCCTCATCACCGCGGGCGCCATGGGCAACATCATCGACAGCGTGTTCTACGGCCGCATCTTCAGCGAGAGCACCTACACACAAGTCGCCACCCTCTTCCCCGACGGCGGCGGCTATGCCGGATGGCTGCATGGGCGCGTGGTCGACATGCTCTACTTCCCCATCATCGACGTGGCCCGCGAAAACGCCTCCTGGCTGCCCAACTTCTTCTTCGGCCCCGACAACCGCTTCATCTTCTTCCGGCCCATCTTCAACTTCGCCGATGCCGCCATCACCATTGGCGTGTTTTATATGCTCCTCTTCCAGTGGAAATGGTTGAAGAGCATAAAATAAAAAACCCGTCTTCCTCGTTATCACCTCATAAATCGAACCGTCATGAACAGACTGAAATGCTTTACCCTCCTCATAGCCGCTTGGCTCGTCACGTCGTTGGCCATGGCACAAGGCGGCGTCTCCATCGGCCAATGGCGCACCCATCTCCCCTACCAGAAGGTGATTGCCGTGGAGCCTATAGGAAGCAAGATCTATGCCGCCACGGAGTTTGAGTTGTTCTACTACGACACTCAGGATAACTCCATCAACATCCTCAACAAAATCAACGGTTTGTCGGACATCGGCATCAGCACCATGCGCTACAACGAGAGCCAACGCAAGCTGTTTGTGGCCTACACCAACGCCAACGTCGACCTCATCGATGCCGAAGGCAACGTCACCAACATGAGCGACATCAAGGACAAAAACATCGTGGGCAACAAGAGCATCAACCACGTGTATTTCGATGGCGACCTGGCCTACGTGGCCTGCGGCTTTGGCATCGTGGTCTTCGACCTGAAGAAGGAAGAGGTGAAAGACACCTATTATATAGGCAACCAAGGTGATGCGGTGAACGTCACCGACGTCGCCATCTACCATGGCCGCATCTATGCCTGCACCGACGACGGCGTATATTATGCCACACAAAGTTCACCCAACTTGGCCAACTATTCGGCGTGGCACTTCGACACCAGCTTGATTTATCCCCATCTGCCCTACACCGAGATGGAGGTCTTCAACGGCAAGTTATTCCTGAACTACGATGGGGGTTATCAAAAAGACACCCTTTTCGTCAACAACGGCAGCAGCTGGGGCTATTTCAACAAGCAAGATGTCGAGCAAAAACAAGAGCTGCGCGCCTACGACGACCAGTTGATCATCACCAATCTTTACAATGTGAAGGTCTTCGACCAGAGTCTGAACGAGGTACTCAACATATACAACCCCGGTGGTGGCATCCAACCGCATTCTACTGCTCGCGACAACAGTGGTCACTATTGGATTGGCGACACGTTCCGTGGCCTCATCAAGACCACCAACGGCTGGGATAACAGCGACGTGAAACCCAATGGGCCTTTTTCAAAGAACGTATTTGAACTTCAGGCCAGCGGCGACCAAGTATGGATTGCCACGGGAGGCCATGCCGCCAACTGGGGCAAACGCTACATGAGAGAAGGCGTGGCTCGCTTCGACGGCTTCTGGACCATCCTCAACAACACTACCCTGGCCAACTTCGACGAATATTCCGACTTCGTCTGCACTGTCACCGACCCCAACAACCCCTCAATCACCTACGTCGGCACCTGGGGCAAGGGCATCCTCAAGTTCAACGGCAACGAACTCGTGGAGGTGTACAACGCCGATAACAGCACACTAGAGCCTTGGTTACAAGACCCAAGCCTCACCAACATCAGCGGCTTGGCCTTCGACAGCAAGGGCAACCTCTGGGTGGCCAACACGGGTGCCACCAAGCTCCTCTCGGTGATGGAACGCAACGGCACATGGCATTCCTATAACCTCGGCGGCAGCCTCAGCGGCATCGACATCGGCACCATGATTATCGACGATAACGACTACAAGTGGATTATCCGTCGTGGCGGCGAAGTCATCGTCTTCAACGACAACGGGACGCTCGACATCACCGCCGACGACCGTGCCGTCAACCTCACCTCCGCCCAATACTACGGTAACCTGGCCGGTTCCGTCAACTGCTTGGTGGTCGACCACGAAGGCGCCGTGTGGGCAGGCACCAACAACGGCCCCTGCAAGTTCGAAAACACCAGAGCCATCTTCAACGGCGGCAACTACGACGCCGTGCAGATCCGCGTGCCCCGCAACGACGGCACACAACAATACGACTACTTGTTTGCCAACTCCAACGTGCTTTCCATGGCTACCACCGGTGCCAACCAGATGTGGTTTGGCCTTGAATCGGGTGTTTACCTGATGTCGTTCGAGAGCACTCCCAAGGAGCTCCATTACTTCAATACCGACAACAGCCCAATATTAGACAACGCCGTCACCACCATGGCCATCGACAAGAGCGGCGAGGTGTTTTTCGGCACCAGCAATGGTGTCATCTCCTATCGTGGTGAGTCGGCGACGCCCGAGCCTGAAGTCAGCGACGTGGTGGCTTACCCCAACCCCGTCAGACCCGGCTTCAATGGATTTGTCGGCATCAAAGGCTTGGTGGCCAATTCCTTGGTCAGAATCACCACCGTCGACGGCGCCTTCGTCACCCAGCTGATGTCGGAAGGCGGTCAGGCTGTGTGGGACTGCACCACCATCAACGGCGAGAAGGTGACACCCGGCGTGTACCTCATCTTCGTCAGCACCAAAGACGGCAAAAACAAGTGTGCCACCAAGATCCTCATCCAAAATTGATGGACGACAAAACCGAAGGCATCGTCCTGCAGTCGGTGCGCTACGGCGACACCAGCCTCATCGTGAAGGTGTTCACCCGAACGCAGGGCTTGAAGTCCTATATGCTGAAAGGGGCCTTCAACCGAGGCGCCAAGAACCGTGCCGCCTTGTTCCAAAACCTCAACGTCATCCAATATGTCGAGGTGGGCAACCCGAAAAGTCACACCCTCGGCTACCTCAAAGACGCACAGCTGGCCATGGTGTACCACAGCCTGCCCATGGTGATGAACAAGAGCGCCATCATGATGTACGTCAGCGAGATGCTGTCGAAGACCATCACGGAGCAGGAACAGAACGAAGCCCTGTACGACTTCATCGTCAGCTCCTTGCAGTGGCTCGACCTGGTGGAACAGGACTATGCCATCTTCCCTTTGTTTTTCACTTTGGAGCTCACCCGACACCTCGGCTTTTACCCAAAAGCCAACCATCAGCCGGGCTGGTGCTTCGACATGATGGAAGGGGCCTTTGCCCACGATTATCCGTTGCATCCCTATTATTTCGATGCCGAGACGGCTACCGCGCTGTCGGACTTGCTCAATGTGGGCATTGACGAAGCAAGCCGTCGGCCGCTCCGCTTGAGTCAGCGGCGCGAGTTGCTCGACGGCTTGATGGTCTTTATGAGGCTTCATGCACCGGTGATGAAGGACTTCCACTCACATGAGGTGCTGAAGGCGGTGTTGGAATAACCCTATCGTCATTGCGAGCGCAGCGAAGCAATCTAGGGGAAAGTCTCTACTCTAGATTGCTTCGCTGCGCTCGCAATCACGTAAAAGATCCTACCTCAAGTCAACAGAGGTCTGTCCGATGAGCTTGCCTCCTTGTTCGTAGATGTCGATGAAGTAGGTGCCGGGGCGGAACTCACGGTCGGAGGGCTTGGCATAATACGCCCTGACCGGCGTCTCCTTACCCTCGTAGTTGACCCTGATCTTCTCGGTGAACTGCAAGGTCTCGCCATTCGACTGGAAGGCGTATTCGTCGCCTGTGCCTTTGCAGATGATGGCCTTCGTTGGGTCGGCAATACGCACATAGAACACCTTCGAGCCCGACTGTATCAAGTCGTTGGCTGCCACGGTGAAGTCAATCCTGATGCGCTCGGCACGGTCGGCGCGGTCGGTGGTGCTTTCCTTGCTGCCGCCCCTGAAGCGCACGGCTTGGGCCGTGTAGTTGAACAGCTTCATCGTAGCTGCCTGGTTGACCATGCTGGTCAGCTCTTCCTTCTGGCGGTTGAGGTTGGTGTTTTCGCGGCGTTCGGCGAGGTACTCCTCACGGATGCGTTCGTTCTCGGCCACCAACTCACGGTTGACGGTGTACAACGAGTCCATCTGACGCACATACTTCTGCGAGATAAGCTGCAGCGACTCCACTTTCTTCTTGATGCGGTAGTAATCCCACTGCGAGTCAAGGAGTTTCTTGATCTCGACGGCGTCGGCTTGGATGATGCTGTCTTTCTCGGCCAGCTCGAGGCTCAACTCGCCATAGCTCTCTTTCAAGTCGTTGTGCACCTTTAACAGGCTGTCCACTTCGGCTTGGAAGTCGGCACGTTGCATTTCTTTTTCTGCCTCAAGCGTCTTCAGGTCGCTTTTCATTGAGCTGTTGCATACCAACAGCACGATCAAGGCTATCGCCAAAACACCGAGGATGGCATAGAGCCAATACGGTTGTTTCGATTTTTTCTTATTCTCTGAATCCATATCGTTAGGGTTTTTATTTTGCAAAAATACGAAAAATCATTGAATGTGGGCGCAATAGGCTTAACTTTCGATGACGGGCTCCACCTTCGCCCTTGAGAGATGGACGGGGATGTATTGCCCCACCACTTCGATGTAGACGATGAGATGCCGTTTGTTATATATCGTTTCGAGCCTTCCTTGCAGGCCTTTCATCGGGCCGTTGATGATCCTGACCATCTGTCCTTCCTTCAGCTCCTCGTTGTTCTGCATCTTGAACTCTTCGCCGTGCTCATAGTCGTCCACGAATCTTTTGATGGCCACAATCTGGTTGTCGGGCACCACCACGGCTTCGTGTTCGAAGGTCACAAAGCGCATCACGCCATAGACGTTAAGAATGGGGAGGTATTCCTTGGCGTTGGAACGCACGAAGACATACGACTTGAACAGAGGCTCCTCTATCTTCTTGCGGCGGTCGCTCCATTGTTTCACCTTGGTCACCAGGGGCAGGTAGGCCTCTATGCCCATCTCCTCGAGTTGCGACAACACCTTTTTCTCCGACCTTGACCTGACATACAAGGCATGCCATTGTCGTTCACGAAGTTCGAGTGGGTTCATCCTTTATGATTTCTTGCTTCTGTGCTTTTTCTTATCGGAAGAGGAGTGGTCCTCGCCGTAATAGTCGTTGCCGTAGTAGCCCGAGTGTTGGCTGCCAAATCTGCCATAGCCATAGCCATAGGCATAGCCGTAGCCGTATCGATAGCTGCCATAGCGCTTGCCGTAGTAGCCCTTGTTGGTCTGGATGCCGTTGATGACGATGGAGGCGTCGATGCCACGATCTTCCAAGTCCTTGATGATACTGCCGAAGATGTTCTTGTTGGTCACACCCTGGCGGACGATAAACAGCTTGACATCGGCGAAGCGCATCAGCAGGAAGGCGTCGGTGACGAGGCCCAAAGGCGGTGTGTCGATGATGATGTAGTCATATTTCTCCTTCAGCAGCTTGAAGAACTCATCGCACTTCTCCGAGGCAATCAACTCGGCGGGGTTGGGCGGGATGGGACCGCTGGTGATGATGTCGAGGTTCGGCACCTGGGGCGCGGTTTGGATGATGTTTTCGAAAGGCTCCTTGTTGGAGAGGAAGGAGCTGATACCTACGTTGTTGTTCAAGCCAAACTCTTGGAAGAGCTTGGGTTTACGCATATCGAAGCCCAGCAGCACCGTCTTCTTGCCATAGAAGGCATAGATGGAGGCGATGTTGATACTATTGAAGGTCTTACCGATGCTCTGCATGTCGCCCGTGACGAGGATGGTGCTCTTCGACTTGCCCTGTGTAAGGAACTCGATGTTGGTACGGATGGAGCGGAACGACTCGGCGATGGGCGACTTGGGTGAGTTGATGACCACCAAGGGGTTGGTGTCGCTGGTCTGGGCCACCTGACCCACGATGGGGAAGCGTGTCAGCTTCTCCACGTCCTTACGGTCGGTGATGGCCACGTTGAAGTAGTTCTTGAGGAAGAGATACAAGGCAGGGATGAGCAAGCCGATGATCAAGGCGATAAGGTAGTTCATCGCAGTACGAGGCGAAATCTTACGCGTCGTTTCTATACGAGCGATATCAAGAATCTCATTGTCGGGCGTGTTGGAGGCCTTCAGAATCTGTGCCTCGGCACGACGTTGCATCAGGTACTTATAAGTATCTTCGTTGAACTTGAAGTTACGTTGGTAGTTGATGAGTTGCTGCTGCTTGTCGGGCAAGCGGCGCGACTCACCTTCAAGCACGGCGATGCGACGGTCGATTTCGTTGAGGCTCATCTGGGCATTGTCGACGATGTTGTTGACATTTTCCAACAAGGCTCTCTTCGTGGTGACAATCTGCTCGTTGAGTTTGATGATTTCGGGGTGCTGCTCAGTTTGGGTAAGCAACTTAGTGGCCTTGGTTTGCGCCAAGGTAACAAGATCACGAGCAAGTTGGTTCAGCAAAGGGTCATTGATACCCATCGTGCTGGGAATGGCCAAGTTCTCTGGGTCATTAATCTGCACCTTGATATAATCCTGCAGACGCTTATAGATTTTCACGTTAACACCCATCTCGGCTCTTTCCTTCTCCAAGGCACGCAGGTTGTTATACACTTGATTGGCTTGCACATCCAGGTTCATCACGTCGTTTTGCTCGCGGAAATCCTTCAAGTCGCTTTCGGCGCTGCTCAACGACTCTTGGATACCTTCCAACTCATTATCAATAAATTCGATGGTGTTTTCCGAAACCACATTCTTCTTCTCCAGACCTCGTGACACATATTCATTCATCAAGGTATTGGTGAAATCCACAATCTTCTTTGCATTATAGCCACTTGATGTCACTGCGATTACTGAGGATTGTTTGCTTGTGGTACTCACCGAGAATGATCCGTTTTGTCTTACCAAACTGGCATAACTATTAAGCCAAAAAGATAACTTCCTATTGTCGTCAATTCCTGGTCTGTAATTGTCGTTCAACACGATGCGAAAACGGTTGTATCCATTGTCTACCATCTCGCCCTGCTTACATTTAGTCGTCACATCCACTTTCGCCCCAGAAGAACTTTGAACAATCTGACTCAAAATGAAATCATATTTGTTATACCCTTCGGATGTCGCGTGCAAAACAATCGTGTCCTCGCCAAGGCTAACAATGCTATACTCCAAACCCACCGCTTGTGGAACGGCACGGTCAAATTCCACCGTAAAAGGAGACGCTTTATACAACTCACTTGTGGCAACACGTCCTTTTTCCATATAGGTAACCTCAATATTCATCTTCCTCACCGCACGATCCTTAAGCGTGTACGACCTCAAGATGGCCATCTCGTTATCCACGTTCTGATACCCGCTAAAACTTCCATTGGTCATAATGGCGGTGGCATCATAAGAAGAATGCGCATCTTTGATGAGAACCGTACCCGTCGTTTGATAGACATTGGGTTTGTACCTATTGATGAGAAAACCTGCTACCAAAGCCACCACAGCACCTATCAAGAACAAATACCAGTGGTTCAAGAAAAGGAAAATCAATTGCTTGATATCGACGGTTTGTTCCTCATTGTTGTTTTGCCGAGGTTTGTATGTTGTTTCGTTCTGCATAATGATTTCTAAAATATGTTGTTACCATTAGTTACTACTACCATTTTTTCTAAACAAAGCATATACCGTGACGACCAACGAGATGATGGAGAACACCGTGGCGTAGGGGAAGGCGGTGAAGCCCCATTGCTTAATCTTCATCGGCTCCACATATACGATGTCGTTGGGTTTCAGATAATAGTAGGGCGATGAAAGGATGTCAGCCGAACCCATGTCGACGGTGACGATTTCTGAGCCGTTGTCGGTTTGACGGATGATTTTCACCGCACTGTTCTTGGCAAAGTTAGTCATGTTACCCGCCAAGGCCACAGCCTCAAACAAGTTGATTTGCGACTGGTACACCTTGAACATGCCTGGATGGGTCACCTCACCCAAAATCGTCAAATTGAAGTTCGACATCTTCACGATGATGGTGGTTTGGTTGATATACTTGTCAAGCTCGGTTTGCAACAGCGCTTTAGCCTCATCGACCGTAAGGTTACGCACCACTATCTTTCCTATCAACGGCAGTTCTATGAAACCTTCTTCATCGATGGTGTAGGATTGGAGATAAATAGATGCATCAGAGGAAGAGGTCCTTGTAAACTCACCGTTCAACGAAGAAGTGCCGCCTTGGTCAACGATATTGACAAAGCGAATGTACAGATTGTCGCCCGGCTGCAGCTTGTAATCGACAGAGCGTTCGTTGACATAGTTGATGGATTGGTTCTCGCTCAGCATCTGTGCCTCCTTCAGATACAGCATTTTCTTTTGGGGCACACAAGAAGCGAAAAGCACTGCCAGCACCACTGCGGCAAGTCCCAGTTTCGTGATTTTATTCATGGTTTTCATCATTTTTGTCGTTTTTTAGTTACGCATCAACGTCAGCTCCTTCACCCCAACCAAGGGCGTGATGGGCATACGGTTCTCGATTTGGAAGGTGTAGGTGCCTGCATCCACAATGCGCAAGTCCTTGTTGATGGGCAGCACGTAGGTGTGGCATCCGTCGACGCTTTCCACGTTCCATTTCCCCTCTGCGTCCTTCAGGTTGAACTTGTAAGCCCTGGCGCGATAGGGGTTGCCGTCGCTGCTGAACACCGTGAACACCATAGAGATGTCGTTGTAAGGATAGGCATCGGTGAAAGCGATTTTCAAGCTCAGGTCGTAGCTCGTCTCCTCCTTCACTTCTATGTTATCCTTCACATAGTCAAAGCGTTCCCAAAGCGTCTCGTAAAATTCGCGATGCAACAAGGCGGTGTTCTTTTCCTGCCGTGCGCAGCCGAAAAGACACAATACCATGCATCCTAACCAAAATAGTTTTTTCATTTTTAGGCCTAAAAAAATCGTGCAAATATACGAAAAATCGCATAATTGGCAGATTATTGCACGGATTTTCAGAGAAAAGAGAAAAAACGTGAAATTTTTCTTGTCTGCCCCCTTTTACAATCAAGAAAAACTTATAATTTTGCTATTCACGATTCTACCATGAGAACAAAAAACAACAACTTGTCTTCCAGAAAGTTACTGATCATGGGCATCTTCATCGCCGTGGGGATTGTCTATGTCCTGAAGTTGTTTTTGCTCCAAGTCATCGACGACAAGTACAAGACCATGGCAGACAACAACGCCCTCCGCTTCGTCACGCAATACCCCGCCCGAGGCAAGGTGTTCGACCGTAACGGCCAGCTGCTGGTGTTCAACGAAGCCGTCTACGACCTCATGGTCATCCCCAAGCAAACCATCATCAAGGACACACTCGACCCCTCCTATCCCTTCGACACGCTCGGCTTCTGCGGTCTGCTCGACATCGACAAGACCTCGTTCATCGAACGGATGAACAAAGCCAAGAAAGAGTCGTACCTCAAGCCCTCACCCTTCATGACGCAGGTGTCGAAGGAGAACTATGCCCATATCGCCGAGGTGCTGTATCGTTATCCTGGCTTTTATTTCCAAACACGTACGGTGCGCCACTACCCCAACGCCATCGCCGCCCACACCTTGGGCGACATCGGCGAGATCAGCCCGGCCGAGTTGGAAAAAGACAAAGAGGAGAACTACTACAAGCAAGGCGACTACATCGGCAAGTCGGGCATCGAGAAGTCGTACGAGAAGGAGCTGCGTGGCGAGAAAGGCCTGAAGGTGATGATGGTGGACGTGCACAACCGCGTCATGGGCAGCTTCCGCGATGGCGAGCTCGACCAAGAGCCGGTGGCCGGCAAGGACCTCTACCTCGGCCTCGACGCCGACCTGCAAGCCTACGGCGAGCAGCTCATGGTGGGCAAGATAGGCTCCATCGTGGCCGTGGAGCCCGCCACGGGACAGATCCTCGCCTTCGTCACCAGCCCCACCTACGACCCCAACCTCCTCGTGGGCCGCGAGCGTGGCAAGCACTACCAAGAGCTGCAGGACGACCCCATGAAGCCGCTCATCAACCGCGCCATCAGCGGCACCTATCCCCCCGGCTCCACCTTCAAGACCGTCGTGGGCCTCATCGCCATGCAGAGCGGCAGCATCACCCCCGCCACCTGCTTCCACTGCAGCGGTCCCGGCTCGTTGCCCATCAAATGCACCCACCACCATGGTCCCAGCCCCGACTTCGCCAACGCCATCATGAACTCGTGCAACCCCTACTTCTACGAGTCGTTCAAGGCCACCCTCAACAACCCGAAGTTCGGCAACATCAAGAACGGCTACCAGTATTGGAAAGACATGACCTACAAGCTGGGCCTCGGACATAAGTTCAACACCGACATCCCCTACGAACGCCCGGGCAACATCCCTTCACGCGAGTACTACGACCGCATGTACAACGGACAATGGAACTCGGTGACCATCCGCTCCTTGGGCATCGGACAGGGCGAGGTGCTGGTGACACCCCTTCAGTTAGCCAACATCGCCGCCTTCATCGCCAACGAGGGCTTCTACTACCCCCCGCACCTCATCAAGTGCTTCGGCGACGGCACGCCCATCCCCGAGGTGATGTCCACTAAGGTGGACCCAGGCATCAACCCCAACTATGTCAGGGTCATGAAACAAGGGCTGCGCACCGTGTTTAGCGGTCCGGCAGGCACGGCACGACGCTACGAGATGGCCGACATCCCGCAGTGCGGCAAGACCGGCACGGCACAAAACCCGCACGGCAACTACCACTCCAACTTCATCGCCTTCGCCCCCGCCGACAAGCCCACCATCGCCCTCGCCGTCATCATCGAGAACGGCGGCTACGGCGCCACCTGGGCAGCCCCCATTGCCAGCTTGATGATAGAGAAATACATCCGAGGCTACACCAAACGCGAGGACCTGGAGAAACGCATGATGGAAGGCAGAATCTCATATAAGAACGAACGATGAACGAAAGAAACAGCATCATAGGAAAAATCGACTGGGTGACGGTGCTCATCTATCTGGCCTTGGTCATGATAGGATGGTTCAGCATCTTCTCGGCCCGTTACAACGAAGCGCATCCCAGCATCTTCGACCTGACGCAGGTGTATGGCAAACAGCTGCTTTGGATTGGCGGTGCCCTGCTGATAGGCTTCGTCGTCCTCCTCATTGATGCCAAATTCTTCAATGTGTTCTCGCTATGGATCTATATCGCAGTGCTGGCCACGCTGTTCATGGTGTTGGTCTACGGCAAGGCCACCAAAGGCGCCACGGCGTGGATTGACTTAGGTGGCGGTATCAAGTTCCAACCCTCGGAGTTTGCCAAGATGGCCACGGCCTTGGCGGTGGCGGGATACCTCGACCGCCTGGACGTCGACCTGCAAAAACGTAAGGACCAGATCGTCACCGCGGCCCTCATCCTCATCCCCATGGCCTTGGTGCTGCTGCAAAACGACACTGGCTCGGCCATCGTCTTCGTGTCGTTCATCTTCGTGCTCTACCGCGAGGGCTTCCCGGGTGCCGGATGGGTGATGGTGGCAGGCGTTGCAGCCATCCTCTTGTTCGTCTTCACCTTGGTGTGGTCTCAAAAGGTAATGTATATCATCTTGGGCAGCCTGCTCGTCCTCACGCTGACCTATTACCTCATCACCCGTAAGAAAGGCATCGTCAAGATGCTGGGTGTGTTCGCCATCGCCTTCATGTTCGTGTTCTCCGTCGACTACGCCTTCAACAAGGTGCTGCAAGAGCACCAAAAGGACCGTATCCTGGTGCTGCTCGGACAGCTTGACGACCCCAAGGGCGTGGGCTACAACGTCCACCAATCGAAAATCGCCATCGGCTCGGGCGGCTTTGCCGGCAAAGGCTTCCTCCAAGGCACACAGACCAAATACGACTTCGTCCCTGAGCAGCATACCGACTTCATCTTCTGCACCATAGGCGAGGAAGGCGGATTCCTGGGAACGTCAGTCGTGGTGTTGCTTTATATTGCGCTCTTGGTGCGCATCATCGTCCTCGCCGAGCGACAACGATCTACGTTCAGCCGCGTGTATGGCTATGCCATCGCGGGCATCTTGTTTGTCCACGTGGCCATCAATATCGGCATGACGATAGGCTTGGTGCCCGTCATCGGCATCCCCCTGCCCTTCCTGAGCTATGGCGGGTCGAGTATGCTGGCATTCACCATGATGCTGGCGATCTTCGTGAAGCAGGATGCCAACAGGCTGAATGTATTATGAATGATTTTTTGCCGTTGGCAAAAAATCATTCATATACAGAAGTAACCTCAAACTTCTTGACGTCGAACAGCCCCCGGTCGCTGATCTTCAGCTCGGGGATGACCAGCAACGCCATGAACGCCAAGGTCATAAACGGTGCATACAGCGTCGACCCCAGGCGTTTAGCGAGTGCGTCGGCGTTTTGGTAGGCCTGCGCCACCTCGTAGCCGTCTTCGTTGCTCATCAGCCCCGCCACGGGCAGCGGCACCGCCACCATCTCCGTGCTGCAATAAGCCGTCACGCCACCCCGATGTTCAATGAGCAGGTTGACGGCATGGAGGATGTCCTTGTCGGTGACACCCACCGCCACGATGTTGTGGCTGTCGTGCGCCACACTCGACGCCAGAGCCCCGCGCTTCAGCCCAAAGCCCTTGATGAAGGCCACGGCCGGCTGGGTGGGTTGGTAACGGTTGACGACCACCAACTTGAGGATGTCCTCCTCCACGTCGCTGACGAGGCCACCGTTCTCCACCTTGGGACGGGCGACGAAGCTCTTGGTGATCAACTGTCCGTCGAGGCAGCGTATCACCTTGATGCGCTTGCCCGTGTCGGGGACGAAGAGCTGGTCGGCATGAATGAACTCGGCATGGAACTTATTCGGGGTGTAGGTCTCCTTGTAATGGATGTTCGACACGCCGTTTTCGGCCACCAACACACCTCTGACATAAGTCTGTCTGGCAACAGGATTGTGCAAATCGTCCACCACGATGAAATCGGCATCGTCGCCGGGTTGTAGCAGGCCCACAGGGAGGTTATAATGCTTAACGGCGTTGAAGGAGGCGGCTTTCAGCACGTCCATCACGTCGTAGCCCAAAGCGATGGCGCGCCGCACCAGCACGTCGATATGGCCGTCGTCCAACTCGTCGGGGTGCTTGTCGTCGGAACAAAACATCAGTTTGTCGGGATGGGAGGCCATCAGTGGTATCAGCGCGTCGAAGTTACGGGCTGCGCTGCCCTCTCTGATGAGGATCTTCATGCCGAGTTGTATCTTCTCCAAGGCCCCCGCCAACTGGAAGCACTCGTGGTCGGTGGTGATGCCTGCCCCCGCATATTTCCGCAGCAGGGAGCCCGTCACCTCAGGGGCATGCCCATCGATGGGCTTACCATACCTCTTGGCGGCTTCGATCTTACGCATCAGCTCGGGGTCGTCGTTGATGACGCCGGGGTAGTTCATCACCTCGGAGAGGTAATAGATGTCGTCGGACGCCATCAGCTCCTCCACGTCGTGGGCGTCGAGCACACAGCCCGAGGTCTCGAAAGCGGTGGAAGGCACACAGCTCGGCGCACCGAAGAAGAACTTGAACGGCACTTTCTTGCCGTTTTCGATCATAAACCTAATGCCTTCTTTTCCAAGCACGTTGGCGATTTCGTGCGGGTCGCTGACCGTGGCCACCGTGCCGTGGCAGGTCGCCAGACGGGCAAACTCTGAAGGCACCAGCATGGAGCTCTCGATATGGACGTGGGCGTCGACAAAACCCGGCATGATGTAACGGGTGTTGTCAACGGATTGTTCCACGATCTTGCTGATTTTGCCGTCCTTCACGACGACCACGCCGGAGAAGATCCTTGTGTTGACCAGGTCGACGATCTGACCACCGATGGTGAAGCTGTTGTTCATTGATTATGATTAGCGTATAAAAATGTCAGTTCAAGCAGGCTTCAGAAAGCATGTCATCCCTACCCCCCGGTCGTCCGCTCCTTTGGTTGTCATCGCGGGCTTGACCCGCGATCTCCTATGCGACAGTCCCCCCTACTGCATAGGAGATGGCGGATCCTTGTCCGCCATGACGGCTAAGGAAGAGGTTGGCATGACATGGGAGGCTAGGCCTTTATTTCCCGAAGATCTTTCCCAGACCACCCAGGATGCTGCCGAGACCACCCGTCTTGGTGTTGCCGGCCTGGCCACCGCCGAGGAGGGCACCCAGCAAGCCACCCAGGCCCGCTGCACCCGAGTTGCCGTTCTGCTTGCCGAGAAGGGCGAGCAGGCTGGGGGCGATGGCAGCGAGGATGTTACCCACCGAATTGGTTGCCACACCCGTTTGCTTCGAGATGCCACCCAACACATTGCCGAGGTTACCGCCGAAGATGTGGCCCAGGATCTTGCCACCATCGGTCAGGTCGGTGACTTTCAGGTTGTTGATGATGTTGCCAGCGTTACCGGCGTGGTCGCCGAGGGCCTTGGCCAAGGCTTCGGCACCGCCAGGGGTCGAGGCGTTCTTCTGCATCGCACCGAGCAACGTAGGCAGGGCGCTGGTGATGACGGAAGACACTTGTTTGGAGTCGATTTTGAGGTTGTCAGCGATGGCGCCGACGGCATCGTTGCCGGTCAGAGCGCCGAGGATGTTACTTAAGTCCATGGTTTTTTGTTATTAAGTTGATTGCTATGTTTGTTGACTGCAAAGGTAGGAAAGTATCTGGAATAATGGCTTATGGTTTTATCTTTTTTTGTCCGTTTAGCAGCCATGTCATCACTACAATAGGCAGTAGCAGGCTCTTGAAGTCATGTCATCCCTACGCCGACCTGTGCGGTGGCATGGGATCTATGGCTTCAATTGCCGTCAAATGAGGTTTTTCTTCTTATCCCGCCTCCTATAGATTCCATGCCCACACACTTTCCCATGCAGGAATGACATAGGAGGCTATACTTTTTACTGCTCAAATAAATCTTTTCTATCAGGATTGATAGTATCTATTAGTCTATCTTTCTCCGCTCTCGATAAGCTTTTTATCTCTTTTTCCCTAACTATCGCCTGGTCTATCAAACCAAACTCTTCAAAGTACACCAGTTTATGACACTTATACTTAGCCGTGAAAACAGACCCACTACCTTCTTTATGCTCTCTAACACGCCTATCAAGGTCATTTGTAACACCAGTGTATAAAGCCCGCCCGTTGGCACTTTGCATCATATATACCCAATAGGTTTTCATACATTATTACTTCAATTTATTACTTCTTATCCCGCTGCCCATAGATTCCCTCCAACCCACTTGCCTCTGCAGGAATGACATGGACAGCTAATTGGAATGACATGGGAGGCTAGCGTTTTCAGGCTTCAGAAAGCATGTCATCCCTGCGCCAGATTATTCAGGCTTCAACAGATATGTCATCCCTGCGGAGGCTGGTGGGCAAAGGCATGGGATCTATAGCTGTTGAAGCCGTCTTGTGGGAGTTTTGGCTTCTTTGTCCCGCCCCCCATAGATTCCCTCTCACCCGCATGCCTCTGCAGGAATGACATGGGAGGCTGGGCTTCGACCTGGGCGGCTGACTCTTACCTCTCAGCCCTCATGGGGTTATGCAGGAAGTCGTCATAAGCGAGCCTGATGCCGTCCTCCAGCTCGGTCTTGTAGGTCCAGCCGAGGGCCGTCGCCTTGCTTACGTCGAGCAGCTTGCGCGGCGTGCCGTTGGGACGGGTGGTGTCCCATTTGATCTCGCCCGTGTAACCCACCACCTTGGCTACCAGTTCCGTCAACGCCTTGATGGTCAACTCCTTGCCCGTTCCCGCATTGACAGTCTCGTTGCCGCTGTAGTTATTCATCAGGAAGACACAGAGGTTGGCGAGGTCGTCCACATAGAGGAACTCACGCAGCGGACTGCCGTCGCCCCAGCAGGTCACCTCCTTCAGCCCGTTGACCTTGGCCTCGTGGAAACGACGGATGAGGGCGGGCAGCACATGGCTGTGCTCGGGGTGGTAGTTGTCGTTGGGGCCATAGAGGTTGGTGGGCATCACGCTGATGTAGTCGGTGCCATACTGCCGGTTGAGGAACTCGCAGTATTTCAGGCCGCTGATCTTGGCCAAGGCGTAGGCCTCGTTGGTCTTCTCCAACTCGCCCGTCAGCAGGCAGCTCTCCGTCATGGGTTGTGGAGCCATGCGAGGATAGATGCACGACGAGCCGAGGAATTCCAGCTTCTTGCAGCCGTTACGCCATGCGGCATGGATGACGTTCATTTCAAGGATCATGTTGTCGTACATGAAGTCGGCCAAGGCGTTTTGGTTGGCGATGATGCCACCGACTTTCGCTGCCGCCAAGAAGACATATTCGGGCTTCTCCTCAGCGAAAAACTTCTCCACGGCATCCTGCCTAGTGAGATCAAGCTCTTTATGAGTTCGGGTGATGATATTGTTGTAGCCTTGCCTTTGCAGCTCTCTGACAATGGCCGAGCCCACCATGCCACGGTGCCCGGCGACGTATATTTTACTGTCTTTGTTCATTCTTATGGTATTACTTCGTAAGAAATCTATCAAAAATACTTTTTAAAATCTGTCAAAAATCTCTTTTTACTTCCATCTCTCTTATTATGGTATTACTTCGTAAGAAATACGCAGTATTCAACGCAGTTAAATCTATCAAAAATCTTTCTTCTTAAAATCTGTCAAAAATCTGCGCGTTCTTCCCTAAGTTTTTAAAAGAGTTTGATCCTCTCTATGGTGCCGTCTGTATCCCGTTCATACCACTCGCTATAGATTCTATCAGGTGAAAAATTGATCAGCATTCCATACTTAACATGCGTAATATTCAAATAGTTCTGTAATTGTTTTCTGTGTTCGTCTCCAACGAACTTAATGGATTTCAATTCAACTATTATATCGTCATCTATTATTAGATCCATCCGATACGTTTGGTCGAGTTGAACATCATCCCAATAGATAGGCAAAAACACCTGCCTCTCAACTTTATGCCCGTCTTGCTCCAACAAATATCTCATTGCAGCTTCATAAGCGGACTCGAGCAAGCCATAATGGTATTTGTTATATACCTTCATAGCTATCCCTGTAATATCCACAAAGAACTGATACTTTTTATTATGTTCTTTTAGAAGGTCCATCCCCTAGACTAGCAAACGCAGATTTTTGAACGATTTTTATTACATTTTTGAAAGATTTCTACTCCGAAGGAGTATCCCATCAATCTTCTAAATGAGCCTTCAGATAAAGTTTCTTCACGAACCTCATATCGTGGTCGACCATGATTTTGACCAAATCCTCGAAGCTGGTCTTGCGGGGATTCCAGCCGAGGAGCGTCTTAGCCTTGGTGGGGTCGCCGAGGAGCTGTTCCACCTCGGCAGGACGGAAGAAGCGCGGGTCGACTTCAACCAACACCTTACCCGTGGCGGTGTCGATGCCCTTCTCGTCGACGCCCTCGCCTTCCCAACGCAAGTCGATGCCTGTATGCTTGAAAGCTAAAGTGCAGAACTCACGCACGGTATGGTACTCGCCCGTGGCGATGACGAAGTCCTCGGGCTGCTCCTGTTGGAGGATGAGCCACATGCACTCCACGTAGTCCTTGGCATAGCCCCAGTCGCGGAGGGCGTTGAGGTTGCCAAGATAGAGCTTGTCCTGGTAGCCTTGCTTGATGCGGGCGGCGGCCAGCGTGATCTTACGCGTGACAAAGGTCTCGCCCCGTCGTTCGCTCTCGTGGTTGAAGAGGATGCCATTGACGGCGAACATGCCATAGCTCTCGCGGTAGTTCTTTACGATCCAAAAGCCATACTGCTTGGCCACGCCGTAGGGCGAGCGGGGATAGAAAGGCGTCGTCTCCTTCTGCGGCACCTCTTGCACCTTGCCGAACAGCTCAGAGGTGGAGGCTTGGTAAATCTTGCATTTCTTCTCCAAGCCAAGGATACGTACGGCCTCGAGGAGGCGCAGCGTGCCTACCGCATCGGCTTCGGCAGTGTATTCCGGACAGTCGAACGACACCTTGACATGGCTCTGAGCGGCCAGGTTATAGATTTCGTCGGGCTGCACTTTTTGGATGATACGCACGAGCGACGACGAGTCGGTCATGTCGCCATAATGCAGGGTGAGCAGGCGTTTGTTTTTCATGTCGCGCACCCATTCGTCGAGGTAGAGGTGTTCGATGCGGCCGGTGTTGAACGACGAGGAGCGACGGATGATGCCGTGCACCTCGTAGCCTTTCTCCAAGAGGAACTCGGCAAGGAAGGAGCCGTCTTGGCCAGTGATGCCAGTGAGTAATGCGGTCTTCATATTGAATTGACAATTGAGAATTGAGAATTGAGAATTATTAAAGTATTGACTCCTTGATGCAGTCGACGATGTAGTGGACATCGTCGTCAGAGACATACGGTCCGCTCGGCAGGCACATGCCCACCTTGAAGAGGCTTTCGCTGACGCCGTTGACGTATGCAGGAGCGTCCTTATACACGGGTTGTTTATGCATGGGCTTCCACAATGGACGAGCTTCCACACCCGCTTGGTCGAGGATGACACGCAAGGCCTCCACGTTGGCGTTAGGCTCGCAGTCGGTATGCGCGCTTTCCGAAGCATGAACCACGCCTGCCGCACCGCCCACAGCACCTTGAACGACGGTCTTATAGGCATTTTCCTGTCCCTTGATGCGGACACTTGGGTCGATGGTGATGGTGCATAACCAATAGTTACTGTCATACTTCTCCCCTTGCATAGCGTCATTGCGGGCTTGACCCGCAATCTCATGAGATGCCGGATCAAGTCCGGCATGACGGTCGTAAAGGGAACAAGGCTGCGAGTGGACATGTATGCCCGGCACACCAGCCAGCAGCTCCTCATACATCTTCTGCACGTGCTTGTGGTGGTTGATATGGTCGTTGACGATAGTCATCTGTCCGCGGCCGATGCCAGCGCAGATGTTCGACATGCGGTAGTTATAACCGATGGCCTCGTGTTGGTAATAGGGATAAGCCTCACGGGCTTGTGTGGCCAGCCACATGATCTTCTGCCATGCCTCTGGGTTGGGGCAGATGAGGGCGCCGCCGCCCGAGGTGGTGATCATCTTGTTGCCGTTGAACGACAGCACGCCGTATTCACCGAAGGTGCCCAGCACCTGTCCCTTCCAGCGGCTGCCGAAGCCTTCGGCGGCATCTTCGACGACGGGGATGTCGTATTTGTTGGCAATCTCCATGATGCGGTCGATGTCGTAGGGCATGCCATAGAGCGCCACGGGCACGATGGCCTTGGGCTTCTTGCCCGTCTTGGCGATACGGTCCTTGATGGCCGCTTCCATCAGCTCGGGGTCGATGTTCCACGAATCTTTCTCGCTGTCGACGAAGACGGGTGTCGCACCGAGATAGGTAATCGGGTGCGAGGAGGCGCAGAAGGTGAACGACTGGACGATGACCTCGTCGCCGGGACCCACGCCACAGGCGATCAGCGCGAGATGCACGGCGGCGGTGCCAGCAGACAAGGCCACGACACGCTTGTCAAGCGAGGCGTCATTGCGGTTCCGCATTCGCGGAATGAGGTGACCCGCAATCTCATTTACGAATGCCTCCAAGTCCTTCTCGAACCCGTTCACGTTAGGCCCCAGCGGCACCACCCAATTGGTGTCGAAAGCTTCCTGGATGTATTTCTGTTCAAGTCCTGCATCACTCATGTGGGCGAGGCAGAGGTAGATACGATTTTTTGGCATGGTGTTGGTTTTTACGGGGGCAAAGATAGGGCTTTTTTAATTGAGAATTGACAATTGAGAATTGATAGTTGATAATTAGCAGACATGTCATGCCGACCGCAGGGAGGGCATCTATGGCTGCGGCTTAAAGCTTCTCCAGCAGGAATTCCCTTGCGGGTTTGGCGATGATGCCAGAATCATGAATCAGACTTACATTGGGGTCCATAGTAATGACATATTTCGGATAGTTGTCCTTGATCATTTTCAGATTGCCGAACTCTCGCTCATAAGTTTCGGGTGCTGTCACATCAACAGAAACCTGGACATACCTCACATCGTTGTCGCGCTTCGCCACAAAATCAATCTCCTTGCCGTTAAGCTGTCCCACATAGACATCAAAGCCACAGCGTTTCAGCTTCAAATAGACTGCGCCTTCAAGGATTTTTTCTATATCGGTATTGCGTTTGTCGTTGCATAAATAGTTACGGATACCTAGGTCTTCAAAATAATACTTTTCCTGTTGCTCGAAGACTTGCTTACCCTTGATGTCGTAGCGTTTCACCTTGTCAATCATATAGGTGTCGCACCATGCTTCCATGTATTCCGCTACCGTGTTAGCTGACACCGAAGATTCCTTACCTTTCATGTATTTGGCAATACTGTTGGCAGAAAAGACTTTTCCACTATTGTCGGCCACAAAACGCGCCAGGTTGTCCAAGAAAGTCACATTGCGGATGTTACGCCGACGCACAATATCCTTAACGAAGATGGTGTCGTAGATGCTTCCGATGTAATCCGTTCGTGTGCGGACATCCGACATGGCGATGCGATGCAAAAAGGGCAGTCCACCCCATCTCAGATACTGCGCAAATGCAGCGTCGTTGTCATCCAGTGCATAGAACACCAGGAACTCCTCATAATCTAAGCTGCCGATATGAACACGGCTATACCGTCCCGCAAAGGAGGAGGCGATGTCGCTTGAGAGCATGGAGGCGTTGCTCCCTGTGACGACCACATCGTATTCGGCTTGCTTCACAAAGAAACGCAAAGCTTTCTCGAATTGTTCTATCTCCTGTACCTCATCGATGAGCACATAATTATGAGTGTCTGGTTGGCTTGCTTTTTTTATGTACTCATGTAATTCACGAAACGAGGTGATGTCGGCATGGTCGGGGTTTTCCATGTCTAAATAAATCACATTACCTTTTGATGATAGATTTTTAGCGACAGATTCAAGAATGCAGCTTTTGCCGGCTCTTCTGTGACCCGTTAGTACAACGGCCTCTCCATTCCCTAACTGGCCAATAATCTGATTCACATATTCTTTTCTTTCAATTATCTCCATAAATAGAATTTTTTGCAAAAATACAAAAAGTTTTCAATATGATTAAAACTTTTTAGTTTTTTTTATTTATTCCACTCGTTTAGCAGGCATGTCATGCCGACCGTAGGGAGGGCATCTATGTCCACATCCCCCCTGGTCGTCATCGCGGGCGAAGACCCGCGATCTCATATACGCTAGGGAAGCCCCAGCAGGCATGTCATCCCTATGCCGGCATGTGCGGTAGCTTGGGATCTATGCCTGCTAGGGCTGTCAAAACCACAAAAAAAGCGGCCGTCCGATAAGGACCAGCCGCTAATTATTTACTTTAGATTTATGTATGATTTGTTTCTTAAATTACCTCCCCAACATAGTCTGCGCTTCATTTTATTAACGCTTACGCCACCAAAGATACGCCGCCACTGCTATCGCCACCAAAAGCAACACGACCCATCCCCATACACACCACGCTCTTGCCGACGCAGAATCCCTAGATTTAACCTCGACCGTCTCCTGATGTACCGCCATCGTGTCGGCATGGTGTGCTTCTGCCTTCAGTTCGGTATGCGCCTGGCTTTGCGCTCTAAGTTCCGCATGTTCTGCCTGCATCCGCATCAAGGTGCCTTGCTTTCCCATGGAGCTGTCAACACGCCATTCCATCGTAATACCGTCAAGGCTGATCCTAAGTTGCTGCCAGAGCGTGTCGTGATACAACACCTCTTGCCGCTGGTGCTGCGACATGGAGATGGTTTCGACGGCTTTGCGTTTGCCGTGGCAAGCCGAAACAAGAACCAGGATGATCATCATCAACTCAAAGTTCAACATATTCCTTTTCTGCGTCGAAGCAGGGACAGGCCTTGTTGGCGAAATGTCTGTGTCCATATATCTTTGCATTGGGATATTGTGTTTTGAGCGCCACCATCAGCGCATGAAGGGCAATCTTCTGCTCGGGTGTGCGCGTGTCCATGGGACAGCCTTGAACATCAAGGCCACCGACATAGCAGACACCAATGCTATGGGCGTTGTGGCCCTTGCAGTGAGCACCGGCTCGGTCGATGGGTCGACCCGTGTGTACCGTCCCGTCCAAGTACACCACAAAGTGGTAACCTATGCCGGCAAAGCCGCGTTGGCGATGCCAGCGGTCGATGTCGGACACCGACACCGCCATACCCTGTGGCGTGGCGGTGCAGTGTACGATGATCTCATCAATCCTGCGCATCTGACGCTCCTTTCTGGATTTGCCGCTTCAACACATCGATCTTTGTGTTCACATAAAGCCCGATGCCGAAGATGCTGCCGGCGTAGATGAGACATTGGGCCAGGACATACAAGACACTGTCGGAGATCACGCCCAAAGGTTCGACGACAAACCCAGCCACCGTGAGGGCCAGGCCGGCCACCAGCATGCCCACGGCTGTGGCATACTGGATGGCCTCCTTCTTTTCAAGACTCAGCGTTTTCATGCCTCGTCCTCCGAATCAGTTTCCACCAGTCCGGAGCGGAAGGCTCCTGAGCTTGTCGAAGGAACTGAGCCTGTCGAAGGGCCCGGCTCCGTCGAAGAACCAGAAACTCCCATTTGTCCACGACGCACCTTCTTGTAATACTTGTACGACTTTGGGGTACCGTCGCCGCGGTCGCCCACGACGACTTCACCAGCAATGTCGTAGATGCCGTCAAACTCAAGGGTGACAGCTTCCACCTCGGCCTTGAGTTGCGAGCAAGGCAGAAAGCGCACGTTGAGCTTATGAACCTGCTCCACACCCACCTTGTTGATGTCGGCTTCAGAGATGCCGCTCGAGGTGAGAGAGAAGATGCCCAAGTTAGGAAACTCCACCGAGTGGCCATTGAGCAAAAAGTTCTCGATGCATTGCGCAAAGGCAATCATCGCAGCGCTCAGATAGGCCTTGGGCACTACCGAGTTGGCCACGCAGTAGTTGACGATGTCATCGGCGTTCATGGTGGTGTAACGCACAGGGCGCAGCACGTATGCCATGCTTGTAGTTCCAGTACCATTCAAGTTGTAGACAGGCTGCTGTTGAGCCTTGATGAGAATTTTACTCATTGTTTTAATGTTTTAAAGTGTTTGTTTACCCAGTACTTATAGCGTATGCAGGATGTAATCCTCCAGACGAACCAAGTCGGTAGGGATGGGCGGGACTTCCACTGCGGGAAGGAGCGTCACTGGGCCCTTGGTGGGCTCCACTCGCAGCATAAAGTCGCCGTGGTTGGCGCGCAGGCTGGCATAGTAGTCGCGGAGTCGTTCGTAGGCCTCCACGGGACGATAGAGTCGACCTTCGAAAGGCTGTTCTTCTTCGCCTTCGGGGCCGAGATAACCCAACAGGATGTCGCCCCTAGTGTGTGCCGCCACCGAGCCACTCTTGGCCAAGAAGCAGAGTCGTACACGGCCGGGAAGGTTGTGCCCCGTCAGCTTCCAGCAAGAGTACCTCAACGATGCATCGTAGCCAAACGCCGTCTTGTATGTGCCATGATCGATGCAGCAGCCTCTCACATGGCAACTTCCCGTTTCATGCCAACGAGGTTCCAAAGTCATGCTGAGCAACTGCCCCGCATTGTCGGTGAGACGACCTATGGTACAGTCATGGTAGTACCATATCCGTCGCAAAAACAGGTTGGGCTTTTGCTTTCTCATGGCTGCCAGGCTTTGATGTCGGTGGCATAGATGTCGTTGCCGTACATTGTCATGCCGTTCTTCTCGAAAGGGAACACACGCACGACATACTCCACTTCTACGGGTTGTCCCACCACTTTGGCATAGAGAGTAAGGTTGCCGCAAACGGTCACCGCCAACTCTTCGGGATGGGGATCGTCGCCAGGGGCCACGATGTGAAGGACACACTTCACGTTGGTTTCGCCATTCTTCTTTTTGAACTGTTGCACTTGGGTGGTGTCTTTGATGACACCTTTAATAATGTGTTTCATTGGATAGATAGTTTTGAAATGTTAGACCCAGAACGTCGCTCCTTGGTTGGCAAGTCGGCCGGACCTCGGTTTTGACGATGCAAAGGAAAGCATGATATTCATGCTGAAAATGACGAAACCTCGTTTGATGACATCAAAACAATAAAACACTGACAACCAATACAAAAAAGAAATGGATGATAATCACCGACAGGCATTATCATCCATTTGCAACGAGCCTCAACCCTTCATCAGGCTCTTATCTGCCTTTTTTCATCCAAGCATCAATGATATTACAGGCTTCTTGGTAAAGCTTTGGGTTCAATTCAGAGTCCTTCTCCTCGTCGTAATAACCGGCTTTGATGTATTGGTCTTGCCTCGGTTTCGACACGAGTCCGCTGAGGGCGATGAACGACGTATCGCGGAACAAGCCCTTGCGTTTCATCACGCCTATGAGGTTGTAGGCCAGCTTGAGGTTGAATGGGCTTTTGAGCGTCCCATGCTTGAAGGCTTCCATCAGGTCATGTTGTCGGCAAAGGTCTTTGCAGAGTTGTGGAAAGCGTTGTTGGTAATCGGTTTTGACTTCACAAAGCAGTTTGTTACCAATTTCGAGAAACCAAGTCTCCATGTCGTTTTGCGACTCTGTCGTTCGTGCCGGGCCGGTTTTATCGCATTCAGCCTTCAGCACTTGATAAGTCATAAAAGAGGAGAAGAAGTCATAGATGCATTTGTTGCTGCCGAGGCATTCCCGGTTGTTGAAAATGGTCGGCGCAAGGGCGTCGGCGACCAAGCGTCCGTCGTGGCTGATCTCGTCCATGAAATTGCCTTCCATCTCTATCAGGGTCATGACGGCGATGGGGTGGGCGTTGAGTTGGTCCAAGGCAAACTTCATCTTATTGAGAAGTTGTCGGCGGCGCGTGGCGGTGTTGTGTGAGAGACCGGCGAGCACTTTGGTTTGAAGCTCTTGGGCTTTGGTGGGCCAAATCTTTTGCTCGAACTTGTTCCAAAGCACATGGAAAAAATCAATCATTTTGCAGGCTTCGGGGTTGTTGAGGCAGCTGTGTGCGATTTGGAGTTGCTCGCGGAGTTCTTGGATGGCCTTGTCGAGTTTGGCAAGGCTTTTGCCCAGCTCATGTTTCTCTTGCATGTTTTCCCATGCCGATTGGATGTCGTCGTCGAGCTGGACGAAATCGGTCTTGAAGAGCGGTTTGTTAGGGAACAAGTTGGTGTTCCGTTGGATAAGGGCAATGCCTTCCTTGACCGTTTGGATGACAGTTTGTATCTCGATCAAGAGGCTTTTGAAGTAGGCCTTACGACCTTCCTCCGTAGTGAACAATGCAGCTCCTTGTTCGAGATTGGAATGCAGGAACTTGAGCTGGTCTTCGATGTGGTAAGGGTTGTTTTTCATGGTGTTTAATTTTTTAAGGTTGCCTTGCAAATGTATGACTTTCCCACGACATAATCAAGGCCCCAACCAAACAAAGACAACAACTCAAACTGAAGCGGAAAAAAACGACGATGAAACGGGAGAAGGATACCCGACAAAAAGTTAAGACCCATATCTCAACTTTTTGGAGGGTGGGTCTCGCGAAGTTAAGATATGGGTCTCACGGAGTTGAAAGGTAGGGTACTTTTGAAAAACGGCAAGGCATAAAAAAGCGGACCCGGCCGAAGTCGAATCCGCTACATCACTCTACTTCCTAATTAAAAACTCTAAACTCTACACTCTCAACTAAAAAGGCCGTCCGATAAGGACAGGCCGCAGACCATTTCAATTAGATTTACGCAAGATTTGCTTCCTTAAAAAAAACCAACTTCCCCACACTTAAATCCACAATTATCAATTGTCAATTATTAATTTCCAACTCTCTTCCGTGCAAATCCGTGTTCAAAAAAACAACCGTGTTCAATTTTCAACATTAATTACCGTTAATTGACCACAAAATTATCCATTAATTACCCGTGTTCAAACTTCACTGTGTTCTTTCCAACAAAGCCTTCCCCAATTCCGTCAGATAATACGCCTGTCCTTTCTTCCTCGGTTTATCAGGGTAAAGTAGTGCAATATAACCACCTTTAATAGCAGGATTCAAATATTTTTTTCGGAAATTATCAGGTCCTTTTAGGTCTAACTTTTCCATCATATCCTTTACTGTTAAAGTCTTGCTTCCCACCTCCTTTAATAGTTTGAGTACATAAATGTCAGGCTTACTTATTGCCATCACATCTTTACCTGTATCTTTACCTGTATCTTTACCTGCATCTTTACCTGTATCTTTACCTGTATCTTTACCTGTATCTTTATAATCCACAGAATAAATCACAGTAATAAATTGGCTAGGAGACGACTTGAATAACGGCTTCAATTCATCCCTATATCCGTCCAGTGCCATCGTCTCATTACAGATACGTTTCAGTCCACTACCCCGTTTCTCCATATAATCCAACTGAGCCATCACATCAGCCAGCACTGGATTTCGCCTATTCGAAGAAATTTCCTCAATCGGAACATCCTGCACCTGCTGTCCGCTGTACATCCCTCCTGGAGACGTCACCGCAATCCTGTCATCATAGATATCCAAATGTACCTCCCCGCCCAACACCGTATAATCACGATGAATAAAATGGTTCACACACGCTTCCAGAACAGCTCTCTCTGCATACTCCGGCTTGTTCTTCCTTCCGTCGGGCAGCTTCTCCCATCCCTTCCGGGTGCTCGCCTTCACGAAAGCCATCGCCTCTCGGAGCAGCAGCAGTATATTCCCTTTGAACTCTGCATCGTTGATGGCATCGTCCTTCTCCAGACCATTCCATCGCGTGCAATACAACCGCGACTGACTCAGCCAGCAATCGTCCGCAAACAGCGCACCCGCATTCGTCAAATAGCCGTCGTCTGTCACCAAGCCGAACGACAGCAGATACTTCTTATCCCAGTCCTGCCCCGTACGCTCCTTGAACGTATTCGCCAGAATCGCAAACGAATGGTCCTCTATCCGCCTATCCGTACGCAGCGAGTC
>CADBZW010000028.1 GCA_902799345.1 uncultured Bacteroidia bacterium | reverse complement strand
GGCCTGTGCTGTTCGACTGGATTGAGCTGTCGGATT
The DNA here is from genome assembly GCA_902799345.1 of uncultured Bacteroidia bacterium. GTDB lineage: Bacteria > Bacteroidota > Bacteroidia > Bacteroidales > F082 > Limimorpha. Next base: position 31,258 of record CADBZW010000028.1, on the reverse strand, counting down.
TGCTCATCATGCTTCACATCACCAAGAACACCCTCAAAGAGTGGTGTTCGGAAGGCGAATTGAAGTGCAGCCGCATCAAGAACAAGACTTATTTCCTGCGCCAGGACATCGAGCGCTTCATGTATTCACACTACCAAAACTACAGGCCATGAACATGGACAAGACCAACGCCCCGGCGATGTATTTCTGGGGCACGCCAAACAATTACGCCGTGAAGCCTTCGGCAAAATGCGACCTGAAGAAGATGCCAGGCTTCAGCATCTTCAGGCGACCCATCACGAACAAATACCCTTACCAGGTAGTGAACCTGATTGATGTGTACAACTACATCATCTGCAACTACGCCAAGGACCGCACCGACGAGTACCGCACCATCAAGGATGAGTGGTACCGCCGGCAGTACAAGTCGGACAAGTTCGACTACTGCACCTTCTCCGGCATCTTCTCGATGCGGACGGACAAGGCCATCATCCAGCACTCGGGTTACATCTGCCTCGACTTCGATCACCTGAAGGACGTGGAGGCTGTGTTTGAGGCCTTGAAGGAAGACCCGTACTTTGAGACGCTGCTGCTGTTTCGCAGTCCCTCGGGGGACGGGCTGAAGTGGGTGGTGTCGTTCACGGATTCCTTCTTCCGCTATGGCAGCGACGGGGAGACTTTCGGGGAATACCAGGTGCGATTCTTCGCGAGCCTCTACAACTACATCTTCAACCACTACGGCGTGGAGGTTGACCGCAAGTGCCGCAACCTGTCGCGCGCCTGTTTCCTGCCGCATGACGCAGGAGTCTACCTCAATCCCTCGCTGCTATGAAGAAAGACGTTTTCAACCCTGACGAATGGGGCGCTGCGGGCGTGGAGAAGGAGCGGACGGCTCCTTCTCCAGCCGCAGCTGCTATGGTGCAAGACGGCACGCTCATTGCCTTGGTGGAGGCTGTGGAGGCCACGGGCACCGACCTCACGGCCGACTATTCGGACTGGCTGGCCATCGCGTTTGCGCTAGTGTCGGAGCTGGGCGAAGGCGGGCGTGAGCTGTTTCACCGTTTGAGCCGATTCTATCCGCGCTACGACGTTGCCGAGGCCGACCGACAGTATTCGGCCTGTGTGCGCGACGGCAGCCGTGAGATCACCATTGCCACGCTCTACGGCATCGCGAAGGCGCACGGCATACGGTGGGTTGCTGGTGACGTTTCTGATGCCTCGTTTTCCTCACGAAAACGATGTGAGGAAATTGAGGAAAATGAGGAAGTGAGGAAAACGGAGGCTTCGCGCATCGGCACCTTCTCGCAGTCGGTCGGGGCGCAGCTGCCTGGCATCCTGAAGCGCATCGTGGCGGATGCCGTGTCGGAGGTTGATGCCGACCTGCTCATCCTCGGCTCGCTGACGGTGTTTTCGGCCTGCATCCCGAACGTGTACGGTGTGTATGACCGTCGGGAGGTGTTCGCCAACCTGTTCCTGTATGTGACGGCCAGCGCGTCGTCGGGCAAAGGGCGGCTGTCGTTGTGCCGACACCTGGCCGCTCCGCTGCATCGGGAGTTGCGGGAGCAGTACCGCAAGTCGATGGAGAAATACAAGCAGGAGCAGGTGCAGTATGTGGTGAACAGGAAGAACGGCGACATGGAGGAGCCGAAGGAGCCGCCTTTCCTGACGCTGTTCATCCCTGCCAACAGCACGGCGACGGTGGTGTATCAGACCCTGTCGCAGAACGACGGCGTGGGGCTGCTGTTTGAGACGGAAGGCGACACGTTGGCCAACGCTTTCAACTCGGACCTGGGCAACTACTCGGACGGCTTCAGGAAGGCTTTCCACCACGAGGCGATATCGTACCTTCGGAAGAAGGACCGCGAGTATGTGGAAATCACGAAGCCGAAGTTCTCGGCCATCCTATCGGGCACGCCGGAGCAGGTGTTCAACCTGATCCCTTCGGCGGAGAACGGGCTTTTCAGCCGCTTCATCTTCTACGTGATGCCGACGGAGGTGGTGTGGCATGATATGTTCGACGCGTCGGATGGGCTGACTGCCGACGACCTTTTCAAGGAGATTGGCAGGGACTTCTACCAGTTCCATAAGCTGATAGACGCGCAGGCCATCCGTTTCAGCCTGCAGCGGGAGCAACAGCGCAGGTTCAACGCCTTCTTTGCGCAGACGCAGGAGGAATATGCAGCGTTGTTCGGCAACGACATCATCGCCTCGGTGCGTCGCCTGGGGCTGATCTTTTTCCGAATCACGATGATTCTGACGGTGCTTCGACAGATGGACGACGGCAGCTTGCCGCTGCCTGTCGGCGATGGCGAGGAGGAACGGCAGGAGGCTTTGCTGGTCTGCGAGGATGCGGATTTCGACACGGCCATGGCGATGGTGAGGGTGCTGCTGCGGCATTCGGCCTCGGTGTTTCAGAGTCTGGGTGTTTCAGAGTCTGCCACGCAGGACGGAGCGACGCTTCAGGCAGGGGAGGCAGCAGCGCACGGAGGGCAGCCGACAGGCTTTGCTGGCGGCATTGCCCGACGCTTTCAACCGCACGGCTTATCTTCAGGCGGCAGAACGGATGGGAATTGGAGAGAAGACGGCGGAGCGGTATATCGCGGAGCTGTGTAAGACGGGGTTGCTGGAGCATCCGGCTAATGGGCAATATAGCAAGGTGACATGAGGAGGGCGGCCGTCAGTTCGGCAGGGCTTGGTCGTCGGCTGGATTGTCGATGAGCATCAGCCATTGCCGGATCTCTTTGAGTACGGGCTCACGCTCCTCGATGATCTTGGACAGCTCGTGGGCGTAGCGATGCACGGCCTCATCGGTGAGGCCGTCGGCCAGCAGGTCGTCGAGACCTGCGAGACGTTCGTCGAAGTCGGCAATTTGCGCCTTCAGTTCCGCGAGGCGCTGGATGATGAGTTCGTCGTCCATATCTTGATGTTTTGGGGCATAAAAAAGGCGCAGACTGCACCGTTTTCATCAGCAACAGGCTCTGGTAAACCTTCCAAGTATGAAAACGATCGCCTGCGCCTATTGGCGCAGGCCTTATCGTTCGGTTCCCACTTGTGAAATTTACCAGATTTCGTTGCTAGGAAACGCGAGTGTAAAGCCCTAACTATGTCTTATATGGGTACAAAAGTAAGACTTTTCTTTTTTTCAAAGTCAATATCGGGAAAATTCCGCCAAATGTTGGTGGGATTTTCCTCGTTTTCCTCACTTTCCTCATTTTCCTCAGGTGTGTTTCGTAAGGGAAAAGGGAGGCGGGACTATGCTCTGGAAAGGTGGTTCTTGTGCGCAGTCGTGAGCAGGCGGGTATTTCAGGAGCGATAGTTTTAGTGTGTCGATGGAGGGGAAATCCGTGTCAACGGTGTCAATAATTATCGGTATTTTGTGTCAACGAGAATTCAATTTTGGAAAATCGGTTGACACGTGGTTGACACGGGAGGGGGTGTTTTGGGAAAGAAAAATCCCTAACTCATTGATTATTAGAGTTAGGGATTTGGAGATTTGGTACTCCCGCAGGGAATAGAAGAATGAGTATTTTTGATTTTGGCGTGCTATTATCGTTTCATTATTAAATTGATATTCAAACTTTTATCCGATTATCATTTATCAATCGAAATCAATTTTAATCTCTTGTATTCAATTATCACGCCAAAATCACGCCAAAAACTTGCACGTCTGAAAGAATTGTTGTATCTTTGCAGAGCAATTCAATTTCAAACACTATGGCTACAATTTCATTATCACTTTCCGCAAAAGCGGACAAGACAACCGGGAAATCTGAAATCCTCATCCGCTTCGTTGTAGGCAGTAGAATCAACCAACGAGGCAAAAGCAACATCTTCATTGACGCACAATATTGGAACGCCAAGGAAGGGCGTATAGTCATCCCTCGCTTCCGTCTAATGAATGATGAGCAAAAGCAACTCGTTTCCGAACTGACCTCAGCCGAAACCCAACTTGCGAATCTATCAAAACACATCATGGAGTCTTTCCAATCTGCAGGAGCAGGAAAAACCGAACTTCCCAAAGATTGGCTGAAGACTACCATCAACGAGTTTATCAACCTTCCTTCCACAGAAGAAGAAACAGAAGTTGAACAACATCCCTTCTTTGAAGCCTTTTCCACCTATATCAATGGCAAGAAGTTCGCTCCGAATCGCAAGAAAGGTTATGTCGTGCTCGAAAGAATTCTCCATCGCTATGAGTTGCACACAGGCAAGTCCATAACCTTTGAGGGGCTTACTGCTGACACACTCCGCGACTTCGAGAACTTCCTGAAAGAAGAACATACCTATGCAGATACCGTAATGAAAACCGAGTACATTGACGGTGAGAAAAAGGAATATACCTATTTTGACATCTGTAAAGAGGAAGGCTTAATTAAACGCAAGATGGAGCCAAGAGGTGGAAATGCCATCAGCGATCTGATGCGCAGATTCAGGGCATTTGTCCGGTGGGCAAATGGTCTCGACAAAGAATATAAGTTGGTGGTACCCGTCACCCAGAACAATCCTTTCAACGCCTATGCCGTGCCAAAAGAGATTTACGGCACACCTTATTATATTACTATAGACGAGCGCAACCAAATCTATAACGCACAACTTTACGAGCCTCTGGCAACCCAAAGAGATATATTTGTATTTCAATGCTGCATCGGTTGCCGCGTGTCCGACCTGTGGGACATGACAAAGAAGAATATAGTCAATGGTGCTGTCGATTATATTGCAGACAAGACCAAGGACGAAAATCCCAGAACAATTCATGTCCCGCTCAACAAACAAGCCTCCGAAATCTTGGAGAAATACAAGGACTATCAAGGGGAAAGGCTCTTCCCTTTCACCACCCAGCAGCAATACAATGAGGACATCAAAAAAATCATGGAAACCGTGGGCATCACTCGCTTGGTGACGGTGCTCAATCCCACCACAAGAGAAGAGGAAAAACGTCCCATCTCCGAAGTGGCCAGCAGCCATATGGGTAGGCGCACCTTCATCGGCAACTTATACAAGAAAGTAAAAGACCCAAATCTAATTGGTTCGTTGTCGGGTCACGTTGAAGGCAGCAGGGCATTCGTCCGCTATCGCGACATCGACGAGGACATGAAGAAAGAACTTGTATCATTGTTAGACTAATAGGAGAAGATTATGGAATACACCAAGAGTCAAATACTGAAGATAACGGAAGAACAGAAGCCTATCATATTCAAGGCACTTGAAACCATTGATGATAATGTGGCCTATATCAGTACTGACGAGGGTTACAATATAAAGTGTCAACTATATGTCGATGGAGCGTTGGGAAAGCTTAGTAAAGCACTTGAAACCCTGTGTGACCTTATTATCGACACAGACGATTATGTACTTGGCGTTGAAATCTTCGAAAAGTTAATGCCAGTATGGAGGAAGTATTGTACAGGTGCTACCAGAGGAATGTTTAGAATCCACGAAGCAGCCTATCAAGTCCAAGGCATAATAAACTACTTTCAAAAGTGGGTAAAGGAAAAAGAACCTAAATCATCAGTAAATGACTCCCTTGTGGCTTTTGAGGAACTGGCACATGAATGTATAGCTTTCATTGGTCTCAAGCATGGTACGAGAAAAGTGAGGCCGAAGCCGCAAAAACTTATTCTCAAACAAAGGGATTCATATCGTAATATGGCAGCAGTGTCAGAATTGACCTACGAAATAAGAAGACACATTGAAAGCTGCAAAACACCATCAGAAACAGACCAATATATTTGCTCGTTGTTGCTGCCTTTTAAGGAATTATGTGAAGTATTGAGACCTCCTACCCCAACCAAAGAATCTCAAAAGTTTATCAGGTTACTTTGTACAGGCACCAGCTATCACGGAAAAGACGATCCAGATTCCATAGAACGTGTTTTACGTGGTTTGCTCAACGACATGAATAAATTCGCAAAAGGTCTGTATGACGTGTTGATTCAGAATGGCCTCGACTTAAACGAATACCAACAGAAAACGGGAGTGTATTTGCGAAGGGAATGGAATCCTGCAGAGGGTGTGTTTTTTGAAGTTGACAACTGGGATTTGATAGAGCATTTACCTATATTCGAAACGCCTCCTCTAAAAACATCGGATAGCCCCAACATCTTAAACGACAAAATCTTAAACGCCTTGCCCGATTTGTACGATTGTCTTGTTGAAGATGGTGTCGTTAGTAATTTGCTTTTAACCAAACAAGACTTTGTTAACAACATAACAAGCTGCTGTGTTCCCAAATTAAAAAAAGGCGAATCACTCTGGGTTCGTAAAATCACCAAGTTCAAGGGGTTTATCAAATGCATCCAACCCTGCTTCAACAAAGAATGGTATATTGCCATCTGCAATTCCGCAGGTTTATCGGAAAAAGAAATGAATAAGTACAACACTGATAAATCAGCGGATCTCGAAACAACATTAAAGAAAAAAATGAAAGATAATGGAATAGGTTGATAGCTCATCCTCACAGGCTATCATAATTTTCTCACTTTCTCGTTTCAATATAAATGCAACCGATTGAATTATAGCAATTTAATCGGTTGTATTTTTTCATTTTCCACACCCTATCTCACTTTCCTCACCCTAACTTTGAAATCGCAAAACGCAATGATGCGGATTGCTGCAAAGCCCGAAGCAAAAAAAAGAGGGCGTAACCTAAAATTCATTGAAATATGAATATTCAAGAATTGGCGCAATGCGCACCCGCAATCAACATCACAATCACGGCAGCGGAATTAAAGGACTTTGCCACCCAGTTGATTGCTGAAACCAAAGCCGAGCTGGAGCAGAGTATCAGCGAGAGCAAAGCCGAAGCCTACCTGACCGGTGAGAAGGTCATGGAGATGCTCGAAATCTCCAAGGCTACGCTTTATCGCTGGAAGCAGAGAGGCTACCTTGTCCCAATAAGGATAGGTGGCAACGACCGCTACAGACAGAGCGACATCAACCACATCTTACAGAAAGGAGGCCCCAAATGAGCAACTCTAAATTCATTGGCATCTCCACGGCTAATATAGCCAATGGCCACAAAGACCTCTTCAGGCAAGCACTTGAACAGTGCCCTTGCCTTAAAGCCCTTCGGGAGGCCTATCCCGACCTCGTTATCGATGACAGCGACAGTGAGGAAAACGGCTTGAAGGATTGGGTTGATAATCAGGATGTCATGCTCGCTCTACACGTCAGTCTGCGCACCTTGCAGACACTACGAAGCAATGGCACTCTGCCTTATACCCGGATAAATAACAAAATCTATTACCGACGACGAGACATCGAGCAACTACTCAATGACAATTACTCAAAGAAAGGAGGCAAGGCGTGAAAATAATAGGAATAGCGGCTACGCCAAGCGTAGCCGCCAAATCAATGAATCTTTATAGAGGTGATGCAAAGATACAAAATAATTCCCAATTCATGGCTGGTAATGTAGCAAAATCTTTGTCACCAACGATAGTTCTTTCAACGATTACAACAACTACAAGCAACAACATGGAAAAGGATGACAATACGAGTATCTTAAAGGCCATCGAGGAGGATTTGGAGAAATCGGAAGCCGTGAAGGACGCAATTCCCGAAACCGTTGGAATGCTCTGTATAAAGTCGGCCAATCAGACTTTGATGGAGGCGAAGCAACGCCCCGACCCCAAGCCACTATGGTACTCGTTATGGTATGAGGGCGAAGTCTGCTGCCTGTTCGCCGACAGCAATTTGGGCAAATCCATATACGCAGTACAAATTGGAAACAGTATTGCTAAGAACCGCCGAGTGCTTTACTTCGATTTCGAGTTATCAGACAAACAGTTCCAACTTCGTTACACCGACGAGCAAGGACAATTGTATCATTTTCCAGACACGTTTTATCGTGTTGAGATAAACAAAGAGGATCTGGATATAAATCACTTTGAAGAAAGCATAATTAGGAATATCGAATCTGCAGCCTTGCAATCAGGTGCCGAGGTGCTTATCATTGACAATTTGGGGTGGATATGCAGCAACAGTGAGAAAAGCGATATCGCTGGTCGTTTCATGATGGAACTGACAGGATTAAAGAAAAAGCACAATTTTTCCGTCCTTGTAATCGCCCACCCTCCAAAACGAGATATGACACGCCCCATTACGCAAAATGATTTGGCTGGCAGTAAAAAACTGTTTAACTTCTTTGATAGTTGCTTTGCCATTGGCCTGAGTGCCAAGGACAACACGCTGCGCTATATAAAGCAAATGAAAGTCCGTCACGGAGAATTTGAATACCATTCCGAAAACGTCATCATATGTCAGATTGAGAAAATAGGTGCTTTTCTCCAATTGACCCATATAGGTTTTGGCTCTGAAAGAGAACATCTAAAAGAGCGAAGCGAAAAGGACAGAGCAGCTTTGATGCAACAAGCAATCGAAATGAGGGCAAGCGGAACGCCAGTTAAAGAAATAACGATTGCATTGGACGTACCAGAAAAAACTCTATATAGATGGTTAAAAGAAGCAAAAGGGTAATCTTGTTTCATTCTCAACTATTCTCATTTTCTCATTTTCTCACTGTGAGAAAGTGAGAATTTGAGAAAGTGAGAGAATCAGAAAAGAAAGGACGCAGTATGAACTATCAACTTGAAAAATACCACGGCAGAGCCTCACGCCACGAGTGCCCGAATTGCCACGACCCACATTCATTCACCTACTATGTTGACGAGGACAACCAGCCCCTCGACCCAACTTGCGGCAGGTGTGACCATGAAAGCAGTTGCTGTTACCATTACACCCCCAGCGAATACTTTCAAGACCATCAAGGCGAACAACGCCCTAAGAACATTACCGCCAAGAAACGGCCTCAGCCCAAGCCTCCCAAGCCACTTTGCACCATCCCCTTCAGGTATGTACTTCAGTCGGCAAGCTACAACAGCGACTTTATCTTGTTCCTCTGTGGCTTGTTCGACAGAAACACCCTTGACAGTCCGACAATAAAAAGGCTGGGCGAACTGTATGCACTCGGCGCCACCAAAGACAGAGATGTCATCTTCTGGCAAATCGACATCAACGGCAGAGTGAGGTCGGGCAAGATAATGAAGTATGGCGAAGATGGCCACCGCACCAAAGATGGGTATGGTGTGAATTGGGTTCATGCCAAGATGAAGAAAGACGGTCTTTTGCCTGATGATTGGGAGGTGACGCAATGCTTGTTTGGTGAGCACTTGCTGAATTGGTCAATGAACAAGGACAAAGTTGTTGCAGTCGTTGAGAGCGAGAAAACCGCCTTGATTGGTGCAGCATACCACCCTCAATTTCTTTGGCTTGCCACAGGAGGCAAATCACAGATGCCAGTCGAAAAAATGAAAGTTTTGACTGGTAGAACGGTTATCTTGTTCCCCGACGTTGACGCTTATGAGGTTTGGAAGAAGCAAGCCGAAACGCTCGCGTTCTGTAAAATAACCGTCTCAGACGCTTTGGAGAAGCATGCGTCTCCCGAGCAACGAGCCGCCAAGATTGACATCGCTGATGTGTTTATTGATGAATTGAAAGGCGGTTATGTCCCACCAAAGCCAGAGGCAGAATACCAATGGTTGTTCGGCAAGCCGAAAACCGATTTGCAGCTAATGATGGAAACGCTGCCGTGCATACAACACATGATTGATGAGTTGGGGCTTGTTGAAGATGGACGATGAAAGGCGGGACTATCCAACAAACCTTGGATTAGCATCAACTACCGCAGATTCCAATCGGCCCAAGTTACTTTGCTTTCAACACCCTCTTCTATGTCATTAGGCAGATTGTAAAACATGTTCAAGCCAAGCAACGCTTCAAGCTCATCCACAGTACAGGCACATTCTTTCATTGATCGCTGTTCGCCTCCATTGAGCATGACGAACCCTATAGCCGAGTAGCGTTCCTTGTTGCGAATCATAAGAGCCTTGTAACAAGCTATAGGCACAGGTATTCCGTGATACCCAATTCTCTCTATTGAATCATATTGAATAACTGGTCCCGTAACGATATAGACGTTGCCATATTCTCTTGCAAGTTTTCTAGTTTTTTCCTCCAGCTGGTGCCATTTTCCTGTATTCAAATTGGCATCTTGTGGTATGCAATTCGTGTAATAGAAACTCTCAATCATGGCTAAGCTGTCCCATTTCATATCTCCCGCAGGAGCCAAATGACCATGTGAATACCCCGAGTTTCTATAGTCTTCTCTGTCTGCCTGTTCTCCTTTACAATATGGGTCAGGGACGAACCTTAAACCTTTCCTTGTCCAAGGCCCATCTGTCTCATCGGCAGTCAGCTCATACGCAACCCAGTTGGGCAGCTTGGTATCTGGATTAAACGAAACAGTATATCCTCGCTTTGCCATTATCTGTTCATCTACCACAAAATCATAGCATGGGATTTCCAGTCCTGTCCGCAGTTGTCCAACAGGATTGCTCGACGAAGGCGTGTCGTTTTGTTCAACCTGTTGTACGAACCCATCATACACCTCTTCTGAATCATTCGAACCTCGAATAATCAAAGCCATAATAAGCAGCACAACCACAAAGACCAAAGCTATACTAATATACTTCTTCATCGATTATTTCTCCCAAAGCTCTACAATCTTCAGTTGCCCATATCCATAATCCAGTAAAAACCTGCCCTGTAATAAAGACAGTAGCTGTTTCTACCGAATCAAAACAAAAATCTTCTTTAAGAATATACTTCGATTTTTTCGTTGAACAATGCTCATTAATAAAAGTTCTACGTTTATAATCGGTTGCAGAATACCGTAAAGTAGATGACACATCAATGGAAAACTCTGCTCCTGCAAATACCTTTATCTTTTTTTCTTTCACGTAATAACAACCTTCGGCTTGATATTTTTCACCAGTTAAATAACAGTGTATTTCGGATAATTCTTCACGGATTGGGTCATTAATCGTTTCATTTAAGCGAATAAGAGGAGTGATAACTTTCTCTGATAACAATTGATTTAGTGGCGTGATTATTTTCTCCGATAACAATTGCTTTAGCGGCATGATTATTTTCTCGGCCAACAAACGACCACCGTTGTCCGCTTCAATAATACGTGTCGATTCTTCCTTTTGGGAACGAAGTTTGCTCCAAAAGCCTTGGGTCTCTGTAAGCTCTGTACGCCCTTTGTAAAAGGTATAGACCTCGGCGAGAGGCTTTCCATCCATCCCTTTCCACTTTGTATAATCAGCCTCATGTCCAAGAACATAAGCAGCTGCTATAGATGCGGAGCATTCTATATCCTGAATAATACGATAACCTTCTGGATAAAACAATTCAAATTGCTCGGATTGGCTTTGTGTGCTTTTTGCTTCTATATCACATTTTCTTATTACACTATCGGCTTGCAACTCATGAATTTGCCAATAAAGAGAAGAAATTTTCTTCATCTGTTTTTGAAATTCAGTTTTCCTTATTATGCTGTTAGCCATTAAATAAAAAGTGTTATTGCTATAATAGCCAAATGCAAGAACTTTGGCCAAACCAGGTGTTTCGTCCTTGATATAAAACAGTTTCTTTCCTTCCGCTTTTTTCTGGTCGACAGAAAGCTTCAATAAATACAAATCATACCCATAGACTTTCACGCCAGTAAAAGGCAGTTTATCCTTATCGTACACGTAATGAGGTGAGTCAATAATGGTCTGTCGGAAAGCCTCATACGCCTCTTCGTCCTCCGAAAAAAGCGACCACTTTGTTGGCTTGCCAAACACTTTTTCGTAATCCTCAGACCATAAAGTGCTCATTTTACTTGCCTTTTATCCTTTCAATCTTTTCTCTTGTGCTATCGATATTACCCAACACTGGCACGATGTTTATTAAGAAACGCTGATTCCTTTCTTCTATCTTATGCCATTGCTTTTGGTAATCGACGCTATTGGGGAATAATTGAGTGAGCCTTGTTTTATCTGGCACTTCTCTCGGTACACCTTCCTCGCCACTACCAGAAATAATAAGTTCACATCTCGGAATGCTATTCAAATCAATGCCATGTTCTTTCCAAAACGCATTCAGGTATTGTGCCCTTAGATAGGAGAGGGTGTAATTGTTTCTCCATGGCCCTTCGTTGAAAGGAATCCTAGAAGATTGACCCTCGATGATAACGAGGAATTTGATGTTATTCTCTATAGTATCAGGAACGCTACTATTCAATTCAAGAATGGTGTTTTTTATCAACTCACCAGCGGCAACGATGCTATCTCTTTTTTTGTTGGCCGCGTTTACATCAGTCAAATCAAGCTTCAGCTTATTGATGGCATATTCCTTCGTCTGATACTCCACATTTATCTGGAACAAATGTTTCAGATAGGGCTTGTTGTAGCCGAAATAGTCTGTCGCGTCGATTTTTCCAACAGTGGAATAAATCTTCAGAATATCGTCGTATTCATCCACAATCTCCTGAAGCCTTGTTTCCGTATCTCTAAGCTCTTCGACTTTTTCTGTCAATTCTTTCTCTTTGATTTTGAATCGACTGAAAGACACGGCAAACAACACGAGCATTATGGCAAACAGCGTTGTCATAACGTCCACGTAACTCGGCCAAAACGAACCATTATTGTTTCCGTCCATAATGCTCAGTATCAACGCCTACCAAACAGGCCTCCGAAAACGCCAGATTTGGATTCTTCCATTTGCTTTCTAAAGTCTTTCTTCATTTCATCCAATTCCTTCTGAATTGGTTGAACTGCATCTTGCATGGCTTTTTGAACAGCCTTTTGTATTTCGTCAGAAGTAGGAACACGCTTTGAAACTTCGGCCATCTTTCCATCAATGTCCTTCAGTTTGCCCAAATTCACAAATTCTTGGCGCACATCTTCAATGGTCAGCCGCTCTTCAATGGCCTTCATAAAGTCACCATGACGCTTTTCAAGCTCCTCGGTTTGATGCACAATCATCTTCTCAAAGCCGTCTATGTGTCCTTCAAGTGCTTCTCTATATCGCCTGTTCATCTCGTTTATTACCTTGGTTTGTTGAGCGTACAAATCCTCCAACCGGCCATCAGCTATTTCCAAATACTTGTCCGCAATCTTGCCCTTTTTCGATATGCCACTGATTTGTTCCTGTAATTTGTTCACAATATCATTGCCAAGTATATCCCTTCTTTCAAGTTGACCTCCGATGCGATTTATATTCTCCTCGAAGTCTTTAATTCTATCCAGTATCTGATTGATGCGCACGGCAACTTCACGAGGAACCTGCAACGAGTCACTATATGCGTTCTGAAGATTGATGGCCTCTTGCGTGGCCGCCAACATCATCCTGCGAGCCTCTTCAAACTTATTGAGCGATTGGGTAATACTGACGAAGTTGTTGGATGCCTCAATGTATCTGTCAAGTCCTTGCACCAGCTCACCACTCTTAAATGTAGCAAGGAGTCTCTCTTGAAGGTCGATATTTTCATTGATTTTATCCATGTTTTTACCCATCACATCTACCGCAGTAGCAACAGCCCTAACATTCTTTTCGAAGCTATCGCCAAATGCCTTTGTGCAATTGTCAAACGTGGTTTGGAAACGATTGATAACCCTGTCAAATGCTGGTTCAAAACGGTCAACTGTTTGATGTAATTTACTGATAGCAGCTACCATACTAACATCCAGCGAAGGCATCAACTCTGTCTGTACAAAATCATAGAACTCATTCTTATCTTCTTCTATCTTCTTTCTCGCTTCTCCAGCCCTGGCATTATTCCATGTGGTCAGACCCAATCCGCATAAACTGGTTAGCATAGAGACAAGAACGCCCTCAAGCAAGTTCTTTATTGAATTGTCCGTTATTCCATTTGTACTATCAAAGCCAATAATAAACATTAAAACTCCAATAAAAACCCCCAGGAAGGTTCCCATCAGACCGAAATGGGTTGGAAACGACAATTTAGCAACAGATTGGTCATACCGCATATTCAACTTGCGCTCTACCTTGTTTTGTATGACAGCAAAATCAGTAGTGCCTTTGGTTTTAAGAATATAGTGGTTAATCTCCTCAATAAGCTGATTTAAGTCTGAACCTTCTTCACCTACTTGCACTAACTGAGTATAGACTTCTGTATTAACTTCAGTTAAACTAACATCGTATGGCTGCTTCTTTTTGAAGAAATGATAGTATAACTCTCGTTGCTTCCTTGTTTCAAGAAAATACTTTAGTTGAAAGCAAAGGCAAAGGCCAAACGCTACAAATGAAATAACAAGCATAGCCTTTAGATTTTAGTCATTTCAAAAACCTTGTTGATTACGGGCAAGAAAAACACGGAATCGTTATAGATAACTTCTTCACCATACTTTTCCTTGACTTGCGTCTTGTAGTAGGTAGTGAATGGTGTACCCATATCTTCCTCTGCCTTGCTGACATAACGACGAGTATCTGAAGTCCCGTCGATGATTTTCTCTTTTTTGAGCAAATCCAAGACGGACTTATATAAGGCAGCAAGATCCTTATACTTGGTCATCAGCACAGATTTCAACGAATCTAAGTTGCTATTCATGTCGCCCACCTTTTCGTAGCTCTTTGTTACATCGCCTTGGTAAACGACATCTTTAACTATCGGAGCGTTCTTGTCACGATACAAACCACCATAACAGGTCGACTCCTTGCGTTCATCAGGAAGCTTAATGTTTACATTATGCGTTCCTCCAAACACTGTCGCAAATATCAAATCAATAATTTCTTTCAGGATGTTGCTTTCGCTCGAAATGAAATTGTCGATGTACTTGCTGCCGTTTCCGCTAAATACCACGGTTCTCGGGGCTTCAAGTCCTTTATCCTTGTACATATTGGCCATGTAGTAAAGGATGCTTGTTAAGTGATAAGCAAACACGGGTTTGAAGTCCTGGCTCATGAACTTGATGATGTCACAATCCTTGGCATTGCTAAGCCAGAAATTGATAACATCCTTGGTCTTCACGGAATCAACATTCTTGAAGCACTCATTCAAGTCTTCAAGGTCTTTCCTTTGGAAACGAATAGTGTCAACGTATTTCTTGAATATACCATTCTCCCTAACATTGGCAAACGCATTGAAACCATTTTCCCAGAGCACATCGCATCCAAAATGGACGGAATTGGCAACTTGCGGCTCATTATCCTTGAAGTACACGAAATCAGTCGAGCCACCACCAATATCGATGACAGTAACGGCATCAGAATCCTTGATGTAGTCCATCTTCTTGTAGTAGTAATAGGGTGCCTCGGATTCTGAATAGCGAACGATTTGCTGTGGCTGGATGAACAGTATTTTCTTTGGCTCAGTGTTCCAGATGTTCTGATAAACCTCTCTTGTGTTCCCCATAAAGCTCAATGGGCTGAACCAAACGAGATTGGTTCTGTCAAGGTCGCCATTCCTTTGCAGAATATCGCACTTGATGATGAGCAGCAGCTCTCTAACAAAGACGCGCAATTTGTCCTCGTCTTGTTCCCACTTGATGTCGGTGTTCACATCCTGGTCGTCGTTCGCCATGAGTTTCTCGTAGAAGAAAGCGATGTTGTGGTTGTCAAACAATTTCGGCTTCTTGGTCTTATTGTGAATACCACACAAAGCAGTGCGGATGGGGAATCTATAGTCCTTGCCATCGATGACAGCTGGCACAAATTCAGTCTTGATTTTCTTTTTTGCCTTGTTGAAAATCGAATCTTCTATGCGTCGAGTGATGGAATACTGCGTATCGTCTGAATACTCATGCATGTAATTCACCATCGTCTTATCCATCTTGAAGAGTTCAGGCTTCCTGCTAAGGTCCGGATTGCCTTGGCTGTCATTCTTGCAACGCGACATAAATGTATTGGACGTTCCAAGGTCAATTGCATAGGTAAAGGTTTCATTGCTTGCTTGGCTGTGTTGCCATACTGGCATCAACAGACCTGTGTCACCCATGACATTGATTTCAATCATGTCAAACGACGTGTTAAACAGTTCATAGAACTTGGTGCCGCTTTCTTCTACGTCCGTTTTTTGGCGTGAACGTACCGCTGCTGGCTCCACGCCATATTCAGCCATGTCTTCAGGAACAACTTCTTTTATCTGCTTGCAACCATTTTCAGCTTGCTTGAAAAAAGCAAGATTGATTTGGTCGATATTGAAGTTGGGGGCATCAGCATCTTCATCGGCTGCAACCACAAGCACCTTGAAGTAATTGTTCTCGACATCCTTATAGGATAGGATATTGGGGAAGATGCCAAGGTCAAAGCTAATCTTCGCTCCTTGCAGGTCAACAATTCTACCTTGACCAGCACGGAAGGTGTCTTGAGAGTATTCTTTCGAGTATTCCTTCCCATTATAGCGTAAAGTGACCGTTACGGAATTTCTGTTGATGTGTACATCAGAGTTAAGTTCTTTTCCATCAAACAGATTCATCACTTCAGGCTTGAAAGGCAGCAAATAGTCATAATTTCTACCTTGAACATCGTTCTGATAAACGACCGATTTGAATGTGTCTCTCGAAATGCGATAAGGCACTCGAATCATGGTGTCAGTGAAATAGCTGTTGATATCAATTTCATCTGAAGACTGTATGCAAAGCCCATTTATTACCAAACTGTCATTCTGGTCGGTCAACACCGGAGTTGTCTTTAATCTAAAATCGTTGCGTATCTCTGGGTCATTGTTGAAACTACGCAAATATTCCTTGATGGCCTTAAATCTCTCGTCAACGGTATCAGTGCCAAACAACATTGAATACATGTAATTCTTAAACTCAGCATCTCTCTTGTCAAACAGTCTGACATCACCTCTGAAATACTCCCCGCCTGATTTTCTCCTAATGTGCAGGTTTTGGTATTGCTCACCTGTAAAACAGATAGTGTCGGTGTTGTCTTTCTTCAGAACAGCCTTGTCCATGTCTGGCGGTGTGACAAAGCCTGTGATGGGGGAGCTGCAAGCCAACAACACTTCTTTGCCATTCTCAGTATAGACGAGAAAATACAGTTTGTCCTCGAGGATATCTGTCTTGTAGTAATCTACAACAGAATTATATAGAACAGGCATCTTCGCTTTGAGATAATCGAGATTCTCTTTTCTATTCCATTCTCTCAGCTCCAGCTTTTGACCATCTTTCCAAGTGTTGTTCTTGTGGTATTTCAGATTAAACAACAGTTCATAGACATCAAGGATATCAGAAACTAATTGCGTATAGGCAAAGCCAGCCCCTTCCTTTGGATTCAGCTTCTCTTCATTGACTCTTCTAAAAGCTTCGCGAGCGACAAAAAACCTGGCAAAAGGTGTGGGAAGCGAGTTCAATGCACCACTATTGTCAGTCTTCTGTTCAAGCACTTTGTCAAGGTCGCCAGATTGCAAAGGCGTTCCTTCTGCTTTCCATTCGGAACTGTTAGTGCCTCTATCAACAATATTTAAATCAACTTTTGCCATATCTTATTTCATTATTTTCTGTGTGTAACCATTTATTGCTTCATAGGCGAATTGCAGGAAGAACCTGAATTTGTTGCTATGATCCTTCTTTGTGTATCTATTGCTGGCCTCAATCATTCGGAGCAGATAGTATGAATCATCCTTTGCGTCAAGGTCGATGGTTTTTACCCATCCATCCATCTGCTTAATGCTGTCGTAGTGCAATGGAGCAAACGCACGTTTGTTCGTCGAAAGTTCATAATACCATTGATAGTATTTCTCAGTAAAGCGCACCAATGATTGGAATGCTGCATCTTTGTAAAAACCTCCATCAAGTCCTCTGTTCTTCTTCAAAGGGAGGTATTTCTCGTTGGGAAGATTTTGAATAAAGGTTCTCAAAATCATATAGTCGGCAACACACTTGACGATTTCCTTATAGCCACTGCCCATCGTCACAAGGTCTAATGACTCCACGTCATCGTCAATTGCCCTGGTCATATATTGTTTTCTGTCCGGTCTTTCTCTCTTTAGAAAATCAAACAAGGCTGATGCGGCAACCAGTTCAATGAAGTTAGCGGTGTCCTCTTGCTTCTTTTCGTCATTCTCATAGACCTGCCTCAAAGTCTTTTCTCCTGCATAATAAAGATAATCCGACTGCACAGTGTTCTGGTAATAGGCAAGAGCCGCTTTTGTCTTAGTGTAGAAGTTAGCCGAGTCAATGTCACTGCCCGTTGTCGTAGGATCTTTTAGCCCGTAGTACGGCAACACAGTCACTGCTCCCATCAGTGCATTTTTAACTGTTGGATTATCAGAAGCTCCTCTAATCTTTTTCTCCAGCAGCGGATAACCTGAAGCCCCAGTGCCTCCAAAGATGGAGCTAATAATAAATACCCTGTCGTCTTTCTCGCATTTGGTCTTAAACGCTTTGAACCAATCCGCTCCCTCAATCATTTCACCGAGCACTACGGTACCGACATTGGGATTTCCCTTGAAGCCGACCGACAAAGGATTGTTTAGATTCTTATTTGAAAACAGCGTCTGTACGAAATAGTTGTTCACATTATCTGCACCAAGGTTGGCCACGTTGATATATGAACGGAACTTTTCAGTGTTTCCAGCCGCTTGTTGGGTGTCATTGAGTTGTTCATTGAGTTCTCCGATGGTAAGCATTTCAGAATTGAAAAAGCCATCAAGAGAATTCAACGTTGATGTCCCATTGTTGACTGAGTGTCGATATATTTCCTCGTATGATTCTATCAACGAGTGCAAATTCTTCTTTTCCTCTAAATCCAAGTGCGGGTCAAGGATAACAGGGACAACGGTAAAACCGCTGGTACTCATTCCGCTTGCCATCAGCATCGTGATGCTCTTCATCACGCGAATGCCAGTACCTCCAATGCAAAAAACAAATACTTTTTTCATATCGGGTTGGGTTTAGAATTTAAACAATCGATAAGCGTTAGTCGGTAGCGCGTTGCACCACAAAACCGAAACAATGAAATACAATGCTGAAGCATAGATTCCATTCCCAAGTGCAATTTTAGTTTCAAGCAACATTGCGCCTTTTAAGTGTGGTGCCACTGAGATATATTCAAATCCCAATGTCAACAGAAAAGCCACCACAAATGTTATAATCAGGAAAATAACCCAATACTTGGGGGTATAGTGTCTTCCTGGCTTGTTGTTGTATGGCTTGTAGTAGATGACGGCAAACAAAACACCTATCACCACTGCGATGATTAAAAGTATTGTTGAAATGCCTTCCAACTTGCCCCAAAAGGCTCTGGCTTGTTGATACAAGCTCTCGTTGTTTTGGAATGGAGCGCAAAATTCGGTCAACTTTCCTGCGATCCATTGATACAGCTTCAGTAATTTCATAACGACTAACTATTTTTTGAAACTAAAATGTAATTGGGATTAAGCGTTGTATTTACCACACCACCGTAGAACATACCAACAAGGAAATCTTCTATGGAATATGATTTGGTAACATCTTCTTCGGCAGTCGCGCCACAGAATTGTCCAAACAAAGTGTAATCCGTGTCAGGCAACTCTAATGTCCATTCAATGACATCGGAATCTGTGGGCATATTGAACAGCTTTAGTCTTACCGTGGCCTCTGCTGTACGTTTCAACTGCTTGTCAGTGATGTTTTTTACTACAATGTTCACGTCATCTACAACAAGGTTGGCTCCGTAGAGGGTTTTTGCCTTGAAAGCTCTTGCAAAATAGCTTTCATCGGTCAGAATCCAACGATAAGGTGCCAAATCCACTTTTAAATTGATGATGCAGGTGTCGTAAGAATCAGCCTCTTCATACTCAACAAATGTTGGCTCGTTTATATCCATCTGGAAACATTTTTTCGGAATGCCGAAACTCTCCTTAATCCCGCCATAATTAAATCCGCTCTCAATGTTGTCAACGAACCTGCCAGCATTGGTTAATAGGGTGGAAATACCATCACGCATTTCTGCAACACCGCTGTCGTTGCCAATTATCAAAAAATAATATGGCGAAGCATCGCAAATGGAATTTCCTTTTTTGTCCAGATAATTAGATGTGGCGCAAACCAGACTTATAGCTTTACCGTACTGTCCAAAGATCTTGCTGACATCAGTGCTGTATTGTGTCAACAGCACCTTGGGCGCAGCTTGCCCAACAGGACTGTATTTCATATCTGAAATAAGTACTGCAACCTCCCCGTTATCCGCATCCAAATTATCAATAATAGATTGAAGCATCAAAGGTACTCTCGTTGAAGCGGTCGAAACAAAAGCACCAGTGTTCATTTGAGTCTGGAAATTACTCAAATCATAAGTTTTACCTTCATCACCATTATTTGTCAAAATAGTCACGCCAGGCGCAATAGGTGAATAATAACTGAGTATTTGCCAAACATCTTTTTTGAAATCTGTCGGCTGTCCAGCTCTAAAAAAGCCATTCATACTTCCAGAGACCTCAACATAAAACTTTGCTTTTGTCAAGGGTACTTTATTATCCTGTTTTGTGCTATCCTGTATTAAATAACCATCATTGGTAAAATGGGAATCAAAATTTGAATTTATATCACCAGAGCAAGAAGACAGAATAGCCACACAAGATACGGCCAACACCGCTATCACATCGTATTGATGTTTCATCCATTTTCTGGCTCTCTTTATTGTTTTTATTCTAAATGGCCTTTTCATATACATCATTTTTTTGTTTGTATTTTTCTGAACGACAATAAAAAAGCGTGAAACCTAACCGTTTCCCGCTGCTTTGGGTAATTGCCGTAACCCTAATCTCCAGAAAATAGTCCAGTCCCACGCTATAGGTGGGCATACTGACAATTTCAAGAGATTTTCTTCGTGATTAATTGGCAATTTTTAAAGCAGAAGAAAGTTGTCGTTATGCTTTGCTATGTCTTATGTTTGTATTTGTGTATTTCTTTATTTCTTAACGGTTTAGATTGTTATTACAAAAATCCTTGCGCCTACAATTCGCGCCAATTCATGCCGCAAATATAAGCAATTATTGTCAGGCAAAATACCTTATTATAAAAAAGTCACAAAACAAGGCTTGCAAATGACCTCTTTGGTGACCATTATCATAAAGCATCACCATCCCAACCCTTTCAAGGTGTTCCGCCCCCAGCGAAGCGTTTGTCTTGTGGCCGTCAGTGCTACGGGCTACCATTCCGCTACGACCACGGTTCGTACCTCTCTGTGGTCTCCGCTCCATTAACGCCTCTCCGCGCTGCCGTCCCCTGCGCCTGCTCGCATCGCTTAGGTGGCTCCACATCGTGTTCATCCCAACCAGCCGCACAATCCTAAGCTGCTGGCATTCGCCGCTTCGGTCGCTACACGGGCGTTTTCACCTCCGCAAACGATGCTCCCTCAGCTTCATCGAAAGAGTCCCGCCCTTCGCGCCCTGACAACTACCTTCCGCTCCGACGGGCAGACAATGGCTCCGTAAACTCCGCCGTTGTCTGCTCGCTCCGCTACAGTCCGTCGTCAGGTCGCCCAACCGCACCAGCCACACCATCGCTGGAAAGCCACACTTAAAAAGAAGCTTGTTGTGCCGTAGTCGGTCGCGCCGTCTCTCACCCACAAAACGCCTGTTCCGCTCACCTACGCGGCCAATACCAGCAGCCGCACCCCGTACGAGGGCATCGACTTCTCTATAAGCCCCATCAGTCCTATAACTCCTCTTTTTAACTTCTACCGACCAAGCCGCCGCTGTCACGGTTTTTGCAGAAGGAAGCTTCAACCTTGCCTCCCCAATGCTGTGCGGTAATGCCGCCGCTCAGGGTGGCCGTCCTCGTTCCTGCGGGTGCCACTCTGTTCGTCGGCAACACCGCCCAGCTGCCGCGCGACGGCCTGCCTCTACTTCTCAATCGCCCTGGGCAAGAGTCGTTTTTCAGCCCCAACTGCTTCGTCAACTTCGTAAATACGAATAACGAAAGCACGTTAGCACGAAAAACCAACGAAAAGAAAAACGACACATGCCCAGTGCGGCAATATGTTGTTTGATAAACCTCTACTTCTCTGGAAACCAAATGAAAGGCCGTCGCGCCTGTCGCACATCCTGAAGCTCTAACCGAGCAAAAACCCCGCCAGCGGCTGCCTCAACTGCTATCTTAAAGCATCTACTGACTTGAAAGCCATCAAAGCCCCACCATCATTGCGGACGGTTGGTGAGCCTGTCGAACCATGACCCGACCTCATTGCGGGCTTGACCCGCAATCTCAACAAATCTCACTATCTTTGAAGCCTCAAAACGCCAACACTATGAAAAAATACTCCCACGCATGGATAGCCTTTATGGCCATAAAACGATTGGAAGTCATCGCCACCACCGACAACGAAGCTGTTGTCAAAGGTGTCAGCGAAGATGTCCGCAAGGAAGCCAAAGCACTTGTCAGATGGTTCAAGAACTACCGTGACTTTGTAATCCAAGGAGCTTGGTATCCTGATGAGGTGTTCAAGGACATGTCCACCAGCCACATCGTCAAATACCAACCCACCGAGGACGGTCCTTACACCACCTTCGACAAACTACCTACCACCCATAGCATCTATGAACTGATGCGGAAATCGTCGCCATTGTTCAACAAGCCCTACAAATGTGTTGCTGGCAACTGTGCCGACCGTTGCGAGTCCATATCCCACAGCATCGTCGATAACTTCAAGATGCTTCACCGCGAAGACAGAGGCTGTCCCATCGCCACCACAGGCAACCACATCGCCATGCGGTTCTTCATCCTCAGCCACTACATAGCCGACTGTCACATGCCGTTGCATTGCGACAGTCGTCCATTCTCCGACGAGAAAGGCATCCATGGAGCCATCGAGAAGAAATGGGAAGACCAGGTCAACAAGTCCTACAAGATTGATAAGGACAACAACCGTTTCTTCTACGACCCTGATGGTTATCCCTTGCCACTCAAACCGACGCCTTTCGTTATGGATGTCGAGAATGATGTAGCCACACGCAAGTACACCCATGGTTGGGGAGGCGACAACGACAACACATGGGACTACATGAGTGCCGTTTCGCAATACTCCTATCTATTCTCGTACTATCTCATCCCTGAGACCTTCCAGAACACCCAACCCATGCAAGAATTCATGGAGCAGACCGAATGGGGACAGAACTTCGACAAATACAGCAAGATGATATTTGGTGATGCCATCGACTCCATCGCCCGCATCTGGCTCCGTGTCTGGATCAAGTACAAGAAGTGGTTGAAATAGTGTCGTAAGCACGTATGACGTAAGCACGATAGAACGAAACAAACGTAAAAAACGACACATCATCCCAACGCACAACCTACCTAATTCAGCAGGAGGGGGAAATCGGTGTTCCCTGCGTCGCCGCTTCTTGCGGTTGCCTTGGTGTGCGCAAGGGTATAACGAGCGTCAATCTGAAAAAATGCTGAGCTCCTACGTCGTGCGCTTTTTCAGGTTGCCGCCCTTGCGCAACACCGCCGCTTCCTTCGTCTGTCCCGCGACACTCGCTCCGCTGCTCTTCGCTGGCGCGGCTCCAGACGAGCGTCAGCGGCTCCAAGGCCAACCGCTTTCGTGGCTCCTTGCTCGCTCGGGGCTTTCTTGTCGCCCCCCGTACCCCCAAGCGGTTCTCGTACCTCGCAACTTATTAGCGGGGGTCGCCGCGCCCCTTTTGTTTTGCGCCCCTGCTTGCGCGTCCGCCCGGCGGTTTCCTTTGTGGTGCGCTAAAGCGCATCTTGTTTCGCCCCCTCATCGTTGCCACCTCTCCCCGCAATGGCCATACTGGTGTCTGCCTCTTCGGGGTCGCCGCCGCAAAAGGCACGCCCGCCGCCGCTTCGGATTGTAACCGTGCGCGGACTCCTGTCGGGCGGGTCGGCCGCGCTGGCGCGAACGGGGCGCAGGGTATCCCACTCTCGTAAAGTCGTTTAGGCTCGGTTTTCTCATTCTTGCGTGAGTGTCACCGCCCCTTAGCCGCAGGCGCTTTTCCCCCTTACCTGCTGAGCCAACGCACATCCATGCCGCCGTCACCCCCGACCACCACCCCAGAATTTGGAACAGGTCGCTCCGCTAAAGCTCCGCTCGGGCAACCACCATCAAACCCCACCAACCACCCTAAGTAGAACATTTGGAAAGCACAGTCGCTTCGTAAACTCCGCTCCTGTACCACCTCGTACCCCTCCAACCACCCTATTTTGACAATTTGGAAAGAAGGGCAGTCGCTTCGCTCCTAAGTGCCACCACTTACCCCACCAACCACCCTAAGTTGAGTATTCGGAAATGGTCGCTCCGCTAACGCTTCGCTCAGTACCACCATCGTCCCCAACCGCCACCCTAAATAGAGAGTTTGGAAAGGTATCGCTCCGCAAAGCTCCGCTCTTTACCTCCATCGTCCCCACCACCACCCTGAATTTAGAAAAGTGGTTTGTCGTAAAGGCTTAGTGTCACCTTCTCGGGTACGGTGCTTAAAAAAGCCAAGCCCCTAAATAAACTACGCCCCTCTATCGCGGGTCTCCGTTTGCCGTTAGGGCACTTGCTTTTTTAACCACCTCGTTGACGACCTTGGGCGCAATCGTCTCATTTCTTTTGAGTGTAGTAATGTTTTTTTCGCTTCAAACTACGCAAACCAGCGCAAAAGAATGCAAGCAATACCAGTATAACCTGCTGTAAATAAAAAGATTATACATTTGCGAAACAGATAACTAACCAAAATTACTAACCCCTAAAAAGATAAGAACAATGGGAAAGATTAAGCAAGGAATCCTCGGAGGATTCAGAGGTAAGGTCGGCACCGTCATCGGTGCATCGTGGAACGGCATCAGCTACATGCGTGGCCTCGCCCAGTCCCACAAGAACCCGAAGACTGCAGCGCAGACCAAGCAACGCGGCTTCTTCAGGGAAGTGCTGGACATCGCCGCCCAGTTCTCGGACGAACAGATGAAATTCTTGTTCCCTGAGGCTATCAGCGGCATGACCCGTCACAACGTCCTCGTCAAGCAGCTCACTGCTGTCGCCACCGTCGATGGCGACACCAAGAGCGTCGACTTGGGCAACATCAATTCCCTCGGCAACGCGCCGACGGATGACCTGCCAGAGGTCACCATCGCCGCAGCTGGCGAAAACCTGACCATCTCTTGGGAGGGTGCCAACGCCTTCCGTGCTGAGCACGGCGAGGAGTACCCCGTCATCTTCGTAGCCAATGTCACCAAGAAGAAAGTCTATCTGGTGCCTTCCACCGCCACCATCGGCACGACTGGTACCCAGTCGTTCAATGTCGGTCTGGCCGCCTACGGCGAAGCCGAAGACACTTTCAGCGGCTTCATGCTCGCCACTGGCTCCAAGATTGCTCTCGTTGGTTTTGGCACTATGGCCGTCACCAAGCGTCCTGCCAAACCCAAGAAGCGCGACTAATCGCTTATCGGGTTGAATGTTGAAAAGCCGTCCTATCGGGCGGCTTTTTTTGAAAACTTCAAAATCGAAACGCAATGGGAAAAATAAAACAAGGCATACTTGGTGGATTTAGTGGCAAAGTAGGCACTGTAGTCGGCTCCTACTGGAATGGCATCTTCTACATGAAGGGTTTGCCTCAGTCCTACAAAAAGAGTAGGTCAGGCAACCAGAAAATGCAGCAGGGCTATTTCAAGGAGTTGGTCACTCTCTCGATGTCCCTCTCCAACGAGGATTTGGAATTCATCTACCCAAAGAAGCCCAAGGGCATGACTCGCAGGAATCTGCTCGTCCAGCAGTTGGCTTCCTATGCGGCTGTCATCGACAAGACCAGAACCGTCGACCTCGACAGCCTAACCACTCTCGGCAATTCCCCGACGACCGACCTTCCGGCGGTCACGGTCAATGCCAATCGTTCCGACCTCCAAATCTCTTGGGAGGCCGTGACCTACTACCGCGACCAGCACCCAGACGACTATCCCGTCATCTTGGTTGCCAACATCACGCAGCAGAAGCTGTTTCTCATCGCTTCTCCAGTGACGCTGAAAAGAACAGGCAAACAATCCTTCGAAGTCAATGTGAAGCCTTACGGCAATCCCCGCGACGAGTTCTCAGGATTTATGTTTGTCACCAGCCAAAACCGTTCACGTGTCGGTATCGGCACCTTGGGTGTCATCAATCGACCCGCCAGGCCACCCAAGAAAACGAAGGACTCGGGAGTGGAAAAACAGCCCGAATCAGGTACTGACCCGCTCCCTACCAAGTCCCTACCAACTATACAAAATAAGCAACCGTAATACTAACCTAAATACTCTACAACCATGGGCAAAATAAAGCAAGGAATCTTAGGCGGATTCAAAGGCAAAGTTGGTACCGTTATTGGTGCCTCGTGGAATGGCATCGCCTACATGAAAGGCCTTCCACAATCGCAGAAAGACCCCAAGACCGCTGCACAGATGGCGCAGCGCAACTACTTCAGAGAGATTCAGGGGCTTGCTGGGCAGTTGACCACTGAGCAGCTTGCCTCGCTCTATCCATCCGTCACCAGTGGCAGAACCCGTCGCAACATGCTTGTCCATCAATTGGCAGCTGCCGCCGCCATTGTGGATGATGTCAAGACGGTTGACCTCTCCCTGATGGAGGGCATCGGTAGCGGTGAGCGCATCGAATCACCTATGCTCGAAAGCGTGGTCACCCTCACCAACGATGTGAAGGACTTCTACGCTGAGCCTGCCGCAGCAGAGCAGATCGGCAAGCCAGCCGAAGCCAACTTCATCGTCGTGGCCTACAACCTCACCCAGAAGAAAATCGGCATCTTCAACACCGAAGAAACCGACCCGTCTATGGGTGTGTCCGTTCCTGTTGGCAGTTGGGCAGAAGTCGGCGATGCCGTTCGCTTCTACCTCACTTATGCCGCCAAGGGTGAGAATGTCTATCTCCGTGGCTTCGGCTCGTTCATCATCAAGACAAGAGCCGAAAAGGTCGGTCGCAAAATCAACAAGGCGTAACGCCCTACGAACAGACAACGGCAGCAATCACGAAGGCATCCTGATGGGTGCCTTTATTTTTTGTCGTAAGGCGCGAAATACGGCCTCTCGTTCAGTTGTAGTGTTATTGTTAATCCGATGTCTGCCAAAGGTTGCGGAGGTCAGATTTCGCATCTTTTAGGAAGCTTATTAGCCGCAACCTTTGTCAGCCCTCGGCTAAAAATTGGGTTTTCGTTTTCCCGCTCTTGTTTCTCATCCTCGCTCAAAATCCGCAATCCCCATTCCAGCAGTTAAATGGATTCGGAGGGCTGCCTGTCTGCCAAAGGCTGCGGAGTAGGGATGTCACCTTCTTGTGGTGGCTTTGTCGCCGCAGCCTTCGTCAGCCAGTCAGGCACGTCACTCAAAAAAGAATTGGTTAAAGTTGTAAATATCTGAAAAAGTGTTACCTTTGCAGCAGATTTCCACATAGGAAATTGAATTGCAACTGCACCCTGAAGCAAGCCGTTTCAGGGTGTTTTTTTTGCTATCACGCCAAAAACACGCCAGAAATAGGCATGAAAAAACCCTAACTGATTGATTATCAATTAGGGTTTGTTGATTTGAAGTACTCCCGCAGGGGGTCGAACCCTGGACACCCTGATTAAGAGTCAGGTGCTCTACCAACTGAGCTACGGAAGCATCGGTTTGCGGGTGCAAAAGTACAACCTTTTTTCTTACAATAGACCTTTTTCTACAACTTTTTTTCTTTTCAATATGTATTACATTGATATTCAGTTATTTATAAAAATAAGAAATTTGGCTTAATTCGAGAACCAGTGCTTGAATTCGGCCACGCGCGCCTTACTGACGATAATCTTCTCAGGTGTGTCCATGATGAGATTGATGGCCAATTTGTTGCCAAACCACACCGAAACGTCCTTGACGGCGCTGCGTGAGATGACGAATTGGCGGTTGGCGCGGAAGAACTCCTTCGGGTCGAGTTGTGCCATCAGGTCGTCCAATGTCTGGGTCAGATAGTATTCCTTGTGATCCACCGAAACCAACTTCACCGTTTTCGCTTCGATATAGGCGTATGCGATGTTGGCGGTGGGTAGCGGCACCAGTTTGTCGCGCTCCGGCAGCAGGAAGCAGCGCCTGTAGCTGTTCTTTTTGGTCAGCTGGGTAAGCAAAGCCTCGATGTTGTCGCGGCCACCTTCTTGCCGTCCCTGGTCAAGCATACGGTATTTGCGCATGGCGTGCTCCAACGCTTCCTTGCTGATGGGCTTCAGCAGGTAGTCGATGCTGTTCACCTCAAAGGCTTTCAAGGCATACTCATCGTAAGCCGTGGTGAAGATGATCGGGCAAGTGATGTCGACACGGTCGAAAATGGCGAAGGAAGAGCCGTCGGCCAAATGGATGTCCATGAACATCAAGTCGGGCATGGGGTTCTCCTCTATCCATGCTACGCTGTCCTCGATGGACTCAAGAACGGCAACAACTTCAGTCTCGGGGCTTACTTCGCCTAGCAACTTTTGCAAGGTCTTGGCAGCCATGATTTCATCTTCGATGATAAGCGCTTTCATAGGGCAATTTAGTTTTCTTTCAGTGGCAAAGTTACGCTAAAATTCTTTCCATCGTCAAAAATTTCAACTTTTTCGTTCCATTTGAGCCGATAACGCTCCGCCAAATTGGCCAAACCGATGCCCGTTCCTTCTTCTTTTCCGATTTTTGGCTGAATTTCATTACTGATTATCAAATGGTTATCATTATCAGTAAAAATCTTCACCGTCAAAGGTTGTTTTGATGAAATGACATTGTGCTTAATGGCGTTTTCGATAAGCCCTTGGATGGAGAGCGGCAACACATGATAGTGGTCGTATTTGCCGTGGTCGATGTTATGTTCAAACAACAGGTTGTCGCCAAAACGCATCTTCATCATCTTACAATAGGAGCGCACACAATCCAACTCATTTTCCAAAGTCACCACTTCCTCATTCTTTAAGGTGTAGCGCAACACCGAAGAAAGCTGATGGACAAAATCCTCGACTTTATTGGCGTCAATGTCGATAAGCGACTTTAACGTGTTCAGCGAATTGAAGAGGAAATGTGGATCCATCTGTGTTTTCAAGGTTTCGTAACGCGAGGTCAAGTTTTCAGCTCGTAGGGTCTCGTTCTCGACATCTGCCACTTTCTCACGATGCAGTGCACGCAACAAATACACCGCCATGACAGCAATAGCCATCAACGAGCAGTCGCCCAAATAGCCTCTCATTATATACTGAAACGTCGTTCTAGGTGGCCCAGGACGTTCGGGAAAGATCTCCAATTGCAACAGGGTACACATGGCGCTCAACACAAAAGTAATCACCAATATGCCCAAAAGAATCACCATCAATTCATCAATCCGGCGCTTGATGTTCCTGCCAAAAACCATCTTGCAATACAACACCACTGCAAAAACCATGATGAAAGTAAGCGGTATGTTCAACACGATCTTCTTGTAAAAATACCTCCTGGCGGCTTCCGGCGACTCGAAGAATTCTTTTCTCCTCTCATGGGTATTGGTACGAGCATCACGGAACTGCACCGCATTTGTGTTGTCGTTGTCCTCTTCCAAAACTTGCTCTGTCTCTTGGTTGTCAAACGTAGGCCTGCTGAAATAATGATTCAACGTAAACAAAAAATAATAGGCCATCGTGACGACCACAGAAAGGAAAACTATCCTCTTGAGCGACAAATAATTGTCTACTTCGATATTTGTAGTGGCTGTATTCATCGGCTATGATTATTCATATCTTAATGCATTGATCGGATCGGTGCGCGAAGCCTTCAAGGCGGGGAAGAAACCGGCGATGAGGCCCAAGATAGCGCATGAAACGAAAGAATACTTGTTCTGGATGTAGTTGTTGAGCACGTTGAGGTAAGCGTTCTGCTGTTGCAGCAGTTCCACCGTGGTGATACTGCCGTATTGGTATTGCATGTTATAGGCGTTAAAACTCTTGCTGTAGGCTTCTTCGCGCACCTGTGATACTTTGTATGCATTATAGGCCGAAACGACGTTACGGTAGGCTTGTGACACGTTTTGGCGCACCGTAAGGGCTGCCTGTTCATAATCGAGCTGGGCCTGCTGCAGGGCGATACGGCTTTTCTTCACATTGGCCTTCGTTTGTCCGCGGCTGTAGATGGGGATGCTCATCGAGATGCCGGCCGACTCCGTCGGGGTGTTATACCAGTTCTTGTTGCCGTTGCCGTCGAACGAAAGCACACCCATGCCCACATTGGCATTGGCCGAGATGGACGGGAAGTAGTTGCCGCGTGCCATGTCGACGCTCTTTTCGGCCAAGCGGATGTCGTAGTCGCTGACGCGCAGGTCGGGCATATAGTCCATGGCGAGGCTGACGGCTTCTTCCTCAGTAGGCAGGGAGGCTTTCAGGCCGTCGAGGTCGTCGGTGTTGGGCGACACGATGGCCAAGTCGTCTGCGGGATCCATGGAGAGCAGCACTTTCAGGTCGAGGAGATTGTTCTCGATGTTGATGCGGGTGTCGACTACGTTATTAGAGTCGCTGTAGTATTGTGCCTCCAATAGCAGCATATCGCTTTCGAGGATGGTACCCACCTTGTAGCGCTGCCGGCCTTGTTTCATCTGTTCACGGCTGGTGTTGAGCACTTCGAGCTGATAGTTGAGCAGTTCCTGGTTACCAAGGATGGTGAGGAAACTCTGCAGGATCTGTGTGGTGAGTTGGTTGTCATAGCGTTCAAGTTGCGCCTCGTTGCGTTCCATGTTGAGGCGGTTCTGCTCGATGGTGTTGTTGATGTTGCCGCCTTGGTAAATCGTCACCGTGGAGCCCACGCCCACGTTGCCCGATGTCGACCAGCCGTTTGCATTGTTTGAGATGTTTTGTCCCACCGAGGCGCTCAGGTCAGGCAGGCGTTGTTGTTTCGACTGTCGGTAAGAGGTCTCCAACGACTCGCCCGTCAGCTTCATTGACTTACGCTCGAGGCTGTTGGAGAAGGCAAAGCGGATGCAGTCCTCCAAGGTAAACCGGTAGGAAGCGTTTTCCTGGGCCGAAAGGGTGCCGACAATCAGGAGCAACAAAGTCAATATGGTAATCTGTCTTTTCATGGCCATGTAAAAAAAAAAAAAACAGACCAGTTAATAAAATCAACTGGTCTGGAAAAAACAATTCATTAACTTCATTAACGAGGCAAAGATAAGGTCAAGTATCTTTTCCCCGAATAAGGTAGGGAACGAAGCGGAAAAATTAGGTCTTGAAACCAACTATAGCCCCTTTCGGGTGCCATAGGTTCAATCCTCTTTCTTCCTCTTGCCCAGCAGATAAGCCCCACCGAGGGCGGCGAGCACGGCGATGCCGCTGCCCACCGGAACCCAAGGCTCCGCCTGGTCGAAGTCCTGTTCATGGATGGGGATGATCAGTCCGATGTCCTGCCACTGGCCGTCGCGCTCCGAATCCAGGTCCTCCTGCGTCAGGAACACCTGCGAGCGCATCGGCATTGCCATCAACAGCATGGTCACAAGCATTATCATTGACTTTCTCATGATTCTGTTC
>CADBZW010000027.1 GCA_902799345.1 uncultured Bacteroidia bacterium | reverse complement strand
GTGGCTCCCGATGTTCGTCGAGCGCCTGAACTATGTTGACATGCAGAAGATGGGGCTGCAACTGACCCCTGAAGAGCTTTACAGCATCAACCACAGCAGCTTGAAAGACGCTATCGTGGGCTTGGGCAGCGATGCCATGCCGAGCATGTTTTTCTGCACCGGTGAGATCGTGAGCGAGCACGGCTTGCTGTTCACCAACCACCACTGCGGCTACGGTGCCATCCAAAAGCTCAGCTCTGACGAGCATGACTATCTGAAAGACGGCTTCTGGGCCAAGAACTATGGCGAAGAGCTGCCCGCTCCTGACATGACCGCCAGCTTCCTCGTCCGCATGGAAGACGTGACCAAGGACGTCCTTGGCGTGGTCACCGACGACATGGACTATGACGAGCAAGTGAGCGCCAAGCGTGCCAAGATGAAGGAATTGGAAGCCGCTGCCTCCGAGAATGGCAAGTATTATCCCATGGTGAAGAGCTTCTACGAGGGCAACGAATACTACATGTTTGTCTATCAAGTGTTCCCCGATGTGCGTCTCGTGGGCGTCGCCAATGCCTCTATCGGTAAGTTCGGTGGCGACACCGACAACTGGATGTGGCCCCGCCACACCGGCGACTTCTCCATCTTCCGCGTCTATGCCGACAAGGATGGCAACCCCGCCGCCTACAGCAGAGACAATGTGCCGTTGACCCCCAAGTACCACCTGCCCATCAGCCTCGACGGCGTGCAGAAGGATGACTTCACCATGATTTGGGGCTTCCCCGGCACCACCGAGCGTTATATGTCGAGCTACGGCATCGACTATAATGTCGAGACCTTCTATCCCGCCATCATCGACATCTTCGGCACACAGCTCGAAGTGATGGAAGAATACATGAAGGTGGACGACCACATCAACTTGATGTATGCCGACAACCACGCCGGCCTCGCCAACACCTGGAAGAACTTCATCGGCCAGTGCAAGATGCTCCGCAAGAACAAGGTCAGCGAGACCAAGGTCGCTTTGGAGCGTGACTTCACCAATTGGGTGAACAAGAACAACAAGACCGAATACAAAGACGCCCTGCCGAACCTGAGAAAAGCCTACCAGGACATGAGTGAAGTGGCCAAGTATATCTATTATCCCAACTTCGTCGCCCAGGCAGGCCCTGCCGGCATCGCCGCTCAGTTTGCCGCCTACTATCAGGCTTATCTTGAAAAGGATAAGGATTCCCAAGAGATGTCGCTGATGATTCTCCAATCCATGAATGTCGACGACCTCTTTGCTGAGACGGACCAACAAGTCGAAAAGAAGACCTTCGCCGAGATGCTGAAGACCTACAAGGCCGCCTTCAAGGCTGAGGAACTCCCCGAAATCTACAACATCATCGACAAGAAATTCAAGGGCGACATCGACGCCTTCGCTGATGACGTGTATGCCAACTCCATCTTCGGCAATGCCGACAACATCAAGGCCTTCCTGGCCAAGCCCAACCCCAAGAAGATCGGTAAGGACTATGCCTATATCATGAACACCTCGATGATGGAAGTCATCATCAACGCCATGCCCGCCTACCGCAATGCCATGAGCGCCGTGAGCGAGAACGACCACGTCTTCGTGAAGGGTCTGCGTGAGTACTACGCTGCCACTCAACCCGAGAAGAGCCTCTATCCCGATGCCAACTCGACCATGCGTATGAGCTATGGCTCGGTGC
The DNA here is from genome assembly GCA_902799345.1 of uncultured Bacteroidia bacterium. Classification (GTDB taxonomy): domain Bacteria; phylum Bacteroidota; class Bacteroidia; order Bacteroidales; family F082; genus Limimorpha. The sequence continues at coordinate 41,503 of CADBZW010000027.1, read as the reverse complement.
AGGACTACATGCCCGCCGACGCCGTGCATTATGACTATGTGTGCACCGCCAACGGTATCCTCGAGAAGTATATCCCCGGCGACTTCGAGTTTGACGCCCCCAAGCGCCTCATCGACCTCATCGAGAAGAAGGACTTTGGTGCCTATGCCGACGAAAACGGCGAACTCATCGTGTGCTTCCTGTCGACCAACGACATCACGGGCGGTAACTCCGGTAGCCCCATTATGAACGGCAAGGGCGAACTCATCGGCCTGGCCTTCGACGGCAACTGGGAAGCCATGAGCGGCGACGTCAACTTTGAGCCTAAACTGCAGCGCACCATCAACGTCGACGTGCGTTACGTGCTCTTCATCATCGACAAGTACGCCGGTGCCACCAACCTCATCGACGAACTCGACATTCGCAGAAGCGAACCCAAGCCGCTGCGCGTGGAAGAAGAGAAAATCTAACATTAAGTCTAATATTTGTGGAAAGGCGGGGGCCATGCGGCCTCTGCCTTTCTTTTTTGGGTGAAGATGATAGACAATGGTATGAAATGCAGGCTTGTAATAGTTTGATTTTTAACAACTTAATGTTTTTGATAAATAGACAAAACCTTTTCTTCATCTTGTGTTGCATTTTATTGTGTATTTTTGCACTGATAATCAAGCTAGTTATTATGAAAAGATGCCTGTGGTTCATAGGATTTGTTTTGTTTACCGCGTTTTTTGCGAAGGCACAAAACGACACGGTCATCTTTTCGGCCCAAGGTGGCTTTTATGAAGATGTGTTCCAATTGGAATTGTACAATTATTATCCGCAGAACCATATCCGTTACACCACCAATGGCAACACCCCCACGGCGCATTCACCTTTGTATGAAGAGGCCCTGGTGCTGGATGAGCATCTTTTTTCAAATGCTGACATCTATACCATCATCAATTGTCCCGAGCAGGACTTTTATCTCCCTGATTCGGTACGACATTGCATCGTGATTCGTGCCGCTGTTTTTGATGAGAATGACAGTTGCGTCAGTGCGGTGAAGACCAACAGCTATTTCATCCGCTCATTGGGTTGCGACACGCATGGCCTGCCTGCCGTCTCACTTTGCGCCGATTCGTTGGATTTATTTGATTATGAAACGGGTATTTTTGTTCCTGGTGTGAATTACGACTCGTTGGATCCTTATTTTACTGGTAATTATTTCATGAGGGGGGACGAATGGGAACGATGGAGCAATTTCGAATTCTATGAAAGGGATAATACTGGGGTCAACCAACAGGTGGGATTAAGGACGCACGGTAAGCAGTCGAGATGGCGTGGGCAGAAGGGACTGAAAATTTATGCTCGTGAGGAATATGGGAAAAAGCGTCTTAAGCATAAGTTTTTTGAAACTTTGCCACTTAATAATTTCAAACATCTCTGTTTGAAGCCTTATGGTGCCGCTTGGAACGGTTCGGGGTGCAAGGACTACATTTGTAGCCGCATAGCCCAACATCTTAATGTGGAGTCGCAGGCCTCAAGGCCGACATCGTTGTTCCTTAATGGCGAGTATTGGGGCATCTATTATGTGGCCGAAAAGACTGATGAGCGCTTTTTGGAAGACCATCTGGGTGTCGACATCGAAGCGGTAAATCTTATCAATATTTGGAATGAATTGGAATGTGGCAACTCCGATAATTTCTATGCTTTGTGCACTTGGATGGAAACTGCCGACCTATCCGATGAGGAACAATACGCCTATGCTGAAGCGCATATCGACATTGCAAATTTCATAGACTATTATGTTATGGAGCTATTCTCCGCCAACCTTGACTGGCCCGCCTACAATGTGAGGATGTGGCAGCTTGGTGACGGTAAATGGAGATGGATTTTTTATGATGGCGATGCCTGTCTTGAAGCGCAGTCATTCGATGTCTTTGCCAATGCGACTTACGATGGCGATGAAGGTTATCCTTCCAGCAAAAGGGCGACGCTGTTCTTCAGGAGGTTGTTGGAAAACAATCACTTTAAGGAACAATTTGCAAACCGATTCAACCAATTGGCTTCTACGGTATTTTCGTATCAGAATACCAAACCTTATTTTGAATACATCAAGCAGACACTTATGTACGAAGTGCCTAACCAGATAGAGCGGTTCCATTCGCCCAGTAACTATTCTACATGGGAATGGTATTGCATGGCAGTGATAGACAATTTTTTAAGCGAAAGACCTACGGCAATCATAGAGGAATTGGGTGTTTTTCTTTCCGTGTTTGAAGAGCAAATCCTCGATTTCATGTGTTACCCCAATCCTTTCTCGGATGAGATTCATGTTTGCATCGGTTCCGAACGACTTGTGGCCGACGAAATCAGCATTTATGATCTTTTTGGCAGAAAGGTTTTCGCTCAGTCTTGTATGTTAAGCCATGGTTACAACGACATAATGCTTCAGCCCAATTTATGTGCAGGCGTGTATGTGTTGAAATTGGGCTGTCAAACTATGAAAATCGTAAGACAATGAGAATCAAAAAAATACTACTTGTTGCGTGCTTGATGGTTGGCTTTGCCGCGCAAGCCCAAAACGACACGGTGTTGTTTTCGACGCGCGGTGGCTTTTATGATGATGTTTTTTCGTTGGAGTTGTACAACTATTATCCGCAAAACCATATACGCTACACTACCAATGGCAACCGCCCGACGGCACAGTCGCCTATTTATGCCGAGTCTTTGGCGCTTGATGCCAGTAAGTATTCAACATCCGACATTTATACCGTAGTGAATTGCCCTAGCGACGAGTTTTATGCTGTCGATTCGGTGCAACATTGCATCGTCATTCGTGCTGCTGTATTCAATGAAGCTGAAGAATGTATCAGTTCGGTTGTGACACACAGTTATTTTATCAAAGCTTTAGGCTGCGACACGCATGGTCTGCCCGCGGTTTCGCTTTGTGCCGACTCGTTGGACTTGTTCAGTTTCTCCAGAGGTATCTTTGTGCCTGGAGCATGGCAATCATCGAGTTTGCCCCAATGGACGGGTAATTATTTCTGTAAGGGCAGGGAATGGGAACGATGCTGCAATGTGGAGTTTTATGAGCTGGATAATAGGGGAATCAACCAACAGGCGGGATTGCGCACACATGGCGGTGCGTCGCGTAGGTTTCAACAGAAAGGCCTGAAGCTCTATGCCCGCGAGGAATATGGTAAAAAACGCTTTAAACATCATTTTTTCGATGATGCGCCTATCGAAAACGTAAAGCATTTAACGCTTAAGCCGTTTAGGTGCAGCAACTGGCTTCAAATCGGATTGAATGATGCTTTGGCGCATCGTGTCGCACGTCGAATGGATATGGATGTGTTGGGTACACGAGCTACGGTCATGTTTCTGAATGGTGAGTATTGGGGCATTTATTATTTGGAAGAAGCGACAGACGAGCGCTATTTGGAGGATCATTATGATGTTGACCCCGATAGTTGCAATATCATCAAAAATTGGAATACTTTGGATAATGGCGACGATGCTGAATGGCAGGAACTCTACGACTGGCTTGAGGATTCCGATGTGTCGTTGCCTGAAAATTATGACTATCTGTGCTCAAAGATTGACATGCACAATTTCATTGATTACTTGGTTTTTGAGTTGTATTCCGCCAATGTTGACTGGCCAGCCAATAATGTCCGTTGTTGGCAAGCGGAGGATAGGAAGTGGCGGTGGTTCTTTTTTGACGGCGATGGTTGTTTCTTCCGCGATTGGGATGTGTTTGCCAATATCATTGACACCAGCGACAACCTGGGCCCCTCCAATGCGACTTCCACCTTGTTCTATCGTCGTCTGTTAAGGAACGAAGAATTCGTCACAGCGCTCCGTTCGCGTTTTGGGGAATTGATGGCCACACGGCTGAATTACGGCCATACAGGACCTGTCTTGGATGCGCTGCGTGCGGAAATTGAAGATGAAGTCCCGAATCAAAGCTATAGATTCCATTTTCCGACCAATATGTCGCGTTGGTTGGCCGATATTGAAGTGATAGACGCCTTCCTGCGAGGGAGGAACGAGCGTATGAATGAGCAAATCGAGGCTTTCATGAATGTATTCTCTGACGAGGAGACAGTCAGTTTTTCTTTTTATCCCAATCCTTTCTCAAACGAGATTCACATCAGCATTGATGCCGATTTAGGTGCAGACGAAATCAGCATCTACGACTTGTTGGGCAGAAAGGTTTTCGCTATGCCCTGCCAGTTTGACAATGCCAATCCTACCATCACCTTCAATCCACATCTGAAGGCAGGGGTCTATGTCCTCAGAATCGGCGAACATACCCAGAAAATCGTGAGATATTAGACAATTATTTATTTTTATGTAGAAAAAATTATTACCTTTGCATAATTATTTTTGCATAAAACAATGATGAACCCATTTGTAACAAAAGGTTATGTTTCGGCTAAGTATTTCTGCGACAGGGAGAAAGAAAGCCAAAAGTTACTCCAAGAGCTGGAAAACGGGAATGATGTGGCTTTGGTCGCAACCCGAAAAATCGGCAAGTCGGGACTGATTTCCCATTGTTTTGACACTTTCGGCCTTGAAAAAGACTATAATTTGTTTATTGTCGATTTTTACGCGACGGGCACTTTGCGTGAGATGGTGTATATGATGAGCCGTTCCATCGTGAATGCCTTGGCGCCGAAAGGAACGGTGTGGCTGCAACGCTTCAGTGCAGCGGTGCGCTCGCTGTCATTGGTGATGACAACGGATTTGGCTGGCGTACCGAAACTCAATCTGCAGTTGGGGGAGTTGCGCGAACCTTATATCACTTTGGAAGAGATTTTTGACTACCTTGAGCACTCGGAAAAACCGAATATTGTGGCAATTGACGAGTTTCAGCAGATTGCCAAATATCCCGAAAAGAATGTGGAAGCCTTGTTGAGAACCTACATACAGAACTGCCACAACACCAAGTTTATCTTTGCCGGTAGTCAGCACCACATGATGGGCGAGTTATTTACCAGCGCGTCGCATCCTTTCTACCAAAGTGCTTCAGTTATGCATCTGGGACCAATTGACAAGGAAAAATACCGCAAGTTTGCCTGTGGTTTGTTTGCAGAAGCGAATAAAACATTGAATATCAATGTGATAGATGAATTATACAATCGTTTTGATGGTATTACTTGGTATATGCAAAAAACGCTAAATGCCATGTTTAGGCTACAGACCGAGAACCAAGAATATGGCTTAGACGAAATGGAGGAAGCCATCCAAAGTATTATCGAATCGAATGATTTCACATACGCCGAAAAGATGTTTCAACTGCCCGAAAAGCAGAAGGAACTACTGCTGGCTATCAATCGTGAGGGCAAGGCTTCAAAAATCACTTCGGTTAATTTCGTTAAACGACACAAAATCTATTCGACGAGCACCGTGCAATCGGCTTGCAATAGCTTGTTGGACAAGGAATTTATTACTGAAGAGCAGGGCGTTTATACTGTTTATGACAAATTTTTCGATATTTGGTTAAGAGAAAACTATTGATGCTATGGAAAAAAGCAACAAAAAATACTGGTGGCTATTACTGCTACTCTTGGGTTTAATCTTGTTGAAAACCAATTATTTCCGCCCGATGTCAAACTTCGGTCGCAGTCGAACGGTTACCCTCGATATGGACCTGGACGATGCCGTTTTGGAAGGCATCACCTTGCCCTCGGTGAATCAGACCAAAGATGGATCGGGAATGTTTGAGTTCCGCTTTTTTACGCTGTCGAAAAAGTACAAATACTATAAGATTTACTACCAAAACGAAAGCTATAAGTTTGCCGATACTTTGCCTTTGGCCAACGAGAACTTCTACGGCAGCTGGGAGGACGTGAGCATCGGATTCAAGCCCATTGAGCACCACCGCACGAAAGACGCTTTCCGTATTGTGGGCAACCCGCGCGACGAAAAGCAATACTATGGCGCCGACCTCTCCGAAAACAGTTTCAGTCCCGAGCATATACAACAAGTCATCAACTCCATCCACAACGTGCCGGAATGGTACAACAGCATAGTGGAGAAGGCGGAAAATAATGGCTGCAGCGTGGACGAGCAACTTTATCTGGATGCCCTCTGGGTCATCAGCGATAACCGGAATAATGGTGACGTGAACCACCGTTGGAAACGCAATCCGCGCGTGGGCGAATACAGCTTTATCTTGGTGCTCTGCAAAGAAGAAGGCTTGAAAGAAATCCCTGATTATGTGCAGCATATTGGGCAGACTGACGAAAACGGCCAGTTTGTGAACCCTTACGGCTGGTTTGAGACGCATCCTTCGAAAAACATCAAGGTCATCCGCTCGAAACGCAAGCTGAAGACCCGCGCCGTCATCGCCGTCGACAAGGGTGTGTTCATTGACGAGTCGAAGGTGAACAATATCGGCTATCATTTGGATACCACCAATTGCCACTGCGGCACGGATGACTCGTTGTATCGCAGTGCCTTGTACGAGCAGTTTTTCAGTTCCATCAGCAAGCAATACACCTTGCGCAACATCCCCGTCATCCAAGATGTGGTGGGCGAAAACCCTTATACGAGAGCCGATTACGAAGCCAACCGTAATCGTTTCGACAGCACAGAGTTACAGATGAACTGGCCTGTGGTGAGCGAAACGCCTTGCCAAACCGTCCGCCTTGCCGACGATGGCAGTTACATCAGTCTCATCAACCCAGGCAATGATGACCTGAACAATTTGCACAAGGAATCGACGGGCATAAGGACCCGTGTGGGCTTTACCTATGGTAAGTTCCGTGGCAAAATCAAGTTCCCTGTGATGCTCAACGACGAGAACATCTGGAACGGCCTGACTTACGCTTTCTGGTTGATTTACAGCGATAACCATGCTTGGAACAACCGTCGTCACGACGAGGCTGAAGGTGGTTATGTGGATAAGAACGACGACTCAGAGAACCCTGTGCGCCGTCCCGACTATCATTATTCCGAAATCGATATTGAAATCGTGAAGGCCTCGCGTTTTTGGCCGAGAGACTATTACGGCAAGCGGGCCGACAGCATCTGCGTGGAGCAAGACGAGACCTTGAACGATGATGTGATGTATTGCTGCACCAACTGGGACTTGGCCGTACCTTCGCCCAAGTATTTCTCATGGGGCATCGACAGCATCCCTTACGGCAAAGAGAACAAGTTTGAGACTTTGCGCTGGTACAAGCTCTACAAGGCCCTCACCGAGCGCGTCCCGATGAGCAACAAAGCCTTTAAGGAGCCGTATTATTACTACGAAATCGAATGGAAGCCGACCGAAATCATTTGGCGGCTGGGTCCCGACCCGGAGCACATGCGGGTGATGGGCTATATGAACAACGAGTACACCTCGATTCCGAACAACCAGATGAAGGCTATCGTCACGCAAGAGTACCACTACTCGGAATGGTGGCCACCCATCGTTTGGGAGCAGGGGCTGATTCCTTATAATAAGAGTGATATTGAAGGTAGGGTTTATGAGATAGTGGTGGAATAAGATTTACCCAAAGCCTATACCGTCATGGCGGACAAGGATCCGCCATCTCCTATACGCGAATGTTTGTCTATGTCGCTTAGGAGATGGCGGGTCAAGCCCGCCATGACGACTGAGGTTTAGAACAACTCCCCGTTGCGCAGCCGTTCGTCGATCACCCAGCGGGCATCGGCTTCCAGCATTTCCTCGAAGGTCATCCCGCGCTCAGCGGCTTTGTCCTCCAAGTAATTGACGCTCTCAGCGTTGTTGCGCCATTGCTCCATCAGTTTGTGGACCTCAAACTCGATAATGGAGGCTGTGTCGACTGCAATTTCTTGCCGCATCAAAGGCCTGCCTAACATCACGTTTTCGGCCTCTTCGTCCAAAAGCTCGTCAAACGTGCGTCCCGTTCTTGAGGCTTGAATGTTCAAGGCGGTCTTCCATTGTCGGTCGTTGGCGATGGCATTGGCTTGTTGGGCCAAAGCAATGGCTTGAGAGTTGCGGATAGTGGGCATGGTCTCACCGCCGAGGCCTGGGATGAGTTCGGGGTCATCTTTCAGCGTCTTGATGGCATAATGCCTCAAGCTATCGTCGCGGTGCTCGGAATAGCGCCATGGGTAATGGTATTTCCAGAAAAGGCTGTCGTGGCTCAAACTGTCCATCACCCACGGAATTTGTGCGTCAAAAAGGCTGTCGCTAACACAGAGGCGCAGCAAGGCATCTTCCACGAAGTCGTATGACGACAATCCCCATTGATAACCAGAGGAATACCATACCACATAATCGGCATTGAGGATGGAACGCAGTCGGTTGATTTCGCCGATAGGATGCTTCTCTTTTTCAAAGCCGAGGAAGGCCGACTTGTTGTAGAACCAGATTTCGACATACTCCATAAACTCACGCCAAGGCATGTAGGTTTCCAAGTCCCAGACGAATGAGTCGCCCACGAAGAGCACTTTGGGTTTGCGGCAGCCTTCACCGCAGTCCACGCTGATGTCGGCGCGGTACTTGGGCGAGTCGTTGCCGATGGGAAACATCAGGTTGAGCGTTTTCTCGTCGTTTTCGGGATACATTGTGTCGAGTTTCACCAACCTGTCAACATGGATGTCGGGGATGCCGAAGTCGTTGAGGCTGTTCATATAAGAGAAAAGACTGTCATAGCCATAAACCGCCGAATAGCGCCAGTGCGTGTCGCGTTTGGGGAACAAGAGGAACGAGGCGGTGTCCTTCATCGCCTGGTACCATTTGGTCATTTCCACATGGGGGAAGTCGATGGCGGTCATCAACGAGTCGTAGTATGCGGCTGTGTGGATGGCATCGGCAGGCGCAGGTTGGTGATAAGGCAGGTACTCGGGGTAGATTTCCGCCTTGTTGGGTGCGGCGAAACACAGGAACTCAACGCCATAGTCTTTCAGCACATACCTAAGCTTATTCATCATCCTGACGTTTTTCCTTGCCCATTCGCGGGCACGGTCGTAAGTCTTGTATTGGTGGATAGGCTCAATGCCGTAATAGTCGTTAAATGCTTCTGTATAAAAGAGATAGCCGTCTTTTCCTGGCACGATGAAGTGGCAGGTGGTTTGGTTGAAAAGGCTGTAGTTGAGTTGGTTGTAGAGTCGGATGTGCCATTCGCGGAAGCCGAAGTTTTCGCGGCTGTACTGTTCCGTTTGGCTTTGGTATTGGCCTGAGGCGAAGTCCTTGAGCGTCAGTTCGGGTTTTTCGGTGGCAAAGGTGACGCCTGCCAATGGCTTCAGCTTGAACGGATGCCATTGTTGCTGCACGAAAACCATGGCGAAGCCGACCATGGTGACGAGGCATAATATGGTGCAAATCGGTCGTTTCATCTTACAAATCCTTTCGGTTCAATGTCCATTCGATAGGTGTATTCGGCGTTGTCCCACAGCGACTGCTCTACGGTGATGCCCTTTTCGTCGGCCTGTCTCGTGACACTCTCCAACCATTCGGTCGATTCCTTGATGCGCTGGATATTTTTCTCGATTTCCGTGTTGCGATAGTCAAGGTAAAGGCTGTCAGCAGCATCGTATTGCTCCGTTGGCTTGTAGCGGAACACGTTGTCGTAGTTGCTCAGGTAGCGTTCGATGAAGCCGTAGGGCCAAAGGTGGTTGGTGGCTTCGGTACAGACCAAGAGAACGAAGTCTTGGTTTTCGATTTCTTGCTTGTAATCGATGGCTTCCACGTTTTGGATGGGTGTGCGCTCGGGGTAGATGGTCTTGTTATAGAACCAGAAGCCGCCGTCAGAGAAGAGGTTTTGCGGCAAGGCCACGTTCCAGGCATAGACGGTCCACCAGTATGAGTCGCTGATGGCCAGCACCTTGGGCTTGTAGCCCTCGGTGAAGCTAAACTGTGGCTGGTCGATGGTGTTGTGCCTCATCGGGAACATGAGGTTCATCATGCGATAGAGGTCATCGTCCTGCTCCATCAGGTAGGAGGTGTCGAAGCCTTCGATGTTGAAATGCGCCTGTTCTTGTTGTGTTTTGTCTTCCATATAGCGCACCAAGGAGTCGACAGCTTGGGAGGCGGCATACACCGTCCAATGGGCGCTCAGGTTACAGTAGATGGGATGGGATTCTGAGCCTTTTCGCTCGCAGAAGTACCTGTTGAAGTCGATCATCTCAAGACCTTGTTGCTCAAAGGCTTTCAGGTATTCTTGGTAGTTGTTGGTCTCATGCCGTTTGGCGATGTATTTTTCGGGGATGAGTTCTGGATAAAAGGAGGCCTTGCCCAACACGAAGACCGGCAGCAAGGTGGTGCCTTTGGCGTGCAGCATGTCTTGGATGAGTTTCAGTTGTCGTGCGTTTTCTTGGATTTTTTCTTTGCCAAGGTAAGTTTCGCCCGTATAGCTGATGACATACGACTCCTCGAAGAAAGTTTTGCCATCCTTGCCTTTCACGACGAATTGGTTGGTGGTTTGTCCGAATAGGCTGTGTCTGAATTGGTTAAAAAGACGGATATGCCATTCGCGGAAACCGAAGTTCTCGCGGCTATACTGTTCGGCATCTCGCTGGAAGGCACCCGAGGCGAAGCTTTGCAGCGTCAGGTGAGGACATTCTGTCTTGAAAGTGACGCCTCCCAAGGGTTTCAGCTTGAATAGATGCCATTTCTCCTGCGCGAAGCCCAGCACGAAACCAATCATCGTGAGTAAGCATAATATGGTGCAAATACGGTTTTTCATTTATTCGGGTAAGATAATTATTCCTTCATGGATCTGCTGGTCAACGGTATAAGTGGCATGGCCATGTACAGCTTCTTCCACCGTGATGCCTTTTTGTTCGGCATCGGCTTTTACTGCGTCATACCACTCCTTGTAGTTTCTGATTTGCTGTTCCGTTTGCCGGATGAGGATTTCACGGTATTCTTTGGCCCCGATTTTGGTGTCGCGCATGAGCGGACGGCCGTAAAACACATTGTCGGTTTCTTGGTCGATGGCTTGCTGCAAGGTGAAGTCTTTGGTCGCCATGAAACCGGAAACGTTAGTCATCCATTCGGGGTCGTGCTTGATCTGTCGGCGGATGTCACGCTTTATCCAATAATCTTCTTCCAATAATTTGGGATTCCGCACAGCAGGTATGCCCTCGCCAGCAATTTCTGGGAAATAGGCTTCGGGGTTTTTACGTAGTAGGTCGAGCGTATAGCTTTCCAATTTGATGCGGTAGAGCGAGTCGGGATAGTTCCAGGCGATGGCGTTGTGGGTGGCTTGGTCGTGGAAGAGGCTGTCAATCAGCTGCTCCTGGCGTTGACGGAATCGCTCATCGCCGATACAGAGTTGGATGATGGCGTCTTCGGCGAAGCCTTCAGTGGCTCGGTACATCTGGCTGCTGCTTGAGAACCAAACGATGTAGTCGGCATCGAGAAGGTAATCGAGGCGGTCGAGCGTGTTGACACTGTCGATGATTTTGTCGACATCTTGATAGATCACACGATTGTAATACCAGAACTGGAAGTCGGAAAATACCTCTTTGGGTGGGATGTATGCCATTGTTCTCAGCAAGAAGGAATTGCCGATGAACAGGGCTGAGGGCTTGACCGTCGTGGAATCGGAAGTCAGCCAGTAGTCACGTTCCTTGTAGTCGAATTTCGGATTGAATTTGATGGGCCGAATGAGGTTGAGTTCGCCCTCAAGGTCACGGTTTTGGTCATCGCCGATGCGGCAGGTGTTATGCCATTCGTTGCCGTATGCGATGCGGGGCAGCCGAATGTCTCTTTGTTGTTCCATGAAGCGCAGCAGCGAGTCGGTGGCATAAACGCAGGAGAAGTTCCAGTGGTCGCCCGTGGGCGGGAACAGGTAGAACGAGCAAGTGTCTTTCATCCGCAGGAAGTATTCGTTCATGTCGAAACAAGGCATGTTCGTCTCAGCAAAACGTTTGATGAAGTATCTGGGCGCGATGAAAGTCAGCAAAGTGACGTCATATTCGTCCAAGATACCTTTTACTTTTTTCATTAGTCGTACCTCCTGCTCATAACCTTTTCTTGCAGCCTCGGCGTCAGGATACCAATTGTACATCTCGGTACCGTAATAGTCTTCAATGTTGTGGCCGTAATAGAGCCACCTTTCCTTGCCCGAATGGATATAGCTCACATATTCCTTGCCGTAGAAGTCCCAGCAATATTGGTGATAGAGTCTTATGATAGGCTCGCGGAAACCGTAGTTGTTGGTGATGTATTTTTCAAGGCTTTGTTGGAAATAGCCGTTCTTGTACCACTCCCAACGGAATTTGGGTTTGTTGGGCTTCAGGAAATACCCCATCAACTCCTTGGTCTTGAATGGCTTGAAGTGCTCCTGAATCATAAACGAGAATAGGAAGACCATCAAGAGGCCAAACAATATGCCGTAGAATATGGAACTACGTTTCTTCATCTTTTCCTAGTCATTTTGGGATGCCTTCGTTTGTTTCATTTCAACGACATATTTTGCATTGCGCATCAAGTTTTCTTCAACGGAAATGCCTAATTCAGCCGCTTGTTTTTCGACAGCATCCATCCATTTCGGATTCAACTTGATTTGATGGATGGTCATTTGCACGAGGTCGTCGAATGTAGGCTCTCCTTTTTGATAAAGCTCTTGTGCCGACTGGGTGAAGCCGAACATGTAGTTATAAAACATGGGAGCGGTGAACAGGGCCAGAACGATGTCGGCCTCTTTCAAGATGGTAGGGGCGTCGGCGAGGTATTTCAGTTCCATCCATTGGTATTCCTTTCGTGATGCCTGCACGTCGCGGTTATACGCCCAATAGTCCCAATGGTTGAAAGCCTTGGAGAAGTCCGAAATCCTAAGTTGAACGAAATAGCTGTCGGCGATGACGAGTAGATTGGGCTTGTCTTTGCCTATGGTATCGGTCAGGGTGAAGATGGGCTTGGGGATGGCAGGCTTTTTCAAAGGGAAGAGCAAGTTCATCGAGGCCTCCAGCTCACCATCTTGGACGGAATAGTCAGTGGTGAGGTTCTCATCAACATAATGTACCGAAGGCAAGGAGTAATCTGTGATAGCCGACAGCTTTTTCAGTATAGAGTCGGCCACAAGGGGGATGGTGGCCTCGGCCCAATGTGTCCCCGTGCGAGGGAAGAGTGGATAATAAGGCGTGTTTTTTAAGGCTTCCTTGTTGTTCCTGAAATAGTCGAGGAAGTCGATATGAGCGATGCCGTTTTTCTTGAAGAGTTGGATGTAATATTCTTCCAACGAGAAGTCGGAAACATGTTGACGGTAGGCTTTAGGCATGTTTTCGGGGTAGACCCAGGTCTTCGACGGGGCAAACACAAACAGGAACTCGGTGCCGTGCCGATGCAGCGTGTCGATGAGGCGCAAGGTTTCCTCTACGTTGTTTTGGGCAACGACCTTAGCTTGATCAACAGTGCCGAAATCTTTCTCTATCGTTTTGCCCGTGATATCGTTCAGATACATCTTGAGATACAACTCATGGTTGCGTCCTTCCACGATATTGTCGTTGGTGATTTTGCCGAAGCAGGAATAGGCCATTTGGTTGTAGCTACGGATAAAAAACTCGCGAAAGCCCGTGTTGCGCTTGGCGTGTTCGGTCAGATAGTCTTGGTAGGAGCCGTCATAGTAGGTCTTGAACGTCAACGCAACAGGTGTTGGCTCTTCTTTGTCAAAGCCTTGCAAAGGGTTCATCTTGACAAAGCCTGTAAAGCTTTGCAGCAGTATGGCTAGAAAGACTGCCGCAAAGCAAACAAATTGGATGAGGAAACGAGGCTTCTTATTCATGGCTTAGAATCTGAAGTAGATGAAGGGATTGAAGTCGGAAACACACAAGGAGCCGGCAGAGAGGATGAACAGCACCAGGCAGAGGGCGAACATCGTCCATGACAGGCCTTTGGAGTAATGGTCGGCGAAGATGGCGTCCTGCAGCTTCTGTCCGCCTTTGAAGAGGGTGAGGAAGGAGAACACCACGGCCAAAGCGAAGGTGAACCAGAACAGGAGGTCGCCGGGCTGTGTCATGCCGCCCTTGAAGGAGAACAGGGCTTGGTAGAAGCCACCTGCATCGGCAGCGGTGTCGACGCGAAACAGCACCCATCCCATGTTGACGACGAAGAAGGTGAGAATGACCGCTGGCCACTTGCCCGCCTTCTTCAGCAGGTCTTTCAGGAAGAGTTTGTCGGCGCAGATGAACAGGCCGTGGAAGGCACCCCAGAGGACGAAGGTCCAGCTGGCGCCGTGCCACAGTCCCGAGAGCAGGAAGCAGAGCCACAGATTGAGGTACATGCGTCCCTTGCCCTTTCGGTTGCCGCCCAAAGGGATGTAGAGGTAGTTCATGATGAAGTTGCCCAAGGTCATGTGCCAGCGTTTCCAGAACTCGGTGACGCTGCGGCTGGTGTAGGGGTCGTTGAAGTTTTCAGGGAACTTGAATCCCATCATCTTGCCGAGACCGATGGCCATGTCGCTGTAGCCCGAGAAGTCGAAGTAGATCTGGAAGGTATAGGAGAGGATGCCGATCCATGCCGTGCCCGTGGCCAAGTCGCCGTAGTTCATGGCGAAGACCTGGTCGGCGTAGGCGGCCAAGGTGTTGGCGATGAGCACTTTCTTGCCCAAGCCGATGACAAAACGGTAGAACCCCACCACGCGGTCTTCCATCGTGCTGGTGCGCTCCACGAGTTGTGCCGCCACGCTGTTGTAGTTGACGATGGGACCCGCGATGAGTTGCGGAAACATCATGATATACAGCACATAGTCGGTCAGCTTGTTGCTCGGCGGCGTGGTGCCACGATACACGTCTATGGTGTAGGTGATGCTTTGGAAAGTGAAGAAGCTGATGCCGATGGGCAAGGCCACTTTCATCCAACCGACAGGCTCGTGATGCATCCAGCCGAGAATGGCGTTGAGGTTCTCCATGAAGAAGTTGGCATACTTGAAGTACAGCAGCAGCCCCAAGGCCATGATGACGGAGAGGGCGCAGAGCCATTTCTTCGTGCCTGTCTTCTCGGTCTTGGCCATGCCTCGCACGATGAAGTAGTTGACGATGCATTCCCCGACGAGCAGGAAGACGAAGTCGGGGGCTCCGTAAGCGTAGAAGATGAGCGAGAACAGCAATAAAGTATAGTTCCTGAACTTCCTTGGCGTGATGAAATACGCCGCAAGGAATACGGGCAAAAAAAAGAAAAGGAATATGTTGCTACTGAAGACCATGGCTATTGCTCTTTTTTCATTTCATTTTGGTTGAATACATATTCGGCGTTTTGATAGAGGTTTTCCTCTGTGGATAGGCCTCGTTCCCTGGCCTGTTGCTCAACGGCCTCCATCCATTGTGGGTCGGCCTTGATTTGCTCGATGATTAATTGGATGGATTCTTGTCTGTCATATTTCCCATGTTGCAATAAGTCTTGGGCGCTTTCCGTAAATCCATGTAAATAATCGAACAAGTAATTTGAGGTATAGAGAGCGATGACGATGTCGGCTTCCTCCAAGATTTCTGCGGCTTCATACAGCATGTCCAGATGTCGCCAATGGTAGGCGGGCCTTGAGGAATACGTATCGCGGTTATATATCCAATAATCCCAATGGTGAAAAGCATCCAAAAAACACGAATTGGCTAAAGGAGTAAAATAGCCATCACAAATGACTAAAAGATTGGGACGATCTTTGCCCAAGGTGTCGGTCAATGAGCAAATGGGACGGGGTAGTTTGGGCTTGGGTAAAGAAAAAAGCAGGTTGAGTCCCGGTTCCAATTCATCGTCTTGGATGGAATAATCCTTGGTGAGATTAAGATCGATAGTGCGGATGGAGGGGAGTTCAATGCCAGCTATCTCTTCCAACTTCCTGTAGATGGAATCGCCAACGAAAGGTATAGTGGATTCTGCCCAATGACTGCCATATCGTGTGTAAAGTGGATACGGGAAACTGTTTTTGACATTTTTGAAGTGACTATAAAAATCAATATGGGGAATACCGTTTTCCTTGAACAGTTGGATGTAATAATCGGCCATCGAAAACCCTGAGATTTGTTTTTGTATGTCTTTGGGCAGATATTCTGGATAGACAGCTGGTTTTGTGGGACAAAAAACAAACAAAAAATCACTTCCATGCCGATGAAGGGTGTCGATGAGTCTCTTGGTGGCTTCAACGTTTTTTTGGGCCTCGGCTTTGGCATTTTCTATGCTGCCATAATGGTCCAGGAGTGTTTTCCCCGAGATGTCATCGATATTGGGCTTTAAAAACAGCTCGTTAGCTCTCCCTTTGACGACATACGGATTGATGGTTTTGCCTAAAAAGGAATAAGCCACCTGATTATAACAGCGTTCCCAAAACCTAGGAAAACCTTTATACATGCATGCTGCAATCGTTGCCACAAGGCAAACAGTAAAGATGATATGTCTTGGTTTTGTTTTCATAGCTGTTAGGGTTAGAACCTAAAGTAAATGAATGGACTAAAACCGCTGGCGTTCAACGCGCCAAGGCAGAAGACAAAGGCTAGGATGCTGACCACAAACGCGATGATATGCTGGCGCTTGTTGTATTCGGTAAAGTAGACCTTGTCCTGCACCTTGAGGCCGAACTTCGAGAGGGTGAAGAACGAGAAGAAGGCTGCCACAAGCATGGTGACGTAGAGGTGCGGGTTGTCGCTGAAGTGGAACGGTGCAAAGTCGAAGGTAAACAGGCGCTTGATGAACAGCCACGACAGGTCGATGCGCTCGATGCGGAAGAAGCAACGTGTCAACACGATGATGAGGAAGGTGAAGAATACGCTCGGGATGCGCCCTAACCGTTCGTTGAATTTCTTCAAAAACAGCTTGTCGGCGCAGATGAAGATGCCCTGCAAGGCACCATAGACCACAAAGTTCCACGCCGCGCCATGCCACAGACCGCTGACGAGGAAGCAGAACCACAGGTTGAAGTATTTTCTCGCTTCGGTCTTCACGCGACTGCCGCCCAAGGGGAAGTAGAGGTAGTTCTTGATGAACACGCTGAAGGTTTGGTGCCAACGGCGCCAAAACTCTGAAATGGTGGTGGAGACGTACGGATTGTCAAAGTTTTCGGGGAACTTGAAGCCCATCATGCGGCCCAAGCCGATGGCCATGTCAGAATAACCTGCGAAATCAAAGTAGATTTGGAAGGTGAAGGCGAAGATGGCAATCCAAGCCGTGGTCGAGTCGATGGTGGCAATCTTGTTGGCGATGTCGGCGAGTTGGGCCGAGGTCAACACATCGTAGTTCGACGGCCCAAGCACTTGGTCGACTTGGAAGCCGATGACGTCAGCAATCAGCACTTTCTTCGCCAAACCTATGACGAAGCGGTAGAAGCCATGCAAACGGTCTGTATAAAGCGATTCGCGGTTGCGGATTTGGTCGGCGATGTCGCAGTAGCGCACGATGGGTCCTGCAATCAGTTGCGGGAACATGACAATGTAGAGCATGTAGTCGCTCAACCGCTTCATTGGAGCATTGACGCCACGATAGGTGTCCAAGGTGTAAGTCACGCTTTGGAACGAGAAGAACGAGATGCCGATGGGCAGTAGGATCTTGGTCCATTGCAACGGCCGGCCTCCAAACCAACCCAGCACCGAGTTGATGTTTTGCATGGTGAAGTTGCCGTACTTGAAGTAGAACAGCAACCCGATGCTGATGGCAATCGAGATGCCGCAGAGCAGTTTTTTCATGCCTGGTTTTTCGGTCTTGTTCATCCAGCGCACCAAATAGAAGTTGGCTATTACGCTGACAATTAGGTGAATGATGAACTCTGGTGCGCCCCAGGCGTAAAAGACGAGTGAGGCCAACAGCAGGAAGTAGTTGCGGACTTTCTTCGGCAGGATGAAATACACCAGGAAGAAAATCGGCATGAAGTAGAGTAGGAATACGTTGCTGCTGAATACCATGTTCTATCGTCTGTTATTGGTTTGCAAAAGTAGTAATTAATTTAATGCTCATAGATACTCTCGGAGTTTGTCTGCATGTCATACCGACCGACGAAGGAGGGAGTGTATCTATGCAGACAAACTCCTCGGTATGACATAGGCATCAGCCTGGCGGTATCGGGATTTCGGCATCGGGGTCGTCGATGAGGCGACAATGGTCGAGACCGTATTTTTCCCGTGTGATCCAAATGGCATCGTCTTTAATGGCTTTGTCAAGAGGCTTGTTGAGTCTTATGGCTTTTTCGCGGATGCTTTCCATCAATTCCTTGTGGTTGGGAATCCGTTCTATGCGTTGCCTGACTTCTTCTTGTACTAACAATGAGAACCTGATTTCCTCGGCTTGGTCTTTGTAGAGCGGCTTGCCCGCCTTGATGCGGTCCACTTCTGCATGGAGCATTTGGTCCATCGTGGCGCTGCGCAGGAAAGCCTGTGCGTTTAAAGCCGCCATCCATATGCTGTCTTTGCGGATGTCCTTGGTGACCTTGGCGTAGGGGATGTTGCTGTTTTTTGTAGTCAGCGTTTCGGCGTTCAATTCGGGGATGATTTCCGGGTGGTTGTGCAGGATGGCGATGGCCTCTTTTCGGCTGATGCTGTCTGTGGAGACGCGATTAATCGCGTCTCTACAAATCGTGTCGGCAATGCGGTCGATGTATGCCTGCCGGATGCTGTCGTCAACACCAAGGGTGAGAATGACGGAATTGGCAAAGCCGTTGGTGCCTTTGTTCAGCTGGTTGCCTGTGGTGAACCACACGATATAGTCGAAATCCAACAGCTTTTCGAGCAGGTTGAGGTCGACGACATTGCCGCTCGGTGTCAACGGGTCGCCAGTGTAGGCGGTGGAGAAGTAGTACCAAAACTCCACCTCGTCAAACACTTCCTTCATTGGCAACCGGGTGGCGAAGCCCCACATGAACGAGTTGCCAATAAACAGCACTCTGGGTTTGACACTGTTTGTCCTATGCTCTACCGTGACCTCTGCTGTAGGGCTATAGCCTTGGCGTTTCCTGATGGGTAGCGAAAGGTTAAGCAGCCGCTCCAGGTCGTTGTCGGTGCCGTGGTTGTCGCTTTCGTGCAACGCACCGTATTTCAGCTTGGGCAGTTCGATGCCTTTCAATTCGCCCATGAAGCGAAACAGCGAGTCGGCGGCATACACGGCGGGGAAGACCCAATGGGCGCCCGTTTGCGGAATCACGGGATAGTCGACGGTGTCTTTCATCTGCTTGAACCAGCTGGTCATGTCGATGCAAGGGAATCCGTTTTCCGCGAACCTGTGCAAAAAAGTGGCACAGGCGTTAATGGTAGTGGTATCGTGTTCACCATCAGGGAGATACTCGGGATAGACAAAGCTTTTTTCTGGGGCAATGAAGGCCAACAATTCCACGTCGTTTTCTTTGAGGATGTCGCGAGCGTGGCATAGGTATTTCACCTCGCGTTCGAAATTACGTCGGGCCTCTTCGACCGAGGGCTGCCAGTTCAGTAGCTCGGTGCCATAGTAGTCGCTGACGCTCTCGGGGGTGTAAAGCCAGCCTTGTTTGCCTGCCATCACGTCGTGGGCGTAGGTTTTCTTGTAACAGCTCCAGAGGTATTGGTTGTAAAGTCGGATAATAGGCTCCCGAAAGCCGAAATGTTCGCCCACAAAAGCCTCTTCTTGTTTGGCGTATGCGCCCGAACGATAGGATTCAAGCTCAAATTCCGGCTTCTCCGTTTCGATGGTCACGCCGTTCAAAGGCTTCAAGGGGATGCGTAGGACATGGGCTTGAAGCATAGGCAGGAAGAGCAGCACCATAAGGATGCAGAACAGGACGATGTCGTAGGTCGTCCTGCGTCTCGTGTCCCGTGTCCCCCCGTCTCGCGTCATGATCAGAACCTAAAGTAAATGAACGGGCTGAAGCTCGTAGCATTGAGCGCGGCCACGCAGAAGATGAACACGATGGCGGCCACAATCCACACCCAGATGTGCTGGCGGTCGCTATAGTCGGTGTAGTAGACCTTTTGCTCCACTTTCTTGCCCCATCCCGTCAGGGTGAAGAAGGAGAAGAGGGCTGCCACCACCATGATGGTGTAGACCTGGGCGTTGCCGTCGAAAGCGAAGCCGCTAAAGTCGAAGGCGAACATGCGCGTGACGAAGGTCCAGGCCAAGTTGAGGTTCTCGATGCGGAAGAACACCCAGATGACGCAAACCGTGATGAAAGTAAGGATGACGGAAGGCACCGTGCCGATTTTCTTCATCACCTTGCCGAGGAAGAGTTTGTCGAGGCAGATAAAGAGGCCGTGCAAGGCACCCCAAACGACGAAGTTCCATGATGCGCCGTGCCACAAGCCGCTAAGTAGGAAGCAAAGCCAAAGGTTGAGGTACATGCGTCCCGTGCCCTTGCGGTTGCCGCCCAGCGGGATGTAGAGGTAGTTCATGATGAAAGCGCCGAGGGTCTTATGCCAACGTCTCCAGAACTCGGTGATGCTGCGTGAGGTGTAGGGGTTGTCGAAGTTCTCGGGGAACTTGAAGCCCATGATACGGCCCAATCCGATGGCCATGTCGGAATAAC
Organism: uncultured Bacteroidia bacterium; assembly: GCA_902799345.1. Taxonomy (GTDB): domain Bacteria; phylum Bacteroidota; class Bacteroidia; order Bacteroidales; family F082; genus Limimorpha. Next base: position 21,143 of record CADBZW010000027.1, on the reverse strand, counting down.
CGGCGAAGTCGAAATAGATTTGGAAGGTGTAGGCCAAAGCCACAAGCCAGGCCGTGCCCGTGTCCAAAGTGGCGATGCGTGTCATGATGCCGCCCACCTGTGAGGGGTCGAGGGCGGCGGGCCCCAGCATCTTGTCGACACACAAGCCGATGACATCAGCGATGAGAATCTTTTTGCTTAAACCGATGACGAAGCGGTAGAAACCCTGCAGGCGGTCGGCCATCGTCGACTCACGCGTGCGGATTTGGTCGGCGACGTCGCAGTAGCGCACGATGGGACCTGCGATGAGCTGCGGGAACATGGTGATGTATAGCATGTAGTCGCTCAGCTTCTTCAACGGCTGGTTGACGCCACGGTAGGTGTCCAAGGTGTAGGTCACGCTCTGGAACGAGAAGAACGAGATGCCGATGGGTAGCATGATGCGCTTCCACGACAGCGGCGCGTGACCCGTCAGGCCAATGAGGGCGTTGAGGTTCTCCATGGTGAAGTTGCCGTACTTGTAGACGAACAGTAACCCCAGCGGTATGGCGATGGAGATGCCGCAGAGCCATTTGCGTTTTCGGGGGTTCTCGGTGGCGCACATCCACTTGACCAGTAAGAAGTTGGCGACGAGGGAAACGACCAGCTGAATGATGAACTCAGGTGCGCCCCAGGCATAGAAGATGAGCGAAGCCAGCAAAAGCACATAGTTGCGGGTCTTCTTTGGCATGAGGAAATACACCAGGAAGAACGCTGGCATGAAATAGAGTAGGAATACGTTACTGCTGAATACCATTTTTTTTCAGTTTATAGTTTACAGTTTATAGTTTACAGTTGTAGGGCTGTCACAGTGTGGCAGCCGTACATTTATAGTTTACAGTTGTAGGGCTGTCACAGTGTGGCAGCCGTACGTGTTTGGTGCTGTCACAGTGTGGCAGCCGTACATATTGTTCAGTTTGTTGGTTTTGTATTAATTTGTCGAGCAGGCTTTGGCTGAAGCCGTTGCTCATCTTGTAAAGGGCCGTGGTGGAGTAGGAGAGCATGACGAAGTCGGCGTCGATGACCTCTTGAAGCACGTCGATGTCGCTGATCTTATGGGTCACGTTAAGGTCGTCGTCACCGAAATAGACGGTGCTGAAGTAATACCAATAGGGGACGCTTTCAAACACGGCCCACACTGGCGTATAGTTGAGGATGTTCCAATAGAACGAGTCACCAACGGTGATAAGCTTCGGACGCCAGGCCGTGGTGTCGAGGTCGTAAATGGCCGTAGCGAACATGTTGGGCGCTTTCTGTATGGGCCAAATGAGGTTCATCAGGCTTTCGAGGTCGGCATCGGGCTTGAGGGTGCGCTGCCAAGCGTTGCCAACCCTGATATTGACCATGTTGGAGTCGCTCAGGTGTTCCATGTAGCGGATGAGGGTGTCGGTGCTGTGGATGGCGGCGAGGTTGCTCCAGTGCGTGCCCGTCTGCGGAAACAGCGGATAGCTCACCGTGTCTTTCATCTGAACGAACCATTCACCCAAGTCGATGTGGTTGACGCCCAGCTCTTTGAATCGTGTCCTATAGAAGTCGTATGCCGTGATTTTCTTTTCCTTGATGTAGCTGGTGTTTTTGGGCATGTGCTCGCCGCAAACTAATTCCTTGCCTGGCAGCAGTGCCACGAAGAGGCGGGTGTGGTAAGGCTCAAGCAGCTGTTGTAGTCTGAGTAGTCTTTGCGCTTCAGCCTCTAATGTTTCAGCCATCTCCAACGAGTCTTTGGCATGTTGGTAGGCGTGGCTTTGGTAGTATTCCTCCACCGTCCACGGCTCAAAAATCCAGTTGTCGTCGGTAATGACGATACGCTTGTCCGCGGCCACCTGAGAATAGCGGAACAAAGTCCACTCCATCTGGTTGTAGAATCGCGTCAGAGGCTCGCGGAAGCCAAAGTTTTGTTGCAGGTAAGCCTCGGTCGAGTCCTGCAAGCCACCATCGAGGAAGTTGTTCCAAGTCAAGTCGGGTTTAGAGTTCGAATAGACCACGCCATTCAGCTCCTTGAACTTGAAAAGCCCCGTCTGTTGTTGTATTGCGGAGGCAAACAGCAACAGGGCGGTCAAGGCGAACAATATGACTTGGGTGCGGCTATTCATCGGTGTGGCTCTTTCGTTTTAGGAGGAGTTCGGCTTTGCCCGACCGTTTGAGCGGAATACTGTCGGTCAGGGCGGGGAAGCAGACATCGGGACGCTTGGTGATGAAATAGGCGGTCTCCATATTCAGGACTGAATCTGCGGAAACGCCCATGTTTTCAGCTTTTTTGACGATACCGTCCATCCAGGGCGTGTCATGGCTAATGCGTTCCTTCATCTTCTGTTTCAAAGGCTCAATTTCTTCTTTGTCGTAGCACCATTCCATCAGGAAGCGTTGCGCGAAGCCGTTGCTCATCTCGTATTGCTGTGGCGTGCTATAGGCCAGCATGATGAAGTCGGCTCCCGTCACCTTTTCGAGCAGGTCGATGTCGGCTACATTCACCTCGGGGCCATCGAAATAGATGGTGCTAAAGTAATACCAATAAGGGACGCTGCCGAAGATTCTCTTGAATGGCGCGTGGTTGAGGATGTTCCAATAGAACGAGTCGCCGATGGTGATGAGCCTGGGTTTCACGGCTGTGGGGTCGTCCACGATGGGGGTCTTGGCGTAATAGTTAGGCTCTCCTTTCAGAGGGCGCATGAGGTTCAGCCATTCTTCGAGGTCGTTGTCAGGCTCTTTGGTCTTGACGTATTTCTCCCCAATCTTGAAATTCAGTATGTTGACGTCGCCTAAGTCTTCCATGTAGCGGATGAGGCTGTCGGCGACATACATGGCGGCGAGGTTGCTCCAATGCGTTCCCGTCTGCGGAAACAGGGGAAAGTCGACGGTGTCTTTCATCTGCAAGAACCATTCTCCCGCGTCGATGTAGTGGATGCCTAGCTCCTCGAAGCGTTGGTGAAGGAACTTGTGGGCCGAGAACACCTTGTCGTGGTGGTATTGCGTGTTGGTAGGGATGTGTTCGGGATAGATTAATTCTTTCCCTGGCTCCAGCAACACAAAAAGGTGGACCCCCATGCTGTCGAGGATCTGTTGGGTTTGGGAAAGCATCAAGGCTTCCCTGCCAAGGATATTCGCCATCTGCAAGGAGTCTTGGGCGTATTTCCAGGAGCTGCCTTCGTAGTATTCCTGCACATAACTCGATTCGTAATACCATCCGTCGTCGCTGACGAAGACCCAGTTTCTTTCCTTGGCGAAGGTCAAGCCGTAGCAATCCCAGATGTACTGGTTGTAAAGGCGCGTTAATGGCTCCCGAAAGCCATAATGCTGTTGCAGATAAGCCTCGGCGCCGTCCTGAAAGCTGCAGTCAAGCCATTGCTGTGCCGTCAGTCGGGGCTTGGGCTGTTCCTCCATAGCACCATAAAGCTTCTTGAATTTGAAGAGGCCCGTGGCTTGCTGTATCGGGAAGAGAAACAAGACGACAGCGGTGAGTGAAAACAATATGACCTTGACGTTGACTTTCATTACAGATGAAAATAAATTGCAAAAATAGCAAATTATTCGGCATCATGCCGAAATTGCGTAATTTTGCGGCATGAACACGAAGAAGATAGAACTGCTCTCGCCCGCCAAAGATGCCGAGGTGGGCATGGCCGCCATCAACCACGGCGCCGACGCCGTCTACATCGGCGGACCCTCGTTTGGCGCCCGCGAGAAGGCCTCCAACAGCATCGCCGACATCGAGCGCCTCTGCCGTCATGCCGCCCTCTACGACTCCAAGGTCTACGTCACGCTCAACACCTTATTATATAAGGAAGAACTTGAACGCGCCCGACAACTGGCCTACGATTGCTGGAACGCCGGCGTCGACGCCCTCATCGTGCAGGACATGCAGCTCCTCGACCTCGACCTGCCGCCCATTCCGCTCCATGCCAGCACGCAATGCGACAACCTCACCGTTGAGAAGGTGCAACAACTTGAAAGTCTGGGATTTGGTCAGGTCGTCCTCGGTCGTGAACTGAGCCTCAAGGAGATCCGTGAAATCAGGGAGAAGACCACCGTGCCGTTGGAGTTTTTCGTCCACGGCGCCCTGTGTGTCAGCCACAGCGGGCGGTGCTATCTGAGTCAGTTTATCGGCAACCGCAGCGCCAACCGTGGCGCTTGTGCCCAGCCCTGCCGTCTGCCCTACGACCTCCTCGACGCCGACGGCAACGTGCTGATTAAAAACAGGCATCTCCTCTGCCTGAAAGACCTCAACAACAGCGCGCATCTGGAAGAATTAATGGACGCCGGCATCACCAGTTTTAAAATCGAAGGACGCATGAAAGACGCTGATTATGTGAAGAATGTGACGGCGTTTTATCGCCAGAAACTGGACGCCATTTTTGAACGCCGGACGGAATATGAAATGGCCTCGCGTGGCCATTGCCAATACACATTCGAAATCAACCCCGAGAAATCGTTCAACCGAGGTTTCACGGATTTCTTCATTAATGGGCGGCAGAAGGGCATCGACTCGCCTTTCACGCCGAAATCCATGGGCGAATACATCGGCGAGGTCGAGTGGTGCAACCCCTTGCGCATGGAACTCGTCACCGACAAGACCCTGCACAACGGCGACGGCCTCTGTTTCTTGAGCCAGGACAACGAATTAATCGGCATCCGTGCCGACGTAGTCAACGGTTTTGTAGGGCTGTCACATCGTGGCAGCCGCCTAACCGTTTCGTGCAACCGTCCCCACGGCGCCCATCGTGGCGCGAAAATCTACCGCAACCTCGACATCGAATGGCAACGCCAGGTGGAGGCCTCCACAGGCAACCGAAAGATCGACATTAATCTGACCTTGGCGGAGACCGAAACCGGGTATGAAATGGTCGCCGTTTGTAGAGACGCGATTAATCGCGTCTCTACCAGCGTCACCTGTGAAAAAATCACCGCCACCAACCCCGAAAAGGCCACCGAAAACATCCGGAAGAAGGCCTTGCAATGGGGCGACACGTCGTTCAACCCCATTAATCTTGAATTGCAATTCGCCGAGCCACGTCTCATCCCCGCCTCCGTCATCGGCGAGATGAAACGCCAACTGGTTGAAAAACTAACAGATGCCCTAATTAATGATCACCAATCCCATCGCAGTTTGCGGAGAATCCCGAAGGAAGAATCCATGCAAACCCCAACATCATCATTTTCAATTGTCAATTCTCAATTATCAATTCTCAATTCCCCCCAACTCCCAACTGATCCCGACGCCATTCCCACCCAATTAATGACCTGCCACCATTGCATCCGTTATGCCAACGGCATGTGCAGCAAGGAAACCGGCCAAAAGGCCACCGATTTGTTCCTGCGTCCGGTAGGCTATCCCCCTCTGAGAGGGGGTGCCCGCAGGGCGGGGGAGTCGTCCCCCTCTGAGAGGGGGTGCCCGCAGGGCGGGGGAGTCACCTTCCGTCTCGTCTTTGATTGTCGCCATTGTTTGATGTATGTTCAAAATTAATTCGTACCTTTGCAGCCTATCTAATTATAATAAATAATAAAAAAAGTATATAACCAACTATAAATCAACAACATACAAAAATCGGTGAAAAAAAACGAAAAAAAAGCCCAATACGACTAAGGGTAAAACCCGACTTGCAAGTCATATAAGTGTCTAGACAACATTAAAAACGCGTTTGCTATGCATTCGAATGCAATTTTCATGCTTAGGAAATTAGCTGACATCGTGCCATTTTGGGGCGATGGATTTTGCATTTCCCCCTCTTCGAGGGGGTCAGGGGGAGTAAAACACCCCATACCTTTTGCTTTCGATCAGAAACAAACAAAACGAACAAAAATTTATCAAATTCAATCAATTCACTTAATTATTAACCAAATTCAATTCATTATGAAAAAGAAAGTATTTTCTTTGATGATGGCATTGCTCTTGGTTTTTCCTGGAGCGATGTTTGCGCAAAACCGTGTTTCTAACGGTGCGCATGGAACGCCTGCGTCCCCTCTATCGGGTACCCCGGCCATTAGAGCCGTGGCTCCTAACGCGGGCAACGCCACGATCATTTTGACCGCTGGCGATGTCTGGGAGGATGGTTCGGGCTATCAAATGCTGCTCGACGCCGATGCAACGGCTTACGGCTCGACGATTCCAGAGACTGGTGCTTTGAGCTTGGATTGCTCTGGCAACGAGTCGATTTATGCCGAGTTCGAGTACAAACTCCCGACGAATGCTGATGGGGTTTGTGAGACCTCCAACATTGTCATTAACAACAGTGTGAGCATTCAGATTCCTGCTGGAACCTACGACTGGTGCATCACCAACCCGACTCCCGGTGATCGCATCTGGATTGCCGCTGCAAACGGTTCTGCTGGCGGTCGCCAGGACGACTACGTGTTCGAGGCTGGCGCGACCTACGAGTTCGTTGTGAGCCTTTTTGGCACCAATGATGGTGTCGATGTGACCGTCACCCAAGGTGGCGGCGAATCCCTTTCCGAAATTATCGACTTCGAAGAAGGTGCTTTACCGGCTGGCTGGACTGTTGAAGGTCCTGGCAACTGGCATGTCGGCGTGGGTGACTACTCCACCTCTACCGGCACCCATAGCGGCAGCTACAATGCCCTGATCACCCACAGCAGCACTGGAAACCAGACCTATCTGGTCTCCCCGATGTTCGACTTCTCGACCGCAACGGAAGGCACCATCAACTGCTGGTTCGTCAACAGAAGCTGGGCTGGCGACATCGATTATTTCGGTGTTTACTACCGCGTGAACGGTGGCGCATGGCAACAGCTTTATTACACCACTACTGCCCATTCCTCTTGGACTGAGATGGGTGAAATCCAACTCACTGGTTTTGCCAGCAACTACCAGATCGGTTTCTTGATGCATGACAAATATGGCTATGGCGTTGGTCTCGACGATGTCGAAATCAATGTTACCATGGGTGAAGGTCCCGACTACGAAGTCGTCGACGTCGTCGAAATCAACGATTTCGTCGCTCCTGTCTGGGGTGAGCCTGTCACCCAAAACGTGACCATCCCTGAGGATGCCAACTACAGCCTCATGGCTGCCTCATGGTTTACATTGCCTCATGGCATATTGCCGGGCCGCGAAATCAACCCCGATCCTATCTACAACCTTGATGAGATGGATTACATTTGGGGATTCATTTTGCTGCCCAATGAGGGCTATGCATTCAACCCCGCCTTGGAGGCTTATATCAATGGCTCATCCGACCTTGTCCTCTTAGCTAGGGTTATTACTCCGGAAGATGCTGCTCAAGAACCAGAACTTCCGGTGGGCGCTGCCGTGATTTACACCTACGCTTACTACACCTATGAGGAAGGTCTGCACACCCTGTCGACCTACGGCGTGGGTGAAGGTGAGTACGAAAGCATCGACCGCCTCCTCATCGAACGCCCCAACGGCGCTTGGATGGAGCCTTATCACTTCAACCTCTACAACGATGGTGACGAAGACGTCGAAGTCGTCCTGATCGACTTCCTCCACAACAACGGCTACTTCAGCATGGACGAAGAGACCACCGAGTATCCCTTCACCGTGGCCGCCAACGGCCGTCCTGGCGTTGACCTCTACCTCAACACCAACCGCGACTGGACCAGCACCGAAACGATCGAGAGCCTGCTCGCCGTGAACACCACCGAACGCAGCACGCACCTCTATCAGATTGTAGCTGCTCCTTATACTCCTTACTGCCCCGATGTCTTCGAAAAGGCTTACGACCTCGGCACCGTGACCGAAGCCACGCAATGGAGAAAGTACATGTCGAACCTGTGGGACGGTCCTGCCCAGCAGTTCCAATTGCACCAGAACTACGACATGCCCGACTTCGCAGCCAACATTCCTGATGGCTACGACGCCGTGATGAAGTTCAAGGTCAACAGAGCCATGAGCCTCAACGCCCACGTGATGGAAGGCTACCAGAATGGCAAGGTGGCCCTCTACACTGAGGACTTCTATGGCCAGCCTGGCCCGATGGCTAACAACAACTACACCGAACGCCCGATGCAAGGCGGCGGCAGCACTCCTGCCGGCGGCACCTTCGAGGCCCAAATCGGCAACGAAGCCAGCACCTCGACCTTCAACTATGTTCCTTTCCGTTCTTGGTTCTATAACTCCATCGGTGAGACCCTCTACACCGCTGCTGAACTGCAGGCCGCCGGTGTGGGCCGCGCCCCGATGACGAGCTTGAGCTGGTATGCATCTTCCGTCGCTTCTAATCCTACGGCTCATGGCATCCAGATTTGGATGGCCAACGTGAGCGACGCCGCCCTGACCACCAACTCGCACCTCACCAGCGGCATGACCAAGGTGTTCGCTGGCGACCATCAAACGGTTCAGGGTTGGAACGAGTTCCAATTCAACCAAGGCAACTTCGCCTGGGACGGCACCAGCAACGTGTTGATCTGCGTGCTTCGCAACGATACACAGTGCCCCAACGGTACGGAATGGAAGGCTGAAACTAACATCAGCTTCAACGCCTCGGCTTACGCCATCAGCGATGGCACGGTCTACAACACCACTACGAATACCTATTCACTGTCCACCTCCACCAGCCGCTCCATCATCAAGTTCAAGGGTGGCAACCGCGACAACCGCGATGCCTACACCTACGGCTTCGAAAACGGCCTCGAAGGCTGGACTGTCCTTGATGTCAACGCCGATGGCGGCACTTGGCTCCACAGCGACAACAATCCTGGTGGTTATGATTATACCACTCATACTCATGGTGGTACTGGTTTTGCCATGTGCTACTCATTCGTCGACTATGATGGCGCTTATGACACCGACTCATACCTCGTTAGCCCCCAGCAATACAGCATCGACAACAACTCCTCGATTACTTTCTGGGCCGACAACGCCAACGATGATTATCCGGAGAGCTTCTCGGTCTGTGTTTCCACTGCAGCCAACCCGACTGCCAGCAGCTTCACCCAGGTTTGGGGTGGCGAAGCCAAGGCTGGTTCGAATGGCAACGCTGCCGTTCGCCATACGAACGATCGTTGGGACAACTGGCGTTCACATACTGTCAGCTTGAGTGCATACGCTGGCCAAAACGTGTGGATTGCCTTCCACGATGTCAATTATGACGCATACGAAGTCTTTATTGACGATGTCACCATCAACGCTGCTTCCAGCACTCCCGTCGATCCCGATCAGCCCGTCGATCCTGAAGTGCCTGGCGCATTTGCTGAATTCAGCGCCGGCCCGGTCATCGAGAACCTCAACATCCTGCCCGGTACCTACTACCTGGTGGCCTCCTCGACCGACCGCGACTATGAAGTCGAAATCGGCATCGAAGAACTGCCCTGCCCCGAAAAGGCTGTCGTGGTCGCTCCTATCGACAACGCCGAAGGCATCCAGCCCAACAGCGTGACCCTGAAGTGGTTGCTCGACCCGAACTGCACCGAGTACCGCCTCACCTTCAGCACGACCTACTGGCCGGACGATGAAGTGGAGACGCATCCTCAGACCATCCTCGTCGACTGGACGAACGACCTCGCTGAGGAATACACTGTGACCAACCTCTGGAACAACACCAACTACTTCTGGCGTGTCGACCAGCGCACCAATGGCGGCGAGCCTGTCGGCTGCACCACCATCGGCGACATTTGGGGCTTCACCACGCACTTCAACGTGCCTCAGAACTTGACCGCCACCCCGGTTGAACTCTTCGAAGGCCAAACCACCACTTTGAACTGGAACTCGATTGTCGACCGTACCTATCGTTACTACTACATCTACAAGGATGACGAGTATCTCGATCGTACCACCGTCAACCAAGTCAACATGACCACCTACACCGTGGCCGCCAGCGAGCTGCCTTACAACATGGATGGTTACAAGTTCAACGTCACCGCCATCTACGACGAAGGTGAATCCGCCTTCTCGAACGATGCTATCGTTAAGGTGTCTGGCTACACCAATGAAACCGGTATCAACGGCTATGCTTACGAGCAGGACGGCGTCACCCCGATCGGCGGTGTCACCGTCACCATCACTGGTACCGACGAATTTGGCCACGAGCACACCTACACCGCCACCACCAACGACAACGGTTACTACAACGTCCAAGTCTACGTTGGTAACTATACCGTGGCCGTTGCCAACAAGGAAGGCTATCAGGAAACCGTCACGAATCATGCACTGCCCTTCCAAGCTCCTCACCAGGGCCAGGTCAACGACGTCAACTTCATCATGAACGAAGTGTTCTACGCTCCTGCCAATGTCTGCGCTGAAACCGTCGAGGTTGGTGGCGAAGAACTCGTCAAGATTTGGTGGGACTTCAACTTCTACAATGAGATGGTTGAAGACTTCGAGACCGGCGACCTCAGCCAGTTCGATTGGGAAACCACAGCCAACTATCCTTGGACCATCACCACGAACAATCCTTACGAAGGCACCTACTGCCTGAAGAGCGGTGGCGCTGGCGTCGGCAACGTGGTGAGCGACCTCAACCTGACTGTTGAAATCCCGAACGACGGTATCCTGAGCTTCTTCATCAAGCCGAGCTGCGAAAACAACTGGGATTATGGTCACTTCTACCTCGATGGTAACGAGATGGCCACCTTCACTGGTGCTGGCAACTGGGGTGAGAAGCGTTATCCTATCACTGAAGGTGAACACACCCTCAGATGGAGCTATACTAAGGACGGTAGCGTCAACAGCAACGACGACTGCGTGTACCTCGACTACATCCGCTTCAACCTCCTGCCCGAACCGCCTATCGCTGGCGATACCTACGACTTCGAAGACGGCATGCAAGGCTGGACCACCATCGACGCTGATGGCGACGGCTTCAACTGGGATATGGCTTCCAACTTGATGAGCGGTGCAGCCGGTCACGACGGCTCCGCCGACTTCGTGTTCTCACAGAGCTATGACAACACCTACGGTGTCCTCCATCCTGACAACTACCTCGTGTCGCCTCAGGTGCAACTGGGTGGCCAGCTGAGATTCTACGCTTGCGCTCAAGACGCCAGCTACGCTGCTGAGCACTTCGGCGTGGCCGTCTCCACCACTGGCAACACCAGCGCTTCGGCCTTCACGATGGTTCAGGAATGGACGATGAGCGCCAAGGGTGACAACAACGGCAAGCCTGTTGCCATGAACACCCGCAGCGGTCGTGCCCAAGGCACTTGGTACGAATTCAATGTCGACCTGAGCGCATACGCCGGCCAAACCGGTTATGTGGCTCTCCGTCACTTCAACTGCAGCGACATGTTCTATCTGGATGTCGACGATATCACCATCGGCGAGGCTGGCAGAGCCGTTGCCGAGGCCGAACCTACCCGCGCCTTGCATCACTACAACATCTATCGTACTGACTGCTACAACGATGGTCCTTACAACAGTGAAAACACTGAGTTCCTGGCCACCGCCTGGGTGCCGGATACCGCTTACTTCGACGTGAGCTGGCCGAACGCCGAGCCTGGTGTCTACAAGTGGGGCGTTAGCGCCGTCTATGCTGGCAACCAAGCCGACAACCCGAACAACCCGCGTATCGACTATCCGTTCGAAGAGCGTGAAAGCGAAATCACGTGGCACACTGGTTGCGCTCCGTGCATCGACAAGGATATGACCATCATGGAAGGTGTGACTGTCAACGTGGTGCTCAACAGCGCCGACAGCCCGGAAGGCACCGTGGTGACCTTCGAGAACACCAATCCTGGTGAACAAGAACTCCACGCCATCGAACCGCTGGTCCTCGACCAGACCGGTTACTATGTGTTCCCCGAGTTCCGCAAGGGTAACTACAACATCACTGTCGAAAAGGATGGTTACTTCACGCAGCTTGATTATCAAGAAATCTGGACGCCCATGGATCTCCGCTACGTGTTGATCGAAAAGATCTTCAACGCCAGAGAGCTCTATGTCAGCCGCACCGGCTGGGCCATGTGGCAACCCAATGGCACTCTCTCGAATCCTGAAGATGACCCGATGCGTCACCTCGAAGGTTACAAGATCATGTGCACCAGCATCGATGGTGAGCCGATCTTCAACGAGAACACGCCTGCTGAACAACCGTTCTGCCAAGTGGCCACCGCCGACCTCGTCGAGGGTGAACACTACATCTGCAAAGTTGCTGCTATCTACAGCACTGGCATGAGCGACTATGTTGAAGCCGAATGGCAATACGAGCCTTGCGACAACTATGCTGGCGTCGTCGACGGCGTTGTTAACGTCGAAGGCAACACCATCAGCTGGACGTATCCTGCCGGTGGCGATGGCCCGACTCCTCCTCCGACTCCTACCGAAGAAGCCACTATCGTCTTGAGTGTTCCTCAGGATGTTTGGGAGGATGGCACCGGCTATCAGATGCTGATCGATGCCGATGCTACTGCTTACGGCACCATCATTCCTGAAACTGGCGGTCTGACCACGAGCGGCAACGCTCCTGCCGGCATGTACGACAACTTCGAGTACAAGATCCCGGAGAATGCCGATGGTAACTTGAACACTAGCAACATCATTGTGACTGGTTCTCAAAGCATCACCGTTCCTGCCGGTACCTACGACTGGTGCATCACCAACCCGACTCCTGGCGACCGTGTCTGGATTGCTTCCGCCAACGGTAACATTCCTGGCCGCTATGACGACTATGTCTTCGAGGCTGGTAAGACTTACACCTTCACTGTCTCCTTCGGTGGCACCAACGACCAAGTTGACCTCACCATCACTGAAAACGGCAGAGCCCTTGGCTTCGCATGCAACAAGCCTGCTGTTGACAACGGTGAGTACCGTATGGTTGAAAATACCACTAGCGCTTCTGTCGTTGGCAAGACTGTCGTTGGCAAGACTGTCAACTTTGACAACCGCGATGGTTGGATCTATTACGACAATGGTACCGTTAGCAACACCATTCTCGGTTTGTCCAACCAAACCACTGGTGAGGTCTTCCCGTTCTCATTCGGTGTTATGTTCCCTGCTGGCAGTTACCAAGGCAACACCTTGACCAAGGCTGCTTACTATGATCCTGCTGCTAACACTGGCAACATCGAGATCTACCAAGGCGGTACTACCGCTCCTACTACGCTGGTCTACTCACAGCCTTATAGCACCACTGGTGCCGAAGACTTTGTCGAGTTCACCTTCACCACTCCTGTAACGATTGATCCTGCTCAAAGCCTGTGGGTTGTGATGCACACCGACGGTGGCTTTGTGGCTGCTCTTGATACTCAGGCTGGTAATGCAAATGGTATGTGGCTCTATTCTGACCTGCTGGCTGATGATTGGCAGACGGTTGTGACAGCCACTGGTGGTGCCTACAACGGCAACTGGATGATCCGTGCCTACGTTGAAGAAGGTACCACGCCTCCTACGCCTCCGACTCCTGCTGAAGGCATCCTCGGTGCCATGATCTTCGTTGACGGTGAATGGGAAGCCTTCGTTGAGGCCCCGACCAACACCTACACCTACGAAGGCGACGGCCAGGAAATCTGCGTCCGCGTGGTCTACGACGGCACTGCCGAACTGCCTGAAAACAACTACTACTATGCCATGAGCTGCGGCGACTGCGCTGAATCTGGCGACCTCTGCGCTCCTGTGACCAACCTCGTTGGCCAGTACATGAACAACGAAGGCATGGAAGGCCTCTACGTTGATTGGGAGGATCCGGAAGGCGCCACTGCCATCAGACTGTACGCCGACGGTGAACTCATCGGTGAACTGCCTGTGGGTCAGCACCCGATCTTCTTGGGCTTCGACGGCCAAGTACCCGAGCATACCTTCATGATCGGTGCCCAAGCCATCCACTCCGACTGCGAAAGCGAGATCGTGGAAGTTGAGATTTACTACGACGACGTGATCGAGAACGAAGCCAACGTGGCCCTCTTCCCGAACCCGACGAAGGGCAATGTGACCATCCAAGCCAAGGATATGAACCGCATCACTGTGGTGAGCGTCCTCGGCCAGGTGGTGTTCGACACCGAGCTTGATCAAGATGAGTACATCCTGAACATGGCTCAGTTCAACACCGGCATGTACATGGTCCGCATCTACACCGACGGCGGTGTGACCGTGAAGCGCGTCACTGTCATGCATTGATTGATTGGTCTGTAGGGCTGTCGTATCACGGCAGCCGCCGCAAAAACGGCTGCCACGCTGTGACAGCCCTACAAACGACCAACCGATGAAAATCGAAAGGCAATCCGTTTGGGTTGCCTTTCTTTTTTGTATTTTTGCCTTTTCAGAATTAATGCTCTATGAATCTCTTTCAACTCTTCAAAAACGTCAGCCCCTTCGTAAAACCGTATAAGTGGCTGGTTTTCATTACTTTAGTACTTACCCTTATCGGCTCCTTGATGGCACAGGTCAATGCCATCGTGCTCGACTGGACAGTCGACCAAGTGAACGGACTCGTCACTGCTGGCGAGCAATGGGGGCATGCTGCCGCTCACATCGTCATCATGATATCTGTGGTCTTGCTGGGTAAGGAAATCATCTCGGCCCTCATCACTTTCGCGCAGAACTACTACGGTGAGCGTATGCGCATCTTCGTCAGCCGCGACCTCGCCCAGAGCGTCATCGAAAAGGTGCTGACCTTCCGCATGGCCTTTTTCAACACGGGCGACAACGCCACTGGCAAGCTCCAAGCCCGTATTGACCAAGGCGTGAGCAGTCTCTCACGCACGGTGCAAAACTTCTTCATCGACCTTTTGCCGCTGTTTACGAGCGCCCTCTTGGCATTGATACTCATGTTTATCGCCAACGTGTATGTCGGCTTGGTGGCATTGGGCATCGTGCCTATCTATTTTTGGATTACTTACCGTCAAGCCAAGCGTTTGAAAGGGTGGCGCCGCGAGATGCGTAGTCACCTTGAAACCAAGAGCCAGGGCATCAAAAACATCATCGACTCCATCAATGTCATCAAGAGCTTCAACCGTGAGCAAATCGAAGGACAGAAGCAGCTGGATATCCAGAATCAAGTGACGGAAAACCAAATGAAAACGCGTAGGGTGGCGTTTTACTACAACGGCATCAAGAGCTTTGTGAAGCAGGTCGGCACGGTGTTGGTCATCATCCTCACCGCATACCTTGTATTAATAGGGTACCCTGGTATGACCATCGGTAAGATCATGTACCACGTGATGCTGTTCAGCAACGTCATCGCACCCATCACGCAGCTGCAGCGCATCTTCGACGACGTGAACGACGCCTTGATTTACGCCGAGGGCTTCTTCGGCATCCTTGACGCGGAAGAAGAGGTGGAGCCTTCGGGTAGCTACAAGCCTGAGAAGATCCACGGCAAATTCGAAATCAAACACGTCGACTTTACCTATCCCAATGGCAACCAAGCCCTCTTCGACGTCAACATGACCATCGACACGGGAAAGATTACCGCATTGGTGGGCCTTTCGGGTGCAGGCAAGAGCACCATCGTCAACCTGTTGGACAAGTTCTATGAGCCTCAGGTGGGTCAGATTCTACTCGATGGTGTGGATTTGCGTGAATACGACACGCAATACCTCCGCGAGAACATCGGCCTCGTGCTGCAAAAGAACCATATCTTTGACGGAACGATAGAAGAGAACATCCTTTACGGTAATCCCAACGCCACCCATGAAGACGTGGTGGAGGCCGCCAAAAAATCTCACCTCTACGACCAGGTCATGGAGCTGCCGAAGCAGTTCAACAACAACGCCGCCGACCTTTCGGGTGGTCAGCAGCAGCGTGTGGCCATCGCGCGAATGTTCCTCAAGAACCCGCCCATCATCTTCCTCGACGAGCCTACCGCCAGCCTCGACGCCATCGCCACCGAGCAGATCAAAAACAGCATCGACGCCATCAAGAAAGACCGCACCGTCATCATCATCTCTCACAGCATCTCGCAAATCATCGACGCCGACTACATCTACGCCCTCCAGCAAGGTCGCGTTGAAGAGGACGGCGACCCCGACAGCATCTATAAGAAAGGCGGTATCTACAAAGACATCATCGATGCCTCGGCCCGCAGCCTCAACATCGAGAAGATTGCGCGGACGATTGACGACGGGAAGGCTTGAAATTGAACAAATTTTCTTTCCAATTTCGTTCAACCAATCCAAATATTTTCTATTTTAGCCGATTGTTTTTGAAGCGCGGATTACAAATCCGCAATTCAAGGCTGGCGGATTGCAAATCCGCCAGAACCTCAATCTTTGAATCGAATCATCAATTAACGAAATATGAGCACCAACTTTGACCCACGCGCCAACTACGAGCTAACCAAGCAACAGGCCGGCTACGTCGAGCGCAAGAAAGCCACCCAAGAAGACTATGACCGCATAGGCTTCATGTCGGGACTGGAAGTGCACCAGCAAATCAAGACCAAAGAAAAGCTGTTTTGCCACTGTCCCGCCGGACAATTCAACAAGTTTGAGGATTACGATGCCGAGCTGATTCGTCACATGCGCCCAACTCTTTCAGAATTAGGCGAATACGACGGCACAGCCTTGATGGAGTTCAAAACGAAGAAGGAAATCGTCTACCGCATCAAGAACGGCACCGCCTGCACCTACGACATCGACGACACCCCGCCGTTCCCCATCAACCGCGAGGCGCTGCACAACGCCATCATCATCGCCCTGCGTTCCAACCTGAATATCGTGGGCGAGGTGCATATCACCCGTAAACAATACCTTGACGGCTCCATCCCGACGGGCTTCCAGCGTACCGCCATCGTGGGCGTGGAAGGTCTGCTCAAGCTGCCGAAGAAGGACATCCGCCTCATCCAACTGAGCATCGAGGAGGACGCCTGCCGCGAGATCAGCGACATCGGACACCGCCGTATCTATCAGACCGACCGTCTGGGCGTGCCGTTGATCGAGACCGTCACCTATCCCGACTGCAAGAACCCCGACGAGCTGAAGGAGACGGGCGAATACATCCGCTTCCTTGGCCGCAGCACGGGTCTCGTGCGCACGGGCATGGGCGCAGGCCGTCAGGACGTCAACGTCAGCTGCAAAGGCGGCACCCGCATCGAGCTGAAAGGCGTGCAACACATCAAGTGGATTCCTGAGTTGTCGCACAACGAGTGCTTCCGCCAGTGGTCATTGGTGCAACTGCAAGAGCGCCTCAACCGCGAAGTCCCGAAAGAAGGCTGGAAAGTGGAAGTCATCGACGTGTCGTTCCCGACCGAATATATGCCCATCCTCGACAACAAGGCCAAGGGTGGCGCACTGAAACTCGTCAAGTTGCCGAAATTCCGTGGCGTTTTGTCGCACTTCACGCAACCCGGCAAGATATTCGCCGACGAAATCGCCGACCGTCTGAAGGTCATCGCCTGCCTCGAGCGTCCCAACATGCTCCACGATGAGATGCTGGAACCCGTGCTGAGCCACTCGCAATGGCATAAGCTGGCCAAGCGCATCCATGCCACTGATGAGGATGCCCTCATCCTCGTGTGGGGTCCGCAAAACGACATGCCTACTGCCATCGAGACCATCGAAGAGCGTTGCCTCATGGCCTTCGACGGCGTGCCGAAGGAGACCCGTAAGGCCATCTGTAACGGCATCACCATCTTCGAGCGCGTGTTGCCTGGTGCCGACCGTATGTATCCCGACACCGACTCGGCTCCCATCCCGCTCGACCCGGCGTTCATCAAGGCCATGCGTGCCGAGATGCCTACCGAGATCATCGACCGTTACTACAAACTCAAGGAGTGGAACGTGCCGGAGGACTGCTTCCGTTACATCTTCGCGAAG
This sequence comes from uncultured Bacteroidia bacterium, assembly GCA_902799345.1. Taxonomy (GTDB): domain Bacteria; phylum Bacteroidota; class Bacteroidia; order Bacteroidales; family F082; genus Limimorpha. Next base: position 3,467 of record CADBZW010000027.1, on the reverse strand, counting down.
AACTGGTTCCCCGCCATGGCCGAAGTGGTCGAGAAGCTCGGCGTGGACGGCCGCACCGTGGGTCGCTTCGTCGGCATGAGACTCAAGCATTTGCTTGGCAAGAACCCCGCTTCGAAGTTCAACGGCGAGACCCTCTTCAAGCTCTTCGCCTTCCTGAAGGAACAAGGCTTGGACTGCCGTCTGGCTTGGAACATGGCTCCCGCCTTGGTCGACGACGCCACAATGCCCATGGAGCAAGTGCTCAACAAGATTGGCTTCAAGCGTTTCGCCAAAGACGACCTGCTCACCAAGCTCGACAACCTCTGCGCCGGCTTCGCACCTAAGAAGAAGTCGTGCACCGACCTCGACCGCCAGAACTGGATCATGGGTCAGATGAGGGAAGCGACGGGCAACATCGAAATGAAAGAATTGGCTAACAACATCAAATAAAGAAGAACATGGCTGAAGATTTTTTCCAAGGATATTGGGGTGCCTCGCTTGAGGTGCTCAAGAAATACAACTGCCGCGTGTGGAGTCAGGCCGAATGCCAGACCACGGGTGGCCTCTTCAAAGGCACGATCCTGCCTCGCGCCGCCTTCCAGGACGACCAACACATCGTCATGAAGGTCAACACGGGCTACAACATCGGCGTCGACATCAGCACCATCACGGGCATGGTCGAGCTTGACTACAAGAAAGCCAACTACCACATCCCGGAGAAGGAATTTCCTTATACCGAGGGACTTCCGCACGTGAAGCTGCTCGGCACCGGTGGCACCATCGCCTCGCGTCTGGACTACCGCACGGGTGCTGTGATCCCTGCTTTCTCGCCTGGTGAGTTGTATGGCGCCGTGCCGGAGTTGGCCGACATCTGCAACCTCGACACCGAGAAGGTGTTTGCCGTGTTCTCCGAGAACATGTCGCCCAAGGAATACATCGCCCTGGCCAAGAAGATTGGCGAGGAGATCAAGAACGGCATCGACGGCATCGTCATCGGCCACGGCACCGACACCTTGGCCCACACCGCCGCCGCCCTGACCTTCATGTGCCAGAACCTGCCTGTGCCGATCGTCTTGGTCGGCTCGCAACGTTCATCTGACCGTCCTTCTTCGGATGCCGCCTTGAACTTGATGCATGCCATGACTGCTGCAGGTCACGGCGACATTGCCGAGGTGATGGTCTGCATGTTTGGTCCCACCTCCGACGAGTACGGCTTCCTGCACCGTGGCACGCGTGTGCGTAAGATGCACTCCTCATATCGTTCCACCTTCCGCACTATCGGCGACACACCCGTCGCCACTGTCGACCGCAAGCGTGGCGTGGTGCCGATCAAGGAAGTCTACAACCACCGCCGCAACGACCGCGACGTGAAGATCATCCCGACCTTCGACGACCGCGTGGCCATCCTCTACTACTATCCTGGCATGAAACCCGACGTGCTTGACGCCTTGGTCGACAACGGCTACAAGGGCATCGTTTGGGACGGCACCGGCTTGGGTCACGTCAACCGTGGCATGTTCGACGCCATCCAGCGTGCCACCGACAAGGGCGTGCACCAGTACATGACCGTGCAGACCATTTGGGGCTATGCCCACATGTTCGTCTACGACACTGGCCGCGACCTGATGGACCGTGGCATCATCCCGGCGCAGAACATGCTCGCCGAGACCGCCTACATCAAGTTGGGCTGGGCCTTGGGCCAGACGCAGGACAGGGAAGAGGTGAAGAACATCATGCTCACGCCTGTGAACAGCGAAATCACCCCGAGAGAGCCTTACAACGGCTACCTTGTCTACCAAGGCGGCGTGCCCGAGGTGGACAGTTTCGTTCGTAGAGTGCATAAGTGATTTGGTAAAGACAAGCCTCGTTGTTGTTGAAAAACGACATCCCAAAAAGGATAAGTTAGTATTTTTGCAGCGAAAAGCAAGTCAAGAAACCCGCCCTAGGCTTGAGTGGCTCTTGTGCCGAAGGCGGGTGACCAAAACAAAAAAGAGCCTTACCAAAAATTGATTGAAATGAAGAAAGTTATTATGGTCGTGATGGTCGCTATCATGACCCTCGCCGTGAGCCAGAAGGCTCAAGCCATTGAAGATCCGAACCCGGTGGGGACAACGGTAATTGGTCTTCGCGCAGGCTTTTTACCTGGTGTTGGTTCCAATCTCACCGTTGACGTCACCGCAGTAAACAATTGGTGGAAAGGCCACTTTACCGTTGGTGCCTATGCTGGTTTCAACGTAAACAACTTTAATCGTTATAATGATTACAAAGACTACTATGTGCACTTTGGTATCATGCCGAGAGCTTCTTATGGCTTGAACATCACTAGGGACTTTGAAGTCCACGCTGGTGTGATGATGGGTGCCGCCATGTGGCAGCATACCTATAAGTATCTTGATAATGGGCATGGTGGATTTGAGAATCATTCTGAAAGCCATTGGAATTTCTGCCATAGCGAGTTCGTCGGTGCCCGCTACTATTTCACCCCCAATTTTGGAGTGGAAGCAGAAGCCAACTATTCCAATTACATGAGTTATCTTAACATTGGTTTCACCTTCAGGTTCTAAGCTTGAGGCTCATCTGACGTATTTCCAAAAGGGCCCCTTCCCGGTTGCTAGACTTGCAGCAACAAAGGGAAGGGGTTTTTCGTTGTTTTTCATTTTGTAATCTGCAAGAAATATCTTACCTTTGCACCGTGAATTCACTATACGTATTTTTTAACAATCAATTATTCGAATAAGTTATGCAACCCTCTCACATTGAGCACATTGGAATTGCCGTCACAAGTTTGGACGAGTCCATTCCTTTCTTTGAAACGCTGCTTGGCACCAAGTGCTACGCCATCGAAGAAGTCGCCGACCAGAAAGTGAAGACCGCTTTCTTGCGCTGCGGCCAGACCAAAATCGAGCTTTTGGAACCCACCAGCCCCGAAAGCACCATTGCCAAGTTCATTGAGAACAACAATGGTCGTGGTGGCATGCACCACATCGCTTTCGCCGTGGAAAACATCGAAGCTCACCTCGAAGAGGCTAAGGAACTTGGTATCCGTCTCATTGACCAGGCCCCGCGCGGCGGCGCTGAAGGCCTGAGCATCGCCTTCCTGCATCCGAAATCCACCTTCGGCGTGCTGACTGAACTTTGCGAGAACAAGAATAAATAAGACACGAGACTTCGAGACACGAGACGCGAGACTTTAGACCTGTCCCGCGTCTCGCAGTCCCGCGTCCCGCGTCAAAAACGAAATAATCATAACACTCAGAATATCATGTTAATAGAACAAAAAATCCAGGAATTGTTGGAGAAGCGCGGTGAGGCCCGTCTCGGCGGTGGCCAGAAGCGCATCGACTCCCAACATGCGAAGGGCAAAATGACTGCCCGCGAACGCATCGCCCTCCTGCTCGACGAAGGCAGCTTCGAAGAGACTGACATGTTCGTGACCCATCGCACCGTCGATTTCGGTCTCGACAAGCAACAGTACCTCGGCGACGGCG